>CAJTQX010000007.1 GCA_910578425.1 uncultured Anaerotignum sp.
GGTACGGCAGGAATTTTTAACGAAAAAGCCGACAAAATTTGCCGGAAAGGCGTGTACAGACACTTTTGACGACACTGCCTAATTGCCGTTATACCCAAATTTTCTGCTTTGCAGCGTTTCCTTCCACCATATTTCACGCTCCAAAACCACAGCATCGTCCACTCTGGCGTTATAATTTTCCAAAATGGCATACTGGAAATTATCTTTTATATAGTCAAATCCTTTTTCCGCTTTGAGCTTCACAAGCTCCTCGTTCCTGCCATGCCCGTCTTTGGCATACGCGCGCCAGCGTTCCAGAAGCATCCCTTTATCTGCCGTTGCAGAGCCAACATAAAGCCTGCCGTTCGCCTTATCCGTAATCAGATAAACTGCTTTCTGGCTTTCCAGTGCCGCAATCCAGTCGCGCTTCCCCCGTTCCAGAATCGCTGCAAGCTGGCGGTAGGACAGCCGCACCTTGTCATATCCCGGAAAATCGTCCCCGTCAAACGCCGCGGGCAAAACCTCACAAACCACCAATTCCTGATAAACGCGCTTATAAAATACGCCCTGCGGGCGCGTCCGCTTATGGTAGCGCACAATGACCCGCCCATAATACTGACTGTACTCCGGCAACTCCACCCCGTCAAAGGCAACATGGTCTATTTTTACATTGTCCCGCTTTTTCGTTACTTTCTTGATCGTTGTCAAAAGCCAGCGGTCATAAGACAGCTTCAGAAAACAGACGGCAGTTTGCCCTACGCTGAAATAATCACGCTGTTTTTTTGCAAACAGCCAGTCGGTGTTAACAATTTCCGGATTTTCCTTGTAAAGCTCCATCGGGTCTTTCGAGCCGTTCCATTGGTTGAATTTTATCTTCACACTTCCCATTTCCACATCTGAAAAGCGCAGGAGATCATTCAGCATGATTTCTGCCATTTCCGTCCCTCCTGTTAAAATTCCCTCCAATACTGCTTTACACTGCCCTCCGCAAGCGCGTCCATATAGGAATCCGCCATTTCAAAAATCTCGTCCTCATCCTTGATTTTCAGGAATATACCGCCTTTTTCCGCAAGCACATCCTTGCGTTTTCCAGCGTTTTTTTCCGCCCATTCCAGAAATTCCTTCTCCCAGCGGACAGCCGCCTGTTCCGCATCCTCATAGCAGAGCAGCTCGTCCCGCACAGCCTCTGCTACTTCTTTGATTTCCAGCTTCATTCCGTTCTCCTTTCATGGTTCCGGCTTTTCCATGCCGAAATACGCATATCCCTGCTTCGTCACAATGCGCCCCCTTGGCGTTCGCTGGATATATCCCAGCTGCAAAAGGTACGGTTCATACACATCCTCAATCGTTTCTGCTTCTTCATTGACGGACGCCGCCAGCGTATCCAACCCGACCGGCCCGCCGTTAAATTTTTCTATCATCGCAAGCAGCATGTTCCGGTCCGTCTGCTCAAGTCCCATTTTATCCACTTCAAGCAAATCCAGCGCGAATCGTGCAACCTCCCCCGTAATCACGCCGTTATAGCGCACCTGCGCAAAATCCCGCACACGTTTGAGCAGGCGGTTCGCCAGCCTTGGCGTTCCTCTTGAACGGCGGGCAATCTCTTCCGCGCCTTCTTCTTCCATCTCCACCTGCAATACCTCCGCAGAACGCCTGAGTATGATTTTCAGGTTCTGCACATTATACGGCTCCAGCCGCTGTACAACGCCAAACCTGTCCCGCAGCGGTGCAGTCAGAAGCCCGATGCGCGTTGTCGCGCCAATCAGCGTAAACTGCGGCAGATCCAGTCGAACAGACCGCGCTCCAGGCCCCTTGCCGATCATAATGTCTATCACATAATCCTCCATCGCCGGATAGAGAATTTCCTCAATCATACGGTTCAGCCTGTGTATCTCGTCTATAAACAAAATATCGCCTTCGCTCAGGCTGTTCAGCACTGCTGCCATATCCCCCGGGCGTTCGACCGCCGGACCGGAGGTTGTTTTAATATGTACGCCCATCTCATTCGCAATAATATTGGAGAGAGTTGTTTTCCCCAATCCCGGCGGACCGTAAAGCAGGACATGATCAAGAGCCTCTTTCCTCTGCTTTGCCGCCTCAATAAATACCTTTAAGTTTTCCTTTACACTTTCCTGCCCAATATAATTTTCCAGACTCGCGGGCCGCAGTTTCGGCTCCAGTTCGCGGTCTTCCTCGCGGAAACCCGCCGTCAAAATCCGCCTGTTTTCCAAATCCAACACCTGCTTTTATCCCAGACGGCAGAGCCGCCCTGTTTTTCTCTGTCAAAAAGCGACCATCTTTTTCAGAGCCGCCTTCAAAATATCCTCTGTTGTCATACCTTCCGCCGCAACAGCATTGACCGCCTTTCCTGCCTCGCTTCGGCTGTATCCCAGTGCCATCATAGCGTCAATTGCTTCAAACCGTGCGTCTGTGCCGCCCGTTGGTGAAAGCTCCCGCTGCCACATTTCGCCCTGCTCCAATGCTTCTTCCGTCCGAAATTTATCCTTCAATTCCAGCACGACCCGCTGTGCCGTTTTTCGCCCAACTCCCGGGGCCTGGCAGAGCGTTTTCACATCATCGGAAAGAATTGCCAGTATCAGCTGACGGGGCGTCAGCTGCGCCAGAAAGCCCAGCGCGCCCTTCGGTCCTACCCCGCTGACTGTCAGCAGCTTGTGGAACATTTCCTGTTCCTCCGAGGAAGAAAAGCCGTATAGCGATATACCGCCTTCTTTAACGTCAAGATAGGTATAAATCTTCACCTCATCACCCGTCTGCGGCAGCTTTGCCAGCGTTGCAGGGGAAACAAAAACCTGATAGCCGATTCCCCCGCTTTCTATTATGATAAAATTTTCCGCCCGTCTTTCCAGCGAGCCTCTGATATAAGAAATCATATTTCTCTGCCTTTCTGAACCGATCTGCCGAAGCTCTCACCCCTGCACTGCGCGCACACGTTTCAAAATATACTCCTCCACAGCTTCGAGGGGAATTTCCAACGCTATAGAAAATTCCTGATGAAGCAGATCCTTTGCCAGCCTGCCGAAATCCTGTTCCGTTTTCGCCAGCTTTTTCCCACTCCCCGCAATGCTTTGTTTCTTCTGACAAATCGTTTTTATCAGCCGCACTAAATCCTCACACTGGTGGGTATCCAGACATTCCCGATATTTCTCGCTCAGCGTCCGCACATCCTGACCCGCAAAGGCTTCCGCCTTGATTTCCGGTATCTGCTCAATCAGCGTTTCCGCCTCCTGCTTCGTCAGTATATTCCGCATATAGACCTGCGTGTCCACAGGCGCGTAAATCGTACCCGTACCGAACACCTGCACAAGCGTATAATAAAGCCTGCCTGCCCTGACTATCGGATAGTTTTCCGGAACACCAACGTCTTCCACCCTGCATATCCCGCTGTTTCCATAAATCACATAATCGTTTTTCTGAAACATCGCAGATTCACCCTCTCTTTATTTTCCATCCTTCCATCGTCATTTTTAACAGTTGTCCGTGCTGGTCTCTTTTGGCAATACTTATTAAGCGGCTTTTACTTATTTTACCACACTCTGTCCCATAATTGCAAAGAAAGATTTCCTCCGCATAAATTGCATGCCTTTTTCGCATAAAAAAAATACCTCCTTCTGCCAAAGGCGGCTTGGCTAAAGAAAACAACTTTTCTTTTCAGATTGATTTCTTTAGCCAACACGCATAAAGTGCCATGCCTTTGTCAGACGAAAGTATTTTGTTCCAGGCAGTGTTGTCATGAGTATCTGCACACGCCTTTCCGACAAAATTATGCTCGAAAATACGTATACATGACTCATAACGACACTGCCTAAAAACGCCTTATCCCGCAATATTTTTGCAGAACCGCATCAATATAGACGCGACCTGCGCGCGAGTCGCACTGCCGTTGGGCGTCAGCGTTTCGGGCGTTGTGCCGGATACAAGACCATTCGCATTCGCCCATTGCAGGGCAGTCATCGCGTAAGGACTGATTTTTCCAGCATCCACGTAAACAGAAAGGTCAGCGGAACCGCTCATGTCATAGCCCTTATAGTCAGCATAGCGGTACAGGATAGACGCCATCTGTTCCCGCGTAATGGTATCCTCCGGGCCAAAAAGACCATCTCCGTAGCCGGATACAATTCCATTCTCAGAAGCCCATGCCACCGCACCCGCATAATACTGACTTGCAGGCACGTCCCTGAACGGCGCGGCAGAAACAGCCGGTCTGCCTTCCAGCCGGTAAAGTATGGTAACGATCATACCGCGCGTTGTTGTAACGTTGGGGCTGAACAGATCAGGGGCTGTGCCGGACATCATGCCGTTCCCATATACATACTGCACCGCACTGTAAAACCATTCGCTCTGCGGAACATCGCGAAACGGCAGGGAAACGGGAATATCCGGTGTTTCCGGACGTTCCGGTTCTTCACCGGATACAAATATCGGTTCAACCCGTACATCGGAGGCGGGCATCGTGAAGGTATAACGGCGGCTGTTCTGTTCCGTAAGCTCGATTTCGTTGTCATCTTCATCATAAACAGTCAGGTCGTCCAGATAATAACCCTCATCCGGTGCCGCTGTCAGCGTGATTTTTGTGCCCCTGCCCGCATGGGAAGGGCTTGCCTCCACCTCGCCGCCTCTGGTTACCCGTACCTCAACGGCATAACGCTTTGAGCTGTCAGAGGAAGTTCCGGAGCCGGAGGATTTGCCATCTTCCTTGAAGGATATGCGGGAATACGTCTGATCTTTCATGTCGCTGTTCACCAATCTGCCGGAAACAGATTCAATGGAAAACGCCTTATCCGAGGAAAGCGTCCCCAAAGTCAGGGAACTGCCCGTATTCTGCGAACTTTCCCCCGCAGTAATGTACAGCGTGACTGTATCGTTGCTGTGCTTTTCGACAGAATACCCATTATTTTTAGAGAGCGTGCGGTCAGGGTCAAATCTGAAATTTTTGCCTCCTTCTGTGGAAATCGTCAGCTGCACACCATAACAGTCCGATGGCAGTCCGTCAAGTTTCAGCGTTTGCTGGTCCCCTTTTGAATTTGAGGAATATACCAATGTAGGCGAATCCACTGCGTAAACAGTGCCCGCCGCAGGCAACGCCAGAAGGAATGCCAGAAATAAAGCTGGAAAACGTATTTTTTTCATGTTTTTTTCCTTTCTTTTGAAATCCAGCCGCCAGCCCCTGCCCGGTATCTGCCGGGCAGGAGCCTGTACGTCTGAAATAGTTTTTATGAAGAAACTGCAGTTTTCCAATGGGGCTGATCCCCAATGTTTTAAGCCCTGTTAAGGGGTGCTTTTCAGCTCAATCTGCGGAAAGGTGTCCTTACTGGGGAAACTGATCCAGAGAGTTTCACTGGTTGTACGCCGGTTGTCACTGCTTTCAGGCTCATTTGTACGGTAAAGAACCGCTCGGATTTCCATAGGGAAACCGTTTTCCGTTTCAATTTCAATCGTATCCCCGGTTTGATTTTCAGGGCGTGGATAAATTATGTTATCCTTTTCATTCAATGCCCGTTCCGCCTCCAAATCAGGAACGAAGATAAAGAAACCATCACTGGTGTCGCTGACTTCCCCATCCTCTGGAATTTCCGCAAACAGAAGCGCGTAGCCGTTCACAGGACGCTGAATGACATTAGGTTCGTCCTTATCGCCGCCCTCGCCATCCTTCTCGGCCTGATAACGCGCCTGTATTTCAACGGTGTTGTAAACAGGGTCGCCACGATATGTACCAATGATGACAAGCGTGTTCTCCGGAATGACCTGTTCACTATTTTCACCATATTTATATACTTCTTTCAGACGTCCTACTGCCGCAGTTTCATAGAAATCAATTCGGTCGCCGGGATAATCCAAAAGCTGGATATTTGTATCCAATAGCCCTGTAATTTCTATAATTGCCGCGTCAAATGTCCAAATGCGGGTATCTTCCGCTGGCGCGCCAGGCTTATGGAAATATGCAGGCTGGGACGCTGTAACTGCTCCATTCAGGGCTACTGTCCACTTCTCCGAATCTGCTGCTTTGACCCTGACAACGCAGCTCGTGCTGTTTTCGCCCGTCAGAATGCCTGTAACAGGAACTTCTCCGCTCTTCATCGTAATGGTTAACTTGCCACCTTCCGAAGAAACCGTATATAATCCGCTGTCAATCGCCTTATTATAAGCCACGCGAACTTCCTCCGCCGCCACTTCTGTGCCAATGTTCCCCAGAATGTCAATGGGGACTGCTGAATACTTGTAAGCAAGGTTGTTCGCTTCACCGAGGTTGTCCACATAGACACAGGTATCTTTTGTCCTGTCAACACGAGCAAAGCCAACCTTTGTACCATTGCGGAGGATTTCATAACCTAAAATATTCTCAGAGTTCGAATTAAGGGTCACTGTGGCTGTATTTCCTGCAACACTTGCGGAAATCACAGCTTCGATGCTGCCGCCTTTATTTCCGTCCAAACGGCTGGCATAGCTGTCATCGTTCAGGTACCAGATCGCCCTGTCCTCTTTCGTACGTTTACCAATTTCAGTTTTTGTCGTTTCGCTAAGCTCCATGCCCCAGCGTGTAAAGAACTCTGTCAGGTCACGCTCTGCAACCTCAGACGCAATCAGGGCAACGCGATCATTATAAGGTTTGCCGCTATGCTCACCATTTTTCCAACGTGTGAAAAATTCATTATAAAAGCCCAGCGGATTGTCCGCACTGTCATATGCCAGATGAAGCTGCCAATACATTCCAAGCTGTACGAATACATTATTCGCAGCACCCGGTCTGCCTGCCGAAACTTTTTCATAAACCTTATCCCAAATACCGGAATAAGTCAGGCGGGTCTGTTTTTTCATGCCACCGCCATCCCATGCCTGTACGGCAAGCGAATAAATATTGTTTGTAATCTCCGCCTTGCCCAGCTTGTCCATGTTATGCCCGATTTCATGGGCAATGCCCCAGCCAAACAAAGAACCACTGCCGTTGGAAGTCGGCTTGCCCTGCACAAGACCGGAGGCAGAACCATAGCCAATGCCAATATGATTGCCCGCGGCATACATGAACGCACCCGCGAACATACGCATATAGCGGATATTCTGTCTGGTAGTCATAGGGTATTCATATTCTGTAAACTTCATGTTTGCCGGAATGATGCCCTGTGTTTTGTTTGCAACAAAAAGCACTTCTTCCCACGCAAGAACATTCTGGTACAATGTATCTACCGCATTTCCTTTATCAACTACCGTCTTCACAGCATCAGCAGGCAGGGAAAGCAGTACGCTCGGCGTAGAGATTTCCGTTGCATTCTGTATAGAGGTCTGCAAAGAGCCGCTCAATGTGCCGCAATGGGCTTTCAGTTCGTCCACATATTTCTGTATTGCCGCTTCGCGAGCCGTTTCATCCATGTTATACCAATTGGAAAGCTCCAGCACTGGAATGCGCGTCACGCCCTCGCTGTCGCGTATATGCAGCTTGATTTCTTCAGGCTTCTCGCCAGCATATGCAAGGTAATACATGCCTCCGCGCGGGTCTGTCAGGGAACCAATCTTCGGCGTTGTGATATAATTTCTGCCGGATTGCAACTGGATCGCGCCGCCCCGCCAGATGCCGGATTCGCCGAAATACTGTGTCGGTATCAGCGAAACAGGTTTATCGCCCGGCAGTTCCGCATAGACCGCAACCGTAGATCCTGCCGCCGCAGTAATGCCAACAGGCTGAAAATCGCTTGCGGACTGACCATACTGGGAATCTTTTGCTGATGTACGGCTCTGGAACTCATTACGGACAAGCCCAAGCGCGTCTGCGCTGCCGTCCTTGAGTTTCTGCGCCAGCGTCAATTCATCCCGCAGACGGTCAATATCCATATAAAAATCTGCCATAGAGTCCAGACGGTCTTTCAGCGTCTGAATCTGTTCCAGCGTTACGCCATCTTTCAGCGCAGTAAAAGTGCCATCTGTAAACAATTCCGCAATCTTGTCAGGCATGGAATCGCTCTTGTAGAACGCAATTTCCGAAATGCTGACGCGTGGGCCGCCCTCTTTTTCGCCCAGTGCAATGCTCAGGCTCTTTATTCCCTTTGTTTCCGGGAACGGAAGAACGAGGTAATTGCGTTCGGTAATGTTCGGTGCAGCTTTTTTCTCAAGAGTAAGAATGGTATTGCCGCTTTCATCCTTCGCCGTAATGGTGTATGTACTAATCCGGCTCTTGTAAGCCTTATCCAGATAAGGCACAAGCAGCAGATAGTTCATATCCTGCGGCGAACTGAATGTAAACGTAAAGGTACTGTCAAGCGACCAGTTCTTTGCAATCCAATAAGTCGCCGCATCGTTATCAATCAAATCCTTAGCAACATTGAAATTCGGGCAAAGGCTGCTGTTGGTATTGTTTTTATCCGCCATGACAATAGATACTATCTGGCTGTTGTCAATCCGCCCTTCCGCAGGGAGCTCAGGCATTTCGAGCAGCTCAGGGTTCGGCGTGCCGGATGCTGTCGAAGAATACGGGCCAAAGCCCTTGCTGTTGCCCGCTTTCACAGCAACCTCATAAGTCGTACCATTTTCCAGACCGGTAATCACCGCGCTTGTAGCTGTCAGATTGCCGCCGAACTGTGTAAATGCAGATTGACCGGCAGTGCGGTAGAATACCTGATACATCGTTGCGTCCTTCGTGTTGCCCCAGTTGACGCGCAGTGCCCTGTCGGCGGATTCTACGCGGATATTAGAGGGCGCGCCGGGTACCTTCATGGGCTGCGGCGTTGCACTGACCAGTTCAGAAGGTGTTCCCTTCCAGGAACCGTTTGTAGCCGTTACCTGGAAATAGTATTCCTTCATATTTTCCAGGCCGTTGATGGCAATGCTGTTTGTCTTTGTAACATCCGTCTGTTTCAGTGCATCGGGTGCTGTACCATACGCCACAGAGTAACCCGTTACATTGTGGACGGAATTCCACGAAAGCATCACAGAACCATCCCCTGGAACAGCCTTCACGCCCTTCACCTGTGAAGTATCGGACGGTGCGTCAGGTACAATGTCCTTGAGAAACTCAATCTGCGTAACTACGGCAAATTCCGGATTCGTGCCGCTCTGTCCCTCAACTCTTGTAACCGTAATCGTAACCTTCTTGACCGCAACTTTCCTGCCCAGAGGAATCGTGATTACATTTTGCCCTGCAATCCGCCCAATGGCATGAACGCCCTCAGGCCGAGTCTGGTCAAAATCAATGGCCTCTTTCCCGCCATCCGCCAGTTCCAATTCAACAGTACCTGCAAGGACTTCCCCTGCAACGGCAGGTGTTGTAATATCAATTTGACTCATTTCCACGCCGCTGCCCAAATCAACAGGAATGGAGATAGTTCCGCCAGATGCAGATGCTATTTTGACTGCCGTTTCATTATCGGCAAACAAATCATTCAAAGAACCTTCTACATTCAGCCCATCTGTATCAACTACCAGTCTGGCAATCGTGGCAGTTTCCAAAACCTGTGTTTCAGGAGAAAGTCCCAGAGAGCGGCTGATATATACAAGGTCAATCAAATCGACCTCTCCATCGCCGTTCAAATCGCAGGCGGCAGGCGCGTCTTTTTCGTCAACATGCTTTGCCATCATGGAACGGTCATCCTCATTGACAGAACCGTTTCCATCCACATCGCCCAGCGCGAACGCCCCGCCTGCTGTGCTGATAATAAGATGCTTAGAGTAGTCGCCCAACTGTACGTTCTGCGAAAAATCGGCATAGCCTTTCCCAGAGAGCGTCATCTTATAGCTGCCGGAATCCAGGCCGGAAACCTCCGCCTCCAAATATCCAATCTGCTGCTCTGTTGTCAGCTCCGTACCTTCCGTATTTTTCTGCAATACGGATACGCGGCCGGAAAGCCCGCCAGATAAACTCCCGCTGTTCAGGTCAATTACGCCCTGTTTGCCGCCGCCCGAAAGCGTCAGTTGTAAAGCTCTGTCCTCCACAGACTCCCTCGTCTGTGGAAAATCAAAACAAACTGTCAGCCCAATCGAGCCTTTTTGCTGCACAACAACATTTGCCGCCTCGGCGGCTTCTGCTTTGACAGGCGGGAGTGCCGTACAAAGAGAGCATGCCATAACACAGCATAAAAATGCCGAAATGCTTTTTTGAAATCGTTTCAATGTGGTTCCCCCTTCTTTTGTTTTAGCGCGGCAGAAAGTGCCTGTAAAATCACTTCGGGTAAAACACATGGAGATGGACAGAAACAGACCCATCTGAAAGCGTCCCAAAGCCTGAGATACAGGCATTTTAACTGCCTTTTCCAGCTGTTTCCATTATAAAGGAACGGCGCGGTTATTGTCAACAAGCTCCTAGGATTTTCGCGGGCGCACCCATTGCCCTGCCGCTTCATATAATGGAAACAGCACAACCGGAAAGAGAGGAAAAAAGATGCAGACAGATTACAGGCTGAGCAATGTCACAAAAGATTATCTGGCGGTTTACCACTGTATTCTGGACGAAATGATAACAGGCATGACAGGCGCGGAAGAAACGGACAGCATTTCCTACGATTTCATCACACAGATGATACCGCACCACCGCGCGGCAATAGAGATATCGCATAATATCCTGAAATATACAACAAATATTCCGTTGCAGGAGCTTGCAGAGGGAATTATTACAGAGCAGACTAAAAGCATTGAAAACATGCGGAAAATCCAGACCATCTGTACCGGTCGAAACAATCCCCGGCGTGATTTGACGCTTTACCGCCAAAAGAACAGCCAGATTATGCAGACAATGTTTCAGGAAATGCGGAATGCAAGGACAACAAACCAGATTAACTGCGACTTTATATGGGAAATGATCCCCCATCACAGGGGCGCGGTGCGTATGGCGCGGAATGCCCTGCAATACAGTATCTGCCCTGAATTAAAGCCGATACTGGAAGCAATTATCACATCTCAGGAAACTGGAATTTCTCAGATGCAGGGACTTCTGCGGGCAATGCACTGCGTTGGCTGAACATCCGGCCGGAAAGCAGTTTCCGTCTGTCCCCCTCCGTTTTACGGAAGATTCCGCGGACGGAGGGCTTTTTTTCGCCAAAATACATAGAAATTTTTCGTCTTATCACGAAAAAAATTCCCACATGTATTTTTTACGGAAACTGCCGCCGTTTGTTTTTTTATGGTGTTTTTGGGCTGTATATCTCCTTTTTTCTTCGGCAAGATTAAATACGGAGCGGAAAAGTTTTTGATTTCTGCTCCAAAATGAACCAGGCGGGAGTGTAGCAGATGCGTTTGAAAAATGAAAAAAAATTCTGCCTTTTGAAAACATTCTTCCCTGCGGCTGCGGTTCTTATTCCCATTCTGACATGGGTCAGCCTTGGCTGGCTCCTGCCGGAAAAGCTGACGCTTTTGCAGGGTCAGGCACTGGAAATTTCTACCAGACTGCCCGTTTCCGCAAGGACGGAGGAAAGCGTCGGCGTTCTGGGCGTTACGACCGAACCGCTGGCAGACCAGCTCCACCTGGAACTGGGTACGGCAATTACCGCCGAGCCGAAAAAGGCAGGAAACACAGAAGTTACGTTTTATTTATGCAATACAGTGCCGCTCAAAACCGTTCCGGCACAGGTGCTGCCGTGTACAGAGCTTGTGCCTGTGGGGCGCACGCTTGGCGTGACGATGGATACCAAAGGGCTTCTCGTGCTTGGTACAGGCTTTGTGGACGGAGAGAACAATGAGGTATCCGAACCATGCAAAGGCGTTCTGGAAACAGGCGACCTGATTTTGCAGGCAAATGGTAAAACACTGGAAAACAAGGAAGCCTTTCTGGAAACGGTAGAAAACAGCGGCGGGCAGAGTATAACGCTGCGGCTGGAACGCAGCGGGAAAGAGAAGGAGGTGGAAATTACGCCAGCGTTCAGCGCGGCAGATCAGGCGTACAAGCTCGGCGTTTGGATACGCGACAGCATTCAGGGCATCGGTACGGTAACGTTTTACGACCCGACCAACGGCAGCTTTGGCGCATTGGGACACGGCGTTTATGATGTGGACACTGGCGGACTGATGGTAATTCGGGAAGGTACTCTGACGGATACGGAGTTAACCGAAATTGTTAAGGGACAAAAAGGCGAACCGGGCGAACTGACAGGCATTGTCGAAATGGAAGAAAAGCTCGGAAAAATCCGCAAAAATACAGACGTAGGCATATACGGCAGAGCGGAAAGCGGTGTATTTTCCGGAAAAACCCTGCCCGTTGCCACGATGGATGAAATACAGGAAGGAAACGCCGTCATCCTTTCGGACTTGGAGGGAAACGGCGTGCAGGAATACCGCATTGAAATCAGCAGCATTGACAGAAGCGGCGATAAAAAGCATAAGGATATGACGATTCGCGTCACGGATCCCCGCCTTTTGGAAAAAACGGGCGGCATCGTGCAGGGTATGAGCGGCTCTCCTATCCTGCAAAACGGCAAATTTGTCGGTGCGGTCACGCATGTTTTCTCAAAAGACCCGACAAGGGGCTACGGCATTTTCATCGAAAACATGATGGCAGAGCTGTAAGCGGCAGAGCCTGTCCGAAAAGCGGTGTTTCGCCGCCAAAGGGCAGAAATACAGATTTTGCGGCGTTGAAGGATGCAATTTGACATTATACTCTGCGGATATGGTAATAAAAACCGACAGGCTGTATAATGATTTTGACAGAAAACGGAAGGGAAGCCGGCTTTTCTTGTCAATATTTTTAGAACGGGGGAGTCTTTATGAAGGAAAAAAGAAAAAACAGAGTCATTCTGGCAGACAGGGACGGATTTTACCTGCAACGTCTGAAGCGTTGTCTCGAACGCAGAGGGGAAATGACGGTCTTGGGGATGACCGACAGCGGACCTGAGTTATTGGAAATGGCAAAGGAAATTGAGCCTGATGTTGTACTGATGGACGTCCTGCTGGGTGACAGAGACGGCTTTTGGGTACTGGAACGGCTGCGGAAAATGGGAATCCACTGCGTTTGCGTGATGATCTCCGCAATAGACAGCGATAAGCTCGTCCGCAAGGCAATCGCGCTCGGCGCGGATTACTATATGGCAAAGCCTATACAGGGTGAGCTGCTGCTTGAGCGGATACACCAGCTTCTGGATCAGGAAGAAAGCCATTCTGCCGCTCCGGCGGAACCAGGAGAATTTCCCGTAAGCCCAATGGAAAACCCTTTCCAGAATCTTGAAGCAGAAATTTCGGTACTTTTGAGCCGCATGGGCATGTCCGCCAGTATAAAGGGGTATCGTTTTATACGCGAGGCTGTGATGATGGCAGTTGAGGATTCCGATGTGCTAATGGGTATTACAAAAGGGCTGTATCCCGATATTGCACGGGCATATAAAACGACAGCCAGCAAGGTGGAGAGGGCAATACGCCATGCGATTGAAAGCGCGTGGAAGAAAAATGGTCCGCAGGTATATTTTGAAACTGCCGGGTACCTTCCGGCGGAAAAGCCAACGAACGGGCAGTTTATCGCGGCACTTTCCGAATATTTCAGAATGAACCGCAAGGAACGCCCAAAGAAAATCAGCTGAAACGAAAAAGCGGCAGGGCCTGCAAAGGCTTTGCCGCTTTTTTTTACAGTAACTTTCTACCAACATAAACAAAAGCTCGTTTTATTCCCAGCCCTGGTCCTTCTTAAATTCCAACAATGCCTCTCTCAAATCCTCACATGTCAGAATGGAAAGCCGTTGGCGTTCCTCTCGCTCCCTTCCATAAGGACTGTTGCTCTCCGTTTCCGCTGCCCATCTTAAAAATTTTTCCGCCGCAATTGCCATTGCATGCTCCAGAAAACGCCTTGCTTCGCGCCCATTGCCAAAATTTTCGTCCTTGAGCCTTTCCTCGAAAAACGGCAGCATAAGCTCCCGCCAGCCGTCCTCCAGCCGGAAGGTTGCCTGTCCCGCCAGTGCTTCAAATATATCCAGCATTTCTTCTGCCGTATAAGGCGAAAACTGGACTGTAAATGTAATCCTGCTGGCGATACCTGGGTTTTCACTCAGGAATTTTTTCATTTTATTATTCTTTTCGTTGATTTTCCCGCCGTACCCCGCAAATATGATCAGCTTGTCGTCGCTGTGGTCCTCTACCTCGATACAAAGCTGTGCAAGAGCCTCCTGTGAAAAATTATCTGTCCGCTCAGCTTCGTTGTAGTTCACAAGAGAATATGCCTCATCAATGATGATGATATCATTCCCTTCAAAAATCTGGTGGACGCGTTCAGAAGTCTGCCCGACATATTTCGCTTTCAGCTGTGTCCCCGTAACATAAGCAATCCGGCTGCCTCCTATAATGCCCTCCTCCGTCATCATTTCCGCAAAGAAACGCGCCGCTGTTGTTTTTGCCGTTCCCGGCGGCCCAATAAATGCCAGTACCTTATGAATCGGCGGCGAAACAAGGCTGTATTCCTCACGTTTCCGCGCAAACTGATACACAGCCGCCAGCTTGCAGAGCGTGCGTTTCATTTCCTCCTGCCCAATAACCTGTCTGCAAAGCCTCTGGTAAGCTTTCGTATCCTCCGGTACAATTACCCGGGAAGCTGCCCGCCGCGGACGTTCTATGTCATCTGACTGGCGCGCAAGCGCGAATTTTCCATATTCCACATATCCCCGCAAAAAATCATATTCATATGGGGTGAGCCGCCGCTCATATTTATTCCCATGCTCCAGCTCGCCCACGTCTGCAATCAACTCCGCAAAGCGCAGACGGTCGCCGTTAAAGCGGAACATTCCTTCATCATTGATAATGATATAATCAAAACCCTGATTTTTGAAAACCGCGTAAATCTTCCGTACCGCCGTTTCCGCGTCTGCCTTTGAAAGTTTCGATACAAAAAGACCGTTGTCATACGCTTTCTGTTCCATTTCCTGAAGCTGTTTTTCATTCAAAGCAATCACCTCTGCGCCTATTTTACAATGGAGCGGCACAAAAGGCAAGCAGGAAAACCGTATTCGCGGGCAGCCGCATATTTCCCTCTGCTCTGTCATAAACTTCCTTGGAACTTTTCAAAGGAGGGCCGCAGCATGGATTTTGCCGCAGCATATATCCGCGTTTCCACAGAAGAACAGACAGCGTATTCCCCGGCAGCACAGATGGAAGAAATCAAAGCGTTTGCCCAAAAGAACGGATACTGTATCCCAGAAGAATGGATTTTTATGGATGAAGGTATCTCGGGGCGGAAAGCTGAAAACCGCCCTGCTTTCCAGCGCATGATACGGCTGGCGCGTCAAAAAAACAGCCGCCTGCGGGTAATCCTTGTGCATAAATATGACCGCTTCGCCCGCAGCAGAGAGGATGCTGTGCTCTATAAATCCCTGCTGAAAAAAAGCGGTGTAAAGGTGATATCCGTAAAAGAGCCTGTGCCGGAGGACGATAAATTCGCCGTCATTTATGAAAGTATGCTGGAAGCAATGGCAGAATATTATTCCCTGAATCTTGCAGAGGAAGTTCATAAGACTATGCAGAAAAAGGCGGAACAGGGCGAATGGCAGACTGCCGCCCCCTTTGGCTACCGGAATGAAAATAAAAGCCTTTCCGTTGTGCCGGAAGAAGCGGAGGCGGTACGCTGGCTGTTCCAACAATACGCGGCAGGGATTTCCCTTCCCGCCTTAGCACAGCAGTTGAATAAAATAGGACTGCGCACACATCAGGGAAACCCTTTTGAAAGCCGTACTGTCCGTTATATCCTGAATAACCCCGTATACTGCGGATATTTGCGCTGGACGCCGGGCAGACGTGCAGACAGGGATTATTTCACACCTGCGGCAATCCTTTCCAAAGGCGATTGGGACCCAATCGTCACAGAAACGCTTTGGGAAACTGTTGTCCAGCGTCTGCAAAACGAACGCCTGCCGAAACGCCGCCCGCGCCCCGCAGAAAGTCATTGGCTTTCCGGTATGGTAAAATGCTCTGCCTGTGGACATAGCCTTGCGTTTGGGGCTCAGTTCAAAAACGGCGCACAGCAAATGCAGTGCAGCGGGTATAGTCATAGCAAGTGCCGCGAATCCCATGCCATTTCAACTGCCCGTCTGATACCTGCCCTGCTTGCCGCAATGGAAACAGCCACAGGAGACAGCCTGCCGTTTTCGTATGCCGCACAGCAAAAACCACAGACACAGGAAAACGAGGAACGCACCACCATTACCCTGCTTTTGGAAAAAGCCCGAGTGCGGCTGCGCAAAGCAAAAGATGCCTACCTCAATGGCATTGACACAATGGAGGAATATCGAGAAACGAAGGCAGGAACAGAATCAGAAATCAAGGAATTGGAAAAGCGACTGTCCCTGCTCGTCCAACAGACTCCATCGGAGTGCTTTTCCATGCCGCCCTTGCCCGTCCTTTTTCGCGCGGACGATTTTTCTATGGAAGAAAAGCGGCTTGCCCTGCAAGCCATACTGGAAACAGCAGTGTTTGAAAAAAAATCCGACTGCCTGAAGGTTGTCCTCATATGGAATTAGCATCACTATAAAAAGCCCGTCCCGCAACCATTACGGCATATTGCAAAAAAAGAAAATATCTTTATAATAGAAATTACAGAAACGGGCTGATATTTTTTTCATGCGAGGAGGATCATGATGGGTTATTCGTTGATGATTGCGCCATTTGATTTTGCAGGGCATCAGAAAATTGCGGCGCGGCAGTTTTTTGATAGCTACGCATTCTTTGAGCTGACCCCAAAGCAGGCGAAGGAATATTTTTTGTGGTATATGGATGAAATCCCCAACCGGCTCGCCCTGCTGTGGGAATATATGAAGCAGGAACGCCCCACAACAGAGCCGTTCGATTATTCCCCTGAATCCCTGCTTCCGCTGTGGGAATGGTATGAACCAAAAATCCAGCAAGTCCCCATGACAGCAAAAGAAATTGAATCCCGCGTAAAAAAATTTCCAAAATATCTGGAAAGCGAGATTCGAAAAAATACCAAAAAATTCACAGATGAAACGCTTTCCATCGCGCTGGATATATCCATGTACCTTGGCGAAGTAGTCGTTAAAAACTATCCGCACCTTCGTTGGAATTACCGTACCAGACCCAAAAGAGAAATATCCGTTTACAGACCGGTAATTGATGGGTTAAATCATAAAATGACTTTTGAGACCTCACGGGTATTATTTGTCCTAATGCTTAAATCGGCAAAGGAGCAGGATAGCATGCGACTATACAATTTATACCAGCATTGGGCAAGCAAATATTTTATTCCAGTGAAAGCACAAAAATAAAAAAGGATTCTGAAATGCATATTGCAAAATGAAGCCCTGGCCTGCAAAAATCAGTGCAAATATTCACCAGAATCCCCTGGCCGCGCCGCCCTTCACTCATCGGCCGCGGCCTCCCTATTTTTTTCATTCCAAATCTGTGCCAGAATATCCTTTAGCACAAGAAAAGCGTCTTCGTCGCTGTATCCATAATCCGCTTTCAGCCGCATCAGCATTTTTTCCAGTTCCCTGCTGTACTGCCCTGTTTCGACCTCCTGCCGGTATGTCGTCAAAATCGGATATTTCTTTCCCCACAGCTTTGTCCAGTCCACCTGCCGCTGTTTTTCTTCGCTCATCGTTTCAATGGCATATTCAATCTCCTTTATTTCCAAGTCAAAATCGACCAGCTCATCCAGCGTCAAATGGTACAATGTAGAAAGTTTTTTGGACTGCCGAATATCCGGAAGCGTTTCGTCCAGTTCCCATTTGGAAACCGTCTGCCGGCTCACGCCCAGCTTTTCCGCGACATCCTCCTGCGTAAGCCCGCTTTTTTTCCTCGCATCATACAAACTTTTACCCAAACTCATATGCGTCCCTCCTTTGTCTTTCTTGCGAATACAGTATAACCCGTCCGCAGGCAAAAGTCTGCCGCCTGCCAATTCCAGTTTCGCACGTTTTTCTTACAAAGGAGTGTATTTCGCTTCAGCTCGGAAATTCCATTGTTTCCGGGCTGCGCAATTTCTGATGCTTATAAATCGGGACATTATATTTCTGCCCCAGCGCGCGGACAAGGTCCTTATAACAGCCCTTCATTTTATCGTGGAACACAATTGCTTCTATACCGCCCTCAATCGCGTCAATGCAGGCCGAAGCGCGCTCTACGCCGCTTTCATTTTCATATTCTCCTGCCACAAGCCACTGATTCGCTATAATGTGCGTTACACCAAACGCCTCATTTTCGCCCCACTGCGTAAATACCGCCTCCGCAAAATTCGGCTCAAAATGCACGCCGCCCACGCAGAGCAGGTTATGCACGCGCCTGCCATCGTCTGTAAAAATTTTTGTCAGAGAGCGCGCCAAAGCTCTGGCTGCCTCTCTATTATTCCAGCTTTCCGGCTCACTGCCCACTTCAATATCCATCATTGCTACAGGGAATTTTTTCAAAAGCGTTGGATCTCCCACATCATGATGCACGCCGGACCAATGCGTCGCCTCGGTTACAGTGCGGAAATCGTCCAGCCCCAGATCCTTTCTGTTCTGCTCCACCGCAAGCATAAGATTGCGCATATACCGCGGTCTTGCCGCGCCATATTCACCGGAATTGACGTCCCCAAGGGAATGCACCGTCAGCACCTTTTCCAGCGCGTGCGCGCCTTCATGCCATGTTACCATGCCGGAAATATCGAAATCCGCAAAATGTTCGTTCATTTCCGGCAGGAGCCTTTCGTAATGCAGACAGATTGCCTCATGTGTCGGCACAAAGTAAAACGCATCGCCCGCCGCATCTGTGTATTTCATAACTTCCTGCCCGTCAAACGTAAATCCTGCCTTTTCCGCAAAAAAACCTTCTTCTTCCAAGATGTCCCAGACATGGCAGGACACATAGCCAAACTCTTTGTCTGTACTGATAAAATATACCGCTTTTTTTCCGCTCATGTTCTTCCCTCCTGATTTTTTCATTTGTTTTCTATGAAAATTCATTTCCCGTAAAACAGAAAACGGCAGTGCCTATGGAGCTGTGCCGTTTTCCGAAACAGCAATATTCCATTCAAATCTGTTTCATTCAGCGCAATATCGCGTTCAGTGTTTCCAGCAGTTTTTCAATATTGATAGGCTTCGTGATATGCCCATTCATGCCGCAGCGCAAAGCCTCCTGCCTGTCTTCCTCAAAAGCATTCGCTGTCATTGCCAGAATCGGTATCGAAGCCAGTTCCACATTCTCCAACGCTCGGATCTTTTTCGTCGCTTCATACCCGTCCATTTCCGGCATCTGTACATCCATCAGAACTAACTGATAATATCCCGGTTCGGAGCGTTTCAGCATATCAACGGCAATTTTTCCATTTTCCGCAATATCCATGCTGAATCCCGCTTCTCCAAGAATTGCCGCAGCAATCTCCTGATTCAGTGCGTTATCCTCTGCCAAAAGAATGCGTCCCGTATGGATAGAGGCAAGCGTTTCCGCTTCTTCCTTAACGCCGGCAACCTCCGGTGTTACAACGGAATACAGGCAGCTGCGCAGCTCTGAGAAGAACAGCGGCTTGCTGCAAAACGCCGTTACGCCGGCCGCCCTTGCCTCCTCCTCAATATCCGACCAGTCATACGCCGTCAATACGATAATCGGCACATCATCGCCCATTTCCTTTCGAATGCGCCGCGCAACCTCTATTCCATTCATATCCGGCATCAGCCAGTCAATCAGGTATACACTGTATGTATCGTCACGCATGACCGCCTGACGGGTACGCAGTACAGCCTCCCGTCCGGAAAGCGTCCATTCCGCCCGCAGACCAAGCTGCTGAAGCATGTAGCTTACACTGTCACAGGTATTGAAATCATCGTCCACAACCAAAGCCCTGCAGCCTTTCAGTCTGGGAATTTCCTGCACTGCTTTCGGTTCCGCGCTCAGGCGCAGAGTCAGGTTGACAATAAATTCCGTACCCACGCCCTGCTCACTTTTTACCTCAATCGAGCCATGCATCATATCCACGATATTTTTCGTGATTGCCATACCAAGCCCTGTTCCCTGAATGCCGCTGATAGTCGAATTTCTTTCCCTCTCAAACGGCTCAAAGATATGCGTCACGAATTGTTCGCTCATACCGATGCCCGTATCCTTGATACGGAATTCATAATTTGCATATCCCTGCGGCGCGCCGGATTTCTGCGTAATCCGCATACTGACAATCCCGCCCGCGCCCGTATATTTGATAGAATTGCCAAGCAGGTTCAAAAGTATCTGATTCAGCCGCAGTTTATCACAGTAGATTTCTTCGTCCAGTACGTCAACTGCATCAATATACAGATCCAGCTGCTTCGTATGGATATCCGCCTGCACAATGCTCCGCAGACCATGCAGGATATCCGGCAAGCTGCACAGGGATTCTTCCAGATGCATCCTGCCGCTCTCGATGCGGCTCATATCCAGCACATCGTTGATCAGGCTGACCAGATGGTTGCCGGAAGTCAATATCTTTTTCAGGTATTCCAATACCTGATCTTTTCTGTCTATATGCGTGATAGCCAGCGTTGTGAAACCGACAATCGCGTTCATCGGCGTGCGGATATCATGCGACATATTGGAAAGGAACACACTTTTTGCCTTGTTCGCACGGTTCGCCTGAAAAAGCGCGTCTTCCAGCAATGCGGTCTTTTCCATTTCCCGACGCGTTTCCCCGTCCACATTGCGGAACCCCAACACGATGCCCCGACGGCTGTCCCATGCTCCGGCGCGCACCACTTTGATCTGGTAATAACGGATTTCTCCATCAATAAACGCGCGGTAATTGGTATAATATGTATTTTTGTTCGTCAGCTCTATCACCAGCCGCTCCGGCGCACATGCCTCCGCCAAAGCCTCTCTGTCGTCCACATAAACAAGCCGCTGTATGTAATCCTTCATACATTCCTCATAAAGCAGTTCTCCTGTAAAAGCGTCTTCAAACGCTCCATCAAGCGCGTCCGAATTCCGCAGCGGCGTGCCGATTCCGGTATCCAGATCAAAATGACAGATCAGGTTGTAATCCGTTCCCAGCGCGTGTATCAGTTCCATCTGACGCTGTTCGATCTCCGAACGCTCCTGCTGCTCTTTCATCTTCTGCGCTGTGCAGTCCAGCAGGAACCGCTGATAAAACATCTCGCCGTTTTCCTCCATCAGCTTTACGTTCCCCATAACATACAGGACAGACCCATCTTTATGTTTCACACGGTAGGAAACACTAACATTATCCCCTACCGTTTCAAGTGTTTCAATGCATTCCCGCAGCTTCGCCTTGTCTTCATCCATCACAGACGACGCAATCATATTGAAGCCTGCCGAAATCATTTCTTCAACCGTATCATAGCCCAAAATGCTGAGCGCGGCACGGTTGATGCTTAAAACGCGTGAACCGTCCAGCGAATGGCACATTACGCCGCAGTCCATTGTAGTGAAAAGCGTTTCCAGCGTGCGGTTCTGCTGTATGATCTCCTCCTCATAGGCACGTTCACGTGTAATGTCAATGCCTACGCCTACCGTACCCATGACGCTCCCGTCCAGGTCATACAGAGGGGATTTATAGGTCGTCAAAAGCATTGTGCCCTCTTTTGTCTGCACAATTTCCTCCGCAATGCAGGTTTCCATCCTGTGCATGACCTCCCGCTCGGATTCAATGCAGGCAGGATCATCATGTTCCACATCCCAGATATACGCATGACCGCGTCCTTCGACCTGCCGCTTCGTTTTATGGACCGTCTTACAGAAACTGTCATTCACTTTTTCATGTATTCCGTCCTTATCCTTAAACCAGATAAGGTTCGGCACGCTGTTTATGGTTGCCTCCAGATAGTGGCTTGTCTGCCACGCATCCTTTTCCCGCTTGCATGCCTCCTGCCAGCGCAGGAAACGAAACCGTATTTCCTCTTCCGAAAGCGGCATTGTCCAAATATCCTTGACCTTATTCAAAAACTCCGTCAAAGCGGCTGTCTGTTCCTTATCCGCCAGCAAAATCAGCTCTGTATTTTCCCGCTTGACCTTTGCCAGCGTACTCATTTTTTTCTGGATATCCTCCCCTTCAAAGCACGCAAAAATCACATCCGCCTTTGCGGCAAACTCCGAGGACGGCTGTTCGCTTTCTGTGAAGGTATGAGTAAAATTTTTCATCGGCAGCATTTCTTTTATGATTTCAAAAACTTTGCAATGGCGACCAACGAAATAAAATTGTAAATGACAGTGGTACATAACAGTTCCCTCCGTGCGTTCTGCAAAGATTATGTCGTATCATTTTTCGATCTGCGGGAATTTTCTCCCTTCTTCCCTCCATCTGGAATACCTTCGCCTGACAAGGGGGATACACCCTTTGTCAGGCGAAGGTAAAAACGGACAACACATCCTGACCGCGTTTTTCCTGTCCCGCCGGGGAAGACATTCCACAAGCACCAGTTATTTTATTTTAAGCGATTATAAGGTGTTTTGTCAATGTTTGGATTCCTTTTTCATATACCAAAATGTCATTCCAAAAAAGAAAACTGTCCGCAAAGTCAGATAAAACAGCATCTCCCTTTACGGACAGTCCCTTATGCGTTCATTGCCAGCCAGAGCAGCGTCCCAATACCGATTGCGCACAGCCCGAACCCGCCGACCAGCAGGCGGCTGACGAGTCTCCCATGCTTAAAATCCACA
Organism: uncultured Anaerotignum sp.; assembly: GCA_910578425.1. Lineage (GTDB taxonomy): Bacteria > Bacillota > Clostridia > Lachnospirales > Anaerotignaceae > Anaerotignum_A. Next base: position 22,519 of record CAJTQX010000007.1, read on the forward strand.
ATATAGCGGATATGGGAAAGCCGCCAGTTCAGCAGAGCGGCAAGCAGCAAAACGCCTCCGCCGCTCCAGCAGAGCAGGCAGAACATGATGACCTTTTCCATAGCCCTCCCAGAGGCAGTCCTAACCGCAGGGCTGCCCGCGCTTTATTTCTTCCAGTATATTCTCAAGCAGCGCGTCTGAAAACAGTTTTCCATCCGGAATCCCCCGCACATGTTCCGGAAGGGCTGTCCCCGCCTCATTTTTCAGCGTCTGCGGAGCAAAAGCAGCGTCCGCCTCCCGCAGCATCGGCACATCAAACAGGCTATCCCCTGCCGCAAAAGCAAACGCCCCTTGAAACCGCTCTTTCAGCCGCCACAGTGCCGTCCCTTTATGCAGACGTTTCGGCAGAACATACAGCTTTTCGCCGTTCGTCAAAATATCCACCCGCGTCAAATCCAAAGCGCGTGCCAGCTCCGCTACACTCTGCTCCGGATTTCCGCTTTTCGTAAACAGAAATAAGTCCCGAATATTCCGCACCTCAAAAGACACGCCTTTGTCCTGCTCCAATATCCGCGCGGCAAGCAGAAGTTCCTCTGCCGCTTCCCGCGCCATCCGCAGGGATTCATGATACCAGGCCCGCTCCGGTTCTCCGTCCAACAGCAGGACGCCTCCGTTGCAGACCAGAGCAAACTCCGGCCCATCCAGCGAAATCCGCCGATACTGCTCCTCCGTCCGCGTTGTCAGCGGCACAAAGCAGGTCTTTCGGCGCACCTTCTGCAAAAGCTCCAGAGAATATTCGCTCATAAATGAAATTTCCCTGCCCTCGTAAATTTCTACACAGCGTTTCTCTTTGCCGATATTCCGTTTATATGAATAGATCAGCGTGTTGTCTAAATCCGAACAAAACAGCTTCATAAACCTTCTCAGCTTTCCCTCGTCCGCATAATGCTTTTTCGCAGAAGATCCACAGGAATCATTGTCAGCGCAAGCAGAACCGCGACAATCCAGCCCTTTATGCCAAACGGTACGCAACTGAAAATATCACCGATAAAATGCAGTGCGGGCACAGGCAGCAGTCCAACGTTTACAATAACCGCCTGCACCGCAATGATCGCGATGAACACCTTCATAAAGCCTGTATTCTGATCAAGCCCTTTGAATATGGCAAAACCATCATCGCGGACGTTAAAGCCATTGCAGAGCGCGCTGAGGATAAACAGCACGAAATACGCCGTTTTCCATTGTGCGTCTGTTTCAAAAAAGCTTCCGAAAAACGGCAGTTTCAGGAAAGCAAAGCTGATTACTGTCAGCCAAATGCCCATAATAACGATCTGTGTCATCATTTTCCTGCTTACAATGCTTTCGTCTCTGCGTCTTGGTTTCTCCTGCATATACCGTTCAATCGCCGGTTCATTCCCCAGCATGATCGCGCCCAAACCGTCCATTACCAGATTAACAAACAGCAGATGCGTTACCTTCAGCGGTTCTTCAATGCCAAAGAATGGCGCGATTGCACTGACAACAACAGCCGCTACGTTGATTACAAGCTGAAATTTGCAGAATTTCAAAATATTATGGTAAATGGTACGTCCATACCATATCGCGTCTTTGATGGACTTGAAGTTGTCGTCCAAAATAACAATTTTTCCGGCTTCTCTTGCCGCCTCTGTGCCGCTGCCCATGGCAAAGCCCACATCGGCGCGTTTCAGCGCGGGGGAATCGTTCACGCCGTCGCCCGTCATGCCGACTACTAAATTCATTTCCTGACATAGCCGTACCATTCTGGATTTATCCGTTGGCAATGCACGCGCGATTACACGAATCTGCGGCAATATTGCCTTAACCTCCTCATCGGACATTTCGTTCAGTTGTGCCGAAGAAATTGCCCTTTCTGTATCATTGCGCAGAAGCCCCGCATCCTTCGCAATGGCAACAGCCGTTTCCAGCCTGTCGCCTGTAATCATGACGACCTGTATTCCGGCATTCTGCACCTCCGCAATGGCCTCCCGTGCCTCAGGGCGCACATCATCACGGATTGCCGCAAGACCGATGATCGTAATATCGTCATTGATAACGCTTTCTGTCATTGCTTTTTCGGAATAGCCAAACGCAAGCACACGCATCGCGCGGGACGCAAGTTCCTCAATTCTTTCGTTCAAAGCAGCAAGGTTCATTTCGCGGATTTCCCCGTCTGCATCCAGGTAATGCCCCGCAGAAGCAAGCAGGCGTTCCGGCGCACCCTTATAAAATGTCCTGCCAATGCTTTCAATCCGCGCCTGACTGAATTTATTCGTGGAATTAAAGCCCTGTGAAGCCGTAACCTCGCGCACCTTGTCCGCCTGCAGGGATGCCCACGTTTCCTCTCCGATAAATTTCATCAGGGCCTGGTCTGTCGCATTGCCGCCAATGACTTTATGGGAGGAGTCGAACATGGACTGTGTGTTTTTGCCGATTGCCAGATTCAGCAGTTCTTTCACTTTGCCGCATTCCGAAACATTGACGGTTTTCCCGTCCCCCGTCAGAAACTCAACCACTTCCAGAGAGCCTTTCGTAATCGTCCCTGTTTTGTCGCTGAACAGGATGTTCAGAGAACCTGCCGTTTCAATCCCTTCCGCCTTTCTTACAAGCACGTTATGGTCAAGCATTTTTTTTGTATTCTGCATCAGCACAAGCGAAATCATCAGCGGCAGACCTTCCGGCACAGCGCAGACGATAATTACGACTGCAAGCGAAACCGCGCGCACGATATCCTGAATAATGGGCGTTACACCAAGCGCGATATACGCGGAAAAGCCGCCGGCGGAAAAGATGAAATATGCCAGATACAGCACCGCAATCACGATCGCGCCAATATAGCCGAATGTTGAAATCTGCCCCGCCAGCTTTGTCAGCTTCACTTTCAGCGGAGAATCCGGCTCATCCTCCTGCATTTCCTCCGCCATTTTGCCCATCATGGTTTTCAGCCCAACTCTGCTGACGTCCAATACGCCTTCCCCGTCAAAAACCACCGCGCCCCGGAACAGGGAATGTTTATCCACAAAGGTCTCGCCTGTGATCTCCTCCGCAAGCTGCACACCTTCCTCCGCGGCGAATTTTTTACATTCTTCCGCTTCGCCGTTCAGCGCAGAGTTGTCCACCCGTAAATCCCCGTCAATAAGGATACCATCTGCCGGAATCTTATCGCCGGACTGCAGCAGGACTTTATCGCCTACAACAACATCGTCCACATCAATTACGGAAATTCCGCCGTTACGGTACGCCTTGCACTGGTCTTTTTTCGTGCTGTCCTTCAGCTCACGGTATTTCGTATCGCTCGCGACCTCTGTTTTTGCCGAAACAAACGCCACAATCAGTACCGCCACAATCGTGCCGATGGGCTCATAAATTTCCGAATAGCCCAGAAAAAACATTGCAATCATCAGAGCGGCAATCGCCAGCAATATACGGATCATCGGGTCCTGAAATGTCTCCTTAAAGGCATCCCAAAATGTCGTTGGCTCCGAATCCGGTATCATATTGGAGCCGTGTTCCAGCCGCGAAGCCTCGGCCTCCTTGTCCGTCAGTCCATTATATTTCATTCTTATCCTCCTGTCTTTCCGCAAAAGCGGAAATTAGCGAAAGGAGCCAAGGCGCGCGTCCCGCGTCAAGGCCCCCTCTTTTTTTGATTAAAACCCTGAGGGCTTTGCCCTCAAACTCCCACCTATACTTTTCAGCACTTTGCTCCGTAACCGTCGCAAAGCCGCGCTGCGCACGTCCGGACTTCTTTCCGGTGCCTACTTTCGCAAAAAGTGGGACAAAGAACTTTATTGCGGAAAACTGCGTTTTCCGAAGTCCAAAATTGATATATCTTCCATCGCATGAAATGCGATGGCAACCCGGGTCAGGGGCTGGAAGCCCTTGCAGGGTTTCGAGCGGAGCCCCAGGGTTTTCCTGTTTAATTCCTCTGGATATACCTGTTTGCCAGTTCGCCCAGCCCGGGGTCCGTTGTTCCCTGCCCAATGGCATTGAATTTCCATTCTCCGTTGTGACGGTAAACCTCGCCAAAAATCATCGCCGTCATGTTGGAGTAATTCTCTGTCAGGTTATATTTGCAGATTTCCCTGTTTGTTTTCCCGTCCACCAAGCGGATAAATGCATTCTGAATCATGCCAAAATGCTGCTGCCTCTGCACCGCCTGATAGATATTGACAACCAGCACGATTTTGTCATACTCTGCCGGAATATGCTCCAAATCCACAATAATCTGTTCGTCATCGCCTTCGCCCGCACCCGTCAGGTTATCGCCCATATGCTGTACCGTACCTGTCGGATGGCGCAGATTCCCGAAATAAACGATATCTTCTTTATAAATCAGCTTTCCATCGTGAAGCAAAAGAGCAGATGCATCGCAGTCAATCGGCTGCGGCTTCGGCGCGAAAAAGCCTTTGGAGCGTTTCACTTCGTCCCAGCCAAGCCCGATAATGACTTTGGAAAGCCCTGCGCTTTCTTTGGTTAAGCTCACCTTTTGTCCTTTTTGCAAACTGATAGACATAATTTCGTCCCTCCTTATACACTCTTAATCCACATCTACCCCAAAATTCGCACAAAGCGCGGCAAGCCCGCCCTGATAGCCGCTGCCGATAGCGTTGAATTTCCATTCGCCGTTATTCCGGTAAAGCTCGCCAAAAACAACTGCCGTTTCGATAGAGAAATCCTCGCCCAGATCATAGCGGAGCAATTCCTCTCCAGTTGCCTCGTTGTAAATGCGGATAAACGCATTATCCACCTGACCAAAGTTCTGGCGGCGTTCTTCTGCTTCATAAATCGTGACGGTAAAAGCGATTTTCGTCACGTTCGCAGGTACCAGAGACAAATCAAATCGGATCTGTTCATCATCACCTTCGCCCTCGCCTGTCAGGTTATCGCCCATATGCTCCGCACAGCCGGAGGGATGTTTCAGATTGCCGTAAAAAACGAAATCCTCCGTTTTGGAAACCTTTCCGTTGTCCGCCAGCAGGAACGCTGCCGTATCCAGGTCAAAATCTCCGCCTGTATCATAGCGGTTTGTATCCCAGCCAAGCCCGACAACAACCTTTGTCAGCCCGGGATTGCCTTTTGTCAGGCTGACCTTCTGCCCTTTTTGCAGGTTTACTCCCATTTCCATATCCTCCTTTATGCCACTTCAATACCATAATGTCCGCAAAGCGCGGCAAGTCCGCCCTGGAAACCGCTGCCAATAGCGTTAAACTTCCATTCGCCGTTATGACGGTAAAGCTCACCAACAACAACAGCCGTTTCGATGGAGAAATCCTCACCCAAATCGTAATGAATCAGTTCTGTATTTGTGGCTTCGTCCACGATACGGATAAACGCGTTGGAAACCTGTCCAAAATTCTGACGGCGTTCCTCCGCTTCATAAATTGTAACAGTAAAGGCAATTTTCTGCACATTCGCGGGAATCTTCGTCAAATCAACCTGAATCTGTTCGTCATCGCCTTCGCCCTCGCCCGTCAGGTTATCGCCCATATGCTTTACAGACCCGCTGTTATGCTCCAGATTGCCGTAGAATATAAATTCCTTCTCCGTAATGCATTTTCCATTTTCGCCCAGCATAAACGCCGCCGCGTCCAAGTCAAAATCCGCGCCGGAATCATAAGCGTTTACATCCCAGCCAAGGCCGACCATAATATTTTTCAGCCCGGGGTTCCCCTTTGTTAAATCCACCTTTTGTCCCTTAGATAAATTGATTGGCATTGTTATTACCTCCTTAAATCATACCGCTTATTATTTTTTTGTGCCTTTCGGCATGTGATACTGTTTCTCAAAGTCAGCCTTAATCGCCTCAAGCCTTACCTGGTCTTCTTCGCGTTTCTTTTTCGCGTTCTCCTGTATCTGGCGCGTTTCCTCAATGCCGTTCACAATCGTGCGCCATGTATTTTCCAGAGTTTCTATCTGAATGGAGCTGCCTGTCGCAAGCCTTGTTGTCATTTTTGCCTGTTCCACAGTATTCCTTGCGTTCTTCATCAGCATTTCGTTTGTTTTTTCATCAAGCGCGGCCATTGCCTCCGCCTGCAATCTCTGCCGTTTCAGCATAATCGCCTGTGCAAGAGCCTGCTTGAATACAGGCAGTGTAATAATGAATGCAGAATTGATTTTACGGACAAGGTTCATATTGCTGAACGCCATCGTTTTCATCATGGGAATGGACTGCATTGCCACGTTCTCTGCAATACGCAGATCCTGTGTCCTCTGCTCCAGAAGCATCAGCGACTGGTTCAGGCTCTGGATTTCAAATTCGATAGAATTATCGCCCGTCCGCGCCATATCGTCCCGCCTCTGCGCGATGTATGCCTCAATCTCTTTACAGCCCTGTTCGCCCGCAAGGATATATTTTACCAGTTCATGATAATAATTCACATTTGCCTCAAACATCTGTTCCAGCTTCCGGTTAGACTGCTTGATTTCCCCTTCGTACCGTTTCAGCTGCACATAGATTTTATCGACTTCCTCACCCATCGTGTGGTATTTTGCCAATATCTTTTCCAACTGCTTGCGCAGATTGCCAAACAGCTTCCCGAACAGGCCGGGCTTTTCCCTGATTTCCTCAATGTCAAACTTGGACATAATCTTTGCCAGCGTATCGAGCATAACCCGTGATTCGTCAATCTGTGCCATATTCATGCTGTTCAGCACAATATCCGACGCCTTGGAAATCTCCTCCGCAGCCGACGCACCAAAGGAAACGATGCTTTCCATGTTGTATACTTCAATCTGGCTTGCCAGCGCGTCAACCTCCGCAGAATTGACAAGCTGCCGGTTCATTTTTTCCCTGTCCGCCGCAATATCATATTCCTGCACCGCCTGCATTTCCTGTACTTCCTGCACTTCTGCCGCTGCAACAGGCTGTGTTTCTTTTTTTGCAAAATCCAAACCCATGACTTATTTCCCCCTTTTGAATATTCTATCCCGCCACGAAGGGCGTGCGCCATGCGGAACCCCCGAAAATTCCGGTGCCCGCAGGTCATACAGGTAATCGCCAATGCGATATTCCTCCGCCAGCTGTTTATTGAAATAGTTTTCTATATTTCGATAACCCGTAGGTACGAAAAACACAACGTCAAACCCCACCAGATTCAGAAACGCCGTTAAAATACAGTCTTCCAGAGAGGGCATTGCCTCCTCTGTCAGAATGTAAAGCAGCTTCGGGTTTTTCTTTGTAAAGTCAAAGCCCTGTATCATCCGCAGAATATGCTTGTCCAGATTCAGCGCGGTGGAAACAATTGTGTACTCCGTACCGTTCTGGAACGTTCCGCGTATCGTCTTCTGCGCCAGTAAAAGCTGGAGCTTGTCCAAAATATGTTCCTGCATCTCCTCCCGCAGAAAACCGTACTGATAAGCCGAATGCGCCTTAATTTTCTCCCTTTGCAGCTTTCCGTTTTTCAAAAACGTTACTGCATAAGGCTTGACAGGATTTTCATCTGTCGGCTCTATGAACGGGGCTTTGCGAATCACAAACGTATCTGCCGTTATCAGCTTTTTTACATCCGCCCAATATTGCTGGATATTTCCGTCCTTCACGCCGGATACTTTCGCAAAAAGTACCGGCAGCATTGCCGTATTTCCTGTCGTATCAAAATTCGGGCGGTATTTCAGTTCTTCGTCCCAGAGTATGGCAATCTCCTCATACATCGTCCGCAGCGTCACGCTGTCCGCCCTGGCATACTGCTGTATGCGGTAAAGTCCGCTGTCCCCATAAAGGCTTGTATCCAGCTCCCGTTCCGCACGATAAGCGTCCGTATCCAGACGAACGGCAGTATCCTCTCCGGGGAATTTTTCCAGTCTGAGCGTTTCAGGGTAGTTTCTGTCAAACAGCCATTGATCCGCAAGGCAGCATTCCCGCGCCAAATCGGGACGCAGTATCAGAACATCTGTTGGAAGGCAGGACAGCAGCCTCATAAACGCTGCTTCCGCTGCGTTCCCACAGCCTCCCAGATAGATAAAGCAGGGAAACAGGCGTTTTTTTCCGCCGGTGAACAGCTGCGGCTGATAACGCTTCAGCCAGCATAACAGCGTTACCCCCCTGTTCACCACTCTGTTGACAGGCTCTTGCCCTGCCTTATCCAAAAGCGTTTCGACAAACGCCGCCTGCATCATCTTTTGCAGTTCCAGGTCTGATGGAAAACTGATATTCTTCCTCAAATCCAAAACCGCCTGTTCGCAGTCCTTGTAATTCTGGCGGGAAATTGCCTGAATTTCCTCCACAGTCGGCTTGGGTATAGCGTTTTCCACAATAACAACCGGTCGTTTTCTCCGTTTCAGCTCCAAATAAAAGCGGTGCAGCTCGCTCGTATAGGCAGAAGCATCCTCTGCGCCGTTTACCCTGCAAAAACAGTTGTAAAAAAACCTTGCGTCAGACCCTCTTTCCTGCGGCTCCTTCAAAATATCGTCCAGCCCAAAGCCTTCCAGCCATGCGTTGGTACACCGCTGTATTTCAGGGCGCACCCCCGTAATCTGCTTTACACGCCGTTCGCGTTCCGCGTCCTCCTGCAAACGTTTCAGGGAAAAGCCCTCAGGAAACGCCGTCATGTTTGGCGATTGGTATGCTCTTGATGCTTCTGAATGCGGGTCCAGCTTCAAATATGCCGCATCGCCCTCCGTCTGCAAAAGCACAACGTCACTCCCTGCACCGGCAAGCGCACACAGCAGCTTCCATTCATAATAGCTGACGTTCCCTGCATACAATATTTTTGAAGGAGATTTTCCTTCCGGACGGTTCACAACCCGTTCAAATTTATAATACAGCCAACACATGAATTTTACATACGCATTTCGGAGTATATTTTCCGTTTTGCCCTCCTTACGTATCCCGTCCAGTGTATCATACAGAACAGCCGCAAGCATCCGGCGGCGTTTTTCATCCAGCCTCGGCAGCCATTTTTTCAGCCTGTTTTCCAGAAAACCCATACTCAGCTCGAAATCTGTGCCCAGAATGCTCTCGAAATATGCAAGGTTCTGCCTGTCCGGATTCGGAATTTTACCATCCAGAACAACACCCGTCAGCCTGGCGGCTTCATAGTATTTTTTCAAAAACGCCTCAATTTCCTCATTCCAGCCGTTAATGCGGTAAAAGAACACAGCCTTGCCTGCTCTGGCGTCCAAATCCGAAAAATATTCTTCCAAATTTTGAAGTATCCCATGCGTCAACATTTACCGCCCCGTCCTTTTCCAGCATTATTTCAACTTCCTGCCGCACAGCCCAACACCCAGCACAGCTCCGACTGCGCCGCCCGCAATATGCGAAAGGTTGGAAACCGAATCTCTGATAAAAATACCGTCTATCACTTCTCCGCCAATATAAATCACCGCCACCAGCAGGAACGTCAGAGGAATCTCACCCTCCTTCACGCTTACAAACGAAGACAGCAGTATCATCGCGAACGCCACGCCGCTTGCACCCAGAAGCTGCACCTGCGGAAACAGGACAAAATTCAGAAGCCCCGTCACCAACGCCGTAATGAGGATGACAAACAGCACCTCGCCCGAGCCATATTTTTCCTCCAAAAGCGGTCCAATCACCAGTATCAGCATAATATTTCCAATAAAATGCTGCCAGCCGGCATGACCTAAAACGTGCCCGAAAAAGCGTACCCATGTCAAGGGATCTGACAACGGAGCGCGGTAAACACTGAAAAACAGGTCATTTGTCCCCCCGCCTGTTGCCATTGCCAGCAGCAGCGCGACCAGCGAAAAAAGCGAAAACCCTAAAATCACAGGGGAGTTGAACGATATTTTTATTTTCTTTCCTGCCAATTTATTTTCCCCTTCCAAATGCTCATGGATATTATATTCCTACAAGCGTTTATCTTAGTATAGCAAAAACCGCCTTTTTAGGCAATCCTATTCAAATCATTTCTATTATATTAAGAAAATTTTAGGAAATTTTCATACAAATCCGCGCACAAACGCTGCAACTGTCCGGTAATCCACCGCAAGATTGATATTCTGCCCGCTGTCAAATCCTGCCGTACTGATGCCGATGATCTCACCCTGCATATTCAGCACCGCCCCGCCGGAACTGCCGCTGGAAATCGGCGCGGTAAACTGTATCATATCCACATCGCCTATCGTGCGGAAGCCGGAGATTATCCCATCCGAAACGGAGTTGAACAGCCCCAGCGGGCTGCCGATTGCAACAACCTTCTGTCCCCGTACAAGCGGTTTTTCTCCTTTATAAAGTGGAATCGGATTCAGCATTTTATCAATACGGAGAATCGCCAGATCCTGAAAATGGTTATATTTAATCAGCTCGTCCGATTCATAAATGGTTTCGTCATCTTCAATCCGCACAGAATAAGATACACCTTTTCCCGCAACATGGTGATTCGTCAATATGTATCCGCCTTTCCCGATCATAATGCCCGAACCTGTACAGACAACCTCCCCTTCCGGATCACGCACAGCAATCATCACAACAGAAGACGCAAGCCGCGCCAGTTCTTCAAACTCCAATTCCCTGCGTTCCTGTTTCCTTCCAGCATTTTCCTGACCGGATACGGAGGGACGTTCCGTGGCTGCTCCGCTCTGCTTTGTTGTCCGGTCTGCGCGTTCTATGCTGACCGCCTTTCCTGCCCCGCAGCTTGCTGCCTGGGGCCGTTCTCTCGCCTCTGCCCACTCCTGGGTATAGGGTGGAATTTCCATGCTCTTCGTTTCCCCTAACGGCACAGCCGCAGAAAGCCCTTTCAGCCCCTCCGCAAGTCCGATATCCCCGGCAGGCAGGAGCATCATCACATCTACTCCCAAAAGCGTCAGGAAATAACAAAAAAGATATTCCTGTAATTTTGCCGTCCCCGAATACACAAACTTCCGGCTTGTTTTTTCATCCCAGTTGCACAGAAAGGATTCTATCAGGTTTTCCGTCCAAAACAGCATTTTCGTCAGAAAATTTCGCTCCATCGTTTCACTGGCGGCTGGCGTATATTTTCGGAAGAGTCCACATGCCTCCGAAAGCCCTTCGGAAAGCACAGCGCGGAAAATACCGCCCTCTTGCGCCCCCTGCAAGGGAACGCCTTTTTCCTGCTCCTTCCGCCATTCCTCAAACAGAGCGGTATATTTTCCTGCCTGTTCTGGAGTCTGCAATTTTGGCAGCTCCCGCAACCGCAGATAATGCCCCTGTCCGCGCTCCTGTTTTTCCTTCCAAAGCCTGTCCATTTCCCGAATTTCCGTCAGGTAATCCGCTCCACAGCCGATGCACCTTATAAAATAGACATCGCGGCAGTTCGCCCTGTATCCGCCTTTTATACTGGAAAAAGACGAAATCGACGTGATTGACATAACATTCCGCCTCGTTTGAAATCCACTTTTATCCATACCTGTTCCCCCTGTCTGAAAACCTCCGTTTCTTTGTGAACATTATACCACTCATTTGCCAAAATGCACCTGATTTTCTACATATAATGAATATTTTCTTTATTATCTGCCAAAGATACATTTCGCGCGTTTACAGCCTGTTTCACAGAACCAGAAAAAGACGTTTCCCGTGGCTTGGAAAACGCCTTTTCAAACCTTATGTACTTTTTAGAATTTCTTTCTTGTAAGGAAATCAGGAATTTTGATTTCAGATTCAAAATCATCCAAATCCGCAAATCTTCTGGCCGGACGAACTTCTCCCTCGGGCTCTTTCGCCGGTTCTGCCGCAGCACGTTCCGGCGCAGCAGTCTTCGCAGCTGCCGCCGCATCCTGTCTGGGGCTCTTCTGTTCAGACGCAGCCTGCGGCATTTCACCCTCCAGACCTGTCGCAATGACTGTAACAACAACCTCGTCCTGCAAATCATCATTGATTGTCGTACCAAAAATGATTTCTGCTTCCGGGTCGATCGCTTCACGAATCAGATCGGCAGCCTCTTCTGTTTCCATCAAACCAAGGTTTGAATCGCCGCTGAAATTGATCAGCACGCTTCTCGCGCCCTCAATTGTTGTTTCCAGCAGAGGGCTCTGGATTGCCATTTTTGCCGCAACCTCCGCTTTATTTTCTCCGCTTGCATGGCCAATGCCCATATGTGCAATACCTTTATTTGCCATAACGGTACGCACATCAGCAAAGTCCAGGTTGATTACACCGGGCTTGGAAATCAGATCCGCAATACCCTGTACGCCCTGCCGCAGAATTTCGTCCGCCTTGCGGAATGCCTCTGTCAGCGTTGTTTTTTTGTCAATGATACTCAAAAGACGCTGGTTCGGAATAATAACGAGCGTATCCACGCTTTTTTTCAGTTCCGAAATACCTCTTTCCGCGTTCATCATTCTCTTTTTGCCTTCAAAATTGAACGGCTTTGTCACCACGCCAACCGTCAAAATTCCCAGTTCTTTGGAAATCGCCGCGATCTTCGGCGCGGCGCCGGTGCCCGTACCGCCGCCCATGCCGGCAGTAATGAACACCATATCCGAGCCACGCAGAGCCTGCGCAATCTCGTCCTGTGTTTCTTCAACAGATTTTTCACCGATCTCAGGGTTGCCGCCTGCGCCAAGACCCTTTGTCAGCTTTTCACCTATCTGTATCTTTGTCGTAGGCTTTGACTTTGCAAGAGCCTGTCCATCTGTATTGATAGAAATAAAATCCACGCCGTCCAAGCCATCTTCAATCATTCTGTCAACAGCGTTGTTGCCACCGCCGCCAACGCCGATTACTTTTATCTGTGCCATATTGCTCATTGGGATATCGAATTCGAGCAAAACAATCCCCTCCTAAGTAATGCCATATGCTTAATCATATTCATTATACACGAAAGAAAAGCCAATTACCAGAAAAAAAAGAGGTTTTATAAACTTTTTTCGCATTTATTTTCAGTCTGTTTCTATCATAAACTTTTTTTCAGTTTTATTCAATAAGAAAATGCATATTTTTGCAAAAAAATTTTTCTGCCTGCATTCCATATTACTGATTTCGGTATCTGTGTGTTCCCGTTCCAGTAGCGTTTTATTGATATTAAAAACGGACCAAATCTCCGTATTTTCCTGAATTTCCGTTTATATATTTGATTTGTTATTGTATTTTTCACATAACGTGATGTTTTTGAAACTTTTTCATGGTATCCATGTCGGTATCTTTTCTATTATCACAATTATTCGTATAATCGTAGATATATTTCATGTTCCGCAATATTCGGCTGCCGGGCTGACCGCCAGAATGCAAAAGCGGAAATGTCCGGTAAATAGGGGGAGTAAAATCGTGGAATTTAAGGATCGTTTGAAATTTTTAAGAAAAGAAAAAAGACTCACGCAGGTCAAACTCGGAGAAATGCTGAATTATGGATACACCGCGATTGCGAACTATGAATCCGGCAGAAATCAGCCTTCCATTCCCGATTTGAAAAAAATTGCGTCTATTTTTAATGTTTCTATGGACTATCTTCTGGGAGTGAACGACATCCGCCATCCCTATGTGATTGATGATAATTCGGCAAAATTCAATGAATTCCGCCGTTTCTATGCCCTCCTGAATGAGGACAGCAAAAGCGAGCTTCTGCTCTATATGCAATGGCTGGTCGAACGGGAGAACAAAATGCGCAGTGTTGTTTATTACGAGGATACAGAAGAAAAGAATAACGTTCAGCGTGCCGCGCAGGAGCCGGAGGAATACCGCTGAATCGCAAACGACGAATACCCGCAGAAGGGCGTTCGTCGTTTTTCTTTTTCACCGCCCAGCCTGAAAACAAAACGGACACAGGGAAATTTCCCCGTGCCCATTCCATACGGCAGATGCCGCTTTTTTATTGCTCCTTTATAATACCATTCTGATAAGCATAAAGCAGCTTTTCCAGCTCATTGATACTATCCTGCAATTTCCGTCCGATATCTGTATCCCGCACCAGGATACGGTCCTGTGTATACTGCAATGCTACCGTTGAAGAAAGAATATCCTTTTCCTCCGCGATTGCAACGTCCGTAGAAACAAACGGCTCATGCGAAACCAGAATCATACCATGAGAATTATAAATCAGCGTATACCCTGCTATGCCCGTCACCTTCTGGTAGGCCTTTGCAAATCCGCCGTCAATCACAAACAATCTGCCATTTGCCTTGATCGGGCTTTCCCCTTTGGAAACCTTTACCGGAACATGCCCGTTTACGATATGGGAGGTTTCCGGATTCAGACCAAACGCCGCAAGCACGCGCTTACAGGTTGCCTCCTCGTTCCGCAGAGAATAATACGGATTGCTGACCTCCTTATGCGTTGCCTTGTCGTCAATAAAATAACGTTCAAACGTTGTCATTTTCTTTTTGCCGAACAGCGGGGAATCCTCACCACACCACATATACCAGATGATATCCATGCATTCCCGTTTGCTTTCCGTATGAGGTTTATTAAAATAGCCCTCACGTACAGCACGCTCTACCGCATCAAGATATTCTTTGCCGCAGTATTTTTTCCCGCGGAAGGTAACGGTCTTTAACGTACCATCATCATTCATGGGGATACCGCCGTGGAACAGCAGATTTGAATTAAATATTGTATACATACTCCCTTTTGTATACAGTACGCGGATATGCTCCTGCAATTTCTCACTGTTGACAAAAGAGGACTTCACCTTTTCCATAACTGTCTGCTCTTCCTCTGTCAGCGCATACGGGTCTTTCGGGTCGACCGTCGGGAAATTCATATCATTCATGACGTATTCCTTGCCGTCTATCATGATCGTTCCTTTTTCAAAATTGATCTTATCCAGCAGAAGTCTGTTTTCCATACGGAACTCAGGGTGACGTTTGATAATCTGCGCTTCCATCTTCCACTGCATAATGGAAATTGCCTTATGCATCTTGGCAATCATTTTGAAATCCTTATCACTCAGCACCTCGTCTCCCTTCGGCGCAAACTGGTCGCAGGGGTCGTCAGCATATTTTTCCATAGCAAACGTTGCCAGAGGCAGAAGGTTTATCCCATAGTCCTCCTCAATGGTATCCAGATTTGCATACCTCGTCTGGATACGCAGTACATTGCAGATTAACGCCTGACAGCCGGCAGCCGCTCCCATCCATGCGATATCGTGGTTGCCCCACTGAATATCTACAGAATGGTATCTGGACAGAATATCCATAATCTGTGCCGCATTCGGCCCTCTGTCATAAATATCACCGATCACATGCAGCTGGTCAATGGAAAGCCTCTGTATCAGGTTGCAGAGCGCAACAATAAAACGGTCAGCCTGGTCAAGGTCGATAATCGTATGTATAATTTCTGTATAATACATTTCCTTGTCCATACTGCCGCTGTTCTCGTGCAGCAGTTCTTCTATAATATAGGCAAATTCCTTCGGCAAAGCCTTACGCACCTTGGAACGCGTATACTTCGAGGAAACCACCTTGCAGATCTTTACCAGACGGTTCAGCGTGATTTTATACCAGTCTTCAAGATCCGTTTCCTGCTCAATCATTTGTTCCAGCTTTCGTTCCGGATAATAAATCAGCGTTGCCAAAGCCTTTTTTTCGCTTTCGCGCAGACTGCCGCCAAAAATAGAACTGATATGGTTCTTTATAACGCCCGAAGCGTTCCGCAGAACGTGGCTGAACGATTCCGCCTCTCCATGAATATCAGAAACAAAATGCTCTGTGCCCTTCGGCAGATTCAGAATCGCCTTCAGGTTGATAATTTCCGTTGCCGCGCTGTTGATATTTTTGTACTGGTTTGACAGAAGTTTTAAATATCTCATTTCCTCCGCCGTAAAACTTTCATTCCCGCAATACATGAAACCGCACCATCCATTCTTTTCTCTCCGTTTGCACCATCCAAACCAGCGGAACATCCCCGCCAGTTTTATTATAGCAGATGCGTAAATATTTTCCTAGTCATTTTTCAAAAATCGGGACAAAAAACGCCCCAATTCTATTTTTATTGAGGCGTACGTTCCTTTATTCTGCAAAATTCAATTCTTCATTTTTCTTTTCACCAAAAAGCTGCCAGCCTAAATACTGCGATTCACGGTTGATAAACAGCAATGCCATGCCAATAAAGGCAAATGCTCTGGAAAGATAAGAAGCAAAATTTTCTATAAAAACCACTATAAAGTGCTTCCCAATGCCTATCTCCACAAAAGCAAGGATTGCGGCAATCACCAAATCCCAGAGTGACGCGATACAGCTAAGAGCAATCATATAGCCCAATGTCCGCCACCAGCGTCCTCTCACCAGTTCTCCGCTGTGGCGCAGGGAATCCCAGTCCTTCCGTCCGCCAAGACCGATGCAGTAAAGATACAACGCCCAAAAAACGCTCAGCCAGATTCCCGGGATGATAATGAACATACCCAGTGTAGTCAATACGCCGGAAATGATGCCTGCCACAATAATGGTGGGCTCCAGCGTCAACGCGTCCTTCAAAGCCGTTTTCACATCAGGCACTTCTCCGTCAATCCTCTGCTTTGCCATTTTTGCTATGGCAATCGTGCCAACCGGCACCAAAAACAATGCAATCGCCATGCTCAGCAGAGAGCCGCTTATCGTTTGGTATAACGCCTGCGTAATCCCTTTTTCATTTTCCAGAATCGTCCCCGCCGTCTGAACGGTGGTAAGAAACGAATTGATGGCATTCAGCCTTGTTAAAATGATACTGTCCAGCAAGCTGACGGGCAGGAACACTACCAGCATCACAAACAGTATTTCTTTGATATTTTGAAAAAACACAGAAAACGCCCTTGCGACCAATTCCATCCAGCCCAGTTCCCTTTGGTAAATTTCATCTCTCATTCTTTTCTTCCTCCTATCCTGCACAAAACCCTGACAGAAATGCCCTCAGAACCTGTTTCGCATCCTGGGGAATGTCAGATTTGCCCGGATTTCACCGCCAGGCAAAGGCTGATGAAGTCGATGTTTCAAAAGATGCTGAACAGGTTCTTAAATGTTATTATACACGATTCCCTGCGTTGTGCAACCTTTTCCGCCCCCGGGAAATTTCTTTTCCCCTTCTGTCTTGAGGTTTCTCTCCATTTATGTTATACTCGCCAGACAGAAAGGCTGTGAAAAATATGCAAGAAAGAAAAACTGTACTTGTTACCGGATCTTCCCGCGGAATCGGCAGGGCAATTGCCCTCGCTTTTGGGCGGGCGGGCTATCGCGTCGTGCTGAACGCCTCTAAAAGCAGGGCAGAACTGGAGGATACCCAAAGGCTTCTGGAACAGGAAAATATACCTGTTTTGGCATTTCTCTGCGATGTTTCCGATTATCAAAACTGTCGTGCTATGTTCCAACATATCGCGGAGCAATGGGGCAGCGTAGACGTGCTGGTCAATAATGCCGGAATTTCCCACATCGGGCTTTTTTCCGATATGGCCCCTTCCGAATGGAAACATATCCTTGCCGTCAATCTGGAATCCGCCCTGAACTGTACCCATGTTGTTATTCCTGATATGGTGCGGAAAAAATCCGGCGTTATCCTGAATATCTCTTCCATATGGGGGGAGTGCGGGGCGTCCTGCGAAGCCGTATATTCCGCGTCAAAAGGTGGACTGAACGCCTTCACAAAAGCAATGGCAAAGGAACTGGGGCCTTCCAATATACGGGTAAACGCCATTTCCTGCGGCGTGATAGACACGCAGATGAATGCCTGCTTTTCGCCGGAGGAGCGTCAGGCTTTGACAGAGGAAATCCCCCTGACGCGCTTTGGAAAACCGGAAGATGCTGCCGCACTGGCGTTATTCCTTGCAAGCCCCGGATCCTCCTTCCTGACCGGAAAAATATTGACCTTAGACGGCGGTATGCTGTAAGGAAAAATCCCTGCTTTGATAAAAGCCGCCCATAGCGGGCGGCTCAAAACATTTTATACTTACTGCTTTGTCTGCATAATCTCAATAACCTTCATATCCACATCTGCAAGCCCTTCATGGGACAGCTTCGCCAGATTCTTTGTCGTATCCTCAACAGATGTGCTGATAATACCGTCTGTTGCCTGTATCATGCTGTTATCCATTGCATAAAGTGCGGAATAAACCGCCTCGCCCGCGCAGATAGAAAGTTTCAGCGCGCAGCCGCCCTTCGCACCATCGCAGAAAATACCGGCAACGCCGCCCATCATGTTCTGCACCGCGCCGCAGATTTGTTCCAAATTGCCGCCCATCATATAGACCATACCTGCCGCACTGCCGGAGCCAGCCAGCGTTGCACCGCAGATTGGCGAAAGCCGTCCGACATGGTGTTTCAGATACATAATAATCAGCATACCCAAAAATTCCGCGCGCAGCATTTTTTCCTCAGAAACGCCAAGATGCTTTGCCACAACCGCAATCGGCAGCATGGTTTCAATCCCCTGATTGCCGCTGCCAAGATAAGTCATCACAGAACCGTTTCCGCCGCTCATGCGGAAATCACACGCCGCCGCAACTGTCCGTTTTACATCTGTCACCATATCATTGGAGAGCTTGCCCGCATCCACAAGGTTTTTCAATGCAGGGCCTACGCCAATCGCATATTTCTGCTTCATGCCAATCTCCGAAACCGCAAGGTTCATTTCGATACCTTCCCTGATAAAGCCAAGGTCTTTCGGGTCAACCTCGTTCGCCCATTGCAGGAACTCCGCAAACGTGTGCTGTGTAATATCAAACCCGCCGTGACCTTCCGCCGCCGCAATATCAGCCCGTTCATCTACCAGCGTCTTTCCGTCTTTTTCCGCAAATACCATATTATCATGGCTGTCCTCTGTGATGGTATGCGCGGATTCTGTTCCGTTGAACGCGGTACATTCAATATAAAACTGGCTGCTCGGCAGTACCTTCACTTTTACAAATCCATCTGCAACCAGCTTCTGCGCCTGTGCCACATGCTCCGGCTTCACATCCGCAAAAATTTCCATCGTATTGCCGGGCTTACTTAAAAGGAAACCCAAAGCGCAGGAAAGCTCAATTCCATTCGTCCCTGCATTCGGAATCTGCACGCTGTAAGCATTTTTAAAAATGTTAGAACTGATAACCATATCCAGCCCTTCCGCGGGCTGTTCCAGGTATTCGCAGGTTCTGGAAACCGCCAAACCGATGGCAACAGGCTCCGTACAGCCCATGCTGGGCTGCATTTCATTCTGAATTGCACGAAATACAATATTCATATCCATAAATCCATTCCTCCTATATCCTTATTGTTTCCCGTTTGTTATCTGTCTAATATAACAGCAAGTTTTGTGCCAAATAAAAAAACAGCCCGTATGAACGACTTGACATAAGAAAATATAGCATTCTTCCTGATTGGTTTCATATGTCAAACGCCAACGGCTGCTGCCTGTGAAAATTTCTTCCAAAATGGAAGCTGGTCTGAAAAATCTTGATGGTTCAGGCATTTCAGAAAATAAAATTTCCTAAAACCCATCACTCTGATTTTCCTATATTCTTCAGAAAAAAATTTTTGTAATTCCTCCATTTCCGATGCTGCATACAAATGATTCCGCTCATTTTTTCTCAATTATGAGAAATCATATCGCCAAAGGATTCCCATATATTTCAGCAGCTTTTCCTTCATTCAAAAATGCTGGCAATTCCAGCAATATATGCAAAAAATCGCCTCATTTTTCAAAAAAGAAACTTCATTTAAGACGTATTCCTTCGATTCTCAAATTTAAGAATGATTCTCACATTTGAGAACCAATGCATCTGCAATCCAGTTCCAAACATGAAAAAAGCCCTCTGTTCCAAAGACATTTAATATTTCATAAAAATCACCCTGCATTCTTTACAGCAATAGCTTACCGGATGTTCCTCCACCAAAAATGCCATCAGCCCAACATATGCCGTATGCATCGTATGACAAAGGACAATGCCGCCATATTCTTCAATCTTTTTTCTTGTCAGTACCATAAAATGGAATTCCGAGTTTTTCGGCAGCCAATAAACAATATCATGCGGCAGACCATGCAGCTCCCCCGCTTCCATTTCCCCACAGCAATACGGACATTTCATTGCAATTCCCCCTCTCCCCATCAAAGCAGCCCATACTTCCCCAGCTTACGGTAAAGCGTTGCGCGGCTGATTTTCAACGCGTCCGCCAGAGCATTTTTTTCCGCCAGCGTTGCCTCTTTCCGAATCATGCTCCCCAGCACGCGCTTCTCATATTCTCCCATAATTTCCTCCAGCGACCAATCCCCGTAGCCGTTGCCAGAGCGCAGGACGATGCTGTTCGGCAGGTCAGTAAGCCGGATCTCCTTCCCCTCGGCAATATTTTCCAGATATTCAATGATATTCTTCAATTCCCGCACATTACCTGGCCAGTCATAACTCATCAGCGTCTGCAAAGCCTCCGGTGAAACGCCTGTCATGTCTTTCCCCAGCTTCTGGTTATAATACGCGATATAGTAATCAATCAGCGCAGGCAGATCCTCTTTGCGTTTGCGCAGGGGCGGCAGTTCGATAGGGATAATGTTCAGACGATAATACAAGTCCTCCCGGAACGTCCCTTCTTCCACCATCTGCTCAATATTCTTATTTGTAGCGCAGATTACGCGAATGTCAATCGGTATGGGCTTTCTTCCGCCAATGCGCTCCACCTTGTTCTCCTGCAATACCCGCAGCAGCTTCGTCTGTACATGCAGCGGCATATCGCCAATTTCGTCCAGAAAAATCGTACTCTTATCCGCCAATTCAAATTTTCCGATAGAGCCGTGCTTTTTCGCACCAGTAAACGCGCCCTCCTCATAGCCAAACAATTCGCTTTCCACAAGATTCTCGGGTATCGCCGCGCAGTTAATAGAAATCATCAGTGCATCACGCCTGTCGCTGAGGGCATGAATCATTTTTGCCATGATTTCCTTGCCCGTCCCGCTTTCGCCCCGCAGAAAAACAGTAGAATTGGATTTTGCAACCTTTTTCCCGATGCGGATAGCTTCCTGCATTTTCGGGCTTTGCCCTACAAACGACCACGCCTTTTCTGCGTTATGGATGACCTTCAGCTGCTGTTCCAGCCTGTCATTCGCCTCATCGGTATATAACTTGCTTTCCAGAAGCGCACACATATATTTCAAAAATTCTTCCAGCTTGCTTCTGTTTTTCAGCAGATATTCCCGCTGTTCCTCCTGAAAAGCAATAATGGATATAACGCCAACGACTGCGCCGTCCTTGAAAATCGGATATGCCAGATTGGCAAGCTCCTTGCAGTAGCCCCTTTTTTCACAGCCAATGCAGTTTTCATCTTTTGCCGCGTCTGTTATGATGCCCTTTTCGCCGGAAAGCAATATCCGGCTGAAAAAATTCCCATGCGCAACCGTACTGCCAATTTCTTCTGCATAATTTCCCGTTCCCGCTACGCGAATCAGCTCACTGTCCACCACAGTAACATCTGATTCCAAAATAGAGGAAATCGCCTGCACATATGCCTGTATAAACGTCTGTATTTTCATCAAAGCCGTCAAGTGTTTTCCTCCATTCCGCGCTCCCGCCAAATCTGAAACCCCATATCGTAAACAAAAGACCGACAGCGCAGAATCTGTTTTACAGAAATGCCTGCGCTGTCAAAACTTCATTCTTTATGAGTGCTCCGGAATCATTTCTTCATGGAAGTTTTTTTCTTCTCTGTATTCGTTCAAAACAACCTGCGCGATATTCATAGCGTGGTCGGAAACACGTTCCAGATTACCCAGCAGTTCAAGGAAATGGATACCCGCATTCACATTACATTCCGCATTAGACAGACGTTCAATATGACCTGCACGCAGTTTTTTCTCCAGCGCGTCAACTTCGTCCTCCAACACGACTGTATTCTTCGCATAGCTGATATCGTCAAGCTCCAATGCCTTTACTGCGTTATCATAGCTGGCAAGCGTGGCGTTTATCATTTCTTTCAGTTCTTCCATCGCCGATACAGAGAAAATAATGCCTTCGTTGCTCATTTCCTCTGCCAGTTCCGCAATATTTTCCGCATGGTCGCCCACACGTTCCATATCGCTGATGGTATTCAGCAGAGATGTTACCGTTTCATTCTCTTTATCGTTGATTTGCAGCATGCAGAGTTTAATCAGGTATTCAGAAACGCCATCGCATACTCTGTCCACAACGGTTTCCCTCTGTCTGACGTCGGAAATTTTTTCGGGATCTCTGTCCTCAAGCGTACTCAGGGCAAGCTCCAGATTTTCCCTTGCGATATGCCCCAGACGGATTGTTTCCAGCTTCGCCCCTTCTACAGCAAGGCTGGGGGTCTGAAGCATACGCTGGTCGAGATGCACCAGCTGGCCTTCGTCTGTTGTTTCCACCTCCGTAATGCCGTTGATACGCATTGCAAGCAGTATGATCCACTTGGAAAACGGGATAAGCAGCAGCGTTGTGCCAATATTGAACACCGTATGAATCGCACTGATTTGTGTCTGGTTGATGATGCCCCCGCCGATGGAAGGGTCTACTCTCGTAAACATAAGCATTGCGAACACACTGAATATGATTGTACCAATCAAGTTAAACATCAGGTGCATATAACCAACGCATTTCGCATTTTTGCTCGCGCCAATACCACTGAGAATCGCCGTCACACAGGTACCGATATTCTGACCCATGATAATGAATACCGCCGCATTGAACGGCACAAGACCCGAAGCCGCCAATGAAAGCAGGATACCCTGCGAAGCCGAAGAGCTCTGAATGATAGCCGTTACAGCGGCGCCAACCAGAATGCCCAGGAAGGGATTCTGTCCCAATGTTACAAATGCGTCCCGAAAAATCTGTGAATCCTTCAAAGGAGAAACCGAATCGGACATCGTCCCGATGCCGATGAATAATATGCCAAAACCGATAATGATAGAAGCGACTTGTTTTTTCTTTACATTTTTGCCGACAATCATAATGATTACGCCAACCATCAGCGCGAGCGGCGCAAGCGTATCAGGGCTGAGTGCTTTCGCCCATTCCGCACTGGAAACCAGCCAGCCTGTTGCCGTTGTACCAATGTTTGCACCCATAATGACTGTCATCGCCTGAGCCAGATTCATCAGCCCAGCATTTACGAAGCCGACGACCATGACTGTTGTAGCCGAAGAGCTCTGCACAATAGCCGTTACCAATGCGCCCAGCGCGATTCCCATGAATTTGTTCTGTGTCAGTGCCGCCAGAATGCTTTTCATTTTGGAACCTGCGGCGTTCTGCAAGCCCTGCGCCATGATGTTCATGCCATAAATAAACAGCGCAAGCCCTCCGATAAATGGAATGATGATTTCTGAATACATATTCTCCTCCGATCTTTATACTGTCCTTTTCATTCCGAAACACGAAGCGGAAGCGTCAAAGCCTTCCAATTCTCCAGTATTAAGAATACCATAAAGACCTGTCCGCCGCAATCGCATTTCGACATTTTTATTCCATTTTAACAATATTCTAAACAGTATACGTCTCGTTCTCCTTATGTTCCGTTACTTTTGTCCGTAAGGATAAAGCCGCCTCCGGCAACGATTTCTCCGTCATACAGCACAAGCGACTGCCCCGGCGTGACCGCACGCTGCGGCTCATCAAACACACATTCCAGCATATCCCCCTCTGCCTTCTGCACCGTACACCATGCCGCCTTATGCGCATAGCGCAGCTTTCCCATAAAGCGCGCGCCTTCCTCA
Source organism: uncultured Anaerotignum sp. (assembly GCA_910578425.1). GTDB lineage: Bacteria > Bacillota > Clostridia > Lachnospirales > Anaerotignaceae > Anaerotignum_A. The sequence continues at coordinate 46,028 of CAJTQX010000007.1, forward strand.
AAACGTTCCGCAGCCATATACGCAATACTCCCGATCCGCACCTCGCGGCGGAACAGTGCTTCATTGTCACAAAGTACAACCCTGTTCGTTTCCGGGCAAAGGCTGTGCACATACATAGGCTTTCCAAAGGCAATCCCAAGCCCTTTCCTCTGCCCTACGGTATAATGCAGCAGCCCCTTGTGCCTGCCTAAAGCATTCCCTTCCAAATCCACAAAATCTCCTTCCGCATTCCGCCCGTCCTCGGGGCTTTCCCGCAGAATAAAGCCCGCATAATCCCCGTCAGGAATAAAGCAGATATCCTGGCTTTCTCCCTTCTCCGCTGTATATCCGTCGATTTCGGCAGCAATCCTGCGTACTTCGTCCTTTGTGTATTCCCCAAGCGGCAGGAGCATTGCCGCAAGCTGCTCCTGTGTAAGCCTGTAAAGAGCATACGTCTGGTCTTTCGCTGCCGTTGCAGCGTTTCGTATGGCATATCTGCCTGTTGCCGGATGCGTTTCGATTCTGGCGTAATGCCCTGTGGCAAAATACACCGCACCCTCCGCCTTTGCCATTTCCAGTAACACCTGTTCCTTTATCAGAGGATTGCAGACAACACAGGGATTCGGCGTCAGTCCGTTTCGGTAGCTTTCCATAAAAGGCTCTATCACACAGTCCCGGAAACGCTTTGACAGATTCAGCACTTTATGGCGGATACCCAGTTTTTCGGCAATCCGCGCCGCATCTTTTACAGCCTGTCCGCTTTCCGCTCCCTGCCAAAGCCCCAGCGTCACACCAACAACCTCATAGCCCTGCCTTTTCAGCAGGAGAGCAGCGGCTGTGCTGTCCACACCGCCGGACATACCTGCAATTACTTTTCCTTTTTTCATAGTATCCTCACATATACATCCCAATCACAAGTTAACAATACGATTTTATAAAATCCTCCTTTTGCCTTTTCTTTCAATCAGATATCCATTCGTTCCAAATATCCCACATCCACTTTTTTCGTCAGCCATACGCCGTTTTCCGAAAGGAAAAACGGAATCCCGTCCTGGCTCATCCGGCCGCTGCGCACCTTCAAAACAACTGGCGCGCCATGCCTTCTGCCAACCGTTTTCGCCGTTTCCAAATCCTTTGACAGATGCACATATAAACGGCTCATTGGCTTTAAGCCTTCCACCATGATGCTTTTCAAAAACCTGTCCGCAGTCCCATGATATAAAAATGCAGGCGGTTCCTGTTCCTCCAGCTCTACATCCACCGGAATGCTGTGTCCCTGATTCGCCCGTATCAGCGTTTTATTTTCATTAAAGCTGTATCTCTGCTTGTTGTCTGTCCTGACGATTTCTTCTAATATTTCCCTGTTTATTTTGCGCCCCGAATGGTTGACGCCCACAATCAGATCTTCCACGTCCGCCCATCCATGCTCGTCCAGGGTGAGCCCTGCTGCTTCTGGTTTGTGCCTTAGCAGCAGGCTGATATAAACGCTTAATTTATCTGGTTTTTCCATGTTTCCTCCTTCCAATATGCCGGAGGCAGGCCTCCAGCCGTTTTTGAAATTCCCGCTTCCGTTCCCTGCGCAAAAGCCGCCTGATATAAGCAAACGTTGCCTCCTCGCCTTCCTTTGCCAGCATTTTCAGCAGCTTTTCCAAAAGCGCGCGTGATTCCTCATGCAGCAGTTTCCCCACGCGAATGCTCCGTTTATGATATTCCCATGGGCTTGCATCGGTATACTTTTCCTTTTGATACGTGCGGCAGGCGGCAATGCGGTCAATAAACATTTCCACTACATAGCACACAGGCATTTTCATGCCGCCGAGCAGCTCATCTCTGTCCAGTGTATAATCAATCCAGTATTCAAAATGGTGCCTGTTCCTGCCTTTGTGGTGCAGCCAGGAGCGGGACAGGCCTGTTGCTTCGCGTTCCGCGTTATTCGGGCTGCGGTTGCCCTGATAATATTTCGCGCCAACAAGAAATTCTGTCGGGCTGTATTTGGATAGATCATGCAGGAGCCCCTGCCGGTAAAGCCCGACCTTAAAACAGCCCTGCCGGACCAGATGCCTGTGATATGTAACCGTTTTGAAATGCTCCCAGAATTTTTCCCTCATATTGCCCTCCTGTTTTGCGGCTCCTGCAAAAAAACGGCCGGCGTCTGTTTTCCTACTGACTGCCCGCCGCTTTTGCCGCATTATGCTCTGAAATTATTTAATCAGCTTGGAGATTACTTTGAAGTGCGGCGAACCCGCGCCCTTTACCAGCTCAAACAACGCAGTTTCGCATGTTGTCACAAAGGCCCCCTCCTGAACAGCGCGCTCGATGCCGAAATCCCTGTTGTAGTTCTTTCTGGAGCCAACGCAGTCCGCCACAATGAATACGCGGAAACCGCCCTGCGCCAGATCAATAATGGTCTGCAATACACAGATATGCGTTTCCGCACCGCAGATGAGCAATGTGCTTTTGCCCTGTGCCTTCAGCCATTCCACAAATTCCCCGCTGCCCAGCGCGCTGAAAGAAGTTTTATCCATCGGTGTAAATTCGCCCAATGCCTCTTTCATTGCCGGAACGGTATCGCCCAGACCCTTTGTATACTGCTGTGTTACAGCGACAGGCACGCCGATCTCCCGCAGACCTTTCGCTAAGATTGCCGCCTTTGCTATGATTTCGTCCTTGCCTTCGATCGCCGGCATGAGTTTCTCCTGAAAATCAATAAATACCGCCGCTGTATCTTCCGCAAATATCCTCATCTGTAATCCTCCTAATATGGTATTGAAAATACTGAGGGTTCCCTCTCATTTCCAGTACATATTTTATCGTAATTTTGCGGAATTGTCTATCTATTCTACATATATTTTCGCATATTTTGCAGCGCGCTTTTTTCCAGACGGGAAACCTGCGCCTGACTGATACCGATTTCCGTGCTGACCTCTGTCTGCGTTTTTCCCTCGAAAAAACGGAGAGAAACGATTTTCTTTTCCCTCTCCGAAAGGTGGTGCATCGCCTCGCTCAGCGAAATATTTTCCAGCCACAGCCTGTCTCCGTTCTTTTCATCGCTGACCTGATCCATCACAAAAAGCGTATCTCCGCCATCGTGATAGATTGGCTCAAAAAGCGAAACAGGGTCCTGTATCGCGTCTAACGCCATCACTACGTTTTCCCGCGTCAGTCCCATCTCTTTCGCAATTTCCTCTGCCGTTGGCTCCTTCTCCCGTTCCGCCGTCAGCCGTTCTTTGATCTGCAACGCCTTATACGCCGTATCCCGCAGAGAACGGCTCACGCGTATCGTGTTGTTGTCCCGCAGATAGCGGCGTATTTCCCCAATAATCATTGGGCAGAAATAAGTTGAAGGCATAACCTGCATATTGATGTCGAAATTATCAATCGCCTTAATCAGCCCCACCACGCCGATTTGGAACAAATCGTCCATATTTTCATTCCGGTTCTCAAACCGCTTAATAATACTCAGAACAAGCCGCAGATTGCCCTCTATCAGCTTCTGTCTGGCCTCTGTGTCCCCTTCTCTGCATTTTATAAATAATTCCCGCGCCTCTGCGCCCGTCAGTACGGGCAGGGAAGATGTATTGATACCACTGATTTCCACTTTGCCATAGTATGCCATGCTCTCACTCCTGTCGAAGCAGTGTCGCCGGCGGGCTTTTTACCCGTCAACGGTATACATGTAATTTCCCCTTGCTGACGGGAAATATACCCTGCAAATTCTGACAGTGTTTTGCATCACAAAAGAGCAAAATGCAAAGCGTCTTTCCATCCGAAACAACACCTTCGCCTGACAAGCGAATACACGCTTTGTCAAACGAAGGTATCATTGACTGAAAACGCGATAAATGCCGCTAAAACGGAAAATTCCTGTGCATTTTCCGAAAATAATGCTATAATGCTTAATAGTGTTTCAAAATATACATGAAGGAGAACCCGCACAAATGAAAGATACTGCACTTTGTTACAACATCGGGGCATTGCTGTATTGTCCCGCCCATAACAAAACTATCGCCGGTTCTGTCATATGCCAGAAAATTCCCGCGCCGTTTTCCCTCGCCCTTTGCCTGGAGGACACTATAGCGGATGCTTTTGTCGCACAGGCGGAAACCGTCCTGCTTTCCTCTCTGCAAAAAATAGAAACCGCGTGTCAGAGGAGCCATTTTTACCTGCCGAAAATTTTTATCCGTATCCGCAGACCGGAGCAAATTGTTGATTTATACCGAAAAGCAGGGAAAGCGCGCGGATTGATTACCGGTTTTATCGCGCCGAAGTTCTCCCCTGAAAATGCGGGTCGCTACATAGAAGAGATTGTAAACCTGAACCAGACGGCAGCATCTCCTGTTTTTCTCATGCCTGTATTGGAAAGTCCCTCCCTGATAGACCTGCGGACGCGCTGCGATGTGCTTTACGGCATTAAGGATAAAATTGCCCCTGCTGCTGATCTGATTCCCAATATTCGTGTCGGCGGCAATGACCTCTGCCACGCTTTCGGACTGCGGCGGCAAAAAACACAGGCGATTCAGGAAATCCAGCCTGTCAGCCAGATATTGTCTGATATTATAACAGTATTCGGAATGGAATATGTCGTTTCAGGACCTGTCTGGGAATATTACGCCGCTGAGGGCTGGGAGGATGGCCTGCGGCGCGAACTGGAGCTGGACAAACTGAATGGCTTTGTCGGCAAAACCATCATACACCCGAAACAGATTCCTGTTGTAAACCGCGCTTATCAGGTTTCTAAAGCGGATTTCCATGACGCATGTTCCATATTGAACTGGGATTCCGGCGCGGCCTCTCTGGTATCCGGCAGTCTGGTATCCGGCAGAATGAACGAATGTCTGACCCATTCCAACTGGGCAAAAAAAATCTGCGCCCTTGCCGAAGCCTACGGCATAGAAGAATAACTTTTTGAAGCTGAAAAATTCTGCTCTGTGAGAGGAAAATAAGCAAACGATATGTAGACGGATATATGGAATTTCAGCCGCGCTTTTGCGCGGCTGAATCCAATTCAGGGGATTTCCCTGTCTTTCTTATCCCTTCGCCTGACAAAGCGTGTATCCCCTTGTCAAGCGAAGGTATGGTATCACTTTATGTGTTTTTCGTTTCAATAATCCAAAATGCCCCGCCGCTGACCGGGCTCCTTTTTGCCTCATTCAGTATTAAGTCAAAATCCCATTTCTGTCGGGTGCGTTCCGCGCTGTTGGAATCCGCAACAGAAACCTGCCCATCTTCGTCCATATCGCAGAGCAGTATGAAATGTCCGCCGCCTGTAAAATGCCCTTCGCCCATCAGCGCGATGACCGGACGTTTTTCCAGCAAAGCCCGTTTTACCTCGTCCCCGCTGTTTGAAACGGTAATTTCCAGCCCAAAATGCTCCAGCCCTTCGGCAATCAGCCCATGATAGCTGCCTGAGCCAACGCTGCAATACCCATTTTCATACGCCCACTGGCACATTTCCTCCGGATTCATTTTCCTGCTGGTAAAGCTGCTGACTGCCATTGCCAGCACCGTTGGCCCACAGCCCGTATCGCGTATTAAATCCGAAGGCCCATAATTTTTATCTGCCCAGCGGGGATCTGTCTGGTTGAAATAAACAACCTGTCCGTCCGACCCTGCGTATTCCGGAAACCCTTCATCTTTCGAAGGCTCTGCGCGCCCTGACATTGCCATCGCCAGCCTTGCGGGGGAAGGCTCCGGTGTATGGGTTTTGTCTGGAAAAACCGGAGGGAACCAAAGCAGCAGGGCAAGCACAGCACAGCTTGTCAGAAAGCGTTTCAGGCATTGCCGCTTTTTTCTGCGTCCAAAGCAAAGCGTAGCAAGCTGTGCGACCGCAATCAGAAATATCACAATGATCAGCAAATTTTTCATTCGTTCCACTCCTTTCCCCGCGCTTTCATTTGTTATAGTTTAACAAATCTTTCTGAAAAAACTCTTTCAGAAATCTTTCGATTCCCTTAAAGGTTTCTTTCAAATTTCAAACTGCCTTCGTTTGACAAAGGGTATATCCCCTTTTGGGGCAAAAAGAAAGGCGGAGTCCCCTCCGCCATCTTCCGGTTTCCCGTTTATTCCATGATTTCCGCCGCCATCTGCGCAAAGCCTTCCTCGCCCAGGTTCAGGTCAAAGCCAATCAGGCAGTAGTACAGGCCATCGTCTTCCCAGTAGTAGGATTCGGATACTTTCCTTTCCACTTCGTCACTGCCGTAGCCGATGTTCAGCTTGCCGGCCTCCTGAAGCGCGAGCTCTTCCTCTGTGGGTTCATAGTCAGGCGGTACAAACAGATTCTCCTTCGCGCTGTATCCCTTTGGAGCCTCCTGTCCCGCGTCCACATAATGGTTGCCCTCATCAATAATCAAAGTAACATTGTTGCCGTCCTTATCCTCATAAGATGCTGACAGCGTCTTATAGGCTTTTCCCATCTTGTTTCCGTTTTCATCTACGCCGTATTCTTCGCCTGCGCCGCCGTTCTTGAACGTCATACCGTTGGAGAAGCTTTCCACAAGGTTTGCGTCCAGCCCCAGCTTGTCATCTGCCTTTTCCAGCTGCGCAAAGGTCTTGATATCATTCGTTGTGCCGCCCGAAGTTCCTGCCAGGTTGCTCACTGCCGCATAAGCCGTTACAGACATCACACATACCGCCGCCGCTACTGCAATCTTCTTAGAAATACCCATAAATTTTCTCTCCTTTCGACTTCTGGCCTCCGCCTCAATTTTCACATTTTCCAGCAGATATGGGGAGGCTGCCATATCCCGCACCTTATTCTCCAGCGCATGCTTCAGAATCTGGTCAAACTTTTCATTTCTCATAAACTAAGCCCCCTTCTTTGTATTGCCCTTCCAATGCTTTCTTCAACTGACGTTTCGCCGCAAACAGGCGGGATTTTACTGTCGCCTCCAGCGAAGACGTGGCCTGCGCGATTTCACGTATGGAAAACCCGTTGAAATAATAGAACACAACTGTCGCCCTCTGCTTTCTGCCCAGCCCGTCAATGGCGCGGTATAACGCTTCATACTCTGAATGTTCCTCGCTGGGATAGCAGTCAAATACCGGCGGCATCGCCCGCTCCACAGCCTCGCACCATTCCATCGGCAGCAGACGCCGTTTTTTGTCCATCGTTTTCCATGCGCATCTTGTCAGCGTTTTGAAAAACCATGCGCGGAACCGCTCTGCTTCCTGCAGGTCCCGAATGTGCAGAAGACATTGGACAAAGGTTTCCTGTGCAATATCCTCCGCAAGGGAAGAATCGCCTGTAATGAGAGCCGCGGTGCGCACCGCTTCCTGCTGATACGCGGCAAATAATTCGTCGAATGCGGCTTCATCTCCAAGCTGCATCTGCCGTACCAATACCGCAGTTTCTTCTATCCTCAAAATAAGGCCTCCTTTTTCCTTGGGAACGCCGTTTCTTCCATAGCATTTGGCATCGGGGCTCCCCTTGCCTTTGCCCCTGGTTTCATCCGCCGCCCCTTTATTGACGCGTCTGCATATAAGAGCCATAAAAGGACAAAAAGGTTTTATCATTCTGAAAAAAAGTGTAATTTTTTTGGTGGAAAAGAAAAAAGCGGAGCTTCCGCAAAAGAAACGTCTTGCAAAAGCCCCCGTATATTTGAATTGTTACAGTTCTGTTTTGTTTGGAAATCCAGCCGAAACAGGCGTCTGGCTCATGCCTCCGTCCATTTCTCCCGCAGCTTGTCGATTTCCTCGTCCTCGATATATTCGTCATATGTCATTTGTCTGTCGATAACGCCGCCGGGCAGTATTTCAATCATTCTGTCCGCAATCGTCTGCACAAACTGATGGTCATGCGAATCAAACAGCAGCGTGCCTTTGTATTCCGTCAGCCCTTCATTCAGTGCTGTGATGGATTCCAAATCAAGGTGGTTCGTCGGCTCGTCCAGTATCATCACATTCGCGCCGCTGATCATCATTTTGCAGAGCATACAGCGGACGCGCTCCCCGCCGGAAAGCACCTGCGCCTCCTTCAGAGCTTCTTCCCCGCTGAACAGCATACGCCCCAGCCAGCCGCGGATATCCGCGTCATACTGCTCGCCTTCCTTTGCGAAGGGACGCAGCCATTCAATCAGAGAATCCCTGCAGCCATCAAAAAACTCCGAGTTATCCTTGGGGAAATAAGCCGTTTTTGTTGTAACGCCCCATTTGAAGCTGCCTTCGTCCGGCTCCATCTCGCCCATTAAAATCTGGAACAGCGTTGTCCGCGCAATTTCGTCCCTGCCCACAAAAGCAACCTTTTCATGCGGGCGAATCATAAAGCTGACGTTATTCAGCACCTTCTTGCCGTCAATGGTCTTGGAAATTCCTTCAACCAGCAATACATCGTTGCCGACTTCCCTGTCCTGCTTGAAGCTGCAAAACGGGTAGCGGCGGCTGGAGGGCTTGATGGTATCCATCTGCAAATTGTCCAGCAGTTTTTTGCGGCTGGTCGCCTGCTTCGCTTTGGAGGCGTTCGCGCTGAAACGCGCGATAAAGTCCTGCAATTCCTTTATTTTCTGCTCCACGCGCTTGTTCTGGTCTTTCAGTTGTCTCTGCGTCATCTGCGTGTAGCTGTACCAGAAATCGTAATTGCCGACAAACATTGTAATTTTGCCATAGTCAATATCCGCGATATTCGTGCAGACCTTGTTCAGAAAATGCCTGTCATGCGAAACCACAATAACCGTATTTTCAAAATCCATCAGGAAATCTTCCAGCCATTTGATGGCATGGATATCCAGATGGTTGGTAGGCTCGTCCAGCAGCAGAATATCCGGATTGCCGAATAACGCCTGTGCCAGCAGGACTTTTACCTTCTGCGTGCCTGTCAGTTCCTTCATTTTCACGTAGTGGAATTCATTCGTCACGCCCAGTCCATTCAGCAGTATTTCCGCGTTGGATTCCGCAGACCAGCCGTCCAGCTCCGCAAATTCCCCTTCCAGTTCAGAAACCTTTAACCCGTCCTCGTCAGAAAAATCCTCTTTGCTGTAAAGCGCGTCCTTTTCCTTCATAATATCGTACAGACGCTTATGTCCGTACAGCACCGTTTCTACTACGCCAAATTCGTCAAACAGGAAATGATCCTGTTTCAATACCGCCATGCGCTCCCCAGGCGTAATAAAGACAGAGCCTTTGTTTGGCTCCATTTCCCCCGCCAGTATCCGTAGGAACGTCGATTTTCCCGCACCGTTTGCACCAATCAGACCGTAACAGTTCCCCTTCGTAAAATTGATGTTTACATCGTTAAAAAGCACCCTGCCCCCGTATTGCAGGCTGACTCCCTGTGCTGCTATCATTTTCTTCTCTCCTTTTATTCTGTTTGATTTCAGTGTCCTTCGTCAGATTGTCCAGTATTATACCAAATCGAAGCGGAGCCGCCGAAAAACCTTGTTTTTCTGCGGTCGCGTTGCTCTGCAAAGCGGAGTGTGTAAGGCATTTTTGCCGCAGGCGGTAAAATTTCTTTCCCCTTCTGTCTTTCTTCGTGGACATTGTTTCATGGCGAAGCGGAGCCGCCGAAAAACTTTGTTTTTCTGCGGTCGCGTTGCTCTGCAAAGCGGAGTGTGTAAGGCATTTTTGCCGCAGGCGGTAAAATTTCTTTCCCCTTCTGTCTTTCTTCGTGGACATTGTTTCATGGCGAAGCGGAGCCGCCGAAAAACTTTGTTTTTCTGCGGTCGCGTTGCTCTGCAAAGCGGAGTGTGTATGGCATTTTTACCGCAGGCGGTAAAATCCCTTTTCCCTTCTGTCTTCCTTCGTGGACATTGTTTCATGGCGAAGCGGAGCCGCCGAAAAACTTTGTTTTTCTGCGGTCGCGTTGCTCTGCAAAGCGGAGCGTGTAAGGCATTTTTACCGCAAGCGGTAAAATTCCTTTTCCCTCCGCCTTTCTCCGCTTCTCCGCGGACATTATACCATCATTTCCATAAAAGCAAAAGGGGAAATTTCCCAAATGCATTTTTGCAGTATCATAAACAATAAAATCACACGGAAATAATTCCTCTTTTCACAAAAGAAAAGCTCCTGACAGTATTCTCCGCTGCCAGGAACTTTTTTCAGTTATCTCCTATTAAACTTTCAAAAAATCTTTTTCCGTCTTTTATCTCGGAGAAAAAATCATGACCTCTAAATCGTCATCATAAGCCCTTCCCATTTCCAAGCCGTCTAATTCTGCAATCAAAACGTCAAGCGTCAGAAGAACCTTATTATTGTCTGTCAAGTGGCCGCCTCGAAGCGTACCGCTGTTGTCCGCTCCGCTGATATGGATATGCAGCAGTGTTTCCCCTGCGTCATCATGGCAAATCATGCCTGAAAGATTCGTTACAGAAATAGGATCTGAAACGTGCAGCGGGGTGCCATACCCATATCCTGCCTTTTTATCAGGCAGAATGACCGGAACCAGATATTCCAAACCATCTAAGCTGCCGATACCGGAAAGAATAACGCCATTATTGATATTGTATTTCCCACAAATCTGCTTCAATCCTTCCATGACGTTCTCGCCGGGGCTGATACGCGCCGCTATTACTTTTTTAACGCCGCCCTGTGCCATCTGAATCATGTCATACACTCCTTTCCTCTAAAAACGTATTTCATAAATTTGTAAGAGTATAAAAAGCCTGATTTCCACGCCTGTAATTCAATTCCATTACAAGTATCCCACGCATCCGCGAATGTCAGGGAGGAGGGGCAGCGGCAAATCCGCAAACGCCGCTGCCTTTCTCAAAAACAGATATTGGGAGGTTATTGTACTGTAACGCCCATATCCTTCTCAAATACTTTCACTAAAGCGCACTGATCCTCATCAATCAGCCCGTCTTCCTCCATTCGTTTCATGCAGTCCAGCACGATTGCAGACATCGGGATTTCTACACCCATTTCTTCCGCCAGATTCATAGCGTTTTTCATGTCTTTATAGTGTACTGCAATTCTCGCGCTTGCCGTAAAATCTCTGCTGAGTATTTTGGGAACCTTCAAATCCATTACCGCGCTCTGTGCAAAGCCATCCTTAATTGCGCTGAACAGCACAGCAGGGTCCAATCCCGCTTTTGCCGCAAATGCATATGCTTCGCCGACAGAAATCAAATTGCAGCCAACAATCATATTATTTGCCAGTTTTGCTACCGCGCCGCAGCCGGACGCGCCCATATAGGTCACATTTCCGCCGACACAGTGCAGCAAAGGCTCCACAGCGTCAAAAGCCGCTTTTTCGCCTCCGGTCATTACAACCAGCGTCCCCGCTACCGCTCCCGTTTCTCCGCCGCTGACAGGAGAATCCAGCAGCTGCATTCCAGCCTCCTGCACTTTTGGAAAAAGTCTGCGGATGATGCCGGGCGCGGTCGAACTGAAATCCACAATCACCGTTCCAGGCTTCGCCTTTTGTATAATCTCCAACACTGCGCTTTCCACCAGTTCATTTTTGGGCAGACAGAGAAAAATCACATCGCTGTTTTGGTAAATTTCGTCTGCATTTGCGGCAGTTTTGCCGCCTGCCTGCGCAAAGCGTTCCCTTGCCGCCTCAAAAACATCAAAGCCTGTAATATCACATCCACTTTTTTTCAGCAGATTTGTCGCCATAGGCAAACCCATAATACCCATTCCAATAAATCCGATTTTTTTCATCTTTTTTCCCTCCGGTTATTTATTCGGAATATGGACTGCACGTTTCTCCGCAGCCAAAGCCGCTTCTCTAAGTGCCTCCGTAACAGTCGGGTGCGCGTGTATTGTCGCGATAACATCCTCTGCTGTTGCCTCCATGCCGACTGCCAACGCGCATTCGCCAATCATATCTGTCGCTCTCGGGCCCAGAATATGAACGCCCAGCACTTCCTTATATTCTTTTCCAATGATGAACTTCACCATTCCTGTACCGCCGTTCATAATCAGGGATTTGCCGTTTGCCATCAGCGGGAACCTGCCCACCTGATACTCTGCGCCAAGCTCCTTCGCCTTTTCCTCCGTCAGCCCAACGCCAGCAAATTCCGGATCTGTATATACACAGGACGGATTTGTTTTTCCATCATAATATGCTTCTTCTCCAAGCGCGTTTTCCGCCGCAATTTCGCCTTGCGCAGACGCAACATGCGCCAGCATGACTTTGCCCAGACAGTCGCCGACAGCATATATATTCGGAATATTTGTTTCCATTCTGTCATTTACTGCAATGCGTCCCCTGTCGTTTTCAATGCCGGCAGCATCCATATTGAGCGCGGCCGTATCCGTTTTTCTGCCGACCGCTACAAGTACCTTTTCCACTTCAAAGCTCTGCACCGCGCCGCCGACCTCAACATTGACCTTCGCGCCGACTGGGGACGGTTCCACAGACTGCACCTTTGCCTCTGTCATAATCCGGATACCCTTCGCCTCCATCATTTTGCGCAGCTGTGCTGTCAGTTCTCCATCCATCATCGGCAGCAGCTTAGGCATGGCTTCCACTACCGTAACCTCTGTGCCAAATTTGCTGTATGCTGTTGCCAGTTCAATACCAATTACGCCGCCGCCAATCACAAGCAGTGTTTTCGGAATACTTTCAAACGAAAGCGCGCCTGTGGAATCCACACAGTTTGCGTTTTCCTTCACGCCGGGAATCGGCGGAACTGCCGGAACGGAGCCCGCTGCAATGATAATTTTATCAAAGGACATATTCTCTCTGCCGCCGTCCTTTTTTTCGACCGTAAGCGTATCTTTGGAGGCAAACGATGCCGTTCCTTCCACAACTTTAATTTTGTTCGCCTTCATCAGCCCTGTTACACCGCTGACAAGCTGGTTTGTAATCGCGTTCTTTTTTTCCTGTACCTTGCCCCAGTCAACTTTTTTGACCTCTGCCGCAATGCCAAACCCTGCCATTTCCTCCACCTCGGAAAGAAATTCTGCGGAATGCAGTATTGCCTTTGTGGGTATACAGCCTACATTCAGGCATGTACCGCCCAGCTTATTCTTCTCAATCAGCGTCACTTCGCCGCCAAGCTGCGCCGCGCGGATTGCCGCGACATACCCGCCAGGGCCGCCGCCGATAACGGCAACTGTCGTCTTTCCGGCTTTTTTCGGTGCCGGAGCCGCCTGCACCTCGGGAGCCTGCGCTGCCGCGGGAGTGCCGCCGACCTGTTCGCCCGCCGCTCCAATATATGCCAGAACGCCTTTTACAGGAACGTCTTCCCCTTCCTGTGCCACAATCTTTAATAATATGCCTTCTGCCTCGCTTGCAACCTCGCTGGTCAGCTTGTCTGTTGTAATTTCCAGCAGGATATCGCCCGCCTTAACCGCATCGCCTTCCTGTTTCAGCCATTTCGCAACAGTGCCCTCCTCCATCGTCAGGCCAAGCTGAGGCATCCTTACTTCTACCGCCATGTTGATTCCTCCTTTTCCAAAACTACCCGTTTTACTCCGCCCTGCCTTTCCGGAGAGGGAGATAACCGGATCAGGCGGGCAAAGCAGTTCTTATCTCCCAAGGCCCGCAAGGAAAAGGTATGGGAGTTTTTCTTTTGTATTTTCTGCTGTCATCTTTTGTTTTGTATCATCGAACCATTCAGCAAATCGTTTCAAGTCGGAAAGCAAAGCGTTCCTTCTGCCGCTTTCTCAACTCAAACGAACGATATGCCTGAAATATGTCAATAAGCTCATCTAATATTTTACAGAAGTATCTGCATCGGATTTTCCAGAAGCTCACGAACTGCCAATTCAAATTTTGCCGCCGTTGCCCCGTCAATCAGCCGGTGGTCAAATGTAAAGGAAATCCTCATAAACTGCCGCTTGCTGATGTTCCCTTCCTCGTCCATCACCAGCTCGTCCTGTACGGCGCATACGCCCAGTATGCCGGAATCCGGCTGGTTGATAATCGGGTCAAAGGTCTCCACGCCGAACATGCCAAGATTGGAAATGGAGAATGTAGAGCCTTTGTATTCGTCCATGCCCAGCTTATTTGTCCTCGCGCGTTCCGCCAGGTCTTTCGCGGTTCTGGAAATTTCGTCCAGCCCCATTTTATCCGCATCCTTGAGAACCGGCACAATCAGCCCATCGTCCAGCGCGACCGCCATGCCAATATTGACATGGGCGCGTTTGATGATTTTATCGCCGTCAATGCTTACCAGAATATGCCTGTTGTTCCTTAAAGCCTTTGCAGTCGCTTTCAGTATGTAATCGTTCAGGGAGTATTTCACGCCCAGCTCGTTGTTGACTTTCTTTCGGAACGCCATAAGATCTGTTACGTCTATTTTCACGTTCTGTGTTACAACAGGAATTTCCTGTGCGGATTTCGTCATACGCTCCGCAACAACCTTCCGCATGCCGCTCAGCTTTACAACTTCGTCGCCATCCATCAGCTCAACAGAGCCGGCCGCCTGTGCCGCAGGTTTGGGAGCCGCGGGCGCAGCCGTCGCTATGACAGGAGCCGCCTTTGCTGCTTCTGCCGCCGCCAAAACGTCCTTCTGTACAATGCGCCCCATAGGACCTGTGCCCTTTATGCCGCTGTAATCCACGCCCAGCCTTGCCGCTGTTTTCCGCGCCAGCGGGGAAATGCGTACCCTGCCGCCGGAAACGGGTGCTGGTACAGGCGCAGCCGCCGCAGGAACAGCCGCCGGTGCAGCTTCCACAGAAGCCTCCGGCGCAGCCGCCGGAACGCCGCCAACCTGCTCCCCTGCCTCGCCGATATATGCCAGCAGTCCTTTTACGGGAATATCTTCCCCTTCCTGCGCAACGATTTTCAGCAGTATGCCGTCATGCTCGCTTTCCACTTCGCTGGTCAGCTTATCCGTAGTAATTTCAAGAATGACCTCTCCGGCTTTCACCGCGTCACCCTCCTGCTTTACCCACCTTGTAACGGTGCCTTCCTCCATGGTCAGCCCAAGCTGGGGCATCTTTACTTCAAAAGCCATGGTTTTCCCTCCTTATCTATTCAAAACCCGTCTGACTGCCTTCACAATGTCCGCAGGATGGGGGAAATTCTCATCCTCCAGCGTAGGGCTGAATGGAGAAACGATGTTCAGCCCGCAGACACGTTCCACAGGCGCATCCAGTTCGTCAAACAGCTCCTCGGCAATCTGTGCAGAAATTTCCGCCGCATAACTGCCGCGCTTTACTTCTTCGGACACAACAATCGCGTTATGCGTTTTGGAAACGGATTTCACGATCGCCTCCCAGTCCAGGGGAACCAGTGTCCGCAAATCCAGCACTTCTGCGCTGACGCCCTCTTTCGCCAGTTCTTCCGCAGCTTCCAGCGCGAAATAAACTTCACGGCTCCAGGTAATTATCGTTATGTCCGTACCCTCACGCTTCACATCCGCTACGCCAAGAGGAATCGTGTATTCCCCTTCGGGTATTTCCTCTTTTTTTGCATACAGCAGTTTATGCTCGATACAGATAACAGGGTCGTCATCACGAACAGCCGATTTCAGCAGCCCCTTTGCATCCTTCGCGCTGGAGGGTGCAATGACCTTCAGCCCCGGCATGTGGCAGAACAGATTTTCAAAGCACTGGGAATGCTGCCCCGCGTTTCTTCTGCCCGCGCCCATGGGAAGGCGCAGCACCATAGGCACTGTTGCCTGACCGCCGGTCATATAGCGCATTTTTGCCGCCTGATTCATAATCGGGTCAGCCGCAACTGTGATAAAGTCATCATACATCAGCTCAACTACCGGACGTATGCCGCGCATCGCCGCGCCGACAGCCATGCCGCAAAAACCGGATTCCGAAATCGGCGTATCATATACGCGGTGTTCCCCAAATTCCTCCTGAAAACCGACCGTAATGCCGAATACATTGCCCATTTTGCCCATGTCTTCGCCCATGATGATTACGTTTTCATCTCTTTCCATTTCCTCATGCAAAGCCTCGCCAATTGCCTTGCTGATGCTGAGTTTCCTGCTCATCTCGCAACGCTCCTTTCATTATCCGAAGAATATACGTCCGTAACTGCCTCGGAAGGATCCGGATATTCAGATTCATTTGCAAATTTGTAAGCTGCTTCCAGTTCTTCTTCTACAGCCTTTTCCACAGCGGCAACTTCTTCTTCTGTTGCCGTACCGCCTTCCAGCAGGCGTTTCCTCATGTTGGGAATCGCGTCTTTCTCAAGCGCGTGCTCCATGTATTCCTTCGGGCGGTAATTCGCAGGGTCGCCGCAGTAATGCCCCTGGTGGCGGAACGTCATGCATTCCACGATGGAAGGGCCGTTGCCTGCCCGCGCATAATCCACTGCCTTTTTCACTGCCTCATATACGACCGTCGGGTCGTTGCCGTCCACCGTTTCGCCGGGAATATCATAAGCCTTTGCCCGTACCGCAATGGTATCCGTATTCGTAACTGTATGTATGTTGACGGAAACACCGTAGTTATTATTTTCGCAGAGGAAAACAACCGGCAGCTTCCATGCCGCCGCCATGTTGACCGCCTCATGGAATGTCCCCTGATTGGATGCACTGTCACCGAAGAAGCACAGCGTAACATGCTTGTCGCCTTTAATTTTAGACGCCAGCGCGGAACCCGCCGCAATGGGTATGCCCGCGCCTACTATGCCGTTCGCGCCAAGGCTGTGCAGCCCTTCTACATCTGCAATATGCATGGAGCCGCCCTTGCCCTTGCAGTAACCTGTCTTTTTGCCAAACAGCTCCGCAAGCATTTTATCCATATCCGCACCCTTCGCAATGCAGTGTCCATGCCCGCGGTGGGTCGAAGTCATATAATCGTCCTTTTCCAGCGCGCAGCATGCACCTGTAGGCACTGCCTCCTGTCCAATGCACAGGTGGATATTTCCTGCCAGCATCCCTTTTGTGAAACACTCTGCCGCCCGCGTTTCAAACGCGCGGATACGCAGCATCATTTTGTACATACCCAACAGCATTTCCTTAGAATATTTTTCTTTTGCCAATGTGATTCACCCTTTCTTTTTTTCTTTATCGTTACGGCTTCAGGACTACCTTGCCGCATTGTCCTTTTTCCATTAAATCCAGCCCTTTTTCAAATTCCTCCAAGGGCAGCACATGCGTAATGACCCTGCTGATATCCAGACCTGCCGCAAACAGGCCCTTCATCCGCTCCCATGTGCGGGGAATTTCCCTGCCGGAAATACCCTTTATACAAATTCCCTTTGTCACAAAGCTTTCCCATTCCAGCGTAACAGGCTTAGGGCCAAGACCAGCGCATACAATATACCCGTCCGGCTTTACATAATCCAAAGCCGTCATAATCGCGCCCGCATTGCCGGAAAAATCCAGAACCACGTCAACGCCCAAGCCATCACAAAGCTCCTTTACCCTTGACGTTACATTCTCTTTTACAGGGTCAATCACCGCATCCGCGCCCATTTCCAGAGCCATCTGCGCACGCTGCGCGTTCAATTCAACAGCAACTATTTTTGCCGCCCCCAGCGTTCTTGCAACCGCAACTCCCATACAGCCAATCGGGCCGCAGCCAATAACCGCAACTTTCTTCGCGGAAATGGGAAATTCCATCGCCGCATGCACCGCAACGCCCAAAGGCTCCATCAGCGCAAGCTGCTCTATCGGCATTGACGGGTCGCATTTTACTGCCGCGCTCTCCGGAATGCTGATATATTCTGCCATCGCGCCATCCCGATGAACGCCGATGACAACTGTGTTATAGCAGACGTCCGTATGCCCGTTCAGGCAGAGGTCACAACTGTTGCAGACCAAATGGGAATCTGAATTTACAATATCGCCCACATTCACAGCCGTTACACCCTTGCCCACTTTAACGACCTCTCCGGCATATTCATGTCCAATGACCGTAGGCGGATTCATACGTTTCTGTGCATAATCGTCCCAATGCCTGATATGTACATCCGTGCCGCAGATTGCAACAGCCTTTACCCGTATCAGCACATCATAATCGCCAATCTCAGGCACAGGCTTCTGTACCAAAGAAACAAATCCATCGCCCTTTTGCTCCTTCACAACGCATTTCATCATTTCCATCCAGTTCCCTCCTTATTTCAAAAAGTGCATTTACAAAACGATTGCTGCCTGCTTGTGGGAACACTCCCCTTCTGTTCTTATACCTGTCCGAACATTCTGGGCAGGAACATGGAAATCGGTTCCACATATGTGATAAGCAGCAGTGAAATAATACCGGCAATCAGGAAAGGAATAATCTTCCTGCATATCTCCGCAACGGTAACTCCACCACTCTTACAGCCAACATACAAGTTAATGCCTACCGGCGGTGTTACAAGGCCAATCGCCATGTTTACTGTCAGGAATACGCCTGCATGTATCAGATCTACACCAAGGTTGCCCAATACAGGCGTAATGATAGGCAGCAGGATATAAAACGCGGAATTTGCGTCCAGGAAACAGCCCGCAATCAGGAAAATAATATTGATAATAATCAGTATCAGAATTTTATTCTGGCTGATGGAAAGGATCGCCGCGGAAAGGTTCGCCGCAACGCCGCTCGTTGTCATAATCCATGCATAAACCGCCGCCGTAGCAATGATGAACATAATTGTCGCAGAGGATACTGCCGCATCGACGAATACTTTATACAATTCCTTCATGTGAATTTCCTTATAGATGAAAATACCAACAAACAGGCCATAGATTACGGCAACACCTGCCGCTTCTGTCGGTGTAAATACGCCGCCGTAAATGCCGCCCAGAATGATAACAGGCATCAGCAAAGCCCAAAACGCATCTTTGAATGCAATAAAACGTTCCTTTGCTGACGCTTTTGGCAGCATCTCTACTGCCGTTCCTCTGGAAGCGATCAGCGCGGCAATGATATAAGACGCGCCAACCAAAATACCGGGAATGATGCCTGCGCTGAACAGCGCGCCTACGGAAACACCCGTACAGGATGCATAAACAACAAAGGCGATAGAAGGCGGGATAATAATACCAATCGCACCCGATGCACTCAGCAGTGCTGTGGACATCCCTCTGTCATAGCCCTGATGTACCATTGCAGGAATCAGAATCGTCCCCAATGCCGCAACCGTTGCCGGACCGGAACCGGAAATTGCCGCGAAGAAACAACATACAATAACTGTTACAGAAATCATGCCGCTCTTTCTATGTCCGACACATGTGCGGGCGAATGTCACAAGCCGCTGGGAAATGCCCGCGTATTCCATAATGGAACCAGCCAAAACAAAGAACGGAATTGCCAGCAATGCGAATTTGCCTATGGAAGCATACATGACATTCGGAAACATGGAGAATTGGAAGCCCCCAACGTAAAGCCCGATCATCGCTGTTATGCCAAGGGAAACCGCAATAGGAATATTCAAAAATACAAACAGAAAAAAGGTTCCAAATAATATCAACGTCATGCGGCTTCAACTCCTTTCGCTTCTTTATTCAGTCTTTTGAATTCCCCAATACCCGCTTCAATGGAACGGATAATACAGAAAAAACTGCCTACCGGTATGGAAAGCCCCTGCACCCACATCGGCATATTCAAAGCCGCTGTTCTGGAGTTCAGCCGAATCTGATTGCTTACCATATCCGCGCCGTATTTCATCAGCAAAACCATCAGCACGACCGAGCAGAGCATGGACAGCAAAGCCATAAAAGGCTGTACCTTCTTCGGCATATTTTCTACAAAAAAGCTCATGCCCATATGCGCAAGCCTTTTATATGCCGCCGCAATGCCAATCATAGATACCCATACAAATGCAGTAATCGTAATTTCTTCTGTAAAAGAAAAGGACTGCGCAAAACAATATCTGAATACAACGTTGATAAAGTTCATAACTGCCATAAAGGCAAACAGAATAACAAGTATAAATTCCTCCAGCTTTGACCATATTCCTAATACAAATCTCATAAATATCCACCTCATCTTCAATGATATCCCTGTCAGAAACGTCTTTCCGGGAAGATTGAAATGCCAGTTTAACAAGCTTCAAAAATTCCTGCTTTTTCGGCAAGTTGTAATACAACTTTGTTTTTGAAAGAGGCGGAGAGGAAACCCCTCCGCCCAAGTAAAGCCAGCTCCGCTTATTCAAATGTATAGCCGAACGCTGCAAATACTTCGTCTGTAACCTGATCTCTGTAGGAATCATATACAGATGCAACTTTTTCTTTGAAAGCGTTCATTTCGTCTTCTGTCAAATCTGTAATCGTCATGCCGTTGTCTTCCATCAGCTTGAAGTTTGCAGCATCCGCTTCTCTGGAAGCCTGTACCTCTGCTGCCGCCGCCTTGTTTGCCGCATCCTGGAAGATGGCCTTGTCCTCATCGCTCAGGCTGTTCCAAAGCTTGTCGCTGCAGGAAAGGATCAGGCAGTCATAAGCATAGTTCCATCTTGTCAGGTAGGACTGAACTTCATAAATCTTAGAAGATACGATAGGGTCTGTCGGGTTTTCCTGCCCGTCGATTGTACCCTGCTGAAGTGCTGTAAATACTTCAGAGAATGTCATAACTGTCGGGTCTGCGCCCATCAGGCGGAATGTATCTACCCAGCTGGAAATTGCGGGAACACGGAATTTCAATCCAACCATATCTTCAGGTGTTTTGATTTCCTTCTTGCTGTTTGTTACGGAACGGAAACCGTTTTCGCCCAGCCCCAGAACTTTAACGCCCAGAGGGTCGATCAGATCCTTTATCATCTGTCCGCCATCGCCGTTGAAGAGTTTCGCGTCAACATCATCATTGTTGGAGAAAATCCAAGGCATTGTGATTACATACAGCTTAGGTTCATAGTTCGTGTAGTTTGTGATGGAACGAAGATCCAGGTCAACTGTACCGTCCAAAATCATCTGTGTACCCTGATCCATCGCGCCGCCGGCAAGCTGCTCATTTGCATAAATGGAAACTTTGTATCTGCCGTTTGTGCCTTCTTCGACCAGGCGTGCAAATTCTTCGCAGGCCACGCGCCATACGCTTGTTTCAGACGTCGTATAGCTCATTTTCAACTCAATTGTTTCGCCGCTTCCACTGCCGCCTGCTGCATTGTTATCGGCTGAACTGCCGCCACCGCAGCCAGTCATACTCATTGCCATTAACGCGCTCAAAATACCTGCCAACCATCTTTTCTTCATCTGTAACCCTCCTCATTATCTCGTATCTGTCATTTTACCCTTTTCCGCCATTTTTATTTGGCGTCTTTTTCTTTCGTACTGCCGTTTTTGGCCGATTGGTACATATCACATCTGTACTACATAGATTACTTGTATTATATGTACCTTATAAAAAATAATTTGTGTCGTTATTAAGTTGGAACAATGCCGGAAACCTCCCATTCCCTGCTCCAAATACTAAATCACACCCACAAATCATTTCTCACAGAATTGGGTCGTTTAAGCGGATTATCCTTTTTGCCTTTAAGTAAGGAGAAAAAACATCTCTTTTCCATCCCTTTCAGGCTTATTCTTCATCCGGATCTCTCTCCACTGCCTTTTTTTCTGTTTCTGGTGAAAAATATGCAACATGATAATATGTGTTGTCATTATATAAATGCTCTCTGGCCTGTTTTGGTTTTTTTGTCTTGAGCAGTGAATAAAGCTGCTCATGCTCTTCCGCCAGAACATTCAGCGGCTTTCTTGTCAGCCTGATAATTTCAGACATATAGTGAAAAAAAATGTCCTTGTTCGTATTCATTGCGCTGTCCAGAAAGCTGTTTTTTGCCCCCTTAATAATCGTCATATGAAAATCAAAGTCGAGCATTGCAAATGTTTTTTTGTCATTGCCTGTCGCCGCTTCTCTCATCTGCTCCACCAACTCCCGCAGATGTTCTTCCTCCTGCAACGTGGCCTTTTTGACAAAAGCATCTATTGCCTTAAATTCGATTGCCTGACGAAATTCAAAGAAATCCTTAAATTCATCACTGCTGATATCTGATGTAATATCCACACCCGGCATATTCTGCTCATTCGGCGTTTTATGCACAAACGAGCCTACACCCTGCATCGTTACAATAATGCCGCGGCCCTGCAAATTTTGCAGCGCGGCACGCACGCTTGTCCGGCTTACGCCAAACATTTTGCAAAGTTGGCTTTCCGATGGAAGCTTTTCGCCTACTTTCCATTCGTTCTCCGATATTTTCACCATAATCTCGTTATAAACCTCATCGCTGAGAGAAAGCCTGCCTCTGTTGTAATGATCCATAATATTCTGTTCGCCCCTATTCTAAACAACTTTCTTTATAAAAAATATACATGAAAGCAATCTTTTTGTAAAGACCGTTTGCCAGTTTTAATTTTAGAACAAAAGCTGTCAATGCATCATCCGTAAAGGCATTCAGATATTACTTGTAATATATGTTATCACTCATTCCCTTTTTTTACAATGCCACTATTGAATAAAACTCTATACATATTTTTATGAAAAAAGACGATTTCTTTGTTATTTTCATAACATATCGTGGATTTCAACGATTTTATTTGCTCCCACTAAATTTTTTTAATGGAAAACAAACAATAAAAACGGCCTTTCTTCATTTTTAACGCAAAAAAATAGGAGGGATTTATGGGCGTTGCCATAAGAAAATTTCATTGATTGAATCGCTGGAAATTAAGATTCTTCAAAACGATTCCAAATATAAGCAGAAATTTTCTCAGGCAACAGCCCGTCAGCGTTTGACTTAAAAAATCAACCGAAAAGAAAAATTTGTTTTCTCAAGTCAAACCGCCTTTTTCCCGTCCATTTTTTCATTTCTTATTTATAATATTCCACAAGAGAATCGAACAGCTTCATATCGAAATTGCCTTCCACATTTTGATACAGTCCCGCGCCGATTCTTTCTGCATGACCCATTTTGCCCAGCACGCGCCCATCCGGAGAAATAAGCCCCTCGATTGCATAAGCCGAACCATTCGGGTTATACTGAATATCGTTTGTCGGCATGCCCTGCATATCTACATACTGCGTCAGAATCTGGCCTTTTTCCGCCAGTTCCTTCACCAGTGTATCATTTGCCAAAATACGCCCTTCTCCATGAGAAACAGGCACGCTGAACACATCGCCAGCATTGACATTCAGCAGCCAGGGAGAGTTTTCCGTTGCCAGCCTTACCCTTACCAGCTTGGACTGGTGCCTGCCAATGGTGTTATACGTCAATGTCGGACAGCTTTCATCCGTATCAATGATTTTTCCGTAAGGCACAAGGCCCAGCTTGATCAGAGCCTGGAAACCGTTGCAGATACCGCACATCAGGCCATCCCGTTCCTCCAGAAGCCGCGTTACGCTATCTTTGATTTCCGGGTTACGGAAGAACGCCGTAATAAATTTACCAGAGCCGTCCGGCTCATCGCCGCCGGAGAAACCGCCGGGAATGAATACCGCCTGCGCCTGTTCCATTTTTTTCGAGAACCGCGTCACAGAATCCGCAATACCGCTTGCAGAAAGGTTATTGATAACAAAAATCTCTGCTTTCGCGCCAGCCCGTTCTACGGCCTTTGCGGAATCATATTCACAGTTCGTCCCGGGGAATACAGGAATCAGCACGCGCGGCTTTGCCACAGATGCTTTTGCCTGATATGCCCCCGTTCTTTTGCTTGTAAATACAGGGATTTCCTTTTTTTCTGTCTGTATATTGCAAGGGTAAATTTCTTCCAGCCTGTTTTCATATGCGGCAAACAATTCCTTCAGAGAAAGGCTTTCGCTACCAAAAGTAACCGCATCGCCGCCTGTTGTACCCAGAAGTGCTCCCACCGGAACATCTTCCGTCACTTCCAGAAGGAACGCACCGTAAGCGTAGCCGAACAAATCGTCCAGAGAAACGCCATCCGCAAAGGCAAAGCCGATGTCATTCCCCATAGCCATTTTCATGACAGCCTCAGCCACGCCGCCATATGTTGGTGTGTACGCCGCCGCAACCTTGCCCTGCCGCATCAGTCTGTTTACGACGTCAAAATTCTCCTTCAGGCTTTCCGCTTTCGGCAGCCCGTCCGCGTCATATTCCGGCTTCAAGAACACAACGTTATGCCCTGCCGCCTTAAATTCCGGAGAAATAATATTATGGATATTTTCCGTAGTCACCGCAAAAGAAACCAATGTCGGCGGCACATCAATCTGTTCAAACGTCCCGCTCATGGAATCCTTTCCGCCGATTGCCGCAATTTCCAGCCCCTTCTGTGCCATAAACGCACCTAAAAGCGCGGCAAGTGGCTTGCCCCAGCGTCTGCCGTCTTTCATGGGCTTCTCAAAATATTCCTGGAAAGAAAGATAAACTTCTTCAAACTTCGCACCAGTCGCAATCAGCTTTGCAACGGATTCCACAACTGCCAGATACGCGCTGTGATACGGGCTCTTTTCCGCGATAAAAGGATTATAGCCCCATGCCATCAGGGAGCAGGTCGAAGTATCTTTTTTCTCCGCAGAAACCTTATTTACCATCGCCTGAATGGGTGTGCGCTGGTTTTTGCCGCCAAACGGCATCAGCACCGTACCCGCGCCGATAGTCGAATCGAAACGCTCGGAAAGCCCGCGCCTGGAGCAGACATTTAAGTCTGCCGCCAGTTCCAGATATCCATTCTTGAAATCCGCCGGAATTTCTTTTGCAAATGTCTGGGGTGCATCGGGCGTAATGTCAATGTGCTTCTCCGCACCGTTGGAATCCAAAAATTCGCGGGAGATGTTCACAATCTTTTTCCCATTCCAGTTCATCACAAGATACGGATGTTCCGTCACCTTCGCAACAACCGTTGCCTCAAGGTTTTCGCTGTCCGCCAATGCTTTGAAGCGTTCCACATCAGCCGCCGCAACAACAACAGCCATTCTTTCCTGAGATTCGCTGATAGCCAGTTCCGTACCATCCAGACCATCATATTTCTTCGGGACAGCGTTCAAATCAATTTCCAGTCCGTCCGCCAGCTCACCGATGGCAACAGAAACGCCGCCCGCGCCAAAGTCATTGCACCGCTTGATCAGGCGGGACGCCTCGGGGTTGCGGAACAGTCTTTGCAGCTTTCTTTCCTCGGGCGCGTTGCCCTTCTGCACCTCTGCGCCGCAGCTTTCCAGAGATTCCAGCGTATGCGATTTCGAGGATCCAGTCGCGCCGCCGCAGCCATCGCGCCCTGTCCTGCCGCCAAGCAAAATCACGATATCTCCGTCAACGGGACGTTCACGCCGCACATTTTCCGCCGGAGCCGCGCCGATAACCGCGCCAATCTCCATACGCTTCGCTACATATCCATCATGATAAAGTTCATCTACCTGTCCGGTTGCCAAACCAATCTGGTTTCCATAAGAACTATACCCCGCCGCCGCAGTAGTCACAATCTTCCTCTGCGGCAGTTTGCCCCGCAACGTTTCAGAAACAGGCGTCAAAGGGTTGCCCGCGCCCGTCACGCGCATTGCGGCATACACATAGGAACGCCCGCTCAGAGGGTCGCGGATTGCCCCGCCCACACACGTTGCCGCGCCGCCGAACGGCTCAATCTCCGTCGGGTGGTTATGTGTCTCGTTCTTGAACAAAAGCAGCCATTTTTCCGTACCGCTTTCCGTTTCCACATCAATTTTTACTGTGCAGGCATTGATTTCCTCGGATTCATCCAGCTTATCCAGTTTCCCCTGCTGTTTCAGCAGCTTTGCCGCAATCGTACCCATATCCATCAGGTTGATCGGCTTCGTCCGTCCGATTTCTTTCCGCACCGCAAGATACTCATTGTATGCCCTTTGCAGCAGCTCGTCCTCAAAACGGATGCTGTCAATCGTTGTCAAAAATGTTGTATGACGGCAATGGTCAGACCAGTAAGTATCAATCATTTTGATTTCTGTAATCGTCGGATCGCGCTGCTCGCTCAGGAAATAATTCTGGCAGACCTTAATATCGTCCAAATCCATCGCCAGCCCGTTTTCCGCAATAAACGCCTGCAAAGCCGTTTCGTCCAGGCCGCGGAATCCGTCCAGTACAGCGACCTCTGTTGGAATTTCATATTTTACATCCAGCGTGTCATATGCCTCAAGAGAAGCCTCCCTTGCCTCAACGGGGTTGATAACATATTTCTTGATTTCCTCTACTTCCTGCTCCGTCAGTTTCCCATAAAGCAGATAAACCTTTGCCGTACGCACAAGCGGGCGTTCCTGTTTGGAAATGATCTGGATACATTCCGCCGCGGAATTTGCCCGCTGGTCAAACTGCCCCGGCAAATATTCCACAGCAAACACCTTCGCGCCGTCCGCAGGAATCTCCTCCCGCAGATCATCCAGCTGCGGCTCGGAAAATACAGTCTTTTTGCAGTATTCAAACAAATCCCTGTCAATCCGCTCCACATCATAACGGTTCAGAAGGCGCAGCCCTTCCAGACCGCTGATTCCCAGCAGATTCACAATGTCCGCGCGCAGGGAATCCGCCTCGGCAGCAAGCCCTGCTTTTTTCTCTACATATATTCTGTAAACCATGCTTATCCCTCCGCTGCAAGTGCCTTTTGCCCGATGTCCTTCCTGTAATACGCATTATCAAACTGTACGGTTTTTACCGTTGCATACGCCTTTTCAATCGCCGCCGCCAGCGTATCTGCCGTTTCTGTTACGCCCAGCACGCGCCCGCCGTCTGTCAGCAGCTGCCCGTCCTTTGTTTTCGCTCCCGCAACAAAAATCTGGCTGTTGTTTTCCGGCAGGCTGATCGGAAAACCTTTTTCATAGCTTCTGGGATAGCCCTCCGAGGCCATAATAACACAGCATGCAGAACCTGCGCCGAATTTTACTTCTGCCTGCTCCAGCGTGCCAGCGGAAACATGGCGCATAATGGTCAGCAGGTCGCTTTCCAGCAAGGGCAGAACAACCTGTGTTTCCGGATCTCCAAAGCGGCAGTTATATTCAATAACTTTCGGTCCATTCGGCGTCAGCATCAGGCCAAAATACAGGCAGCCCCTGAACGTGCGTCCTTCTTTATTCATTGCCGCCATTGTCGGCAGAAAAATCGTTTCCATGCACTCTTTTGCAACTTCCTCTGTATAATACGGATTTGGCGCAACCGTACCCATGCCGCCGGTATTCAGCCCCTTATCGCCGTCCAGCGCGCGCTTATGATCCATAGAGGACACCATAGGCTTCATGGTTTTCCCATCTGTAAATGCCAGCACAGAAACCTCTGGGCCTGTCAAAAATTCCTCAATCACAACATGATCGCCGCTCGCGCCGAAAATCTTATCCTGCATCATGGAACGGACAGCGTCCTTCGCCGCTTCTCTCGTTTCCGCAATCACAACGCCCTTGCCCAGCGCGAGACCATCTGCCTTTACAACAGTCGGGATTGGCGCGGTTTCCAGATAAGCCAGTGCTTTTTCCATATCGTCAAACACAGCGTATTCCGCCGTAGGGATATTATATTTTTTCATAAGATCCTTTGAAAAAACCTTGCTCCCCTCAATGATTGCCGCTTTTTTGTCCGGTCCAAAGCAGGGTACGCCGATTTCCTCCAAAGCGTCCACCATGCCCAGCACAAGCGGATCGTCCGGTGCAACTACAGCAAAATCAATGGATTTTTCTTTCGCAAATGCCACAGCACCCGCAATGTCCTTTGCCGCAATATCCACGCATACCGCGTCAGCCGCGATGCCGCCGTTGCCCGGCAGAGCGTAAAGCTCTGTGACCTCCGGATTCTCCTTTATCTTTTTGACGATAGCATGCTCTCTGCCGCCGCCGCCAATAACCATTACCTTCATCATTCTCCCCCTTTCAGTGATGGAACAGGCGCATACCTGTAAACGCCATAGCCATGCCAAATCTGTCGCACGTCTCAATTACATTGTCATCCCGAATAGAGCCGCCCGGCTCTGCAATATAGGAAACGCCGCTTTTCGCTGCGCGTTCAATATTGTCGCCAAAGGGGAAAAACGCATCACTGCCCAGCGCAACGCCTTTGATTCCGGCAAGGTACGCTTTCTTTTCTTCCTTTGTCAGCGGTGCGGGCTTCTCTGTAAACAGCGTCTGCCATACGCCCTCTGCCAATACGTCTTCATAATCATCAGAAATGTAAACGTCAATCGTGTTGTCGCGGTCAGGACGTCCAATCTGCGGCAGGAACGGCAGGTTCAGCACCTTTTCATGCTGACGCAGATGCCAGATATCCGCCTTATTGCCTGCCAGCCTTGTACAGTGGATTCTGGACTGCTGTCCCGCGCCAACACCGATAGCCTGTCCGTCCTTCGCGAAGCATACGGAATTGGACTGCGTATATTTCAGCGTAATCAGTGCGATAATCAGGTCACGCTTTGCCTCCTCCGGCAGTTCTTTATTTTTCGTCACAATATTTTCCAACAGCGCGCAGTCAATCCTGAAATTGTTCCGCCCCTGTTCAAATGTTACGCCATAAACCTGTTTTTTCTCCTGTTCCTCCGGCACATAGCTCGGGTCAATTTTTACAATATTATAGTTCCCGTTCCGTTTGCTTTTCAGAATTTCAAGCGCGGCGTCTGTATATCCCGGTGCAATGATACCATCGGAAACCTCACGCTTAATCAGCCTTGCCGTCGTTTCATCACAAATATCGCTCAAGGCAATCCAGTCCCCAAAAGAAGACATTCTGTCTGTCCCCCTTGCGCGGGCATAAGCAAGTGCCAGCGGGGAATCGTCCAGCCCTTCGATATCGTCCACAAAGCAGGCTTTTTTCAGCGCGTCGCTCATAGGTGTGCCGACTGCCGCGGAAGTCGGGCTGACGTGCTTAAAGGACGTAGCCGCAGGCATTCCCAGCGCATCTTTCATTTCTTTCACCAGCTGCCAACTGTTGAACGCGTCCAGAAAATTGATATAGCCGGGTCTGCCGCATAAAATCTCTATCGGCAGTTCCGCGCCGTTTTCCATATAAATTTTTGCCGGCTTCTGATTCGGGTTGCAGCCGTATTTCAGTTCAAATTCTTTCATTCTTAAAATCCCCCTTTGCCATCAGGCTGTCAGACTTTCCGTTCTCCTGTCAGTTCTCTTTCTCCATGTCATTTCTGATATATCCTTACTGGTATTTGTTTATCATTCTGTTTTCCACCATGCCAGTTTTCAAATCTGTATATCTCACATAAAGGGAAATCTTATTCTGTTCGTTCAGCCCTTCCCAAATTTCTTTAACAAATGCATCAATGTCATTCGGGATTGCCGCGCGTTCCGGTTCCCCCTGAAAAGTCGGCAGAGGATTTCCGTCACAGGCATAAGTGTGCAGAAAATGCCCCAGCCCCGCCAATGCGGGATAGGAAAACGTATATCTGCTGCACGCGCTGCCTGCTGCGTCCGCGCTTTTGAGTATGCTCATCTTATAGGTAAAATCTTCATCCGCAAATGTCAGCATGCCGCTGATTCTGGGGGTGAAGTTCGGTGCGTCCGGCTCAAATTCTCTTGTTTCCAGGGCATCTTCAAATGTTTTGCCTGCCTTCACGAAATCATATACCGTATCCGTCTGATCGCCGTTTGTCACAATCAGCTTATTTTCCAGCTTCCGGATTGGCGCGTAAATAATCAGGGAGGGGTCCTCTACTTTCGATTCATCATAAGGATAAATCATAATATCGTCGCCCTTTTCGCGGAACACACGGTTCCGGCTGTTTTCACTGCGCCCCATAATAAAATATGCCACAGCCGCCTTTGTGCCGTCCGGCGTCTTGCCAATGACAATGCCGCGCCCTACATACGGGTCTTTCACCAACTCTTTCATGCTGTTGATTTTATAAATATCCATATCAGTTTCCTTTCTGCAAGCCCTTCGCCACCAGCTCCGTTGCCTTTGGCAGGAGTATCCATTCTGCCTGTTCCATCACTCTCCGCTGAAGAATTTCCGGCGTATCGCCCTCCAGAACTTCCACAGCTTTCTGTAACAGTATCTCCCCGCCGTCAGGGATTTCATTCACATAATGCACCGTTGCTCCGGTGATTTTCACGCCGTATTCCAATGCCGCTTCATGCACATGCAGCCCATAGTAGCCCTTTCCGCAGAAAGACGGAATCAGCGCGGGATGTACGTTGATGATTCGTTTCGGGTAAGCCGCGGTAAAATTTTCGCTCAGAATAGACATAAAGCCAGCCAGAACAATCATTTCTACGCCGTTTTCCCGCAGAATCTCTTTCATTTTTTCCTCATATGCAAGCTGGCTGGGGAAATCCTTTCTCTTTACCACAGCAGAGGCAATTCCGTTTTCTGCCGCGCGGGTCAGCGCGTATGCCGTTTCGCTGCTGGAAAGCACCAGAACGATTTCCCCGCTGGGCATTTCCCCACGCTTTGCCGCGTCAATCAACGCCTGCAAATTCGTGCCGCCGCCGGAAACAAACACCGCTATTTTTGTTTTCAGCATAAAACCACGCCTTCCTCGGAAGGGATGATTTCGCCCATGATGTACGCGTCTTCGCCGTTTGTCCGGAGGATTTCCAAAGCTTTTTCTGCATCCGCCTTTGCAACTACGACGCTCATGCCAACGCCCATATTAAATGTATTGAACATATCTCTTTCAGGAATGTTCCCTTTTTCTGCAATCATGCCAAATACGGGAGGAATCCGCAGAGAATCTTTTGCAATCTTCGCGCCGAAACCCTTTGGAATGCTTCTGGGGATATTTTCATAAAAGCCGCCGCCTGTGATATGAGAAACAGCCTTTACCTTCACCTGCTCAAACAGCGCGAGCATCGGCTTTACATAAATCTTTGTCGGCGCAAGAAGGGTTTCCCCAAGGGATTTCCCGCCCAGCTCCGCAAGTGGTGTTTTCATATCGGCATGCTCCACGTCGAACACCCGCCGCACCAGAGAAAAGCCGTTGGAATGTACGCCGCTGGAAGGCAGAGCGATCACAACATCGCCCTCCTGTATCGTCTTATTGTCCAGAATTTTGTCTTTGTCTACAACGCCTACAGCAAAGCCCGCAAGGTCATATTCATCTTCCGGATAAAAGCCGGGCATCTCCGCCGTTTCTCCGCCAATGAGTGCCGCGCCGGACTGCACACAGCCCTCTGCAACGCCGGAAACGATAGCCGCAACCTTCTCCGGAAAGTTTTTGCCCACAGCGATATAATCCAGGAAAAACAGGGGCTTCGCGCCGCAGCAGATAATATCGTTGACACACATTGCCACGCAGTCAATGCCTACGGTATCATGCTTGTCCATCAGAAAAGCCAGCTTCAGCTTTGTTCCCACGCCGTCCGTACCGCTGACCAGCACAGGCTTCGTGATTCCCGTCATATCCAGTTCAAACAGACCGCCGAACCCGCCGATATCGCCCACAGCCCCTGCTGTCAGCGTCTTTGCGATATGTTTTTTCATCAGTTCTACCGCCTGATAGCCCGCAGTAATATCTACACCCGCGGCTTTATAGCTTTCACTCTGGCTTTTCATTTCTTATCTCCTCTCTCGCTCAGCTTGCGCTCAAATCTGTTTTTATCCGTGCAGGAAGGGATTTCCGTCGGGTAATTACCGTCAAAGCATGCAGAACAGTACCCACAGCCCCTGGGTACGCCAATCAGCATCCCCAGATGGTCAAGGTTCAAATATCCGAGGCTGTCCGCACCGATGATCCGGCAGATTTCATCCATCGTATGGTTTACGGCAATCAGGTTTTCGCGGGAATCAATATCCGTTCCGTAATAGCAGGGGTTGATAAACGGCGGCGCGGAAGAGCGCATATGCACCTCTGTTGCCCCTGCTTCGCGCAGCAGTTTTACAATTCTTGCAGAGGTCGTGCCTCTTACGATGGAATCATCCACCAGAACCACGCGTTTGCCCTTTACCGTTTCAGAAACAGCATTCAGCTTGATGCGCACTTTATCCTCCCGTACCTTCTGCCCGGGGGCTATGAATGTACGGCCAATATATTTATTTTTAATAAAGCCTATTCCATAAGGGATTCCCGATTGTCTGGAATAACCGATTGCCGCATCCAGCCCTGAATCGGGTACGCCAATGACAACATCCGCCGGAGCGGGATGTTCCATAGCAAGACAAGCCCCCGCCGTTACTCTTGCGCGGTGTACACTGATACCGTCCACAACGGAGTCGGGTCTTGAAAAATAGATGTGCTCAAAAATACAAAGATGTTTCGGTGTTTCACCAACATGGTCTGTGATCGTGCGGATTTCGCTGCCGTCAAATACGACAATTTCGCCCGGCTCCACGTCCCGTACAAATTTTGCACCTACCGCGTCCAGCGCACAGGTTTCAGAAGCAATGATATAGGTTCCGTCCTCTGTCACGCCGTAGCAAAGCGGATGGAAGCCATGCGGGTCCCTTACCGCAATCATTTTCGATGTAGACATTACGATAAAGGAATACGCCCCTTTAATTCTGTTCATCGCACGGTTGATTGCTTCCTCAATGGAAGGGGCTTTCAGCCGTTCTTTTGTAATGATATAGGAAATAACCTCTGTGTCGCTTGTGGTATGAAAAATAGAGCCTTCCAGCTCCAGCTCCTGCCGCAGCTCAAAGGAATTTACCAGATTGCCGTTATGCGACAGTGCCAGCCTGCCCTTGATATGGTTGACTACAATAGGCTGCGCATTCAGTCTGTCCCCCGTTCCTGCCGTACCATAGCGGGTATGGCCAAGTGCCATATTCCCCTCACCAAGCTCCGCCATAATCTCCGGCGTGAATACATCATTTACCAGACCGTTGTCCTTATGGTAATGAAACAGTCCATCGTCATTGACTACAATGCCGCAGCTTTCCTGTCCCCTGTGCTGCAAAGCAAACAGGCCGTAATAAGCTGTTGCCGCCACAGCAGATTTGCCTTTCCCGTATACGCCGAATACGCCGCATTCTTCATGAAGTTTGTTCATTTTCGCACCTCTCTGCATGATTTTTATATTTATTTTTATAATCTTCTGTATTTTGATTCCCTTTCAGAGCCGTTTGAGGACCTCTCTGCTTCCGGCTTTCTGCCTGTTCCTGTGATTCAGAAAGCAGCAGACACAAAATGGATTCCCTTCAAAGCATTTCCCCGAACACAGCCAATATACAGGGATTATTCCATACTCCTGTCATTTCCTCTTTACTATCGCAAAGTCCGCCGCGCCCATACGGCAGACGTCTGTTTTTAAGCCGTTCTGTTCTTTGTGTTTTCAGCCGGTTGCCAAATCCTGTGAGGGATTGGCTCTGTGGGAAATATAAAACTTATTTTCTGTATTTTTCTTCAAGCTGCCGGTTCTTTTCCAGCACCTTAGCCGCTGCTTCGGCTCTTGCCGTATTCAGCTTTTCCGCAAGTACGGCATCCTCCACAGCCAGAATCTGTATCGCCAGCAGGGCGGCATTTTCCGCTCCGTCAATGGCTACCGTTGCCACAGGCATTCCCCCCGGCATCTGCACAGTGGAAAGCAATGCATCCAACCCGTCCAGAGTGGAAGATTTGATAGGGATTCCGATGACAGGCAACGTTGTATTTGCAGCCATCGCGCCCGCAAGATGCGCCGCCTTTCCTGCTGCCGCGATAACTGCGCCAAAGCCTTTTTCCCTCGCGCCAAGCGCGAACGCGCGCGCCTCCTCCGGTGTACGGTGGGCAGAATAAACATGCGCCTCAAACGGTACGCCAAATTTTTCCAGCGTTGCCATTGCCTTTTCCACTACGGGCAAGTCACTGTCGCTGCCCATAACGATAGCTATTTTCTTCATGGATAACCTCCTGCAAAAATATAAGAATAACATTGATGAGCGGATAGCCGAAACGTAAAAAGGGTAGTCCTATTTCCGAAACGGAAACCGGACTGCCCAGACTTCGGCAAAAGCAGCCGCGTTCCGAAAAGCGTTCCAGACGGGCCGTACGCGGAAAGCTTTTGGGCATACCAAACACGCTGCCTCCCCTCCGCGGAAAACCTCTCAAATTGACAATTTCAGTCTAACACATGGCTTTCCCGCTTGTCAATGAAGGGGCAGAAAATTTCTCATAAAAGATGTAAGATTGTCAAACATATTGGACAAGGAACTCAACAGGGGAAAGCCAACCGA
>CAJTQX010000008.1:0-66134 GCA_910578425.1 uncultured Anaerotignum sp.
CTCATCCTTCTAGCTTTTTCTTTCCTTGTTGTCCAATATGTATTGTAACTCTACAGGGGCAGAAAATTTCTCATAAAAGAAAGCTTGACACGTCTAAATCCATATGATATACTACTGACAATTTGTAAAGAAATACATTTATTCTTCATTTCAGGCGAGAGGAGCCAAAAACATTGAAGTACATTTTATCCAATGCAAATGTGTTTATTTGCGGTCATTTTGTAAAAACCAACGTATTTGTCGAAAACGGCAGAATTTCCGAAATTTCTTCCCGCCCTTTTTCTCCAAAGGACAGCGGCAGTATCTTTGATTTATCCGGTCAGTATCTGTTTCCTGGTTTCATTGATGTTCATGTGCATCTGAGAGAACCGGGATTTTTTTATAAGGAGGGTATCAAAAGCGGCACAGATTCTGCCGCAAAAGGCGGCTATATTGCCGTCTGCCCCATGCCGAACCTGAATCCCGTACCGGATTGTGCCGAAAATCTTGCCGTTCAGCTTGACGCAATTCGGCAGAATGCCTGTATACAGGTTGTTCCCTACGGTGCAGTCACTGTTGGCGAAAACGGGCAGGAACTTGCGGCTTATGAAGAAATTTCCAGTAATGTCTGCGGTTTTTCCGATGATGGACGCGGTGTACAAAGTGACGAAAAGATGTGTCAGGCGATGCAAAAAATCAGCAAAACGGGCAAAATTCTTGCCGCACACTGTGAGGACAATTCCCTGCTGAACGGCGGCTATATCCACGCTGGGGAATACGCCGCGCGTCATGGGCACAAAGGCATCTGTTCAGAAAGCGAATGGAAACAGATCGAGCGGGATTTGAAGCTTGCAGAGGAAACAGGCTGCAAATACCATGTCTGTCATATCTCCACAAAAGAAAGTGTCGCGCTGATCCGACAGGCAAAAGCAAAGGGACTGGATGTGACCTGTGAAACCGCTCCGCATTACCTGACCATGAACGACAGCATGCTGCAGGAGGACGGGCGTTTCAAAATGAACCCTCCCATCCGCGCCGAAGAAGACAGGCAGGCATTGCTTGCAGGACTTCTGGACGGCACCATAGACATGATTGCCACAGACCACGCGCCCCACTCCGCTGAGGAAAAAGGCAAGGGGCTTGCCGGAAGCATGATGGGCGTCGTTGGACTGGAAACGGCCTTCCCTGTGCTGTATACAGAGCTGGTAAAAACCGGCATACTTTCACTGGAGCATCTGATCGCGCTTATGCATACGAACCCGCGCAAGCGTTTCGGCATCGGGACGCCCTTGGAGGAGGGGCAGCCCGCCAGCTTCACGGTATACAATTTAGATAAAAAATACACTATCGACCCGGAAACCTTCCTGACGAAAGGCCACGCGACGCCCTTCGCGGGCTGGGAGGTTTACGG
Organism: uncultured Anaerotignum sp.; assembly: GCA_910578425.1. Taxonomy (GTDB): domain Bacteria; phylum Bacillota; class Clostridia; order Lachnospirales; family Anaerotignaceae; genus Anaerotignum_A. The sequence goes on from CAJTQX010000008.1 coordinate 1,391, forward strand.
CGAATGCGAACTGACGATGTACCAGGGCAATATCGTATGGAAAAAGGCTTAAAGACCTTGGGGCACTGCCCCAATCCCCCGCAAGGGCTTTCAACCCTTGACCCACTTGCGCAAAAACTTCGTTTTTGCAGAAAATTTCATACAGCGATTCCAGACGCATGGATATGCGTCTGGCAACAAAGTTTGGGGTCAAGCCCTTTTCAAAGGGCTTGCAGGGGTGTTGGGGACAGAGTCCCCAAGGTCTTAACACAGCAATACCCGTAGTGTTTATATATATTCTAAGGAGGAAAAAAGATTATGCCAAAGAGAACAGACCTGAAAAAAATCCTGATTATCGGCTCCGGTCCTATTGTAATCGGGCAGGCCGCAGAATTTGACTACGCAGGCACACAGGCGTGCCTCGCGCTGAAAGAAGAAGGTTATCAGGTGGTGCTGGTTAATTCCAACCCCGCTACCATCATGACCGATACGACCATCGCCGATAAGGTTTACATGGAACCGCTTACATTGGAATACATCGCAAGAATCCTCCGCTATGAACGCCCTGACGCTATCGTCCCGGGCATCGGCGGGCAGACAGGCCTGAACCTTGCCATGCAGTTGGAAAAGAAAGGCGTACTGCACGAATGCCAGGTAGAACTTCTGGGGACAAGCTGCGAAAGCATCGAGCGCGCAGAGGACAGAGAACTGTTCAAAGAGCTCTGCCAGAGCATCGGCGAACCTGTTATTCCCTCTGAAATCACATACTCTGTAGAAGAAGCCATCAAAGCGGCAAATGAAATCGGCTATCCTGTTGTACTGCGCCCCGCTTTCACACTTGGCGGCACAGGCGGCGGCTTTGCAGAAAATGAACGGGAACTGGTGGATATTATGAAAAATGCCCTCAAGCTTTCCCCTGTGCATCAGGTATTGGTGGAAAAGAGCGTTAAGGGCTATAAGGAAATCGAATTTGAGGTCATGCGCGATGCAACCGACCGCGCCATTACCATCTGCGGTATGGAAAACGTTGACCCCGTTGGCGTACATACCGGCGATTCTATCGTTGTCGCGCCAATCCTGACACTGAATGACCATGATTTTAATATGCTGCGGGACAGCGCGTTAAAAATCATACGCGAACTGAAAATTGAAGGCGGCTGCAATGTGCAGTTCGCTCTTGACCCCAATTCCTCCCAGTATTACCTGATCGAGGTCAACCCGCGTGTTTCCCGTTCCTCCGCGCTTGCCTCCAAAGCCAGCGGTTACCCTATTGCCCGCGTTACGGCGAAAATTGCTGTCGGAATGACGCTGGATGAAATCAAAATTTCCGAATCCACCGCTAATTTTGAACCGGATCTGGATTATATTGTAGCAAAAATGCCCCGCTTCCCCTTCGATAAATTTGCATCCGCCGCAAATACACTGGGCACTCAGATGAAGGCGACAGGCGAAGTTATGGGCATCGGGCGCACGCTGGAGGAATGTCTGCTGAAATCTATCCGCTCTCTGGAAATTGGCGTCTGCCACCTGTACATGGCAAAATTCGACCATACACCCAGCGAAGAACTGCTGGAATATATATCCCGCAGCCCTGACGACAGAATCTATGCCATTGCGCAGCTGATCCGCAACGGCGTTTCTTTGGACGATATTTTCGAAGCGACAAAAATCACAAAATATTTCCTCGAGGTTATGAAAAGCATCGTAGATTACGAAACCGTACTTTCTCAAAATGTCGGGAACAGGGAAATACTGAAAACCGCCAAAAAAATGGGTTTCTCCGACCAGATTATCGCGAAGCTCTGGAACTGGAAGGAAGTGGACGTGTTCCAGCTGCGGCGTGACATGCAGCTGTTCCCTGTTTACAAAATGATTGAAACAAGCGGCTGCGGCGGATATATTCCCTACTTCTACTCTACTTATGAGGAAGGAAACGAATCTGTAATCAGTGATAAAAAGAAAATCATCGTACTCGGTTCCGGCCCTATCCGTATCGGTCAGGGCGTGGAATTTGACTACTCCACCGTACACGCTGTTACAACAATCAAGGAATTTGGCTACGAATCTATTATCATCAACAACAACCCCGAAACCGTTTCCACAGACTATACCACAAGCGACAAACTGTATTTTGAACCGCTGACTGTGGAAGACGTTATGAATGTTGTAGAAATAGAAAAACCCATTGGCGTCATTGCCTCTCTGGGCGGACAGACCGCGATCAACCTCGCGAAGCCTCTGATGGAGCGCGGCGTCAAAATCATTGGGACAGACGTTGCGGCAATCGAAAAAGCCGAAAACCGCGATGCATTTGAGCATATTATGGAAAAACTGGATATCCCTCAGCCCAAAGGCCGCGCTGTTACGAATATTGAGGACGGCGTGAAAGCGGCAAGTGAAATTGGCTATCCTGTACTGGTGCGCCCCTCCTATGTGCTGGGCGGCCGCGCAATGCAGATTGTCGCGAACGAGGACGCACTTCGCACGTATCTGAAAAGTGCAGTAGCCATTAACGAAGATCAGCCCGTACTGGTAGATAAATATATTCAGGGCAAGGAACTGGAAGTAGACGCAGTCTGCGATGGATATGATGTATTCGTGCCCGGCATCATGGAGCACGTAGAACGTACCGGTATCCATTCCGGCGACTCCATCAGCGTATACCCGACATTCAGTGTATCCTCCAAAGCAAAGGGAAAGATTTTGGAATACACCAAAAAGCTGGGGCTTGGCATCGGTATCAACGGTCTGTTCAATATCCAGTTTATTGTGGATAAGCAGGATAATGTCTATGTGATTGAAGTAAACCCCCGTTCCTCCCGCACTGTGCCCTTCCTTTCCAAGGCGACCGGCTACTCCCTTGCGGATATCGCAACGCTGGTTATTCTCGGCAAGAGCTTGAAAGAACAGGGTATCTTCGGGCTGTATCCCGATGAAAAAAAGAGATGGTACGTCAAGGTGCCTGCCTTCTCCTTCTCTAAACTGCATGGCATGGATACTTACCTTTCCCCTGAAATGAAATCCACAGGGGAGGCAATCGGCTATGACAACAAGCTGAACCGTGCACTCTATAAGGCCTTGCAGGCATCTGGCATGAATATACAGAATTACGGCACTGTGCTTGCGACCATTGCGGATAAGGATAAGGATGAAGCCCTCCCGCTGATCCGGCGGTTCTACGCACTTGGCTTTAATATCGAAGCAACAAAAGGTACGGCGGATTTCCTGAAAGAACATGGCATCCGTACCCGCGTAAAGAAAAAACTATCCGAAGGCAGTGAAGAAATTATGGAATCCATCCGTCAGGGATATGTCAGCTATGTTATCAATACAAGGGACATCAATTCCACAGAAGGCATGAGCGATGGACAGGATATTCGTCAGTGCGCTGTAGAAAACAACATCACCGTATTCACCGCGCTGGATACTGTCAGCGTACTGCTTGACGTATTAGAAGAAACAACGCTGGCAATCTCCACGATTGATGCGTAAATATCCCGCAGGGTTTCTCCCCTTAACGGGATTTCCAAAATCAGAGCAGACAGAAAATTTCCGTACTGCTCTGGTTCTCTATAATAAAGCAGACTTTTTCGCTTTCATGATAAAATAATCTTTAGGAGGATTTTTGTGAAGCAATCTCTTTTCACCATACAAAGCAACGAACAGCTTGCCGAAGGGGTATACAAAATGGTTCTGGCGGGAGATACTTCCGCCATTACCGCACCCGGGCAGTTTGTCAATATCCGGCTGAACGGCTTTTTCCTGCGCCGCCCGATTTCCGTCTGTGATTACGGGGAAAACAGCCTGACAATCATTTACAAAACAGTCGGCAAGGGTACGGAAGCCATGAGCCGCATGAAAGCCCCGCATAAGCTGGACATACTGACCGGACTTGGCAACGGCTACAATACCGCGCCCAGCGGGGAATATCCACTGCTGGTGGGCGGCGGGGCCGGTGTGCCGCCAATGTACGCGCTGGCAAAAAAACTGCTCTCGGAGGGCAAGCACCCTATTGTGATTCTCGGGTTTAACCGGAAGGAAGAAATGTTCTATACGGCAGAATTTGAAGCCCTTGGCGCAAAAGTCCATATCGCTACCGCGGACGGCAGTTTTGGCACAAAAGGCTTTGTGACCGACGTTGTTGCCAGCCTGCCAGAGTATACTTATTTTTACGCCTGCGGACCGGAACCTATGCTGAAAGCCCTTTCCGCCTGCACAAAAACAAGCGGACAACTCAGTTTTGAGGAACGCATGGGCTGCGGCTTCGGCGCGTGCATGGGCTGCTCCTGCCAGACAAAATACGGCAGCAAGCGCATCTGCAAAGATGGCCCTGTGCTGGAAAAGGAGGAAATCATATGGTAAAAACAAGCGTAACCCTCAGCGGCCTGACGCTGGAAAATCCCGTCATTCCCGCAAGCGGCACATTCGGTTATGGGTATGAATTTGCGGAACTGTATGACATCAATATCCTTGGCTCCTTTTCCTTCAAGGGGACGACAAAAGAACCCCGTTTCGGCAATCCTACGCCTCGTATCGCGGAATGTCCGGCAGGCATGATCAACTCCGTTGGACTGCAAAATCCCGGCGTTGAAAAAGTAATTTCCGAAGAACTGCCCAAACTGGCAAAATGTTTCCATAAGCCTGTTATTGCCAACGTCAGCGGCTTTTCTGTGGACGAATACGCATACACCTGTGAAAAACTGGACAAACAGGAGCAGGTCGGGCTCCTTGAGGTCAATGTCAGTTGTCCGAACGTACATCATGGCGGCATGAGCTTCGGCACAAGCCCTGAAGCCGTTGCAGAAGTCACAAGAGCCGTAAAGGCTGTCACGAAAAAACCTGTATATATGAAATTGAGCCCTAATGTAACGGATATTGTATCCATCGCAAAAGCATGTCAGGAAGCCGGAGCAGATGGCATCAGCCTGATTAACACGCTGATGGGAATGCGGATTGATTTGAAAACAAAACGCCCTGTCATCGCCAATAAAATGGGCGGCTTTTCCGGCAGCGCGATTTTCCCTGTTGCCCTGCGTATGGTCTATCAGGTTGCGGAAGCCGTAAAAATCCCCGTTATGGGTATCGGCGGCGTTTCCTCAGCGGAAAATGTGATTGAAATGATGCTTGCGGGCGCGACCGCGGTACAGGTCGGCGCGGCAAATCTGGTTGACCCCTTTATCTGCAAAACCATCATAGAAGACCTGCCCCGCGTGATGGAAAAATACCATATCAGCGACTTAAACGACATCATAGGAGGTGCGCACAAATGAGCAAAGACGTTATTATCGCCTGCGATTTCAGCAGCAAAGCGGAACTTCTGGCATTCCTTGATAAATTCAGCAATGAAAGCGCGAAGCCCTTTCTGAAAGTCGGCATGGAGCTTTTTTATGCCGAAGGCCCTGAAATCGTGCGGGAAATCAAACGGCGGGGACACAAAATATTCCTGGACCTCAAACTGCATGATATTCCGAACACAGTCAAAAAAGCTATGGCTGTTCTTTCCGCGCTGGACGTGGATATTGTGAATCTGCATGCCGCTGGAACAATCACCATGATGGAAGCGGCACTGGAAGGGCTGACCCGTCCGGACAACACACGCCCTCTGCTGATTGCCGTTACCCAGTTGACCTCTACCAGTGAAGAACGCATGAAAAACGACCTGCTGATTGATCATGCACTGGATGAAGTTGTCCTGCATTATGCCACGAACGCTAAGACCGCAGGTCTGGACGGTGTGGTCTGCTCTCCGCTTGAGGCCGGCAAGGTCAAAAGCGTATGCGGAGATGCGTTCCTGACTGTAACGCCCGGTGTACGCTTCGCAGATGGGAATATCGGCGATCAGGTGCGCGTTACTACACCCGCAAAGGCAAAAGAACTTGGCTCGGATTATATTGTTGTCGGCAGACCCATTACGGAGGCGGCTGATCCTGTTGCGGCGTACAAAAGATGTATTGCTGAGTTTTTAGGGTAAAAACAAAACCCTGAGGCTCTGCCTGAACTCCGCAAGCCGTCCGGTACCCATTGAAAAGGGCTTGACCCTAAACTTATCAGGTAAAATATTCGTTTTGCCGGTACAATTTATTGAAAGAAATTATAATTTCTGAGCATAGCGAAACGTAGTTTCGCACTATCTTCTTTGCTTCTTTCTTTGAAAGAAAGAAGTGGAGTTTGAGGCAGAGCCTCAAGGTTTTACTGTATGCATCTCTAGGAGGGAACACGAATGAACATCAAAGAACAGATTGCGAAAGACCTGCTTTCCATCGGCGCGGTATTCCTGCGCCCGGAAGATCCATTTACATGGGCAAGCGGCATCAAAAGCCCCATTTACTGCGATAACCGCCTGACGCTGACCGCGCCCGAGGTGCGGAATCATGTTGAGAATGCGTTGGCAGAAACGATACGCAGAGAATACCCTGACTGTGAGGTCCTGATGGGCACCAGCACAGCGGGCATCGCCCACGCCGCCATCACAGCTCACCTGATGGGACTGCCGATGGGCTATGTACGCTCCGGCGCGAAGGACCACGGCAGAAACAATCAGATTGAAGGCAAGCTGGAAAAAGGCCAGAAAGTCGTTGTTGTAGAGGATTTGATTTCCACAGGCGGCAGCGTTCTGGAAGTGGTAAACGTACTGCGGGAAGCCGGCGCAGACGTGCTTGGCATTGTCAGCATTTTTACTTATGGCATGAAAAAAGGACTGGAACGTATGGCAGAAGCCAATGTAAAAAATATCAGCCTTTCGGATTTTGACGCGGTTGCGGAAGTTGCCGCACGCGAAGGTTATATCCAGGAAGCAGATATTGCCCGCCTGATGGCTTTCCGCAATAACCCGAATGATGAAAGCTGGAGGGGGTAAGCATATGAGAAGCCTGATTGACATTGTGGATTTAAGCGTAGAGGAAATCACTGAACTGATTGATACCGCAAACGACATCATCGCCAATCCAGAAAAATACTTTGAAAAATGCAGACATAAAAAGCTGGCAACGCTCTTTTTTGAGCCTTCCACACGCACGCGCCTCAGCTTTGAGGCCGCCATGCTGGAGTTGGGCGGCAATGTCATTGGCTTTTCCGCTGCAAACAACAGCTCCGCTGCCAAAGGCGAAAGCGTTTCAGATACTGTGCGCACAGTCGGCTGCTACGCGGATATCATTGCAATGCGCCACCCCAAGGAAGGCGCGCCCATGATCGCGTCCATGCGCTCCCCCGTCCCCATTATCAACGCGGGCGATGGCGGGCATAACCACCCTACCCAGACGCTTGCTGACCTTCTGACCATACAGAGGGAAAAAGGCAGATTCGATCATCTGACCGTCGGGCTCTGCGGAGACTTGAAATTTGGGCGGACAGTACATTCCCTGATTCACGCGCTGAGCCGCTATGAAGGCGTGCATTTCGTTATGATTTCACCGGAGGAACTCCGCGTACCGGAATATATGATACAGGAAATGCAGAAAAACGGCATTTCTTATGAAGAAACACGCAGCCTGGAGGAGGTCATGCCCCAGTTGGACATTCTTTATATGACAAGGGTGCAGCGGGAACGCTTCTTCAACGAAGCGGATTACATCCGCCTGAAGGACAGCTATATCCTCACGCTGGATAAGCTGGAAACGGCCAAAAAAGACCTCTGCGTCATGCATCCCCTGCCCCGCGTGAATGAGATTTCCGTAGCTGTGGACGATGACCCGCGCGCATGTTATTTCAAGCAGGTATCTAACGGAAAGTATATCCGTATGGCGTTAATTTTGAAACTTCTGGAGGTGGAATGAGCATGAAAATTGATTCCATAACAAACGGCGTCGTTATTGACCATATTCTGGCAGGGAAAGGTATGGAGCTGTATCATTTCCTGCATCTTGACAGTATGGACTGCTCTATCGCCCTGATCAAAAACGCGCCCAGCCAAAAAATGGGGAAGAAGGACATTATAAAAGTAGATACCGCACTGGAACTGGATTTGGATATTTTAGGTTATGTAGATCCCGGCGTTACTGTCAATGTTATTCGGGATGGTGTGCTGATAGAGAAATTCCATCCCCAACTGCCCGAAAAGCTGACAAATATCATACAGTGCAAAAATCCGCGCTGCATTACCTCTGTGGAGCAGGAAATTCCACATATCTTTAAGCTGACAGACAGAGAGCACGGCACTTACCGCTGCATCTACTGTGAATCCAAGGCTAAGCAATAAAAAACACAAAAAAAGCAGGAACAGTATTTCAGGCGGCTTGTCTAAAGAAATCCTATTTTTCTATTTCATTGATTTCTTTAGGCAGTGCCCATTGAGAACTGTTCCTGCTTTTTTCATTTACTCCTCTGCTCAGCCCAAAAAACGCAGCATTTTTATTTTTCCCTTTTTATGCAGAGAATGCAGCACAAAAATGCAAAGTGTTGCGCCAACATAAGAAAGCACACCAGAAAACACCAGTGTACGACGCATACGCATCCGTTTCGCCAGCCGGACATATTCCTGCCCATTTTCCAGGCGCATCGCCTCCCTGTAGGTTTTGCGCCGTATAGAACGGTAATGTCTGTAATACGCCCTGCATTCCGGACATTGCCGCAGATGCTCCCGCACCAGCCGCCTGCTCCCCTCGCTTGCAACTCCATCATGGTAAAGGGAAGCCAAATCCATCACAACATCACATTTCCAGTTCATGTTTCAACACCTCCATCAGCAGCTTTTTCGCCCTGAAATAAATCACCTTTGCAGAATTTTCGCTGATCTTCAAAATCAGGGCAATCTGTGAAAAGGGCAGTTCCGCATAAATCCGCAGAAGTACAACGTCCCTGTATTTTTTCGGGATATTTCCCAACACGTTGCGTACTGCTTTTTCTACATACTGCTTATGTACATACTCCTCCGGACCATCCATTCCCTCGCAGTAGCTGTCCACCACCAGCTCCAGATTCGCCGCGTCCAAATGCAGCCTGTTCTTTTTCAGATACTTAAAATACGTGTGCTTGGCAATCGCCGCCAGCCACGTAAACACCTCGCACTCCCCTCGGAACCGGTGGAAGGAAGTGTATGCCTGCAGAAAGGTTTCCTGCGTTAAATCCTCCGCAATGCCCGCGTCAGCGCACATCCGGTACAAAAAGCCATAAATCTGATTGTAATACTCTAGATATAGTTTTTCAAAGGCTTTCAACCGCATCCCTTCCTTCCGCTGTATTTCGGCAGTATTATTCCAGAACAGCCGTTTCAAAATTCTGCCCATCCGCGTATTTCCGCAGCAGGTCCTCTGCCTCCGCAAGCATCCCCCGCACCTCCGCGCCGCCGTCAAAACAGTAAAACACCAGAAGGATATGTTCTGTCGTATCTGTCACCATTGCGCGCGTGCTGTCGCTTGTGGGATTGCCAAACGCGCCTTCTGCGTCAAACAATACAGGCAGAAAGGAAAGATTCAAAACATCCTTTCCAATCCCCTGATAGGCTGTCCCCTCCGGCGCACGATCCCAGACGATTTCACCTGATGTATGCGCAAGGTCATAGCTGCCCATAGAATAGCCGGATTTGATGGAAAGGTAATTATTGATATCCACCACATTATTGATCACATAAAGCCCTCGTTCCTTGGCAATCCGGCGGCACATTGCCTCTGCCGAACAGCGGTAACGGTTGGGGTCCTTCCCCAAAGCCTTGTAGCCTTTTCGGGTCATCTGAATCTGCTCCCGTTTATTTGCCTGCGAAAGCTCCGTTTCCGCCAGTTCCGTAATTTTTTCATCCATCAGGCGCAGAAATTCTTCATCCGCCTGCCCGACTCGCACATCGCACTCCAAAAGCCCCAGTACGGCCTGTGGACAGATTGTTTTCAGTTCCGGAGCAATCATAATCTGAACCATCATCGTCCTCCTTCCCAAAGCCGCCGGTTATTTTCCGCTGAGCGTTATTACATCCTCAATCAGGCTTTCCACATTTTCCTCTTTTGTCGCCCAACTTGTGCATACGCGCACAGCCGTATGTCCTTCATCTGTCTTTTCCCAGAAATCGAACGCATATTTTTCACGCAGCCTGTCCAGCATCATATCCGGAATAATGGGGAACTGCTGGTTTGTTTTGGAATCGAAACGCATCGCGCAGCCTGCGTCCTCGAACGCGCGGCGGATTTTCATTGCCAGCCTTACGGCATGCTCAGAAATCTCAAAATACAACCCGTTTTCAAACAACGCCTCAAACTGCAAACCAAGGAAACGCCCCTTTGCCAAAAGCGCGCCCTTCTGCTTAATCAGGTAACGGAAATCTCTCTGAAACGCCGGATTTGCAATCACAACAGCTTCGCCCATCAGCGCGCCCACCTTTGTGCCGCCGATATAAAATACGTCTGTCAGCGCGGTAATGTCCTTCAATGTCAGGTCATTCCCTTCCGGTACAAGGGCATAACCAAGCCTTGCGCCGTCCAGATAAAGCGGCAGCCCGCAGGAACGGCATACCTTGCTGATTTCTTCCAGCTCCGCTTTGGTATATGTCGTACCGTTTTCCGTCGGCTGGGAAATATAGACCATCCCAGGCTGCACCATATGCTCATGTGTTGCATCGTTCCAGTGCCCGTTATATGCCGCCTGAATCTGTGCCGCTGAAATTTTTCCATCCTCGCTGGGCAAAGCAAGTACTTTATGGCCTGTCGCCTCAATCGCGCCGGTTTCATGCACGTTTACATGCCCTGTATTCACACAAAGCACGCCCTGATGCGGGCGCAGTATGGATGAGATGACTGTCAGGTTGGTCTGCGTGCCGCCCACCAACAGATGCACCTCCGCATGTTCATCTCCGCAAAGATCTTTCAGGATTGCTTTCGCGCGCTCTGTATGCGGATCGCTGCCATAGCCGGGATACTGCTCCCAGTTTGTCTCCTGTAATTTCTGCAATATTTTCTCGTGCATGCCTTCCAAGTAATCACATTCAAAACGTATCATTTTTCTCCGCCTTTCTTTATTTTAATTGATATCCCGGGACGCCGTCCCTCATATTTCACCCAATCAATCCCCATGTTTTCAAGAAAAATATGAAAAAGAACATGGTAAACGCTGAAAAAACCATTGAATAAATTAAAAAATCTCCCGCCAATTCATAATCCGCATCAAATTGTACCGCCATCTGATAATTCGTGATTGCCGTAGGTGCTGCCAGAAAAATAAATACCGGCACCAGCGTGTCCCCTCTCATGCCCAGCATGGAAACGGCAATCCACAAAAACACCACAGGCAATATAACCAGCTTCACCACAATCCCCGCAGCCAATGGTTTCCAATGTTTTTTCGCGGAACTGAAATGGAACTGGCCGCCCAAAAGCAGAAAAGAAAACGGCGTGACAATCTTTGCCAAGTCTTTCCCTGCTGTATGCAGGAAAGAAGGCATCGGAATCCGGAAACCGTAAAACGCCGCGCCCAGAACTACGCCCCATATGATGGGGTTTTTCATCGCGTTTGCAGCCGCCCGTTTCAAATCAGGCTTTTCGCCCGTTTCCGCAAAAAAGGAATAGACGAATACCCCGATGACGTTCAACAGCGGCAATGTTGCCGCCATGATGGAAGTTGCCAGGGCGACACAAGGCTCGCCGCCAAGGCTTCTGGAAAACGGAAGACCATACAGCATGTAATTCCCACGGTAAATAGACTGCACCAGAACTCCCTGCTGTTTCCGCTCCCGCACCAATCGTGGGACAAGAACCATCAGCGCAGACACGCATACCACAATGACGCACAACGCAAACAGGATTGGTTTCAAGTATGTAAAATCAATCTTTTCTGCATCATAAAGGTTGAAAAATACCAATATAGGGAACAAAACCTGAAAGCAGAGCACATTCCCTCGGCTGATAAATTCCTCCGTCAGTATTCCCCTGCTTTTCAGCCAGAAGCCCAGCGCAATCACAACGAATGTCGGCGCGACCGCGTTTCCGGCAAATATTAAATTTTCCACTTATATTTCCCTCTTCCTCTTTTGTACCTGCCTTGACCGCAGCCAAAACAGCAATTTCTTTTATTATAAAAAAACAGCGGGATAATTGCAACCAAATTCCCACCTCATTTTATCCACAAAACAAAAAAGGGCGTTCTTTTTTGAAATACCGCCCTTTTTCTGCTGTATATTCTCTTTAACGGAAATCTGCCAGCCCTATGCCAAGCCCGCGCAGGATTCCCTTCATATGCTCCATGCTCTCCTCGGACGGGCGTTCAAAATCCGCCTGCGGCAGCTCCATTCCCAACGCTTCATATTTTCCAAAACCGAATTTATGATAGGGCAAAAGCTCCATCTGCGCTTTCGGCAGGTATTTTTTTACAAACTCTCCACTGCGCCGGATATTTTCATCATCCGCATTCACTCCTTCAATCACTGGAATCCGAATGACAATCCGCGCTCCGGTTTCCCCCAGCCGCTTCATATTCTCCAATATCCTTTCATTGGAAACGCCGGTGAATTTCTTATGCTGTTCCGCGTCCATATGCTTGAGATCCATAAAAATAAGATCCATGCGTTTCAATATCGGCAACATTTTATCGAAATCAAAATTTCCGCACGTTTCGATATCCAGGCTGAACCCCAAATCATACAGCTTTTCGGAAAGCTCGTCCAGAACTTCATGCTGCATGGACGCCTCGCCGCCGGAAAATGTAATTCCTCCGCTGGATTCCCTGTAAAACAGATGGTGTTTTTGAGCCTGTGAAATAATTTCATCTGTATCAGCAATAGAAACAAGCTGTTTTCTTGCCCCCGTTGGACAGGCTTTTACGCATGCGCCGCAGCCTGTGCATATTTCGCGTTCCAGGTTCATATTGATCCCAATTCCTTGTGGGCAGGCCTTTGCGCACGCGCCGCAGCCGATACAGAGACGGGAATAAAATCCAACCAGAGGAGTCTGGTGCATCCCTTCCGGATTGGAACACCATTTGCAGTGCAGCGGACAGCCTGCCAGAAAAATCGTTGTACGTATCCCGTCCCCGTCGTTGACGGAAAAAGGCTGCATCTGCATGAGATACCCTTTCATGGCTCCCTCCTTTTCAAAAAAGACCTTGGGGCACCGCCCCAAACCCCGCAAGGGGCAATGCCCCTTGACCCTTCTGCCGCAAAACTGTGTTTTGCGGAAAGCGGGACAAAAATTTGACAAACATCATATTTCCCAATTTTTGCCTGCCCAAAAAAGGATTAGGGATAAAATCCTTTGTTTCTGCAATATCTTATCCCCCCCTCCTCTCCCAGCGCATAAAATGCGCTGGGCAAACGGGTCAAGGGCTGGAAGCCCTTGCCGGTCAGGCATCGGCAGGGTGCCAGAGGAGGCGGGGCCTCCAAGGTCTTGAATCTTTATCTTCTTAAAAGCTCTCGTGCGCGTTCCTTGCCATGATGGAATCCTGCATAGACTTCGACAGGTTTACAAACTGCGTGCTGTACCCTGCCACACGCACCAGGAGGTCTTTGTAATTCTCAGGATGCGCCTGCGCGTCCTTCAGCACCTCGTTTGAAATCGTGTTAAACTGCACATGGAACGCGCCCAGTGCGAAATAAGACTGAAGCATCGCGCCAAGGTTCGCGCGCCCGCGCTTTGTTGCCACCAAATCGTGGTTCAGACGCAGATTCAACAATGTACCGCCGCTGTGGATATCATGATTCAGCTTTGCGGAGGAACGCAGAGCCGCCAAACAGGTGGAAGTATCCGTTCCTGTATAAGGCGATACGCCTTCATTGATCGGGTCTTTCGCCTTTCTGCCGTCCGGCGTCGCGCCCAGCACCTTGCCCGTAGGCAGGTAGTTGGAAATGCCCATGAACGCCGTTACAAAATGGTGTCCATAAATGTCCTTATAGGACGTTACATCATGATAGAAATAATCTGCCAGTTTTTTCGCGATGCTGTCCACATAATCATCGTCATTGCCATATTTCGGCACAGCCTGCACTTTTGCGCGCAGTTCTTCATAGCCCTCCCAGTTATGATTCAGCGCGTCGATGATTTCAGCCATCGTTGTAACTTTCTCCTCAAACACCAGCTTTTTCATCACCGCAAGGGAATTTGCCGTAACGGACAGGCCAACGCCCGTAAATACAGGCCCGATATTGTATTTCGCGCCGCCGTCTACCAAATCTTTGCCGTTTTTCAGGCAGTATTCGTTGCATGCAGACAGGAACGGACGCGGTGCCTGTTCTTTATGTATCTTCTGCGCAGTCAGCAGGCTGATGACGCCATGTTTTACCATAAAGGAGAACTGGCGGAGCAAAGCCGCTTCAATTTCTTCATAGGTTTCAAATGTTTTCGGGTCTTTCTCCGGCAGGGCAACCAACTCGCCTGTCAGGCGGCTCCGGCCCTCGTTCAGCGCAAATTCCAGCGCGGCCGCGAAGCTGATATTGCAGGAAGATGTCCATTCAAATGTCTTTCTGGAATGCGGCACAACGCAGCCGCAGTTGTTCCAGTCCTTCGCATCCTCCGGCGCATATCCCAAATTGCTCAGCATCTGATAGCCTGTGCGGTCACTATGAATTGCAGGGAAACCGCAGCCCGTAGATACCAAATCCGTCACCGCTTCCATAAACTCAGGCGGACAATCGGGATGAATGCGGCAGCTCAGCGTTGGCTGGTGGCATTTCGTTTCCTTTGTCGCCTGTATCGCCATATAAGAAATCGTATTTGTGCCGTCGCCGCCGTCCACCGTAGAACCGCCGACAGTCAGGTTTTCAAAATTCGTATAGCCCGCAAAGAAATCCGCTGTGTTCGCGGAAATCGTCCATGCCCATTCGCTGTATTTCAGCCACAGGCATTCTACCAGTTCCAGCGCGGTATCATAATCAATCTTCCCGGCTTCTTCATCCGCCTTATAATACGGATACATATACTGGTCAAAACGACCGGGATTTAATGCCAGCGGGTTTTCAGAAATAATGCCGCCCAACTGCACAAACCACGCGAACTGCAATGCCTCGCGGAAAGAAGTCGGCGGGTTTTCAGGCACTTTCGCGCAGACCTCCGCAATCTCCAGCAGCTCCGCCTTTCTGGTCCCGTCCTTTTCCTCTGCCGCCATTTCCTTCGCCTTTTCGGAATAGCGGTTCGCCAGCCGTACAATGCCATCGCTCACCAATATAATGGAGCGATAAAATACCATTTTGTCCTTATCCTCCGGAACCGCTTCGTTCAGTTCCGCCATATATCCCTCCGCTTCGCGTTTGATGCCGCCAAAGCCCTTCGGGAACAACTGGTCAATATAATCAGGAGAAATTTCGCCTATACCGTTGCGCCATTTGGAATCCGTATCCAAAAAGCCCGTATCCACGCCAATCTTCTTTGTTTCTTCAGAAGTACGCGCAAGGAAAGCATCCTCGACGGATTTGCCTTTCCAATACGGGAATATGTTTTCCCGCACAAATTTCCTCTGTTCGTCCGTCATTTCATACGGGTCCTGCGGACGGGACGGGAAATTGTCCATCTCATCATCTACCCATTTCCATGCAAATTCCGGCGTCAGAATACCGCATTTACGAAATTCCCCACTTGCGCCGACAATCAGCTCACCCTCAAAAATATTGACGCAAAGCTCATTGCAGGTATCATAAAACGCCTGCGCGGTACGGATTGCCGCAGGCTGTCCCTCCGTCCGTTTGAAGGATTCTGTCCAAATCCTTGCTCTTTCATAAGAAATGGAGGGTTTTGTATTGACATAATTCTGGCGAATTTTTTCTACTCTGGGCGTTACACTCATATTTTCCACCTGACCTTTCCAACTATTTTCTGTAATAAATTACCATATAAAGTTTAGCCGGTGTTTCCCCTGCATTTTCATATATGTGCGCTTTATCCGCCTGATAGCGGATTGCGTTGCCTGCTTCGACAATGTAATCCTTCCCGTCTACAGTCAGCCGCAGCGTGCCCTGGGAAACCATCAGCAGTTCTTCCGTTCCTTCCTCATGAGGCGCGGATTCCGAGCGGCAGCCCAAATCCATCTCAATGCACAGCATTTCAAAGCGTTTCGAATCATCATACGGGAAAAAAGGAAACAGCCGGAACCGGCCCTCATCGCTTAAAAGAGGCCGTATTTCCTCTTTCTGGATAATTTTTGTTTCCATCGCCTGCCCTTCCAACAGTGCCGTAAATGAGATATGCAGACCCGTAGCAATCTTCCAGAGCGTTGCCACAGTCGGGCTGGATTCACCTCTTTCAATCTGCCCCAGCATACTTTTGCTGACTCCTGTCATCTCCGCCGCATTGTCTAAGCTCAACTTTTTTTCCTTCCGAATCCGTTTCAGATTCGCCGCAATCATACTGCTCATTGCATCCATAAATGTCCTCCTTGGATAAAACCGATCCCGACGGCGTCCCGTCAGGAAAACGTTATAACGCATTTGTAACTTTAATGTATCACGTCATGTGGCCATTGTCAATAAAATCGGCCGTTTTTTCGCCCAAAAACAGCCGTTATCGCATACAAAAAATGCATCGTTTTTTTGTGCAAAACGCCCATATTATTTTTAGAGCCCCTCTCCAAACCGCATACAGGCTGTGTGCGGATAATTTGCAGGTGGGTTCTCAGTGCCAGAGCTTCAGAATTTCGTCAAGTATTTTATGCGCAACCATCTCTTTCGTCAAAAGTTCCAACTGGATTTCCTCCTGTTTGGAGATCATTGTTACCACATTTGTATCCGTACCAAAGCCGCTTCCGGCAACTTTCAGATTGTTCGCCACAACCATGTCAATGTTTTTCTTATCCAGCTTCACACGGGAATTTTCCAGCATGTTCTGCGTCTCCATGGAAAAGCCGCAGTAGAACTGGCCTTCCCGCCGGTGCTCGCCCATATATTTCAAAATGTCCTGTGTACGGTCAAGCTCAATGCTCATTTCGCCGTCTTTCTTTTTCATCTTATCATCTGCAACCGTTTTCGGTTTATAATCCGCCACCGCAGCGGCCTTGATGATAATATCGTTATCCAGATAGCGCGCCTTCATTGCCTCAAACATATCACCCGCGCTTTCCACCTGTACAAAGTCTACAAACAGAGGCGGTTCCAGTGCAGTTACCCCGCTGACAAGCGTCACCTCCGCGCCGCGGAGCATTGCCGCCTTCGCCAGCTCATAGCCCATTTTGCCTGTGGAATGGTTTGTAATATAGCGCACAGGGTCAATGCTTTCCTGTGTCGGTCCGGCCGTCACAATGACCTTTTTGCCCAGCAGGTCTTTTTCATACGCAATCTCCCGCAGAATATGCCCGACCAGCACCTCCTCCCGCTCCAGTTTTCCATCACCGGTATCTCGGCAGGCAAGAAATCCTTTCGCAGGCGCAATCACTTCATAGCCGTATTTTGCCAACGTTTTCAGGTTGTCCTGCACGATAGCATTGTGGAACATATTCACATTCATGGCAGGCGCAATCAGTTTTTTGCAGGTGCACGCCAGTGCTGTTGTCGTCAGCATATCATCGGCAATACCATGCGCCAGCTTCCCAATCACGTCCGCAGAAGCCGGAGCAACCAGCAGAATATCCGCTTTCTTTGCCAAAGAAACATGCGCCACATGGAACTGGAAATTCCGGTCAAAGGTATCGACCATACATTTGTTCCCTGTCAGCGTTTCAAATGTGACTGGTGTAATAAACTGGGCGGCATTTGGAGTCAGTATGACATGTACGTCGCATTCCATTTTTACAAGCATGCTTGCCACATTCGCCATTTTATAAGCCGCGATGCTCCCTGTAACACCCAAAATAACAGTTTTTCCCTTCAGCATATGCAATCTCCTTTTGTGTAATTCTTGTATATATTATTGCCTACATTATAACAAACCTTTTCCATTCCGCCTAGAAATTTCAGAAAAAAGTACAAAAAAGACGGTACACCCCTAATAACAGGGGCCATACCGCCTGATTTTAACTTATTTTTTTATGCTTGAAGGCCTTTATTTAGCTTAGTTCATTGCCTTTGCAACTTCCTCAGCAAAGTTTTCGTCCTTCTTCTCCAGACCTTCGCCTGTTTCAAAACGAACATAACGCACAATCTGGATATCCGCGCCGATTTCCTTCGCTACGGAATCAATATATTTCTGAACAGTCAGGTCGCCATCTTTTACATAAGGCTGGTCAACCAGACAGAATTCTTTCATTTCCTTTTTCAGTCTGCCTTCGATCATCTTCGCAATGATATTATCGGGCTTGTTTGCGTTTTTGGGATCGTTTTTCGCCTGTGCTGTCAGGATTTCTGTTTCCTTCTCAATAAAATCAGCAGGAACGTCCTTCTCTGTAATAAACTGGGGTTTCAAAGCAGCAATCTGCATTGCAACATTTTTGCCCAGCTCTACCAGCTCGTCACATTCCTTTTCACATGCCAGCTCAATCAAAACGCCGATTCTGCCGCCGCCATGCACATAGGAAACCAGCTTGCCAGCCTGTGCCTTTTCATATTTCTCAAAACGTCTGATGTTCAGATTTTCACCAATCACTGCAACCTGCTGGCTCAGAGCCTCTTTTACGGTATACTGAGGATCAGCCGCCCATTTTTCCTCAAAGAAAGTGTCCATATCCTTTGCGGATGTTTCAGAAGCCTGCTTCGCAACCGCCGCAACATAATCACGGAATACCTGATTCTTCGCAACAAAGTCTGTTTCGGAGTTTACCTCTACAATCGCGCCAGACTTGTTGTCTTCGCTCAGGTAAATCTCAACCATACCTTCGGACGCAATTCTGCCAGCCTTCTTTGCGGATGCCGCAAGACCTTTTTCTCTCAGCATTTCAACAGCCTTTTCCATATCGCCGTCTGTTTCTGTCAGGGCCTTTTTGCAGTCCATCATGCCAACGCCTGTCATTTCTCTCAGTTCTTTTACCATTGCCGCTGTAATAGCCATTTATATTCCCTCCGTTTTATCATATCGTATTTCTGAAAAGAAAGAGCTCCAGCCCGTCCTTTGGTTCGGCTGAAGCTCGGGCAAATATCTTAAATTATTCTGCCGTTGTTTCCGCCGCTTCTGCAGCAGGCTCTTCCGCCTCCTGCTCGCCCTGCCTGGATTCCAGCACAGCGTCAGCAACCTTGGAAGCAATCAGCTTAACGGCGCGGATTGCGTCATCATTGCCGGGGATTACATAGTCAATTTCATCAGGATCGCAGTTTGTATCTACGATTGCAACGATGGGGATACCCAGCGTATGCGCTTCCTGTACGGCAATTCTTTCTTTTCTTGTATCCACAACGAACATCATATCAGGCACCTTTTTCATGTTTTTGATGCCGCCCAGATTCTTCTCAAGTTTTTCCATCTCGTGCATCAGTTTCGCAACTTCTTTCTTGGGAAGAACTTCAAAAACGCCGTCTTCCTGCATTTTTTCCAGTTCTTTCAGGCGTGCGATTCTGGTTTTGATGGTGTTGAAGTTCGTCAGCATACCGCCGAGCCATCTCTGGTTTACATAGTACATACCGCATCTGTCCGCTTCTTCACGGATGCATTCCTGTGCCTGCTTCTTTGTGCCGACAAAAAGGATTTCGCCGCCGTCCGCGATACATTTGCAGATTTCAGCATACGCATCGTCAACCTTTTTTACTGTTTTCTGAAGGTCGATAATATAGATGCCGTTGCGTTCCGCGAAGATATATTCCGCCATTTTAGGGTTCCATCTTCTTGTCTGGTGTCCAAAATGTACACCGGCTTCCAGTAATTGTTTCATTGAAATTACGCTCATAGCGCACCTCCTGTTGGTTTGTCCTCCGCATCTTCCCGCAGGAAACCGGCCTGACCGGCACCAAACCTGCGGCAGCAGATACGTGTGTTATTTTGTTACCTATGGGATTATATCACACCTGTTTCAACATTACAACCATTTTTTGCAATAAAAAACCTTTTCCGTCCTCTATTTTTGCGTTATACTGTTCTCAAAAGGCTCTTTATTTAGAGAAAAAGGAGGTAACACATGGCTTCAAATCCTGATTTTGCAGAATATATCCGCGGGCAGCTCAGCGGCGCGGGAGAAATCGCATGCAGGAAAATGTTCGGGGAATACGGCGTTTACTGTAATGGAAAAATTATCGGTTTAATCTGCGACAACCAGTTTTTCCTGAAAAAAACAAATGCAGGGCTGGACAAAGGCTTCGAGGAAGTTCCGCCCTATCCTGGCGCGAAACCCGCCTTCCTTATCGACAGCACAGATGACAGGGAGGAAATGACACAGCTCGTCCGAGCAACCTGTGAAGCCCTGCCGGAGCCAAAGCCGAAGAAAAGGAAACACAGCTGATTTTCCGCACCAGCAATGCAAATGGGCAGCCGTTCAATGCAAACGGCTGTCCCGCAAACACAATGCCTAAAATACTCCCCTTATTCCCAAACCTGCCAGCTCTTCAGCCATGCCATTTCAGGACAGAGCCTGCCTGTCCGTACAAAATATTCGACACATTTTGCGGCAAGTTGAGGATTTTGCATTGTATACCGCATCAGTATAATGGACTGACCATCTGAGCAGCACATCGGCGATTCTTCTTCGGAATCTAAAAAATCAGGTTGAAAAGAAGAATAGGAACATTCCTCCTGCGTCCCCGGACTATCGACATATTGCAGAAAAATTAACTCTTTATCTATTTCAATCTGCATATAACTGTCCTCAAAATCAGGGTCTTGAAATAAAAATACTCCCAGATTCTGCCCTTTTCTTATCTTTTTCAGTAAATGTTTTAAGCTGTCCTCCGTAATTTCCCTTTTCCCGCCATAAGCAGATGACATATATTTGATACATAATCCAAGAGGCATTTCGTTGTTTTCATCTATTTGAATAACCTCTTCATAGCTTTTTACCAATCCTGACATCTCCCTTACCAAAACAATAAAGTATAGCTTTCTAATATTGGCAGTTACATGGCAAACAAAAATTTTCCTGCCTATTCAATCGGCAGATTATGCTGTTTCAGAAACGAGAGTTTGTCCCAATATCCTCTCTGGAACAGTATTTTCCCATTGACAACATGGAAAAATCCGCATCCCCGCAGTCCCAGCGGATCCTTCCATTCCAAAATCGCCCATTGGCCGTCCTCAAAAATATTTTCCACGATAGCCGTCATATCTGCCGCCGCAAATTCCGCCGCAAACATTTCCCTGATTGCTTCCTTTCCCTCCACAGGCTCATTTGCTACCTGATGGTTGACCGCATCATCATGGTACAGGCTCGTTATCGCCTCTGCATCATGTGCATTAAAAGCATCCACCCATCTGCAAACAACCTCCTTCGGCCTTAGCATATTCCCACCCCCGTCGTAGTGTATCAGTATTTTTTCACAAATTTTGAAACCAGCGTCCTGCATGTATTCATCAGGATACAGGCATAAAAGTCCTCTGTCACTTTTTTCCCCTGTCCCACTGTCATAGCGTTTTCCGCGTCCTCCTCCGTTTCCCAGAGCACAAAGTCCGTCCATGTATTGCCCTGCAAATAATGCTCCCAGGAAATGAAGCCCTTCGCTTTGGAAATTACCTCATCATGCAGCTTCTGCGTCCGTTCCATAAATTCCTCCGCATTTACGTTTTTCCTGAGCTTATAGGAAAAAATCCATGCTGTTTTTGCCATTTTCATCTCTCCTTCTCCCGAATTGGGGTTATGTTTTTTTATTTTAACACAGCCGTACTGCAATGTCAAAAAGGGCGGCACTTCCGTGCCGCCCATATCAGGCAGTGCCGACACAAGTGTCTGCACACGCCTTTCCGACAAAATTATGCTCAAAAATACGTATACATGTCTCATGACAACACTACCTGGAATTATTTTAATCAGGCAACTGCTTATTTTATTCTTCTTCCTCCTGCGGCATTTCCTTCACAAAGCCGCACTTCTCATTGGAACAAACGATTTTCGGGTTCTTCCTGCCCTTGATTTCCAAAAAGCTGCCGCAGTTCGGGCATTTCTCCCCTGTCGGCTTGTTCCATGACATAAAACCGCATTCCGGGTTATTTTCACAGCCGTAATACACGCGGCCCTTTTTCGTTTTCTTAATCAGCACCTTCGCGCCGCAGTCCGGACAGTTCACGCCGGCGGGCTCAAAATAAGGCTTTGCGTTCTGGCAGTCCGGAAAGCCAGGGCAGGCAAGAAATTTCCCGTACCGCCCATATTTAATCACCATATTTCTGCCGCATTTCTCACAGATAACGTCGCTGACCTCATTCTTAATTTCCACCTTTGCCAGCTTTTCCGTTGCATCGTCCACACAGCGTTTGAAATCCGGGTAAAAGTCGCGGATAATCTGTTTCCACTCCTCATTGCCCATTTCCACCTCGTCAAGCCGCTTTTCCATGTTGGCGGTAAAATCCACATCAACAATCTCACTGAAATAATTTTTCATGATATCGTTCACGACTTCCCCCAGCTCTGTCGGGAAAAGGTTTTTTGCTTCCTTTGTCACATAATTGCGTGTCTGGATGGTTGTCAGCGTTGGGGCGTATGTGCTGGGACGGCCTACGCCAATCTCCTCCAGTGTCTTAATCAGCGAAGCATCTGTAAACCGCGCGGGCGGCTGCGTAAAATGCTGTTCCGGCAGCAGCTCCTCCAGCAGAAGCACATCGCCCTCGGAAAGCTGAGGAATGACTTTATCCTCTTCTTCTTCGCCCTTACTGTAAACCTCCAAAAAGCCGCTGAAGCGCAGACGCGAGCCGGACGAGCGGAACCCGTATTCCCCCGCTTCCAGCTTTACGGAAAGCGTATCATACACCGCAGGGCTCATCTGGCTGGCTACAAAACGCTCCCAAATCAGCTTATACAGGCGGTACTGGTCTTTGGACAGAGAATCCTTGATACTGTCCGGCGTGCGTGTCACGTTCGTCGGGCGAATTGCCTCATGGGCGTCCTGCGTCCTGCCCTTGGATTTATAGACCACGCGCTCCGGATTTACAAATTCCTCCCCGAAATTCTCCTTGATAAAGCCGACTGCCGCATCATACGCCTCGTCAGAAATACGGAAAGAATCCGTTCTAATGTAGGAAACCAGACCGACCGTCCCCTCACCCTTGATTTGAATTCCCTCATAAAGCTGCTGCGCAATCAGCATGGTTTTCTGTGTCGCCATATTCAGGTGCTTGCTTGCCTCCTGCTGCATGGTGCTGGTGGTAAAAGGTGCAACGGGCTTTTTCTGCCTGCTGCCTGTCTTAACCTCCGTCACGCGGAAATCCTTTCCTTCCAGTCCGGCAAGCACTGTATCCGTTTCCGCCTTATTGGCAAGTTCCATTTTTTTATCAGGGCTGCCATAAAACCTTGCGTCAAAATGCTTTCCGTTTTTATCCGCCAGCCTTGCGCCCAGCGTCCAATATTCTTCAGGAATAAATTCGTTGATTTCTTCCTCCCTGTCGCAAATGAGCCGCAGCGCGACAGACTGCACCCTGCCGCCGCTCAGCCCCTTTTTCACCTTTTTCCACAAAAGGTCGCTGACTGTATAGCCGACCAGCCGATCCAGCACGCGGCGCGCCTGCTGTGCATCTACCAGATCCATGTCGATATCCCGCGCCTCCGAAATGGAACGCTTGACTGCTGTTTTTGTAATCTCATTGAATGTGATACGGCTGATGGGCTTTTCCTCGCCCAGATTGAGCGCGTGCAGCAGATGCCAGCTGATTGCTTCCCCTTCTCGGTCCGGGTCAGTTGCAAGAAATACTTTATCCGCATTTTTCGCATCCCGCCGCAGCTTGCTCAAAAGCTCGCCTTTGCCGCGGATAGTGATGTATTTCGGCTCAAAATCATTCTCAATGTCAATACTCAGCTGGCTTTTCGGCAAATCGCGGATATGCCCCATAGAAGCCTCAATTTTATAGCTGCTCCCTAAAAATTTACCGATAGTCGTGGCTTTCGCGGGCGATTCCACGATAACCAGATATTTTTTCCCGCTTTTCTTTGCCGCGGGCTTTTTCTTTTTTGCACTTTCTGTGGTTCCTTTTGCCATATTCCACCTCAAAATTAACTTTCCCTGACGTATCCCGCCTGCGGCACCTTTCGCACCAGCCCGGAGAGCTCCAAAAGGGATAAGATATATTGTACTTCCTGTATATTCATATGCAGCTTTCTGCAAATCGTTTCCGCCGCGACAGGCGTTCCGTCCTCAATCATGCCATAGACTTTTTCTTCCTCCGGCGCAAGGGACGCACCCGCTTTTTTGCGGAAAGCCTCTTTTTCCTTTTCCTGATAGGCAATGCCCAGCTCAAACAGAATATCGTTTCCTTCCGTTACAATGGGACAGCCCTGTTTAATCAAAGCGTTTGTGCCTTCGCTCAGCGCGCTTGTCACATTTCCAGGCACAACGAAAACATCCCTCCCGTTTTCCAGCGCAAGGTCTGCCGTAATCAGCGTGCCGCTTCGTTTTCCCGCCTCTACCACAACGACGATCTGGCTCAGGCCGCTGATGATACGGTTGCGGAACGGGAAATTCTTTGGAACTGCCGGCATACCCGGCGGATATTCCGAAATGATACAGCCGTTTTCTATGATCCGCTCCATCAGCGCGATATTTTCCGCCGGATAACAGATATCCACGCCGCACCCCAGCACAGCAATCGTTTTTCCGCCGCCGTCCAGTATGCCCTTGTGCGCCATGCTGTCAATTCCGCGCGCCATGCCGCTGACAACCACGATGTTCGCTTTTGCCAGGTCCTTCGCAATACGGCAGGCGACATCCGCACCATAGCGTGAGCATTTCCTCGCGCCTACAATTGCCACTGTGTCCAAATTTTCATCCGGCAGCTCGCCTTTCACATATATCCCTGCCGGCGGGTTATAAATTTCCAGCAGGAGCCTGGGATAGCAAGGGTGGCGGAAGGAATAAAAATCAATTTGTTTTTCTTCCAATTCTATGATCCAGTCATTCAATGTATCCTCATCTCTGGAGGAAACCAGCTTCTGCGCCAGTTTATCAGAAAGCCCGCGGACTTCTCTGATTTCAGCGGGCTTCGCCCGCCAGATGGCCTCCGCACTGCCGAAGTGTTCCAAAAGCAGGTTTGCCCGTTTGAAGCCGATTCCTTCTATACGGGACAGCCAAAGCATGTAATATTCTTCTATTTTGAAACACTCCCCTTCTAATGAGTTACGCACTATACTATAAATCCTTTGCTGCAAAAATTCAATAGGATTTTTTCGAGTCTTTTAGAAATTTGTGAATGATAGACCATTTATATAGTAGAAATCATCTAAATTCATTGCAGTTTTGCTCAAAAATTGATATCATAGGATTAAATATTCCACAAAAGCCGCCAGTTCCTCCCCTGCTTTGGAAAACTCGGCGGCAATCCATACAGAAATGAGGCTATCCTATGCTTTCTATATTAAACAGCTCCGCCCTTCTGGGAATCGAAAGCTATCCTGTTGCCGTTGAGGTCGACCTGAGCAATGGTCTGCCCGCCTTTGACATCGTTGGGCTGCCGGATTCCGCCGTAAAGGAATCCCGCGAACGGGTACGCACAGCTATACGCAATTCCGGTCTGCCTTTCCCTGTCAAGCGGATCACAGTCAACCTTGCCCCCGCCGATACCAAAAAGGAAGGCGCGTCCTTTGACCTGCCGATCGCGCTGGGTATTCTTGCATCTATTGCCGCGTTTCCCACAAACGCGCTGGAAAACAGCATATGCACCGGAGAGCTTTCTCTGGACGGTTCTGTTCGTCCAGTCAACGGTGTACTGCCTATGGTGTACGATGCATGGCACAGAGGCATAAAAAGCTGCTTTGTTCCAGTGGAAAATGCCGAAGAAGCCGCACTTGTAGAAGGCATGGATATATTTCCCGTTCGCTCGCTTACAGAAGCCATCGCTCATCTTTCCGGAAAGGCAAAAATCCCTCCGTATCAGAAGAATACGACTTTTTTTCAGTCCGACAGGGCAGACGGGGAACTTTTGGATTTCTCCCATGTAAAAGGACAGGAAAACGCGAAGCGCGCAATGGAGCTTGCCGCCGCCGGAAGCCATAACATTCTGCTGATCGGCCCGCCCGGCTCCGGAAAAACCATGCTGGCAAAACGTCTGCCGACCATACTGCCCGATTTGAGTTTTGACGAAAGCATCGAAATCACAAAAATTTACAGTGTTGCAGGGCTTCTGCGCCAGAAAAACATGCTGGTCCGCACGCGGCCTTTCCGTTCGCCGCACCATACCATATCGCCTTCCGCGCTGACTGGCGGCGGGCGCGTACCAAAGCCCGGCGAAATTTCTCTGGCGCATCATGGCGTACTGTTTCTGGATGAGCTGCCGGAATTTCAGCGGAACGCGCTGGAGGTCATGCGGCAGCCGCTGGAGGACGGAAAAGTAACAATTTCACGAGTCAACGGCACATTGACATTTCCTTCCGATTTTATGCTTGTGGCAGCAATGAACCCCTGCCCCTGCGGATATTTGGGCAACAGCGAAAAATGCCATTGCTCTGCCAATGAAATTGCGAAATATCACAGGAAAATCAGCGGCCCTTTGCTTGACCGTATCGATCTGATGGTAGAAATGCCGCCCGTAGCTTATGACGATTTAGAAAACACTGCACCTGCGGAAACCTCCGCCGCTATTAAGGAACGTGTTGTCCGCGCTCATACCATACAGTTGAAACGTTTCCGGAATGAGGGGATTTATTTCAATTCCCAGATGAACGCCGCACAGGTGGAAAAATACTGTCCGCTTGCCGCAAAGGACAGGGATGTTCTGCGTTCCGCTTTTGAACGGCTGGATCTGAGCGCGCGTGCGTACCATAAAATACTCAAGCTCGCACGTACCGCTGCCGATTTGGACGGTGCGGAACAGATTACGCTGCGGAACCTTCTGGAGGTCCTCCAGTATCGTTCCCTGGACAGAAAATATATGCTTTGAAGCAGATATATAAGGAGTTTTTCATGAAATTATATTCCAAACAGCAAATGTCCGAATCCTTTCTGACCGGCACACTGCTGGCAGTTGTCGGCGGTTTTCTGGACGCTTATACATACATTGCGAGGGGCGGCGTTTTTGCCAACGCCCAGACGGGCAATATCGTGCTGATGGGCATGAATCTGGCAGAAGGGCAATGGCTGGACGCCTTTGCCTGCTTTATCCCGATTTTCGCCTTTGTCTGCGGCGTATTTGTAGATGAATGGATACGCAAATTTTTTCTTCCCAAGCCTGTGATACACTGGCGGCAGATTGTTATCCTTTTTGAAATGCTCCTGCTGTTCGGTGTGGCGTTCCTGCCGCTCGGCGGGAAATATGACCTTGTAGCCAATGTGCTGGTGTCATTTGTCTGCTCCCTTCAGGCGCAGAGCTTCCGTAAGCTGCATGGTCTGCCCTACGCAACAACTATGTGTACCGGAAATCTCCGCAGCGGCACAGAACACCTTTTCCGTTTTTCGCAGAATAAAAATACCGCCGAATGCAAAAAAGCCGCCAGCTATTACGGTGTCATTTTGTTTTTCATATTAGGCGCGGGAATCGGTGCTGTTCTGACAAAGCAATTTGGGCAGCCTGCGGCAGCATTGGGCAACATCATTTTGCTTTTGGTCTGCATCCTGCTCTCCGTCCGCAGCAAAGAAAGCGCGGAATAAAATCATCGTTTTCCGGTTATGCTAACCATAATGCAAAATCAGAAAGGCGGTTGCTTTATGCGTCTGACAGAACTGAAAAGCGGAATTCCTTCTTCGGAGGCATTCCGGGAAAGCACACGTGTTTTTATCCGCTGCACGCGCGGCGGGAGCCAGCAGTTTTGCGACAGAGGCTTTGGAAAAATGCGCAACACAGATTTTGAACCTCTGCATTACAAAGATATCTGACAAAAAAGGAGGGCATGATTCACACCCTCCTTTTTGCTTACATCATTTTATTGATTTCCTTTTTCAGCCGGCTGATAATTTTTTTCTCCAAACGCGATATATATGACTGCGATATTCCCAAAATATCCGCGACCTCCTTCTGCGTCCGTTCCTCTGTTTCCGGCAGAAGTCCGAACCGCATTTCCACAATACGCCGTTCCCGTCCAGAAAGCTTCTGCATTGCGTTGTTAAGCAGTTCTCTGTCCACTTCATCCTCTATGTTTTTGTAAATCACGTCTCCATCCACACCCAGAATGTCCGAAAGCAAAAGCTCATTGCCTTCCCAATCTACATTCAGCGGTTCGTCAATGGAAACCTCTGATTTCGTCTTGCTGTTGCGCCGCAGATACATTAAAATTTCGTTCTCAATGCAGCGGGAGGCGTATGTCGCCAGCTTGATTTTTTTATCTGTTTTGAAGGTATTGATTGCCTTAATCAGCCCAATCGTGCCAATGGAAATCAAATCCTCCACGTTGATTCCCGTATTTTCAAACTTCCTCGCGATATAGACGACAAGCCGCAGATTCCGTTCGATCAGAACGGATTTCACCTTAACATCGTCCTCCCCGCCCAGCTGCTGCAAAAGCACAGCCTCCTCCTCCGGCTTCAGAGGCGGCGGGAACACATCGCTGCCGCCGATATAAAAAACGCCCTCCGCCTTGCCGAACAGCTTGCGCAAAAACACGCCTCCATGATATTTTGCCAAAAATACAAGATATTTCCATTCCTTCATGCTTATTCCTCCTTCAATAAACAGGGTGGGAGCAATCCCTCATATGCCCCTGTAAATGCTTCAAATGTAATGCCCACAAAAATATCGCAGTGCCGGACTGTCGTTTCACCGAAGCTGATTTCCAGTTGTTCCGCACGCACGCCCCAAAGCCTGCCGTCCGGATTGCCCAGGCTGGTATATGGCAGGGCGCAAAGCCCAAGCCCTTCCCTGACGCCCTGCAAAAGCGCGACACTTTCCTCCGGCGTAAACAGCGGCTGCAAAGCGGCAAATTCCAGCACCGCAACACCTCGGCCGTCCTCCTGCCGCAGTCCATTCCCCGTATCAATCAATGCCCTGCCTTCCGTCTGCTTCCCGCGCCAATGCACAGAAACCGTACAAAATTCCCGCCGCCTCTGGATATGCGATTCCATCCATCTGCCGCCCAGCTTCAGCAAAACGTAAGCCATGCCGACCGACCAGACCAGCATCTGCCAGGGGTAAAGTCCCACATTCCGCCGCAGAATCAGCCCATGACCAAACAGCCCCTGCACGTCTGTCAGCGTAAGCAATGCCGCCGCCGCGCCGCCCATCAGGAATGAAACCGCCCAGGCCGCAGCAAACAGCCGCAGCAGGCTTTTCCCGCGCTTCGGCAGATACGCCCCTGCAATACCAGCCGCCATCAGCAGGAACGAAAGCAGAAGCCCGCCGTTTCTTTGGAAAAAATACAGCCACAGGCAGTAAAGCAGGGCAGAAACGAAACCGCCAAGCAGTATCCTTGCCTTGCCTGCCCGAAAGCCTGCAAGCCTTCCGGCACACCAGAGCAGAAAGCTGTTCATGCCCCAATTCGTAAAAAACAATACGTCTATGTAAATAGATGCTTCCATTTTTACCCTCCATGCCCTTATTATAGACGGGCGGGACGAAAAAACTTGTCACTTCTGCTGAATCATGCCAAAAACCACCCGACAAAAAACGCAAAAAAAGACCTTCGGAAAAGGTATCATTACCCATTGCCCAAAGGTCTTTATGCTTCGTTTTATCGTTCCGTTTTTTCATTCTTTTTGGGATAACGCGAAATATTCAGCAGTATCCCAATCATCGCCATCAGAAACATCAGCGATGAGCCGCCATAGCTGATAAACGGCAGGGGCTGCCCTGTGTTCGGGATGGTATTCGTTACAACACCGATGTTAATAATGGACTGGAATGCTATGACCGCGGTAATGCCCGTCGCCACAAGCATCCCATATGTATCCTTTGCATTCATTGCAATTTTTATGCCCCGCCAGATCAGCACAGTAAACAGCAGTATAACGAAGCCCGCGCCGATGATGCCCAGTTCTTCACAAATAATTGCAAAAATGATGTCATTATACGCCTCCGGCACGAATGTTTTCTGTCGGCTCTGCCCCAGCCCCAGCCCGAACAGCCCGCCCGAGGCAATGGCATACAGGGACTGTATGGTCTGGAATCCGTCAACCAAAGGGTCACTCCAAGGGTCCAGCCATATCACAATACGTTTCAGACGGTACCGGAAATCTTCCGGTATAATCAATATCGCGCCAACAGGAATCAAAGCAACCGCCGCCGCCACGAAATACCATATTCGCGGGCTGGCGATAAACAATATCGTCGCGCCCATCAGCAGTATCAACAGCGCGGAGGAAAAGTTGGAAAGCGCGATCAGCCCGACAGGGAACAGCAGTATTGCCGACGCCTTCAAAAATCCCTTCAAATTTCCCAGTTCCTTCCGGTGCTCGCTGACATAGAGAGAAAGGAACAGCGCGATGGCGATTTTCGTAAACTCCGAAGGCTGGAACTGTATCTCCCCCAGCTTCAGCCAGCGCGTCTGCCCGCCTATCTCCTGCCCCAACGGCGTCAGCAGCAGGAGAAGGAATATATTGGAAAGCCAATATGCCAGCGCGGAAAAACGCCTCCAGAACGTATAGGGTATGTTCATGCAGAAAATCATCGCGGCAAAGCCCACGATAGCCCATGCTCCTTGTCTTTTCAGGAAATAAAACATATCGTAGCCGAATTTTTCCGTTGTCATCGTTTTATAATAGCTGGAACTGAATACCATGACAACGCCAAACAGCACCAAAGTCAGCACCACAAACAGCACCGTAAAATCATATCCCAGCGGCTTGATATATTTTCGTTTGCCCTGCTTTTTTTTCGTCTTGCCCCTTTGTTCTTTCTCCATCTTTCCACCTCTTTTTGCCGCTATTTTCGTACCATTTTAATTCAGGTAGCCCCTCACCTGCTGTTTGAACAGCTCCCCGCGCTGTTCATAATTCTCAAACATCCCCCAGCTTGCACAGGCAGGGGAAAGCAGTACGCAGTCGCCCGCTGAAGCCTTCGCCCTGCAAAGGTCGATTGCCTCCGCAAAGGTTTCGCAATCGGAAATTGCCGTAAAGCCGAATTTCTCCGCCGATGCGCGAATCTGCGGCGCAGTCGCGCCAATCAGCACCAGATGCTTCACCCTTCCGGGGAACAGCTTTGTCCAATCGTCAAAAGAAACCTTCTTATCATATCCGCCGCCAATCAGCACGATTGGCTTTTTCATTGCCAGCACCGCGCGGACAGACGCATCTGTATTCGTCCCCTTCGAGTCGTTATAATAGTCTACGCCGTCCACCGTCGCAACATACTCGATTCTATGCTCCACGCCGCGGAAATTTCGCAGGACCTCCCGAATCGTATCCAGAGGCACGCCGGCGCAGATACCTGCCGCCGCCGCCGCCATGACGTTCTCGTAATTATGCACGCCTAAAATCTGCAAATCGTTCACAGAAAGCAAAACCTCATCCATGCCGTCCCAGCGTATCCGTATGTTCTCTCCCTCCAGAAAAATACCCTCGTCCAACGTCTTTTGTGAACTGAAAAAGAACACCCTTGCTTCTGTTTTCTCCGCCATTTTCCGACAGTAAGAATCGCTGTCGTTCAAAACACAGAAATCCTCTTTACCCTGCTTTGCAAATACACGTTCCTTCATGCTGACGTAGTTTTCCATTGTTTTATGGCGGTCCAAATGGTCCGGCGTGATATTCAGCACTGCACTGATATGCGGCTGGAACAGCTCGGCCTTTTCCATCTGAAAGCTGCTGATTTCCGCAACCACCCAATCCCGCTCTGTCAGCCGTTCCACTTCCTGACAGTAGGAAATGCCGATATTCCCTACCACAGCCGTACCTGGACGAACCGCCTTCATAATTTCACCTACAAGTGTCGTTGTAGTCGTTTTGCCGTTCGTCCCAGTAATTGCCGTAATCGGGCAGGGCGTCAGGCGGTATGCCAGTTCTACCTCACTCAGCACAGGCACGCCGGCCGCCTCCGCCGCCTGTATGAAAGGCAGGTCACAGGGAATCCCAGGGCTGAGTACAATCATATCCTGCTCACAGGCGATATCATCCGGATTTTTTCCCGTATAGAGCCTGAAACCCTCCTGTTCCAGTTCTTCGGCATTGGGAATGCTTTCCCATTTCTTCATATCCTGCAGCGTAACCTCCGCGCCAAGTCTTTTCAGCAGACCCGCAGCCGCGATGCCGCTTTTTGCCATACCGCAGACCAGCGCTTTTTTGCCGTTGTATTTCATTCCGATTCCTTCTTTCCGTTAAAACATATATTTGCAGCCCAAAAATCCAATCAGGCAGAACATTGCCGTTGCCACATAAAACAGCGTTACAACCTTTGTTTCCCGCCAGCCGCATTTTTCCAGATGGTGGTGGAACGGTGCCATTTTGAACAGACGCCTGCCCTCGCCATATTTTCGTTTTGTCAGCTTAAACCAGCCGACCTGAAGCATAACTGTAATGGATTCCCAGAGATATATAAATCCTGCAATCGCAATGAATATCGGCATTTTCAGCACGAATGCGGTCGATGCCACAAAACCGCCCAGCGCGAGCGAACCTGTATCCCCCATAAACACTTTCGCAGGGTAGGCGTTAAAAATCAGGAACGCCAGCAGCCCGCCGATAATCGCACCACAGACGGGCGAAACCGTGCTCCCCGCCGCCCATGCCGCAATAGCAAAAAACGAAGCCACCAGAAGCGTTACGCCGCTGGAAAGACCGTCCAGCCCATCCGTAAGATTCACGCCATTGACCGTACCCAGCATGGCAACAAACACAAACGGAATAAACAATATGCCAAGGTCAAGCAGCATACCATCCGTAAATGGAATATATACCGCTGTCCCCGTTCCGCCCGCATACAGATACCCGCAGAAGCACCCCGTCACAATGAGCTGCAAAAGCAGCTTTTGATACGCCCGCAGACCAAGGGAACGTTTTTTTACAACCTTGATATAATCATCCAGAAAACCAATCACACCATAGCCCAGCGTTACCAGCAGAATTGCTGCGTTATCCGTATGTCCCTTCATAAAGAACACACCCGTCACCACAAACGCAATCAGAAACGATATGCCGCCCATTGTTGGCGTCCCCTGCTTCTGTAAATGCGTTTCCGGTCCATCGTCCCGCACATTCTGCCCGAATTTCAGCTTATGCAGAAGAGGAATTATGATTGGACAGAGTATGACCCCGATGATAAATGATATAAGTATGGCATATACCGTTTGTTCCAAAGAACCCACTTTAGTTCACTCCTTGTATTTTTTCCACCGTTTTTTCCAGCTCCATACTGCGGGACGCTTTCACCAGAACGGTGTCGCCTTTTTGCAGCAGAGAAAGCCCTTTTTCCAAAAATTCAGCCTGTTCCGCGAAATGGAACACATTTTCACAGCCAGACGCTTTCGCACTGGCTGCCATTTCATCTGTATACCGCCCGATACAGAACAGCAGATCTACACCGCATTTTGCAGCGTATTCGCCGACCTCCCGATGCATGGCGGGCGCAAATTCGCCCAGTTCTCCCATAAAGCCCAGCACAGCCGCTTTTCTGCCCTGTGCTTCCGCAAGAATATCCAGCGATGCTTTCATGGAAACAGGATTTGCGTTATACACATCGTTCAATATCGTGATGCCGTTTTGGCCATAAATCACATTCATACGGTTTTTTGTCGGCGTAAAGCACTCAATGCCTGCCCTGATTTCCTCCAGCGTCAGCCCAAGCTCCAGCCCGACTGCCGCCGCCGAAAGCGCGTTCAGTACCATATGCTTCCCCGGCATGGGAACCGTCACAGCAATCTGTCCCTTTGGCGTATGAATGACACAGGCGGTCTGTTCCAGCCCCTTCTGACAAATCCTGTCCGCATAAATATCCGGCTTTCTGCCATTTATGTTTTCCAGCCCAAACCAGACGATTTTCTGCGTCAGCCTGCCTTCCAGTGTCCGCAGCATATCGTTATCGGCATTGAGAATGGCTGTTCCGTCCTCTGCCATGCCATCGAACAGCTCACATTTTGCCCGCAGTATGCCTTCGCGGCTGCCGAGGTTCTCAATATGCGCCACACCCACATTGGAAATTACCCCAATATTCGGGCGCACTATCCCCGACAGCAGGGCAATCTCCCCGAAATGGTTCATACCCATCTCAATCACTGCCGCCTGATGGGTCTCCTCCAGCCGCAGCAGCGTCAGCGGCACGCCAATGTCGTTGTTATAATTTCCCTGTGTCCAAAGCGTTTGATATTTCTGCGAAAGCACAGACGCTGCCATATCCTTCGTGGTCGTTTTGCCTACGCTGCCTGTAATGCCGACCACCGGAATCCGAAACTGATTTCTATGGTATTCCGCTAAATCCAACAGGGCCTTTTTTGTATTTTCCACCAAAAGCAGCGCGCCGTTTTCCGGAGGAATCATCTCTTCCTCCGAAAAGCATGCCGCCGCGCCCTGCGCAAAGCACTGGGCAATAAAATCATGCCCGTTGCGTTTTTCTCCCTTCATCGGCACAAAAAGGCTGCCCTGCCGTACCTCTCGGGAATCCTGCGTTACATGGGAAACCGTCCGCTCCAAAATCTGCTCCGCATCCCCCACAGTAATAAGGCGCGCATTTACCGCTCTTTGCAGTTCTCTGATTGTCAATTCCTTCATATACTGTCCTTTCCAATGCAGTCCGCCCCAAAAGCGTCCCGCACTTCCTCCACATCGTCAAAATGAATCGTGCGATCCGGAAAAATCTGATATGTTTCATGACCTTTTCCTGCCACCAGAATGACGTCCCCGCTTTTGGCAAGTGCGG
The DNA here is from genome assembly GCA_910578425.1 of uncultured Anaerotignum sp. Taxonomy (GTDB): domain Bacteria; phylum Bacillota; class Clostridia; order Lachnospirales; family Anaerotignaceae; genus Anaerotignum_A. The sequence continues at coordinate 35,959 of CAJTQX010000008.1, forward strand.
CTGCATGGCGGATTGCCTCCCGTCTGTCGGGAATTTTTTCATAAGGGCAGCCTGTTTTCTGTACACCCGCCTCCACCTCCGTTATAATCTGCAGAGGGTCCTCCGTACGTGGGTTATCTGAGGTAATCAGGCAGTAATCGGAAAGCCTGCCCGCTGTTTCGCCCATGATAGGGCGTTTCGTTTTATCTCTGTCGCCGCCGCATCCAAAGACAGTTATGATTTTTCCCTTCGTAAATTCCTTTGCTGTTTTCAAAACGTTTTCCAGGCCATCCGGCGTATGGGCGTAGTCCACCACAGCCTGATACCCTTTCCGGCTGCGAATGGTCTGAAATCTGCCGGAAACACCGCTGTTTTCCGAAAGCCCTTCCGCAATGGTTTTCAGCGGCACGCCCAACGCAATACATGCGCCCGCCGCCCCCAATGCGTTATATACGCTGAAACGTCCCGGCGTATGCAGCCTGACCGGCAGCCGCTTTCCCTGCCAGAGCAGTTCAAAAGAACAGCCCTCCGCAGAAATACGGATATTTTCCGCGGTCAATGCCGTATCGCTCTCTATGCCGAAAGACAGAATTTCGCCGCCGCTCCGTCCTGCCATGTATTCCCCCGCCGCGTCGTCCATATTGATAACGCTTTTTTCCGCGCGTTCAAAAAGCAGCCCCTTTGCCGCGCGGTAGTTCTCCATCGTTTTATGGTAATCCAGATGATCCTGCGTCAGATTGGTAAAAACAGCCGCGTCAAACGCAATGCCGTCCACGCGGCAGAGGTCCAGCGAATGCGAGGATACCTCCATCACCACATCCGTTACGTCCTCTCTCCGCATCTGTTCCAAAAGTGCCTGCAACTCCCGCGATTCCGGCGTTGTGCGGCTGGAGGGAAGCACCCTGTCCCCAATGCGGTTTTCGATTGTGCCAATGACGCCGACCTTCCGCCCCGCTTTATCCAGAACAGATTTTATGAGATATGTTGTGGTCGTTTTGCCATTTGTACCCGTTACCCCAATCATGCGCATCTGTCGTGATGGATGTCCATAAAAATGAGCGGAAACCATTGCCAGAGCCTTTCTGGTATTTTCCGCCAGAATCACCGCCGTATGTTCAGGAACGCCCTGCACCCGATGTGTGCAGAGGATTGCCGCCGCACCTTTTTCCAACGCGGAGGGGATGTATTTATGCCCGTCCGTCTGGAAACCTTCTATACAGACAAACAGCCCTCCCTGTTCCACAGCGCGGGAATCATAGGCTATGTTCGTAATCTCCTGATTTTCATTTCCTTGTATCAGTTCGCAGGGAACGCCTTCCAGCAGCTTTTTTAATTCCATGCAGAAAATCTCCTTCCCAGCCGGAGCCCGCAGCCCCAGCTCTCCAAAACAGTATAATATGCTGGAAAACCGCAGTTTTCCAGCTTTTTTATCCTTCTCCATTCTTCCATATGCAAACCATTATACCATATTTAACCGCCACTACCAAACCTTTTTACAGGATTTCTCAGAAAAAAGCCAGCAAAATATCTTTTATTTCCGCATGGGCTGCCTGTCCAAACGTCCATAAAGGCTGGAAAGAGTTGCTCCAAAAGCCTCATTCCAGCCTGTCATACGCTCCTGTTCTTTGCACACTATCTTGTGTCATACAGCCGCGCTATCATGTCCCAGGTTTCCTCGTCCACCGCGCCGGTTGCCGTAATGCCGTTCTGCTGCTGCAAAGCGGCCACAGCCGCCGCCGTTGTTTCGTCATACACGCCCGTCTGTGCCACCTGTGGTATCGTGCCGTAGTAGAGTGAAATGCTGTTCAGATACTTTTGCAGACGCCCCACATCTAAATTTTCCATCCCTTTGGACAGCACATACCCCGGATACGCCGCCGCTCTGTTTTCCGCGTAGCCAGCAGGAAAACACCCATTTACACACCCCATGATATTCCCACAGGATACGCCCATGCTGTGCCATGTATTTTGTCCCACAATGCCGTCCTCCACCAGATAAGACAGCTTCTGGAACGCTTTCACCGCCGCCGCTGTTTTGGGTCCATAAAACTGATCCAGCGCGACACTCGGCACCTGCGGATAAAAAAAAGACACAACGTTGATATGATACTGCGTTTCCCCTACATTTTGCCCAAGAGAACCCTCTTTCAGCGAACCCGAAAAGGAATTATCCGAAGCCTGTAATATTTTCCCGTCATAGAGCAGAGCACTGAACCGCCGTACACCTTCATAAACATGCCGCAGCTTATACCATGTGTCCCTGCCAACCACGCCATCCGGCGCGATTCCCGAAATCCGCTGGAACTGGCGCACCGCCTCCTCCGTATCCGCTCCGAATACACCGTCCGGCTGGGCAATCGGCACAATAGACGGGTAGTTTTCCGCAATCCTGTTTAATTCCAGCTGCACAGCCTGCACCGCCGCTCCGCTGCTCCCTGCCTTGAGCGGATAGCCCGGATAGGCCTGCGCGGAAACAGGAGCCGCTTTTTCCTCCCCCTTCGCACGTTCCAGGCCGTAAAGCGGCGTCCCTGTGATGCCGTCCAAAATCTCGTTTACAATTTGGTTCACGTTTTCATACGTCCTGCCATGCCCGCTGAATTTCCTGTCATATTGCGGCAAAGCCGTCACATCGAATGGATAGCCTCTGTTCCTGTAAAAACATCCGCCGATACGCCCCAGAGCAAACTGCAAAAGCAGGGAAACACGCCTGCGGATCGTTTTTTCCGGGAGCGTTGGGTCAATTTCAGATGAAGCCGTATTTTTCATATATTCCGGAAAGGAAACCGTTTTGTTTTCTGCCGTTTCGTCCGGCTTTCCCATATGTACCGTTACGCTCTGCGGCAGTATGTACCATTTCTGTCCCGCCATATTATTTCCCCCTTCCGCCTGCGCCTATTCCGAAAAGCTCCGCATCAGCGTCGGCTGCAACTCCACAGGCTGCTGTGAAGTGATTCCCTCAATAATTGCCACATCCGTCAGCCTTCTTGTCACATACTCCGGCGCGCTGATCTGCACATCATACGCCGTATAGGGGCGCGTGGCCCTGAATGCGCGGCTGGGTGCTGGCAGACGCAGCTTTCCAACATTCCCGTTCTCATCACTTTTCACTGTCATGGAAAGCCCATAGCCATCCCCTAAATCCTTCGTTACTGTGACCCTTGCCGCTTTCACAGGCAACGCGCCCTGTGCCGTTGAGATTTGGAACGAAAGATAGCCCTCGCCGTCGTTTTCCTCCCAAAAACGCTGGAGCCGTTTCAATATCATTTCCCTGTCAGAGTGCCCTGTGCCTTCCGCCGAAAAAATGTTTTCTTTGCCGAACCGATAGGGATACAACGCTGTCCCCTCCTCTGAATACAGAATACCACAGATATTCTATTCATATCGAACGTGTTTTTTGACAAAAAAATAGCGGAATACATTTTTCTTTCCGATTCTGTTCCGATTCTGTTCCGATTCTATCTGTTTTTGTAATATATCACATGAGAAACATTCGCTTTTCTTCTTCTATTTTCTGTGGTAGACTATGGGAAATCTTACAGAAACGGGGTGTTTGCTTATGAACCGGCCTTTTCCCAAATATATTTTTGCTCTGCTGTTATTCGGCTCCAATGGGGTTTTTGCCAGCATGATTGCCCTGAACAGCTATGAAATCGTGCTTTCGCGCTCCCTGCTCGGGTGCCTGTTTGTTGTTTCCGTGTTTTTCCTCAGAAAAAACAAACCAACATTTCCCGCGCATAAAAAATCCTTTGTATTGCTCTGCATCGCCGGATGCGCCACAGGTGCAACATGGATTCTGCTGTATGAAGCCTACCAGCGAATCAGCGTGAGCATTGCCACACTATGTATGTATTTCGGCCCTGCTATTGTAATGGCTCTTTCTCCCTTCCTGTTCAAAGAAAGTCTGACCCGCCGGAAAGTTGTCAGCTTTTTGCTTGTTCTTTTGGGAATGGTGCTGATCAATGGACAGCTTGCTGGAAACAACAGCGATAGTTTGGGCCTATTCTGCGGAATCCTTTCCGCCATCACTTATGCGGCAGCGATTTCCTGCAATAAATGTGCAAAGGAAATCGGCGGGCTGGAAAATACTGCAATACAGATGGTGTTTACTTTTCTCACAGCCACACTGTTTGTAGGCATTACAAAAGGCTTTTCCATAAAAATTGCCCCGTCTGATATCTTCCCGATACTAATGCTGGGGCTAATCAACACAGGCATCGGCAGCTATTTTTTCCTGTCCTCCATGAACGTCCTGCCTGTGCAGACCGTTGCTATCTGCGGCTATCTGGAACCGCTTGCTGCCGTCATTTTTTCGATGCTGTTCCTGCATGAAACGCTTGGGCCCATTCAGGCCATTGGCGCAGTGCTGATTCTGGGCGGCGCAGTTTTCGGAGAACTGCGGCAGAAGCAGCCGCCAAAGGAAGCGGCCCAGCCTGTATAAGCCTTCCCTGCCTCCGTCTGTCAGGATTTTCCTTTCGGACGGGGGTATTTTTTTTGCAACAATCCTTCGGCTTATAAAAAAAATCACCGCTGGAGGATTTCCCTTTCCAGCGGCGTTTTTTGTTTGTCCCGCAAATTTTACAGATGTGCAGGCTGTTTTTTGAACATCTGCACATATTTCCGTTCTGTCATTTCGCAGAGCGCGCAGATTTTATCCACAAAAGTTACTACGTACGATTCGATGTAGCGAGGCGGAACCAGTGTGCAGGGCCACATATGCTTACGGATTGCGTCCTTTTCCACATTATTCAGCTCTGTAATTCTGCTGGCGTTATCCAGCGCGACCCGCGGATGCCACGAAGCATGGCCGGAACGGATATATTTTTTTGTCCGCCAATCATAAAAGTACAGGTCGTGCAGCAGCCCCGCCCTTGCCGCAGAGCGATAATCCCAGCCCATCCTGCGGCAGATCAGAAAGCTGTAATAAGAAACGTTAACACTGTGCTGGAGCCTGCTTGTATTGCAGTGCTGCATATGCCTGTCGAGCTTCTGCACCTGCTCATTCTCCAAAATATCCCCAACACATTCCTTATATTCTGCCAGCAGCTGATCCTCGTCCAATCTGCTGAAATCCTTGCGGGATCCAATCGCCTTGTGCATCGGCGTCACTTCCTTTGCTTGTTATTCTGTCCAGCCAGTTCTGAAAGGGGCAGTCTGCCTCTTTGGAATGATTATATCACAAACGCAATCCAATTTACATAAAAATTTTATAAAAAATTTGCACAAAAAAATGGTCCGGCGCAAAATAAAATTTCTAACGCCAGACCACTTTTGCAGGCAGCGATGCAGAAACCCAGCCAAGAAAACAGGTTTCCCCGAATGCACCTGTCAGCCGCCCTTTTCTCATTATTTTTCCTTTGGATTCGCCACAAGCGCGGCAAGGAAAGCGAAGAATACCGCCGCTGTCACGCCGCCCGCCGCCGCCTTCATGCCGCCTGTGAAAATGCCCAGAAAGCCCGCGCTGTCTACCTCTTTCATTACGCCCTCCGCAAGCCGGAAACCGAAGCCCGTCAGAGGCACAGTCGCCCCTGCTCCGCCAAATTCCTCCAGCGTCTGATAAATGCCAAGGCCGCCCAGAATGCATCCAAGGCAGACATACATCACCAATATCCTGCCAGACATCAGCTTTGTCTTATCAATCAAAATCTGCCCTATCACACACAGCAGTCCGCCGACCAGAAACGCTTTTGCCAGCTCCATCATTTCGCAGCCCCCTTTCCACAGCCCTCAATCACAAGCCCATGCGCGATACCCGGTATAGGCTGCCCCTGCTGGGAGGACGTTGGGCTCATCAGCGCGCCCGTCGGAATAAACAGCATCCGCCCGATTTCTCCTGTCTTCAGCTTCGGGTAAAAATACCCGCAGAACGTCACCGCAGAACAGGCGCAGCCGCTGCCTCCGGCATGCGTATCCTGCTTTTCCGCGTCAAAAATTTCAATGCCGCAGTCTGTAAAGCGGCTGTCCATTTCATAACCTTCTTTCGACAGAAGTTCCACCACAAGCTCCCGCCCGATTGTGCCAAGGTCGCCCGTTGCGATAACATCGTAATCCTGCGGCATTCTTCCAGTGTCCTCAAAATGCGCCAGCAGAAGCGCGGCAGCGGCGGGAGCCATCGCCGCCCCCATGTTATTCGCGTCTGTCACGCCCATATCCACAATTTTCCCCGTTGTAATCTCCACAATCTTCGGTCCTTCGCCCTTTCCCGCAAGCACAGCCGCGCCGTCTCCGGTCACTGTCCATGTGCTTGTCGGCGGACGCTGTGTTCCCAGCGGCAAAGGAAAACGGAACTGTTTTTCCGCGGCACAGAAATGGCTGGATGCACCCGTCAGCACATGCCCCGCAAAACCGCCGTCAATCAGCATTGCCCCAAGGCTCATTGCCTCTCCCATCGTCGAACATGCCCCAAACAGCCCAAAATATGGTATCTCAAAATTTTTAATACCGAAGCAGGATCCTGTACATTGGTTGAGCAGATCGCCGCAGAGAATATAGTCCATATCCTTCATTTTCAGCCCTGCTTTCTGCACAGCCAGAGCCATATTTTCCTGCACAAAAAAACTCTCTGCCTGTTCCCAGGTATCCTGCCCGAACAGCGCGTCTTCCACCTTTTTGTCAAAATACGCTCCCAGAGGGCCTTCCGCTTCTTTGGGTCCTACCGTTGCAGCCGTAGAAAGAATCGGCACACCCTTAGAAAGGCGTACCGTCTGTTTCCCGATTTTTTTGCCCATCTTTCTCACCTTCCAATCAGAAAATAAATCAGTCCAACCAGCATGGAGGTCAGCGTGCCATAAACAATGACAGGGCCTGCCACAAGGAACATTTTCGCCGCCATGCCAAAAACCATGCCTTCCTTTTTGAATTCAATCGCCGGAGAAACCACAGAATTGGCAAAGCCTGTGATTGGTACAATCGTCCCCGCGCCGCAGAATTTCCCCAGCTTTTCATAGAGCCCCAGCGCAGTCAGCACTGCGGAAATCCCAATCAGCGTAATGGAAACGCAAAGCGCGGCTTCGTTCTCCGTAAAATTGCGGTCCAGAAAAAGATTCAGCAGGAGTTGGCCGCCTGCACATATCAGACCGCCGGAAACAAACGCTTTCAGGCAGTTTGTGAAAATTGGACTGTTCGGCGAAGCCTTTTTCACCATTTTGTCATATTCCTGCTGTGCTTTTTGTGTTGTCTGCATACAAAATCCCTCCTTTAAAGAACCTGTCCGGCATTTTTCGAAACGTCAGCTTTCCCAGCCTTTTGCCGCCGCACCCTGGTAATTTCTTCCGAAATACTCACAGTTACAGGCAAAACAAGAGCAGGCAAAGCAACTGCATTCCTGCGGAAAATTTCCTTTGTCCGGCGGCAAAATTCAGACAAATTCGGCATTTCCCAAATACTGAGCAGGTTCTTATATAACATAAAATCCGTCAACCAGAAAATAAACCAACGAACCGGCAGTTTTCCCCAGCGCGAACGCCAAAAGCAGCCAGGGCAGCCCCCGCGTCAGCCTGCTCCGCCGCAGCATGACGGGCATTACATTCAGCACCTCCGCCAAAGCCACTGCCAAAACCCCCACGAAAACCCCCGTCAGCAGGGCATACGCCGAAACCAGAAAGGGAACGGACGGCAGGCGGTAATCTATGAACATTGCTGTTGTGCCGAAAAGCCCTCCCAACGTAATCACGTCCTCGTAAAGGGGGATAAAACGCTGCGTTTTCGTCCGATTTGCCATCCGTGGAACAATGCCGATTGCCGCGATAAACGCGAACACACCGGCAGAGACAAGTACCCCCGATGAAAAGGCAAAAAATATCAGGGCGGCAGAACGTATCATTGCCCGCCGCCCCCTTTCTTCCGTTCCAGAGCGTCAATAATGCTGGCATTGGCTTCTTTTTCGTAGGTCGTCATTTCAATCTCAATGGGCGTAGGGTCTTCCGTCAGCTTGATTCTGGAAAAATGGTTGAAGAAAATGATAATCCCCAGCCCCAGCCCGATACTGTAAGGAATGGACAGCAGGGCGGGCATCTCCCTGTTCTCGCCAAAAAAGATATAATACACATTCTGGAAAATCAAAGGTAGCTGCGCGTCAGAGTGAAAGCACATGATTGTCGTGGAAGCCCCCGCAAACAATATCAGACTGATAACGAGCACCTTTGCCGCCGTCCAGGCCGGCTGTTTTTTTTCCGGCTCCGGCAGATATTCCACCAAAATATCCATCTCGCCTACATTGGAGATGGACGCGCCAGGATACTTTCTGCTCAATTCGCGGATAATATCCAGCACAGAAACCAGATAAGTCTTTTTCTTCTCCTCCGGAATCCGGAATACCACAAGCCGCTCGGCTTCGCCTGCCGTTTGTCCGTCCAAAAACACTTCTGCCACGTCTTTCAGCAGAACATTTCTGTTCCGTACAACCTGCGCTTTTTCCACAGGCTTAATGTAAATATCCATTGCCAGCACCTCCTGCTCTGCCAAACCGCCGGAACGGTTTTCCTTTGCTATAGTATGGCTTTCTTACGCCAAAGCATACTGTTTCGCGCTGTGCAAAAAATTTCCAGAAAAAAAGCCCTGATTTCCGGCAGATTCCGGAAGTCAGGGCTTTTCCCTCTTACTCTCTTATCAAAAATATTCTTACCATTTTTTGTCAGGTTCAGTCTTTCGCAAGCGTGAACTGGTCAACCAGTGTTTTCAGGCTGGATGCCTCCGCAGAAAGCTGCTGGCTGGCCGCCGCGCTTTCCTCCGCTGTCGCGCTGTTGGTTTGCACAACAGAAGAAATCTGGTCAATTCCATCATTGACCTGCCCAAGCGCGGAAGTCTGTCTTTCCACTGCTTCTACCACAACGCCCATCTGCGTTGCCACATTCCCCGCATGCTGGCTGGTCTGCTCCAGTGCCTCCGTTACCTTGCTCACTGCTTCGCTGCCTTCGCCCACGACTGCAATCGAGCTTTCAATCAGTTCCTTCGTTGCTTTCGCCGCCTCATCGGATTTAGACGCCAGATTGCGCACTTCATCTGCAACAACAGCAAAACCTTTTCCGGCAGTTCCTGCGCGTGCGGCTTCAACAGCGGCGTTCAGCGCGAGAATATTTGTCTGGAAAGCAATATTTTCAATCGTGGAAATGATTTTTGAAATTTCCTCGGAGGAATTGGATATTTTTTCCATCGCTACATTCAATTCCTTCACATGCTCTACGCTGATCCCAAGCTGCGCGCCTGCCCTGTCCACAAAACGCCCCGCTTCTTCAGCGGCGGCAGCAGTTTTTTTCGCGCTCTCAGAAATATCGGCAATCGTTGCCGCCAGCTCCTCCACAGAACTTGCCTGCTGCATCGCGCCGTTGCTCAGCGTCTGCGCCCCGTTGGAAACCTGACCGCTTGCGGAGGATACCTGATTCGCCGAAACATTGATCTGACGCATGGTATTGCTCAGCTCCACTTTCAGTGTACGCATAGACAGCAGGATATTCTGGAAATCCCCTACATAAGCCTCCCTGTGGGAAGATTGTATATCAAAATTTTTGCCTGCCATTTCCGTCAGCAGATAACTGATGTCATGAATGATGGTGTTCAGCCCGTTCACCATTTCCGCGGTAGAACGGGTCAGTTCCGCTGTTTCATCACGCCCCATGGTCTGCGGTACAGGTGATTCCAGATCACCTTCTACCAACAGTTTCATGCGTTCCGCGCAGGCGCGCATTGGCGTGCTGATATTGACGGAAAGCTTCAGGGCTACCACAATAGACGCCAGAATGGAAATCAGTATAACCAGCACATTGATAACCATGCCGAAATATGTATCCTTCAGATAATCCGTTTTCAGGGCAGTAACGGCAACGCTCCAGCCGTCCGTTCCTCCTACAGGCGCATATGCCGCGTAGCGCGTACCGTCCGCACTTTTATAGCTGCCGAAGCCGTTTTTTCCCTGCCGCATTTCCCCGTGGATTGCCGCAAGCTGTTCCAAAGTAGAATCGCTCTGCGCTTCTGTTTCGATATTCTGGGTCGTAATCGTTTCCAGTGTAATATCCGCAATCGTATCGCCTGTTTTGTTTATCATATAGGCTCTGCTGTTTTCGCTGACCTGAATAGACGAAACGATGTCATTCAAAAAAGTTTCAGGCGGCACAAAATAAACCACGCCTGCAATCTGCGCGCCCTGTACTCCATCTGCATAGAGCGGTGCCGCAACCATGATGGACTTTTCGCCCGTAACTTTGCTGACAAGCGGCTCAGAAACATAAATGTTCCCCTGCATCGCCTGCTTCACATATTCCCTGTCGGAATAATTATTCCCGTCAAAAATGCTGTACCCGTCCGCGCCGACAATATTGCCCCGCTGGAACCCATGCATACTGACGCGCTCGTCAATGATGGCGCGCTTTTCCTCCACAGATACAGCCGCATCAGAAAGCTGGGCGATACAGCCCGTATCCATCACTACGTTTTTGTAAGCAGTCAGCTCCTGCTCGATACGCTCCGCCGCCAGAACCGCAGTTTCGCTCATCATTTGATCCACTGTCGCGATAGTGCTCCTGTAATTCAGGGCAATGCTGGACGAACCTACCGCAATCAGTGCAATTAAGACTGTTGCCATCAGGCATACCGTAATTTTTTTGCGTATACTTTTCATTTTCTGCACCTCATTTTCCATAAACTTGCCGTTTTCGTCACCGTTTCCATAGCAAACGGATAAAGCCTGTTAAAAAAATGATTTTCCCCGCATTCAGCGCAATAAAAGCCGGAACAGCAGAAATACCTTCATTTTGCAGCAGGAACATCGCCGCCAGAAGGACCGCCGCCGGAAAAAAGCATAGGACTCCCCCTTTTTTCAGCCAATTTTTGATCAGAAGCATTTTTTCCTGAGATACCTTCCCCCGCTTTTTTTCCGCATGAAAATAAACCGATGCAAGTAAAATGACACACATCAGCATTTTTGCGGACAGACCGAGCCAGACAATGATTCGGGTTTCGAGGGGAATCATGGAAAATACTCCTTATTTTATACTATCCTCAGATAATTTTATTATATATGTTTGCAAACGCATTTGTCAATCTTTTCCGACAAAACACGACATTTTTTGGGCATTCTTTCCTATCTGGATTATGTCGCCTTTTTTCCGCAGCCGGATACCGGAACATGCCCGGTTTCCATACCTTTCCGCGCAAAAAAACTTACAGCCGAACCTGCACCGCAAGGGGTTATGCCGTTGGTATTTTCAGGGCCGTTTTTCCCGTACCCATCTACATATAATTCCTCTGCCGCACCACTTCGTACATCAGCAATGCCGCAGCAACCGAAGCGTTCAGCGAAGAAATTTTCCCGTACATGGGAATTGATGCCGTAAAGTCGCAGTTTTCCCGCACCAGACGGCTTACGCCCTCCCCTTCGCTGCCAATCACAAGCGCGATCGGCCCTTTCATATTGGTGTCAAAATGATCCAGCCCGTCCATATCGGCACAGGCAATCCAAAGCCCTTCTTTTTTCAGGTATTCCATAGTTTTTACGATATTCGTCACCCTTGCAACCGGAACATATTCCACCGCTCCGGCGGAGGTTTTGCCTACTGTTGCATTCAGCCCGACAGAACGGCGTTTCGGTATCACAACGCCATGCACGCCTGCACATTCCGCTGTCCGCAGTATCGCGCCGAGGTTATGCGGATCTGTGATACCGTCCAGAAGCAGCAAAAAAGGCTCCTCGCCCTTTTCCCGTGCCGCCGCGAGAATATCCTCCAATTCTGTATAGGAATGCGCCGATACAAACGCGATCACGCCCTGATGATTTTTGGTCTGTGAAAGCTCGTCCAGCTTCTGACGGCTGGTTTCCTGAATCACAACGCCTTTTTCCTTCGCCTGCGCCACAATGCGGCGAATTGTGCCTTCCACATTGCCTTTCTGCACCAGCAGCTTTTCCATGTCCCTGCCGCTGCGCAGGGCTTCCAGCACAGCATTCCTGCCCTCAAGCTGGTTTTCGTTCCAATCTTCTTTCTGCCGTTTTTCCAAAAAAAATCCTCCTTCTGGGGCCCTGCCCCAGTTTCCGCAAGCCGGTCAGTGCTTTGCTTCGCAAAGTCACGCTATGCGTGCCCGGACTTCTTTCCGGCACCTATTGAAAAGGGCCTGACCCTAAACTTTATTGCCAGACGCAAAAATGCGTCTGGAAAGAAAAAATGATTGTGTCCATAAAACAAGATGGATTCCACTACCCTCATCCTTGAGAAATTCCCAGCCGTACGGACGTACGGCTGAAAACGAATCAAGGGCTGAAAGCCCTTGCAGGGGTATTGGAGGCAGAGCCCCCAAGGTCTTCCCTTTACAACTCTGTCCCCATGCGGAACAGCTCCGCCGCCCGCGCGCTGTCGCCCTTCAGGTAAAGGTAGCCAAAGACCGCCTCCAGCCCTGTCGCGTGCCGGTAATCCATCAAATCCGCATTCTTCGGCACAGTAAATGACTTCGCATTCCGCCCGCGCCGAAACGCCGCCGCTTCTTCCTCCGTCAGCTGCTCCCGTATCCGAAAATACATCTCCGCCTGCGCCTTTGCGTTCACCATATCCCGCGCCTTTTTATGCAGCCGGCTGACTGGTGCATTGCCGTCCGTCATAACGGTCAGCCGTACCAAAACCTCATACACCGCGTCCCCGATATATGCCAATGCCAGCGGCGAAAATGAATGCGGGTCAAGCCCGCTTTCGCCGCCTAAAAACAACTCTACACCTTTCAAATTCATCGCTTAACCCCGGAACCACTGCACGCCCTGTCTGGTATCCTTAATCGTAATACCCATTGCCGCCAGTTCATCGCGGATTGCGTCAGCCTTTGCAAAATCCTTCGCCTTTTTCGCCTCTGTCCGCTGTGCGATAAGCTCCTCAATCTTCTTTGTCTCTTCGTCAGAAACGGTTTCCTCGCCCAGTTCCGCAACGCCCAGCACGCCGCAAAGATGGTCAAGCATATCCTGAATCTTTCCTGCGTATTCCCTGGAAACTCCGGCCTTGACCGCAATATTGGAAAAACGTACCAATTCATAAATCACAGAAACCGCGTCGGCGGTATTGAAATCATCGTCCATCGCCGCCTCAAACTGCTCTTTATATTTCTCCAGTTCTGCCGCCTGCGCCGTTTCTTCCGCAGTCATTTTCGAGTCCGCGCAGTTTTCGATATAGAACGCCAGTTCTTTTCTTGCATTCTTAATGCGTTCCAAACCATTCTGGCAGGCCTGCATCAGGTCACGGCTGAAATTGATGGGGCTTCTGTAATGTCCATTCAGAATGAAGAAACGAATCACTTCATACGGGAACTGTGCCGCAATGTCGCGCACCGTAAAGAAATTGCCCAAAGATTTGGACATCTTTTCGTTGTCTACCGTAATAAAACCATTATGCAGCCAATACCGCGCGAAGGTCTTGCCGTTTGCCGCCTCGGACTGCGCAATCTCGTTTTCATGGTGCGGGAAAATCAAATCCTCGCCGCCCGCATGGATATCAATGGTTTCGCCAAGGTGGTGCTTTGCCATAACGGAGCACTCAATGTGCCAGCCAGGTCTGCCATCGCCCCAAGGGGAGGGCCAACTGGGTTCGCCTTCTTTTTTAGGCTTCCAGAGCACAAAGTCTGTGGAATTTTTCTTTGCGTCATCAATCGTGACGCGTTCGCTTGCCCCTGCAATCAGTTCATCCAGATTTTTTCTGGACAGCTTGCCATATTCAGGGAACATTTTTGTATTATAGTAAACCGTTCCTTTGTCCTCATAAGCGAATCCCTTGTCAATCAGCGTCTGCACCATTTCAATGATGCCGTCCATTTCCTGCGTTACACGAGGATGCACTGTTGCGCGGCGCACATTCAGCCCGTCCGCATCATGGAACGCCTCTTCGATATATTTATCGGAAATCGCCTGCATCGTTGTGTTTTCCTTATTCGCGCGGTTAATGATTTTATCGTCAACGTCTGTGAAATTCTGCACATACGTCACGTCATAGCCCTTATATTCCAAGTAGCGTCTAACCGTATCGAACACAACGTAAGGCCGCGCGTTGCCAATGTGGATAAAGTCGTAAACCGTCGGCCCGCAGACGTACATTTTTACCTTGCCCTCCTCCATGGGGACAAATTCTTCCTTTTGTCTTGTCAGCGTATTATATACCTTCATTTGCTTCCTTCCTTTCTAAAAACTAAAACCTTGAGGGCTCTGCCCTCAAACACCCGCAAGGAGCGCGCTCCTTGACCTGTCTGTTAGCCACGTTATACGCGGCTGGATGATATTTTTTTGCCTTAATCGCAATGATACCATATTATATTGAGTATACCACAGCTTTCCTGTTTAGGAAACCATTTTTCATTATACTGCCCGGCGTTTCTGGTGTCCCGTCAACTGTTCAGGCGCGATAGGCGGGATGCGCACGCCGTCCTTACGCACAATCATAACCGGAGAGCCAACCGCCGTAACGTTATCCGGAATATCCTGCGTCACCACAGAACCCGCGCCTATTTTTGTATTGTTCCCAATCGTCACAGGCCCCAGCACAATCGTGCCTGCGCCAATCATAACGTTATCGCCAACGGTCGGGTGGCGTTTGTTCTTTTCCTTGCCTGTGCCGCCCAGTGTAACGCTGTGGTACAGCATGACATTATCGCCGATTTCCGCCGTTTCCCCAATCACTACGCCCATGCCATGATCAATGAAGAACCGCTTGCCAATCTGCGCGCCGGGGTGTATCTCAATGCCCGTCAGCAGGCGCGAAGTCTGCGAAACGAGTCGGGAGAGGAAAAACAGTTTCTTTTTGTAAAAACTGTGCGCGATACGGTGGTTGATGACCGCCCAAAAGCTGGGATAAAGCAGCACCTCAATTGTGCTTTTGATTGCAGGATCTTTTTCTTTTACGACCTGTACTGATTCCTTAAACATACTCATATTCCTCCTGAAATAAATACTCTGTTTTTCTTTATATATCCAAAACCGGGCAAAACGTGCGGCGGGCGCGCGTCCCCCTGTCTTTTTCGTGTAAAAATATAAGAGCTTTGCCCCCAATCCCCCACAAGGGCTGTCAGCTGCATTTCATGCAGTTGGAAAACAATCCCGCATTTCGCGAATAACCTCTGCCGGTTTTCCACAAAAAAGTTTGGGATCCAACCCTTTACAAAGGGTTGGCAGGGTCTGGGACAGCGTCCCAGGGTCTTTCATTTTCATAATACAAAAAGCCCCGTCCCTGCAATTCTGCAAAGACGGAGCAAATCCTCCGCGGTTCCACTTTACTTGGGCGGCAAAAAACCGCCCCGCTCAAAGACTGTAACGTAGTCAGCGGGTACAGGCTACTGCAATGTTCGCCCGTCCAGTTCAGGAATGCACTTCGTCCCCCTCGCCCTGCAAACGGCTCCCACCCATGTATCTTAAGCCGGTGACAGTCAAACCCGCGCGCCGCACAGGCTCAAATCTCACCGTCTTTCACCAAGGCCGTTATTCTCTGTCAGGTGAAAAAAGGATTACTCTTTTCCATCATCACTTTTCTCTATGTTCCAGAAGACACACAGCAGAAGCCGCAATGCCCTCTCCCGCGCCGGTAAAGCCCATGCCTTCCTCTGTCGTGGCTTTTATATTAACCTGCCCAATCTCTATCTGCAAAGCTTCGGCAATATTTCGCCGCATCTCCTCAATATAGGGTGCAAGTCTGGGTTTCTGCGCGATAATTGTAGCATCGACATTCATTATACAGTATCCATTTGCAAAAATCAAGCCCCAAACTTCAGATAATAATTTTTTGCTGTCTGCACCTTTATATGCGGGGTCGCTGTCCGGAAAATGCCTGCCGATGTCGCCCAGAGCCGCCGCGCCGAGCAGTGCGTCCATCACCGCATGCAGCAGCACATCCGCATCGGAATGTCCCAGCAGCCCCTTTTCATAGGGTATCTTCACCCCGCCCAGCACCAAATCCCTACCTTCCGTCAGCCGGTGCGCGTCATAGCCTGAACCAATCCTCATTGCGTCCTCCTTAATGACCTTTATGCTTCTCTTTCCGTTTTTCCTGTTTCTGCCGGAATCGACGTTCCGCCTCCGCTGCTTTCTCGGCTTTTTGGCGGATTTTCCGTTCGGTTTTCTGTTCTTCGCGCAGAGCTGCCAGAGCCTGCTGTGCCTTTGTGCCAACGCCCTGCCCGCCAGTCTGCCTGCGTATCTCCCGCTGCAAACGCTTCGGATTTTTCTTCTGATAAAGCCGGAAAAGACCGTCTGACCGTCCAAAGCGCATACGGCCCCAATCCGCCAGCAAAAAAGCATGGACTTCCTTCAGGCTTGGTTCCGCACCAAAAATTGTTTTCGATGCCTCCAGAGATTCCCCGTCCCTGCGTTCGTAAATGCCAACCCAGAAGCCCGTTTCCTTCTCAAAAAATACCGTCAGTACTGCCGTCGTTCCTTCCATATAAATACCCTCCTTTTTATATGGCAGGAAACGGACGACCATCGCACGGTATACCGCGCTCCGGATGGAGGGCTACTGAGGGAAACTTTCCCCGTCCGGACTACCAACCGGACTGTGTTTTTATTCCTGCTGTTTAAGACTGAAAGACCTTGGGGCCCTGCCCCAATCCCCGCAAGGGACTCCATCCCTTGACCCATTTGCCGCCGCATATCCATGCGGCAGGATGTTCCCATCAAAATTTATCCTCCGCAAAACGCAGTTTTTCGGCAATCAGGGTCTGGGAGCGCAGAGTGTCTTAGAAAACGCAAGCGGCGGCTTCGCCGGTTTGCATAGCAAACTTCCAAGGATACTCGTTTTGCGCCGACCGGAGCGGAGCGTAGACTGATGCCCCAGCGGGGTGTAGGGCGACGCCCCACAGTTTTACATCTTCTTTTCCATACAAATCAGCGTTTCCCAAATCACGTTTTGGAAATGGAACAGCGTTTTTCCCGCCAGCGTATACCCCATGGAAGAATACAATGACTCCGCTGGTCTATTTTCTTCATACGTATCCAGCCGGACCACTCTGCATCCCTTTTCCCGCGCATGCTGCTCGGAAAACGCCACAAATTCCCTGCCATAGCCCTTACCCGCACAACTCGGACGTATACACAGAGTATGAATGACAAGCACCTCATCTCCGCCGCATTCCGGCTCGATTTTCCAGGGGATTTTCGCATATTCCGGCGGCTGTATATGGTTCAGGTTCACAGAGCCGTAAAGCCTGCCCGTTTCATCCTCCCCGACATACAGCGTCCCCGCATCCAGTGCCTTCTGTGCATCAGCACGTGTCGGATAGCCGCCTTTCAGCCAGTTCGTAGTGCGCACCATCTCCGGCGTATCCAGCACCTCTTCAAAAATTTTTTCCACATCGTCAATATCCGTTTGCCTTGCCAGCCGAATCATGCCGCTCCTCCTTTACCGTAACGCCTTCCCGCAGGACGCGCAGAATTTATCCGCCGCGCCGACCTTTGCCCCGCATTCCGGGCAGAAAGCTGCTGTTTCCAGCTTTTGCCCGCAGTCCGGACAGAATTTATCGCCGGCACGCACGCTGCCGCCGCAGTTGGGGCAATGTGCGCCGCTCTGTACCGTTTGCGCTGGCTGCATTGTTTGCCCCTGCCGGAACATTTCCTTTGCCATCTCCATACCGGCCGCCATACCAAAGCCCGCGCCAGCCGCGCCGCCTGCACTGCTGCCGGGCTGTCCGAAGGAATCCGCCATCTTCCCTCTCTGGTATGTATCCATGTCCAGCATACCGTATCCGGCCGCCTCATTGATTTTCTTCTGTACCTCCTCCGGATAGCTGAAGCTGGAAATATGCAGCTCCGAGGAAGTCATGCCAAAGCGCATCAGTTCCATGTCCAGATCCGTATTCATACCGCGTGCAATTTCCGCCGCATTGCCCTGCAAATGGAACATGTCTTTGCCTTCCCTGCTGATCCACTTCATCAGCAGTTCGTCCAGCGTGCTGACCATACGGTCGCGCACATCGTTTACAGTAAACCGTTCTTTTACGCCTGCAACAGCGTCAATCAGGCGGATATAATCCGTTACCTTCGCCTGGAATGTCCCAAATGCCCGCACAGGCAGGCCGCCCCGAAAGCCCTGCGCGGGGATATTGACCGCGTTCCGCGTCCCCCATTTTACGGTAAACTCCTTCGTGTTCACAAACAGTACCTCTGCCCGCAGCCCGCTGTTAAAGCCAAACTGAAAGCCCTTGAGCGTGCTCAGGAACGGGACAATCTGGGATTCGATTTCATAATTCCCCTCGTCTGTAAAAACGCCCTCTATTTTGCCGTTGTACAGGAAAACGGCGTCCTGCCCGGGGCGGATGATCAGGCGGCTGCCCTTTTTGATCTCGCTGGCGTGCCATTTCCAAAATATTACGTCCGCGCCCGATTCGCGCCATTCTATCACGCTGCTCAGTTCATTGCCAAAAAAGCCCATTGTCCTCACCTCATCATTTTCCCAGCTTTGCCTTCAGCGCGGCAAGCTCATCATCCAGCGCGCCGCCTTCGGGCGCGTCATATTTTGCCATCAAATCCTCTACATCAGATTTCCGCGTATTCAGTTCTGCCATCGCCTCGGCCTCGTCCAGCCTGCGGTCTATTTTTTCCTCCAGACGGTCAAATGCAGAAAGGCTTTCCGCCGCTCCGCCAATGCTCCTGCCCAGCTCTGCGGTACGTTCCTTTGCGTCTGCCATCGCCGCCTTTGCGCGGATTGCGGCTTTCCGTTCGTTGATCTGCCTCAGCTGACCTTCCAGCTGGTCGTGCATCTGACGCATTTTATCCGCGTTCGCCTTCGCAACGTCCAACGCCCCTGCAAGGCTTTCCAGCGTTTTGGATTTTTCGGCTTTTTCCGTCAGAAATGCTTTTGCGTCCGCGTCATTGCCTTTCAACACAGCGGCTTCGGCGTATTTCTGCAATTTCCCAACGGTTTCCGCACACTCGTCATATGCACGCTGGGCGCGTTTCATCTCCGCCATAACGGACGCTGTTTCCGCCTTTACCTTGCCCAGATCGTCCTCCAGATCTCGTGCAAGCTGTTCCGCCATTTTCACAGGGTTCTCCGCCTTATCCAGCAGCGCGTTCACATTCGCCTCCATAATCGTCTTAAATCTTCCCAAAATTCCAGCCATGTCGTTTCCTCCTTAAAAATTCAAAAACATATAGACACTGGGACGCCGTCCCAAACCTTCTAAAACCGCGGGGCTCTGCCCCACACCCCGCAAGGGCTTTCAGCCCTTGCCCCTTTTTCCGCCGCATTTCATGCGGCGGGACAATTTCCGCAAAAACGCAGTTTTGCAGCAAACGGGTCAAGGGGGCGGGTGCCCCCTTACGGAGGTCTGGAGGCAGAGCCTCCAGGTTTTTTTACCTCTCGCCCAGCTTCAGATTCGGGTTCGCGTTCAGGTCCCATCCGTCCCGCACGCCCGCCAAATACTCATAATACGCCGCGCAGCCGATCATTGCAGCATTATCTGTGCAAAGTACCGGCGAAGGGATATGCAGCGAAAGCCCTTCCCTTTCACACGCCGCGCGCATGCCCGCCCGCAGCGCGCTGTTCGACGCCACGCCGCCGGCCAACGCAACCTGTTTCATGCCCCGCTCCTTCGCCGCCTTGACCGTCTTTTCCACCAGCACCTCCACAACGGACTGCTGAAAGCTCGCCGCAATGTCCTCCGGCACGATCGGCTCGCCCGTCATTTTCTGTTTGTTCACATAATTCAGCACCGCCGATTTCAGCCCGCTGAAGCTGAAATCATAGCTTTCCTCCTCCAAAAATACCCGCGGAAATCTGACCGCGTCAGGGTCGCCCTTTTTCGCCGCCGCGTCTATCTTCGGCCCGCCCGGGTAGCCCATGCCAATGGCGCGCGCCACTTTATCATATGCCTCGCCCGCCGCATCGTCCCTTGTACGCCCCAGAATTTCGTATTTCCCATAGTCCGAAACCTGCACCAGATGCGAATGCCCGCCGGAAACCACCAGCGCGATATACGGCGGCTCGAACGTTTTATCCTCAATATAATTCGCACAGATATGTCCCTCGATATGGTGCACGCCAATCAACGGCTTATCCGCCGCAAACGCAACCGCTTTTGCCTCCGCCACGCCGACCAGCAGCGCGCCTACAAGCCCCGGCCCATACGTCACCCCAATCGCGTCCATCTCCGCCAGCGTCATGCCCGCGTCCGCCAAAGCCTGTTGGATAACACCGTCGATATTTTCAATATGCTTGCGGGAGGCGATTTCCGGCACGACCCCGCCGTAAAGCGTATGCAGGGCAATCTGCGATGAAATCACGTTGGAAAGCACCCAACGCCCGTTTTTCACCACAGCCGCCGCCGTTTCATCGCAGGAACTTTCCACTGCCAATATATAAACGTCTTTTTCCTGTTTTTCCATCTGCCCGCCTCCGCTTATTCTTCTTTCGGAAATTCTATCGTAATCCATTTTCGTTCTCCGCCCAGCTCTGCCTGCGGGAAAATTGCCCGCGCGTTCTCAAGATAATCCTCCGGATTATTCAGAGAAGGGCTGAAATGCGTCAGCCAGAGCCGCTCCACGCCAGCCTCCCGCGCCAGCGACGCCGCTTCGGAAAACAGCATATGCTTGTTCTCCCGCGCCTTTGTCTTTTTTTCCTCCTCGCCGTACATGCCTTCGCAGATAAAAAGCTGCACGCCTTCCACAAAGCCTTTCAGCCTGCCGACAGGGCGGCTGTCCGTACAGTATGCCACAGAAATGCCCTTGCGTTCATCGCCCAGCACCTGCTCTGCCGTATAAACCTGCCCTTCATGTTCTACGCGCCCTTCCTTTTGCAGCCGTCCCCAAAGGGGCTTGGGCAGGTTCAGCTTTTCCGCCTTTTTCACATCAAACCGCCCTCTGCGCCGCAGATCAATCCGGTAAGCGTAGCATTTCACCATATGGTCGGCAGGGCAGTAGGCAATGCTGAATTCCCCTGCCCGTACCGGATTCGGCGTTTCCTTATCCAGCTCAATAAATTCTATGGGAAACGGCAGCTCCGGCGCGATGCGCGTCAGCCCTTCCACGATATGCCGCAGACCCACAGGGCCAATCATCGTCAGCGGTTCTTCCCGCCCCGCGTTGCCAATGGTCAGCAAAAGCCCCGGCAGGCCGGAGATATGGTCGGCATGGAAATGGGTAATGCAGATCACGTCAATGGCTTTGAAGCCCCAGCCCAGCATTTTCATTGTCACCTGCGTGCCTTCGCCGCAGTCGACCAGAAGCATTCTTCCGTTCAGCCTTGCCAGCATTGCCGTCAGAAAACGGCTCGGCATCGGCATCATGCCCCCCGTCCCCAGCAAACAAATATCTATCATCGCGTTTTCTCCTTTGTTTGATTTCTTTTTATCATACCGCAAAAACACCAAAAACACAAGAAGCGCGCCAAAAAGTCTGCTTTCGCAGCAGGCTGAAATCTGTTGTACTGCTGAAAAATCTATGATAAACTCAATCCAGCAGACTTTCTGCTGCGATTACAAAAGAATCAGGAGGATAGATACCCATGAAATTGAAAATTGTCGGAAGCGGCGGCATGTCGATTATCCCCAGTTCTTTCTGCAAATGCGGCCTGTGCCGGGAAGCGCGGGAAAAAGGCGGCAGGTATGAACGGCTGGGGCCAAGCCTGTATATTGAAGATATTCAAATGCTGATAGATACCCCCGAAGATATTGCGGTGGCCTGCAACAGGCAGAATATTTCCGAGGTAAAGCATCTTTCCATTTCCCACTGCGACCCCGACCATGTGAAAGGAATCCGCATTGTGGAAAAAATCGGCTATGATTTTATCAGGGAGAAAAGCACTCCCATCGGCTTTTATGCCCTTCCCGAAGTCATCGCGGACGTCAACCGCATGAATCTGGACTGCCTGAAATACTACGGGGACGTCCTCCATTGCATTGATGTCCATGAAACGCAGCATATCGAAATCGGAAATATCTCTATTGACCTGTTCAATAATAACCCCGAAAGAAATATTACTTTTTACGTCATTCGTGAGGGGGCAAAAAAAGCTGTGTATGCCTGCTGCAATCCCAAACCATTCGCGCATAATGACCTGTATTTTGACGCGGACATTTTCATACTCAGTCTGGTCTCTGACGACGGCATACTGAACGATGGTACACAGCTTGCGGATGCGCCGTTCAAAGATGAAATTTTTACATTGGATGAGGTCATGGAATTAAAAAAACAGTACCGTATCAAAAAAATTATTGTCACACATATTGATGAAATCTGGGGAAAATCCTACGGCTATTATCAGGAACTGGAAAAACATCTGGACGGCATTTCCTTCGCCTATGACGGCATGGAAATCCTCATTTGAAGCAAACAAAAAACAGGGCTGGTTTATGGGCGTTGCCATAAGAAAATTTCTTTATTTTAGAAGAAATTTTCTCAGGCAACTGCCGTCAGCGTTTGACTTAAAAAATCAACAGAAGAGAAAAATCTGTTTTCTTAAGTCAGGCCGCCTTTTCCCTGTTTTTGTTTTCTGTGTTTTTCTTTCCTGCCAAAGCAGTTATTTCGCGTATTCTACGGCTCTGGTTTCCCGAATCAGGTTTACCTTGATCTGGCCGGGATATTCCAGCTCCTCCTCAATCTTCTTGGCAATCTCTCTCGCCAAAAGGGTCATACCCTCGTCGTTCACGTCCTCAGGTATTATGATAATCCGCAATTCACGCCCTGCCTGAATCGCGAAAGATTTTTCAACGCCCTTGAAGTTACCGGCAATTTCCTCCAACTTCTGCAATCTCTTGATATAAGATTCCAAAGTTTCGCGTCTTGCGCCAGGCCTTGCCGCAGAAATCGCATCCGCCGCCTGCACAAGTACAGCTACAATGCTCTGCGGCTCCACGTCGCCATGGTGCGCCTCTACCGCGTTTATCACCAGACGGCCTTCTTTATACCGCTTCAAAAGCCCCACGCCGATGCTGACGTGAGAGCCTTCCATTTCATGATCCACACTCTTGCCAATATCATGCAGCAGTCCGGCGCGCTTCGCCAGCGTAACGTCTACGCCGATTTCGGCGGCCATCAGCCCTGCCAGATGGGATACCTCGATGGAGTGCTTCAATACATTCTGCCCATAGCTGGTACGGTATTTCAGCTTGCCCAACAGCTTCACCAGTTCGGGGTGCAGCCCGTTTACGCCGGTGTCCAGCGTAGCGGCTTCGCCCTCGTCCCGTATGATAACATCCACTTCTTTTCTTGCTTTTTCCACCATTTCCTCGATACGCGATGGGTGTACGCGCCCGTCCACAATGAGTTTTTCCAGCGCGAGCCTTGCAATCTCTCTGCGGATGGGGTCAAAACCGGAAAGGATGACAGCCTCCGGCGTGTCGTCGATAATCAGGTCGATGCCTGTCAGCGTTTCCAAAGCACGGATATTCCGGCCTTCACGTCCGATGATGCGCCCTTTCATTTCGTCATTCGGCAGCTGTACAACGGATACCGTTGTTTCCGCCACATGGTCTACCGCGCACCGCTGTATTGCGTTGGCGACGATTTCGCGCGAACGTCTGTCCGCCTCCATCTTCGCCTTGCTTTCCACTTCCTTGATGAGCAGCGTTGCCTCGTGCTTCACATCGTTTTCCACTGTCGCGAGGATATAATTCTTGGCCTCCTCCGTTGTCAGTCCGGAGATTCTCTCCAGCTCCTGAAGCTGCCTCGCACGGAGCTCTCTGGCCTCTTCCTTCTGCTGCTCCAGCTCCTCCAGCTTTGCAGTCATATGCTCCTCTTTCTTTTCCAGAGCCTCGACCTTTCTGTCCAGAGCCTCTTCCTTTTGGAACAGCCGCCTTTCATTTCTCTGGAGTTCGTTCCTTCTGTCACGGACTTCTTTTTCCAGTTCATTTTTTGTCCGGATGCTGTCTTCTTTCGCTTCCAAAAGAATCTCCTTCTTCTTTGCCTCCGCATCCTTTACCGCGTCCTCAACGATTTTGCCGGCACGCTCCTCCGCAACGCCGACTCTCGCCTCTGCGATCTTCTTGCGGTAAAGCGCGCCGATGACCGCGCCAACGACCAGCCCGACGACAACACCACAGATGATACTTATCGGATCTATGAAAAACACCTCCCCTTATTTAGTTTTCAAAGTACAATTCACTTTTTTTCATATCCAGTAAGCAGCGCATGCCGCTCAGTGCGCCAAAAATCGGTTCTCCGCCCCCCGCCGGACTTCTTCCGCATCCAAAACGGTTCTCCGTTCCGGACAGCCCGATGGGAAATCAGGAAAAATCCCTCTGAGAAATCCCCGCGTTTTTGGCACGCTGGACGCACCACGCTTTTTTTATTTTATTACTTTTTAGGAAAAGTGTCAAGAAACAATCCACCCTGGAAGGGTATTCTTTGTAAAAAAGCTGAAAAAAGTGGCTGACAGGCGCATCACCGCCAAAATCCATTGCAATATCCCCGGAAAAATTGGGCAGTCGCTTTCTCATTGTTCCTTCTATACGTCTGTACAGGATATAAATAATCCCCCTTGTCTGCGGGCAGCGTTTTATCCTTCAAAGGGCAGTCTACAGCGTATTCCTCTTTGATTTCTAATCAAAAGCATACTGAGAACTATAAAATATCTTTTGCTTTCATTTTATCCATTTCTGCTTGCCGTATTTTTTTATATTTATCTCTGCCCGTTCCCCAATTACCAAAAAACGATGTATTCAAGATTACAAAAGGAAACAGATTTCGTGTGGTAAGCGGTATTCTGCCACTTGCGAAAATAATTGTTGTTGCAATTAAAATGAACATAGGTATGATTCCGCCCCAAAGCGGATTTTTTAATTTTGTGCAAAGAATATATTCCGCAATAAAAAGTATAGCCGCAATAGCAAAACCGATTATTAAATCAATCATTTATTATCACTCCTCAATAAATATCTCTCGCCTTCATACGTTTTAATTCTTTTTGTATGTATTCATACCGTCCTGCAAACCAAAGCAAAAGGGTAACAATAAAGAAAACAACATAGGCAATCATGTTTTCCATCGAAAATTGAATTTTAGCAAACAAAAGCTGATAAATCATTGCTGCAATGCCAGCCAGAGGGAGCACCCTTCCCAAAAACCAAAATTTTGACGCGCTTGCCCTTTGATGCAAATACAGCAGAAATATAGCAAATATGACAATGATCCAATGTTTCATAAAATTATTTCTCCTTTTCCTGTTTATATTTCTCGATAATAATTTTTGCAGTTTCCAAGTCAATTCGAGAATCCACTGCTAAACCTTTGATAAAAGCCGAAAACGGTTCATCTTCTTTTTGGTCATTCAATCCAATTTTTTGTATTAGCTTGTCTAGCCGCAGCCGGACAGTCGGGTATGAAACCCCGTATAATTTTGCTATCTCCTTCAAAGATCCCGATTTCAGCACAAAGTTTTTGAGGAAAACCGCGTCCTCGTCTTCTAACGCCAATATCCACGGGGGTATTTTGTCTATTTCCATCTCATTCTTCCTTTCATATTTGTTTTAATATAATTAAGTATATCATAAATATTATTAAAGTCAATAAGGAAATGATAATCAATATTAAAAAGGATAGGAATGGAAACGCGCCGCCGGCGCATATCTCCCCGCCGTTCAGGCTGCTCTGAAACCTGTTCTAAATCCCGTTTCCACTAAAATATATTGGTAATAAAATCTTTTTGGAGGGTATTATGAAAGTATTTCGGGCAATACATATCCGCAAAAAACAAATCATAACAGGATTGGCAGGAATCGCACTGCTCTGCGGGGCTGTCGCTGTTCTGCCGCCTGCCGTCACAAAGGCTTCTGCTGTCGTGTCCGCCACAGCCGAGCGGAAACTCCCCATCTATTGCGTGGAGACCGAAAAACCGCAGGTTGCCGTTTCATTTGACGCGGCTTGGGGCGCAGATGATACCGATGAGCTTCTGCGTATTCTCAGAGAAAATGACGTCAAGGCAACGTTTTTTCTCTGCGGCTATTGGGTAGAAAAGTATCCGGAGGAGGTTAAAAAAATTGCCGCCGATGGGCATGACCTTGGAAACCACTCCGCAACCCATCCCCACATGAGCCAGATTTCAGCCGAGCAGATTTCTCAGGAACTGCAAAGCTGCCACCAGAGAGTCAAAGAACTTACAGGTCTGGAAATGGAGTTGTTCCGCCCGCCGTTCGGAGAGTATGATAACCATGTTATCGAAACCGCCTCCGCAAATGGGTATTATACTGTGCAGTGGGATGTGGATACGCCCGAAACAAAAAAATCGAGACTCATTGAAACAAAAACATCCTTCACAACGACACATCATTTTCCATTGCCGCCTTCTCCCATCTGCAAAACATCTTTCGTTATAAAAATATAACCTTTTGCCTGTGCCAGATGTTCCATATTTTTCCATACAACATTATAATATCCTTGTAACAAATATTTTTTGCACCAAGGAGATAATACCATGAAACACGTTGATCTACTTTACCAAAACTATCTGGCCGAACGTCAGGCAAGGGAGCAGGCTATCCAGCAAAGGAAGATCGAATATGAAGTAATGCACGATTTTCTGGAGCTCAACCTCAGCCCCGAGGATTATCTCGAGGCGGAGAACCTGCTGAACGATTTAGTCCTCTCTGTCGAAGAAGAGGGCTTTTATGCCGGCATCGGGTATCTGCCGTTGATTTTGAAGGAACTGCTCATAGAATAAAAAAACGGGGCTTTCGCCCCGTTAAAAATCTGTGGCGCCTATTTCCGCCTGCCTGCCCATCCGTGGCCTGCCTCTTCTCTTTATATCCTCCAGCTTACATTTCCTTCCATTTTTACAAAGGAAGCCCTCAAAACACCCCAAAATCTAGGTTCCTGCACGTCCCATATATTCCCGTCTTTCCAGATATCCTTTACAATGGTAGTGAAACTATCATTTTGTTCCAGAAGCAAAGGGGGAAATCATTCATGAGAAAATTGGAAAATCTGTACCATTGCTACCTTATGGAAAATCGGGAATTGCATGCCAAAAAGCAGCTTACGCCCGAATTAAAATCGCTTTACGGCTTCCTGCGTTTCCGGCTAAAGCCAGATGATTACATAGAAGCAGAGGGTTTGCTACATGATTTGCTTGCCGTGATTGAAAAGGAATATTTTATCACCGGGATTGAATATCTTTCTGAATTTATGAAAGAGCTTCTCACAGAATAAAAAAACGGGGCTTTCGCCCCGCTCCAAGTCCTGCCTTACCCTATTGTGATCACCGGCGTCCGTCCTTTACTTCCAACCTCGACCCCCTCGGCCTTTGCCAAGTCCCTAGTCCTGATGTATGTCACGCCATCCTTGCGTATCATGTTAACCTCGTATTCCTTCCCATTGATGATGATTTTATCCCTCTCGACCACTTCCTCCACCAGCCTTTCCTTAAATTCCTCCCAAGCCTTCTCATCCTCCACGAACGGCGCGGGGCAGACCTTCCCAACAACATCAAAATGCCGGATCACATTTTCAATCGGGATACCATGCTTGCGCATCAGATGCCTGCACAGCTCCGCCGCGTTTTCCAGCGTCCTTTCCGAAAAATCATACCTCCCGTTATGCTTCGTGTCACAAAGCTCCACGGAAATGCTGTTCTGGTTCGTGCATTTCCCGTACCATTTCCCGCCGCCGCTCCAGTCGCAGGAAGGGTATTTCTTCCCGCCCACAGACCATGCGACATAATCCTCCGGCACGCTCTGCACCACGCCGCTGTCGTCCACGAAGAAATGCGCCGAAGCCTCCACGATGCGGCTCTGGAAATACCGTGCATTCGCCGCAGCAGTGTCCCCGTCGTTTCCCGTGTAATGGATGACCAGATATTTTATATCCGACAGTTTCCGCTTCCCGCCGAAATTCCGCTTATCCGCAGCTGCAACCGTCATTTTCATGCTTCCGCCCCCTTCACAAGCTCCGCCGCCGCTTTATTTTCAACCAGCATCTTCCGCATCTCCGTCAGCGCCTCATCCACCCACAAGCTGAACGTATCAAACGAAACCGCCATAGCCACCGCCGGGAACCGCTGCACAAACAAATCATACACCTGCCGTAGCTTCAGCTTGCCCGTGCCGCCGCCCAATTCCTTCTCGGCATTCGTCACCGCCCACAGCAGCCATTCCTTGACCTTCGCCGCCTGTGCCTTTGTCGGCAGCTTCAAAAAGCGGTACCCCGCATAAATGATGCACTCCAGCACCGCCAGCAGCGCAACGATGATATACCAATTTTCAACCAGAAACTTCATTCCCCATTCCTCCATTCTTCTTCCAGCCTGACCTTTTCTTCCTCCCTCGTTTCAAAGAACGATTTCGCCAGATACCCCAGTATCGTCCCGATGATGACCTTTGTGATATCGCTGGACAAATTCTCCGCAATCTGCTCCCGCCCAAGGAAGGCCAGCAAATACGAAAGCTGCAAATCCAGCAACGCCATAAACAGGATCACCATTACCGCCCGCTTCGTAAATGTTCGGAACCTCCGCTTCTGCAGTCGCTTCGTCGTTCCTCCTCGCTTTGCTTGTACCCGCTTCTCCATGCCGCACCACCTACATCCCCACCTGCGCGAACAGGAACGCCAACACAGCCCCGACCGCAAACGTCGCCGCATACCCCACGACCTTCCGCCACATCTCGCCGTCCCGGCTTTCCAGTGTTTCCAGCCGCTTGCCCTGCCGCTCCTGCTCCTTCAGCATGCTCTCCATGCTGGACGCCAGCTTTGCCACGGAAGTCGTCAGGTCACCGATCTGCCGCACGGTGTCCTCGATGATGTCCAGCCTTTTGTTCTGCCGCCTGTCCTCCTCGTTCAGCCGTTCATGCTCGGACACCATTGTCTTGCGGAACTCCTCATGCTCCGCCCTTGAAATCATCCCGTCCATAAAATCCCTCCTTTTTGTCTAACCCTACCTTGGAAAAACTCTCTTTCGCTCTCAAAATCCGCATCAAAAAAGCCCTTGCGTTTTTCCCGCAAAGGCCATATAATGGATATAGGAAGAGGATTGCCGCCTTTGGTACGGCGGCCAGTCCTATACGTTGGTTTGACCGTCTAACTCAGGTTAGGCGGTCGTTTCTTATCACTATTTCTTATGCAGGCATAAGGTGATAACTCCAATAATTACCAGACAGAATTGAAACAATTCGCTGTATGTAACCATGGAATCACCTCCCCTCAAAGGCAAGTGACCAACCGCCAAGTGGCAATCCTCATTCTTATTCTACCACAGCTTCCATTTTCCGACAATCCCTATTCCGCCATCATCATCAGGTAGTCCAGCTTTGCCTGCAATATTTCCTCCGGCGTCGGCAGGCAGGGCGGGGTTTCTTCCTTTGGCGGGATATTTTCTGAAAATGCCCCTGTTCCAGCGTCATATACCATTCCAACCGTGACCGTACCATCACAAGGCACTGTCATTACCGGGTTTCCCTCTAAGTCCGGCGGCCAACAAGGCTTTTCGCTTTGGCCTTTCAATACGTCAATCACCCTGCCCTGCAAAACCATTGCATATTCCATCCGTCATACCTCCCCTCTAGTTATGCGTTCACTTGGATGCCGTACTTAATTCTTACATATCCATGGCCGCCGTCGCCGCCCTTTTTACCCCTCCCCGCTGCGCCGCCGCCTCCGCCCTTACTGCCATTCTTGCCATCTGTTGCATTATAGGTCTGTCCTGCATCTCCTCCGTTCCCGTAGCTACCACCGCCGCCGCCCACTCCTTCGTTGCTTGGAGAACCAATATATTCCCCTCCGCCACCGGCCCCGGCGGCATCAAGGTATATCTCACTTACATCATCAGGTATTGTAACGGCATATGTACCAGAGCTGGAAAATTGCGCAATCGTTTTGTAGGAGGAATAGGAAAACGTATACACTTCGCCAATTTCCGTAACATTGACAGAGGCGTAAATTTCTGCACCATTCACCTCAATTTTTATACTCCAATTCCCCAGCGGGACAGGGATCACATTGATATACAGGTCATCACCAACGGAAATAGAATCCTCCGTTATTTCCGTCACAATATCCTTATAATATTTATCCGACCTTGACAGCGTGAAGACTGTACCCATATAGCCTTTACAGACCACTTTTGGCGTTATCCCCAAGATCGCGTTCAGCTTTGCCGTGGGTGTACCTAAGTTTTCCGTTGCCCCGTTATCGTCTGCTTCACCAATCGCCCCGATAACAGGGGCTGCAATTTGATTTTTTATCTCATACCAGTCCTTCGGTGCCATGCTCATACCGCACCACCCCCGGACGGCTGCACTTTGGGGCTCCTACCTGTTAGGGAAGCGCCCCCCCCCCC
>CAJTQX010000008.1:66144-72207 GCA_910578425.1 uncultured Anaerotignum sp.
TTATGTAAACTATACATTCTTACGCCCCCTTCTCATCCCCGCCGACGATATACGCCTTTTCCTCTGCCGTAATCGTCCCGGCATCTACCATCCGCGCCAGCCTTTCTTCCGTGACCTTCCCGCCTGCAAACAGCCGTTTCAAGCTCTCAACCAATCCCTTCATCATAGGATGCCCCCTTCCAGCAGTTCCAGCGTCAGCGCGTCCGCGCCCTCCTGCCGCAGTTCCTCATTTGTCCTCTCCACCGCCGCCTGTATTGCGTCCAGCTGCGTTGGCGTGGGGGCGTAATCCTCCCCCGTGATCTCGTGGTATTCCCCCGCCGTGATCCAGCCATTGGCAACGGCGTCGCCAACCTGCTTCTTCGTCCAGCAGCCATTGTCATAATAGTTTTTCACCTTCGCAAAATTTTCGCTCATTCTGCCGCACCCCCTATCATCATTTTCAAGTAATCCATATCCGCCTGCCTGTTGTCTATCCAGACCGGCACCTGTTCCGGCTCGCAGTCTTCCCAGCCTGTCCCGTTCCAGCGTTTGCCCCACGGGTCAAAGTCAGGCGGAATGAGGATCACCCTTTCATGTTTTATTTCCGCGCTGTGCTCGCCGACCTCAAACACCCGACCATCTTTATCAACCTGCGCGTATCTGAACACTTTGCATTCCTCCCTTTAATAAAATTCAATGACCTGCCATCTAACAGATGTTGAAGTATAATTACTTCCACTGCCTGCTGCTGCCTGTATATTAAGGCTTGTGGATGATGTCAGGCTGATTACACCGCCAAAATTGTTATTTCCACTAGGCGTTGAATTATAAAAACTTGCTATAACAATACTTTTATCCATATCAACTTCTGAAATCTTAACAGTAACCTGATTTCCTGTGTTGATATTTGTTGCTGCATTTCCCCGCTGGATGCTCTTCACCATCCCCAGTTCCAGCCTTGCGTCCGTATCCCCGATTGCCGCCAGTATCTCCGCTTTCGCCGTGGCAATGGCTTCTTCCTGTGTCTTCCAGTCCTTCGGCGCCATGCTCATACGCGGCCACCCCCGGACTGCTTCCTTACAGGGTACTCAATGCTTGAAAGTACCCCCCCCCGAAAATTATGTTGACTTTCGTCATGCTTTACCCTCCTTCAGAAAAATTCAACAACCTGCCAGCCAATAAGTGCGCTAATCCCAGTGCTGCCGCCAGAAGCGCCTATTACCAATTTTGAAGATGTCAATTCAGATAAATAATTGTTGCGAATGGTTGTGCCATTACTGTTGGATGCTATATCTAAAAGCACAATGCATTTATCAGGGTCAACGGTATTTATATATACCGTTTTATCGTTCCCATCAATAGATACTTTCCCTCTCTGCACGCTTTTCACCACCGGCATCCCGCCATTCCTCAGCACTTCCAGCATCGCGTTCCCCTTCGCCGCCAGCGTCCCTTCCGTACTGCTGCCGCCGGTATCCGCCTCCTGCCCGATCAGCTTCACCAGCTCCGCCGTAAATTCTCCCCAGCTCCTAGGCTCAGCCATCCGCATCCTCCTCCTTCGTCACTTCTTCCCGCCACGTTTCCGCCGTGCCGTCCTCCGCGTAAAACGTGTATGTTTCCGTATAGTCCCCGTCACCGTTCTTCACCGTCACGCGCTTTGCCCTGAGCATGTTCCCTTCCGTCGTGACGATGCTCTCCGTCCATGTTTCTCCGTCCTTTGGCGGCGTGATGCGCGTGCAGCCCGGCCATGCAAGGAGGTTGTCGAAATCCGGCGCCTGCACGACGTCCGCCCATTCCGTGCCGTCCCCCGCAAGCCGCAAATACTGCCCCGGCTTGCCGTTTATGCGCGGCTTCTTCACCGCATACGCCTGCATCTGTGAAGCCGTCACGAACGACCCGCCGCTGACCTCGATCCGCACGGCGGCATTGACCTGGTCTGTCGCCAGCAGCACCATTTCGTGGACATGCACCGTGTCTGCCCCGCCCTCCGGGTCTTTCGCGGGCGGCAGGAAATTGTCCGTATCCCCGCCGGTAAGCCACGAATACGCGAACAGGAACTCCTTCCCGCGTTCGTCCAGCCCGAAAATGCCGACCTCGCGGATATAGGTCTGCTCCGTCAACCCGGCATTGCTGATATGCACCGGCAGAAGCAGATAAGACGGCATACTCTCCACGAACTCCTTTTCGCCCATCTGGATATTCACGTCAGCGGGGCGCACAAGCTCCGCCCTCGTGTTCCAATTCCCGTGCGCCGTGCCGCTCCCGGCCTCCGCGCGCGTCAGCACAAGCTCCTCCCCCAGCGCAAGGAACCGTGTCAGCGTTTCCATGCCCGCCTCCGTAATCGTTGATTGAAAACTTGCCAAATGTCACACCCCGCTTTCATACGCCTGCACACTTGCGGCTTTATGCCTGTGCCGCTTGACCACCGTCACGCCCGACGCGATGCACAGCGGCGGCTGTTCCAGCCTTTGCGGTATTTCCGTCCGCAGGAACAGCACGATGTTCGCCGGGAGCATCTGCCGCAGCACATCCGCCAATTCGTCCCGCTGGCGGTACCCCTCCAGCCGTATCCGCATCCAAAGGTAGTAGGCGTTATTGTCCAGCCTTGTTTCAAAATCATTGCTGACCGAGCCAAGGTACCGCCGCAAGGAGCGGTAGGTATACGGCAGCTGGGCTTGGTTCAGCTTCAGCAGTACCTCGAACCGCCGTTCCTCCAGCGTCGCCGTGCCCTTCGGGCGGATGCCAAGGATGCGCTCCCAGCGTTCCAGCCCCATGTCGTCCATGGTTTCCACGAACTGGTTCCCAAACACCCGCCCCACCGCGTCCCAGAGCCGCTCAAACAGCCATTGCTGGCCATCGGCAATGCCCTTGATTTCGCGGTAATCCCGCAGGACGTGGGGGTAATAGTCCAGCATCTTACGTTCCAACCAGCTCACCCCTTATCGGTATGGCGTTTTCGTCCAGCGTCAGGTTTTTCGGCTGGCCGTTCAGCTCCGTGCCGCCCACGTCCAGCACGCCGGGGCAGGCAAGCAGCCGCATTTCCACCGCGCTCACCCGCACGACAAGCCCGCCCTCCTGTTCCGGCCACGCTTCCGCCAGTTCGTGGAAATATGCATCCACCGCCGCCGCATGGGGCTTTACGTCCTCCCACGTCCAGCCATCCTGGTAGGCGAGCGTCGTTTCAATGCTGACCGCCGTTTCCGAAACGCCCTCCACCGTGGCCGTGTGCCCGATGGGCGCAAGCCCCAGCCCCTCGCCGTGGTTCGTTTCGGGGTCAACGGCAGTCTGTACGGCGTCCACCAGCTCCGCAGTCGGCCTGCCGAACGTGCTGTCCAAAATGACCAGCTTCACCGTCCCGCCGCCGTCCCAGACCGGGTAGACCTTCACGCCGCCCACGCCCTGCTGCGCCTTCACTTTCTTCTTATAGTCCGCGATGTTCCCGCCGAACGCCTGCACGGCAAAGCTGTCCAGATATTCCCGGCGGAAGGATTCCGTTGCCTGTTCCTCCTCGCCCGGTATCAGTATCTCCGCCAGCTCCGCGCTTTCCAGCCCCTTGATGTATTCAATGGGGATGAGTCTGCCGACGCCCTCGTTGCCCGCCTCGCCCAGCGTCTCGCACCGCGCGCGGTACACGCCGGGGCTTTCCTTCTCCGTGATGATAAAGTTTAAGTCGCCCATGCTGAACCTCGCGCCGATAGGCACGTCCGCCTCCGGCGGCGTCGTCACTGCCCGCCCGATGGCGTAGGACGCGGGCTTCGGCACAAGCCCCCGCTCCTTGGCGCGCCGCAGCAGGTAGGGGCGGGTGGCGGTGTCCGCGAAGGTTTCGTTGAGTACCGTGTCCAGCATGATGTAAATGTTCTGCGCTTCCACTGCCGCCGGGGCGGAGCCGTACCAGAGCATGGAGCCCTCGCGGCTGTCGAGCGTTTCCTCCCACGCCGATGCGCGCTCCAAGGCATAGGCCAGCATCCCCGCAAGCAGGGTTTCGTAAGTCATGTTTTCGTACATCTTTCACCTCCTAAAAGACCTTGGGGACTCTGTCCCCAAGGTCTTAAATCACCACTTCCTTTTCCACCTCCAGCGTCCCGAAAACGGTCGTCACCGTAAACGCCGTATGCACCACGCCGCGCTTCGGCAGGTCGAACGCAAAGTTATCCACCGCCGTGATACGGTTATCCTGCAAAAGCGCCTCCGTGATGCGCCGCTTGATTTCCGGCAGGCAGTACGCTACAGGCAGGCCAAACAAGTCCCGCAGCTCCACGCCGAAATTCCATGAATGTATCAGGTAATCGTACCGCTCAACGGACAGGATCAGGTATACCGCCTGCTCCATCGCTTTCAGCCCGTCCGTCCGCCCCGCAACGGTCTCCCGCGCCAAGTCCATCCGCAGCGTCCGCGTCGGCAGCTCCCGCATGGTGAAGCCCTGCTTCAAATCGTCCTGCACCTGCGGCGTCATGCCCATTCACCCCCAATCGCGGGATGCGGCTTCATGCGGTCAAGCACGAGGAATTTCTTCCCGCCCTGCACCTGCACCAAAACCACCTCGTCACCCACCACAAGGGCGTTATGCACAGTAATCTTCTTCTTTCCCCGGTACCCATGCGTATGGGTGTAAAAGCTCCGCGCCGTATAACCATCCCTGCCTTCCGATTCCTCCCTGCCCGTCGGCTCCGTGATGTGGCTGACGGAAATGTCCACTTCATAATCCGTCACGTTCCGCGTCAGTATCAACTGCGGCTCCCTGAGCGGCGCTTTCTGGTCGATCCTGATCTCCAGCGGCAATACGGACACCACCGTCCCGAACCGCAGCTCCATGGGCTTGCCCGCCCGTACCGCCTCCGTTGCCGCCTGCTTCACCATCTGCACCATGTTTTTCTGCGCGTCAGGCAATGAAATCCCCCCCTATCAGCGTCAAGTCCATCAAATGTTCATTTTCCCGGAAGGTATGCTTCACCTTCTCCGCCAACATGAACGTGTTCGCCACGATGTCGCCCAAATGCAGGCTGACGGGCACCAGCGTCCCCGCGCGCACTGAAATATCGCCCAGCACGCCCCTGACCGTCAGCATCCGCGTTTTCCGGTTATACAACTTCAGGAGCGCGTCCGCCTTCTGCGCCGCGCCCGTTTCCGTCTGCACACTCTCGTAATACTGCAAAACGCCCCAGCGGTTCATCGCCTCGCCGTCCTGCGCAATGAACACGTCACGCTTGCCCGTATCGCTGTTTTCATACGCCAGCTTGACCTTGTTGTATGTCTGGCTGTCGATGGAACTGGAATAGTCAATGTCCTCCGAAACGTCCCTGTCAACCAGAAACTCACGCTTCATATTGGCGATGTTCCGCAGGCACAGCCTGCCGAAATCGTCATACAGCACAAACAGCTTTCCCGTTGCCTGCACAGTTTCGTCCAGCGCGCCAAGGATGATGTCAAACAGGCTCTGGTCGTCCTCCGCAATGCTTTCTATGGTGTAGCCGGTATCCTCAACCACCCCGCACTGCAAACGGAAATCCGCCGCCAGCATTTTCAGAAGGTCAGACGCTTTTACACCTACCTCACGTACGGTATCCTTATTTTTCAGGTAGCGCAGCTGGTCGTATGCTGTAACCTGTATCAGCCCGCCCTTATCGCGGCGTTTCGTGAATACAAAGCCATAAAACACATCCTTCCCGTCCTGCCGGAAGCTGACAGGATTGCCCTCCTGGAAGTTCAGCCCCGCGTCCTTCACTACGGAAAAGGACAGCCGCCCCGGGCTGCCCTTGCGTTCCGTATCCCAGACCACTCCGTCCTCCACAGCAGGGAGGTATATCGTCCCGCCGTTCTGTATCAGCAATTCGTACATAATGCACCTCAAACCATTCCTTCAAGGTCTGCAAACTGTTCCGGAATCTCAAACCCCTCAAACGTGAAATTCATTTCCTCGCTGAGATATTCGCTGTCTGCGTCAAACTTCGTCAGCACCCCGTCATCTATGTTGCAGTCCTTCAAAATCACCGTCTGCCGCCCGACTGTGCTGGTCGCGTCCTCGTTCGTAACCAGTATGTCAAAATAAATATCCTCGCCCGTATCCTGGAACCGCTTCATCAGCAT
>CAJTQX010000008.1:72215-76275 GCA_910578425.1 uncultured Anaerotignum sp.
TGGACGAATTAAAATGGAACTTCGCGCTCCCCGTCCCTTTCCAGCCTGTGGACTTGTTGCCCTTCGCGGGCCTGCCGAGTATCGGCACCTGCACCTTCGTCTTTGTATACTTCGCTTCTAAGGAAATCGCCTGCATGAAGTTATAGCGGTTCCCGTCAATCGTGATGTAGCATTCCGCAAGCGCGGCGGAAATCGCCTCCCGCGCGTGCATCGTGTTCTGGTTCATGCCATCCCCTCCTTTGTTGTATTGAAAAAGACGCCCGTTTCCGAGCGTCTGTTTCTTTATCCTGTTATGCTCCGGCTTTCAGGAATAAAAGCCGGAATGTTTCCCTGCCCTTCGGCGTGATGAGCGTCTGCGTGCTGGAAAAGCCCGTTTTTTCGTTGACAAACTCCTTCACCTCAAAAAGCCCGCTGTTTTTATCCGCGTAGGGCTGGATTTTCCCCCGTTTGTCGCGGTAAATATATTTCCTATCCAGCAGGAAGCGGATAAAATCCTTTTCCTTGATTTGGAGCTGTTTTGCTGTTTCGCGGAAATTCGTCAGCAGGTTGCGGTCTACGATTTCGTCGAAATACTCCGCTTTTGGCTTCATGGTCTGATTTTCCACCGCCAGCGTGGAATTTTCCACCCGCAAAGCCCTGTTTTTGTCCTGCTCATCTTTCAGGGCTGTGCAGAGCCGTATCATCATGTCAGGGTTGAGGATTGCTTCCTCCAGCGTTTCCGGCGTCATATAAGCCCCGTGCTTGCGGATGGCAGGCAGTACCTCTGATGTGACCCATTTGCGGAAGGGCTTCGCTTCCGGTTTGTCGCTGCGGAGTATGACGTTGTAAAGACCGCTTTCGTTGATGATATATGTAGCCTGCTGTCTGCCCAAGGTATCGGTGATGTGAGTCTGACTCACCTCATCCTCTTCCAGCCTTTCTGCAACTCTTATCGCTTGTCCAATACTCAAAATTTCACAAACATCTTTCAGCACCCACCAAGGTTCGCCGTCCCTCTGGACAGTCCGCACTTCGTTGCCGTTGTATGTAAAAATCTGTAATTTACTCATGCCTTCCCCGCCTTTCTTTTCTTCTTCTCCTGCGCTTTTTGATAGCGCATACCTTTAATAAATCCATATTTATATGTCTCGCTGCTAACTTCCAATTTATTGCCACATTCAGCAAGTGCAAGCCATTCATTGCAATTCAAAGCATATGACCCATTGGTTTTATCCCATTTGAAATTTTTAATTGATTTCCACATTTTTTCAACCTGTGTCATATAAAAAACTCCTTTCAAAAAATAGTGTCTTGAAAGAAGCCTCCCTAACTGATATAATGGATTTATCAGTGGGAAACTTCTGGTGCAATAACGATAACCTAAACTTTGGTAGGGGCAGGTTATCGTTATTTTTTTATGTCATCTTCTAACTTCTCAATTCCACGCCGTATACATTCCATTTGACTTACTTTCTCCTGCTCACAATAACTATCAATAATATTTTTGCAGTGTTCATCAACTCTAACTGTTATTTTATACGGCTTTGGATTGTCAGTAGGACGACCAATTTTCTTAGTCATTACTTCACCTCACTTTTGACTGTCTTAATTATATATTTATGACAGTCAAAAGTCAAGAGGTTTTTCCATCATTCAGTTAAAAAAACTCCCTTCAAATTTTGAGTATTGAAAGAAGCTCCCTTTGCTGATATAATAGATTTATCAGAAGGGAAACTTCTGGGGTAAATAACGGAATTGTCTACTTTCTCAGGGCGGGCAATTTCGTTATTTTTTTTCAAAATATTCTGAGCATATCAGCCTTACAAGTGCAGCCAGCGATATATTTTTCTTTTTAGCTTCACTCTTTAAGTTATCATACAACTCAGATGGTATTTTGATGTTTAACGCTTTATCGTTCAAATATCCACCTCCTAACCACTACAATAATACTACAATTATTGTGGTAAGTCAAGAGGCTTTTTCAAATTTTTATTCCACCACCACCGTCATATACAGCTGCTCCATCGCGTTCACCGGCGTCACATAGTCCGTCACGACGACGGACTTCTTCAAGTCGCCCTTTTCAACGGTCACATTGTCCCCGCTGAAATTCTCGATCGCGCGTATCGTCTGCATCTGGTTATGATGGCTGACGATATCATTCCAAAGACTGATACGCCCAGCGTTGTCATTCTGCACCTTCCCCAGATACTTCGTGTTGAACAGCGCGGCGATATCATTGCCAATCTGGTCGAGTACGCGCATCGTCTGGTTACTGCCGAAATCACTGCTTTTCGTGTCCGTAATGCTGGTAAACGTGTTGATATCCGTCAAAAGCCGCACATCGTCGCCTACCTTATGGAACAGCAGTTTCCCGGCGCGTATGGCGTTCTCCAGCTGCGTCTGCGTGTAGTCGGTGTTGACCGCATACTCCCCGGAATAAGCGCGGTTCGTCAGGCTCTTGTTGACCTCGCAGCCGGCCTCCGCGCCTGTTACCCAGTACACCAGCGAAGGGTCGCCGTCCGCGCCCTCCAATCCGTTTTCCACGCTGATTACACCCTCATAATCCGCCTTTTCCTGCCGGAACAGCACCGTCTGGAACTTCACGCCGCATTCGTCCCGCAGCCGCTTCGTGAACGCCGCAAACAGCCCTTTCACCAGCGGGTCGGTCGTGGCGCAGCCCATAGTATTGAACGTGTACGCCTCAATCTTGTCCAGATATTTCTGGTACGCCGCATTCTTCACCGTGCCGTCTGTGCCGCCCGTCAACGGCGCCGCCGCAGTCACCGCAAGCGTGGCATCCTTCTTAAACGTGACAAAATCATTTGCCGCCAGAGCCGCCGCCGTTTTCACGCCCTTCTGCACGTCCACCGCATCACCGTCCAACAGCGTCGAAACATCGTAAATCTCGTTTTCCGTTTCCTCAAACGCCTCGTTCCGCTCGACCACGATGGAGAGCGCGTTACCTCTTTTCCCGGTATATCTTGCCTCCGCGAACGCGTTCGCCGCCTTCTGGCCGCCGCTGTTCAGCTTGAACAGGTAGGCGCGCCGGATGCTGCCGAACAGCTCCCGCAGGGGGCGCATCTCCTCGTCCGTGTAGGCGTGCCCGAAAATCTTCACGCTGTCCTTCTGGAACTCGCTGTTTTCCACCGCAAAGACCTCCTCATCCGGCCCCCAATCCAGCTCCAGCGGCATTGTGGCAACGCCCCTGTCGGAAAGCACGGCGGATGCCCGCGCCGCCGAAATGAAGTTGATATAAGAGCCGGGCAGGACTTTATTCTGCACTAAAAATGTACCGCCGCCAAGCGCCATTTATTTCCCTCCTTCCATGAAATCCCGAACCAGCCTGTCCACCTCGGCAAGCGTGTAATCCTTTTCCTCCAAAAGCACGGAAAGCAGGTCGCGCCTGCCCGCGTATTTTTGGAAGCCTAAAATTGCCGCCTTGCTGAACACAGGTTCCTGCTTTGCCGTTTCCGGCTGTGTTTTCTTTTCCGCCATAGTTCCTCACTCCTTCACGTTTTCTTTCAACTTCAAAATCTCCATATGCTCCCGCGGCCCCTTCCGCCGCAGGAAAACCGTATATTTCACAAAAAAATGCAGCACACCGTCCACAGCCTCGAACCGCATCCCCGTGCCATGCAGGCCGCCATCCGGCAGGGCGATGGTTTCCAGCGTGTCGAACAGCCCCCCGCCGACGGCGTACAGCTCTTCGTTTTCCTCCGATTTGGGGAAATACTGCACATCAAAAAGCTGTTCCTGCCGCCACCACTGGCCGACCAGCCGCGCCCGGCTCGGCTCCAGCACGGAAACCAGAAAGCACGGCGGGTCTAAGCCCTGTTTGACCTCATCTACATACACCCGCGTTTTGGGGAAATCCTCCTTCAGCCGTTTTGAAATCCCTGTCATTATCGCTAAAATCATATTTGACCTCCTAAAGACCGTGGGGCGCCGCCCCACTTCCCCGCAAGGGGTTTCACCCCTTGATCCACCTGCCGCCGCATAAAATGCGGCAGAAATCGGGGTCTGGGGCATGATGCCCCGGCGGAGGTTTGGAGGCAGAGCCTCCAAGGTCTTACATCCT
>CAJTQX010000009.1 GCA_910578425.1 uncultured Anaerotignum sp.
ATACTATAAATCTTATATCAATTTTTCGAGTTTACACAAAAATTGAAATAGTCTCAATTGGGGTGCAGTTCACAACTTTTCCCCGTTTTTCTTTCGCTACCAAGAATGGTAAAACGAAAGCCACCATCCTCCGCAATCGTTGATTTTTCTGGTTTTCGCGGCTTTTTCCGTTTTTCTTCACTTTTTTCTTTTTACCATTCTTCATACAGTATTACATCTGCCATAACAAAAGAGCTTCTATATTTTATCTTTCATAGAAGCTCTTTTCTGTTTCATATTGACTGTAAATGTTTCATACCGCCTGTTCAACCGCAGTTTATATTATTTTAAACAGGTTACTCATCCCAGTTATGGTAAACATTCTGGACGTCATCATCATCTTCCAGCATATCCAAAAGTTTTGTCATTTTCTTGACATCGTCATCGGATTTCAATTCTGTATAGGTCTGCGGAATCATTGTAATCTCCGCACTTGCCATCGGGATACCCGCTGCCTCCAACGCTTCGCGCACAACGGAAAAATCATCAGGCAGAGTCGTAACCTCATAGCTGTCCTCTTCCGCCGCAAAATCCTCCGCACCAGCATCCAGAGCCGCCATCATCAGTTCTTCCTCATCCATCTCGACTTCTTCTTTATCAATAACAATCAGACCTTTTTCGTCAAACATAAAGGAAACACAGCCGTTTGTCCCCATGTTCCCGCCGCCTTTTGAGAAAGCGTTGCGTACATTCGCAGCCGCACGATTTCTGTTATCCGTCAGAGCTTCTACAATAACAGCCACACCGCAAGGACCATAGCCCTCATAGGTAACAACCTCATATTCCACGCCTTCCTCATTGCCAGCGGCTTTTTTAATACTGCGATCAATGGTATCATTCGGCATATTATTGGATTTGCATTTTGCGATAACATCGCGCAGCTTGCCGTTTACGGCAGGATCGGGACCACCGGCTTTTACAGCTACCTGAATTTCACGTCCCAGCATAGTAAAGACTTTACCTTTTGCCGCGTCATTTTTCTCTTTTTTATGCTTTATATTTGCAAACTTAGAATGTCCAGACATTTGAATCCTCCTTTTATTTTTTAAGACCGTAGGGACGCTGCTCGCATTACCCTGCAATGACTTTGAACGAGCTCATCCCCATACTTTACTTTGAAAATTGTGCTTTTCAAGCGTTTCAAATTTTTATCTTAGTTAAAAATCATGGATGAAAAGACAGGATATCGCTTACAGGGGGCAAAGCAAAGCCATGTGTTTTTTAATATGCACGCCCCCAATAAACCATATGCTTTGCCTTTTTGCCGCAGCAAATGCAGGTATCGGAAATTTCTTCCTGTTCAAAAGGAATGCAGCGGCTTGTTGCAGCAGTTTTCTCTTTTATCGCATCCTCACAAGCCTGATCGCCACACCACATTGCTTTGATAAAGCCTGGCGTTTCATTGAGAATCCGCTCAAATTCATCCATATCTTTTGCAGAATATGTTTTGGAATCCCTGCGCTCCTCTGCCTTTTTCAGCAGGTTTGCCTGAATTTCCTGCAAAAGCTGTTCAACTTTTGTTTCCAGTTCATCCAGAGAAACAATAATTTTTTCACCTGTATCACGCCGCACCAGCACCGCCTGATTTTTTTCCATATCTTTAGGGCCAATTTCCAGACGCAAAGGTACGCCCTTCATTTCATACTCGCTGAATTTCCAGCCAGCAGATTTATCTGTATCGTCAAGCTTTACACGACAGATGACGGAAAGTTGTCCAGCCAGTTCATTGGCTTTTTCCAGCACACCTTCTTTATGCTGCGCAATAGGAATGATAACAACCTGTGTAGGCGCGACTGCAGGCGGCAGTACAAGTCCGCTGTTATCCCCATGAACCATGATAATTGCACCAATCAGGCGGGTTGTCATGCCCCAACTGGTCTGATGGACATATTGCAGCTGGTTATCCTTATCGGTATACTGGATACCAAAGGCGCGCGCAAAGCCGTCACCAAAGTTATGGCTTGTGCCGGACTGCAACGCTTTACCATCGTGCATCAGGCTCTCGATCGTATAGGTTGCTTTCGCACCTGCAAAGCGTTCTTTTGCCGTCTTTTCTCCCTTAATAACGGGAATCGCCAAAACCTCGCGGCAGAAATCTGCATACACATTCAACATACGTATTGTTTCCTCTTGCGATTCTTCAGCAGTAGCATGCGCTGTGTGTCCTTCCTGCCAAAGAAATTCCATCGTCCGCAGGAAAGGTCGTGTCGTTTTTTCCCAGCGCACTACCGAACACCATTGGTTATACAGTTTCGGCAGATCGCGGTAAGACTGAATGATATTCGCGTAATGCTCGCAGAACAGCGTTTCAGAAGTCGGACGGACGCAGATGCGCTCCTCCAGCTTCTTCTCTCCGCCATGCGTTACCCATGCAACTTCCGGCGCGAAGCCCTCTACATGGTCTTTCTCCTTTTGCAGCAAACCTTCGGGGATAAACATGGGCATGTACACATTTTCATGCCCTGTTGCCTTAAAGCGTTCGTCAAGGTTTTTCTGAATCAGTTCCCAGATGGCATAACCATAGGGGCGGATGATCATGCAGCCTTTCAGGCTGGAATAATCCGTCAGGTCAGCTTTTTTTACAACGTCCGTATACCACTGGGGAAAATCCACTTCCATATCTGTAATGGATTCTACGAATTTTTTTTCCTGAGCCATTTCGTTGCCTCCTTAATAATTTTTTCAGAAAAAGGTGAAAACAAAAAAAGACCCCGTCCCCTTCTAAAGGGACCAAGGTTCTCCGGCGGTGCCACCCTTCTTAACGGGTTTCCCCGCTCTCTTGAAGCCGTTAACGCCGGAATACGCCGCATTTTCCCTGCGGAACTCAAGGGGCAGGTTCAAAAAGGCTTGCCAAGGCTCGCATCAACCGCCTGTTTTCTGTGGGCAAGGGGCTTCTTTACTATTCCCTGTCATCGCTTTTCACAGACATAATGATAAACCGAAAAAGCCCCGCCTGTCAAGGGAAAATATCAAAATCAGCCTATAAAAATACAGAACTATGATGTTATGCAGCAAATAGGAAAAGCCCTGATTCCGCGATAGCTACAGAAACAGGGCTTTTGACAGGCGCCACCCGGATTTGAACCGGGGATAGAGGTGTTGCAGACCTTTGCCTTACCACTTGGCTATGGCGCCGCTTTCCTCCATAGTATACCGTCCTTTTTTCCGTTCGTCAAGACCTTTTCGTATTCTTTCCAAAAAATCGGCTCTGCCGTTTCCACAAAAAACGCGCGGTTTTATTCCTGCACAACCAAACGCAGGACGCCCTTCTGCCAGACGCCGTATAACTCCTCCAGCGCGGCAAACGCCTGCCGTCCCCTGAAAATCTCCGTCATCTTCTTTTCAAATGCCTCTGTCTGGTCTGCTTCGACCAGTACAGTAAATTCCACCTGATGCGTATAGACTGTATCATAAAGCTCATGACCGCCCTGCAATATCTCATACTGCACCTTACCGGAATCCGTATATTCCGCCGTTACCGCATATTTCCGGTACAGAATCATTTCCACAATGCCGGCTGCCAAAAGCCCCTCTTTTGCCGCTTTGCCATATGCGCGGACAAGCCCGCCTGTTCCCAGAAGCGTGCCGCCGAAATAACGCGTCACAACGACTGCCGTATCCTTTACATCCTCCCCTTTCAGCACGTTCAGCACAGGCATGCCTGCCGTTCCCTGTGGCTCCCCATCATCGCTGAACCGCTGCAACTCATTCCTTTCGCCGATCTGATAGGCAAAGACATTATGCGTTGCATTCCAATATTTTTTTTTCATTTCCTCAATAAAAGCACGTGCTTCATCCTCTGTTTTGACAGGACGCACCGTTGCAATAAAACGAGATTTCTTTTCAATGATCTCCCCTTCTGCTTCTTCCAGTATCGTTTTATATTTTTTCAGCATTTCCATTCCCCAATCCGCAAAAATTCTGCTCCAAAATTTTACTGTTCTTTTGTAAGTATAGCACATCTTTCCTCCATCTCTCAAGCCCCGCTTTTGCATGGAACGCCGTTTTCTGCGTATGATAATCTTTAGAACCTGTTCTGTGGCTGTCACATACTGGCGCAAAGCAGGTTCTGCGGCACTTTTTTCTCCGGCAGTATGGATATGGAACAAAATGATGCCGGAAACTGCTGAAAGGAGTGATTACAATGCTTGGTAAAGAATATCATGATTTAGCCGATCTGCTGTTAAACAACGAAAGGGCAAAGCATTTTTACAAAGCCCTGCCCGATGAGATCCAGCAGACCATTTCCCACAATGGCAGCGAGATTCGCACAATGACCGCACTGCGGCACTTTGCGAAGACTGCGGCAAAAACAGAAGATTAACTCGTGGAACACCCCTGTCCAGCAAAGCAGGGGTGTTTTCTGCTTTATACAATACTTCTAAACGATACCTTTCACAAGCAAAAACTCAGGCAAAAATATTTGCCTGAGTTTTCGCTGCGCCCGTTCTATTCAAAAAGGCTGCAAAAATTTTCAATTCGCCAAAGGAAATTCTGTTGAAATTCCTGCCGTTTCTGCACTATCACCTATTCGGCGCATCAGTTGCATTTGTTTGTTTTATTCGTTTTGCTGGTCTTATTGGACTTTTCTGTTTTGCTGGTATCAATGCTGTATTCCTGTGCAAATTCTGTTCTG
The DNA here is from genome assembly GCA_910578425.1 of uncultured Anaerotignum sp. Classification (GTDB taxonomy): domain Bacteria; phylum Bacillota; class Clostridia; order Lachnospirales; family Anaerotignaceae; genus Anaerotignum_A. Next base: position 4,676 of record CAJTQX010000009.1, read on the forward strand.
TTCATGCCTTTCTGCGCATTCTTTTCGGCATTTTTGTTTGCGTTCTTGTTTGTGTTCTTGTCCATGTCTATGACCTCCCTATTTTCGCTTCTTAACTCTGGCGAGGGTTTCTCGCAGTCATAGTATGTCCTGCACACATAATTTTATACGCCGCTTTTTCAGCCTGATACCTTTCTCACAAGCCTGACTGTCTTTTCTGGAATTTTTTAGTCTTTCTTTTTATTCCCATGAAACATATTGTCCAGATCCGCGCGAGCGAAATTGTTTTTCATTGTTGTGTCCGCCTGTACGTTCTGCATACGATAATAGTCCATTACACCCAGATTGCCGTTTCGGAACGCTTCTGCCATTGCCATAGGCACTTCCGCTTCTGCCTCTACAACCTTCGCTTTCATGCGTTCAACTTCCGCGCGCATCTCCTGCTCTTTTGCAATAGCCGTTGCGCGGCGTTCTTCCGCTTTTGCCTGAGCAATCTGTTTATCTGCTTCCGCCTGCTGGATTTGCAGATGCGCGCCAATGTTCCTGCCGATATCCACGTCTGCGATATCAATGGAAAGAATCTCGAACGCCGTTCCATTATCCAGACCCTTAGAAAGCACTGTTCTCGAAATCAGATCAGGGTTTTCCAAAACGCTCTTATGACTCTGGGAGGAACCTACTGTAGTTACAATGCCCTCGCCAACTCTGGCAATAATCGTTTCCTCACCTGCACCGCCGACAAGGCGTCCCAGATTTGCCCGAACCGTCACCTTTGCAATAACTTTTACCTCAATACCATCAATCGCTACTGCCGAAATCCAGGGCGTTTCGATGATTTTAGGCGTTACGCTCATACGCACCGCTTCAAACACATTTCTGCCCGCCAAATCAATCGCTGCAGCACGCTCGAAAGACAGATCAAGATTTGCCCTGTGCGCCGCAATCAGTGCGTCAACCACATTATCCACACGCCCGCCGGAAAGCAGATGCGATTCCAGCTGGTTTGCGTTTACATTCATACCGGCTTTCTGCGCCTTAATCAGCGGACGGATAATCTTATCCGCACGCACACGCCGCAGACGCATACCAACAAGTGAGAATATGCTGACCTTCACTCCTGCCGAAACAGCGGAAATCCACAGCCCCAACGGCACAAAGCTCAGAAAAATCCCGACAATAACCAGAATCACAATAATCGGGATAACAAAGCTCATCATTTCAAATCCATAATACATCTCTTTTCACGCCTCCTCTTTCCTTACCCTGTTTTTTTATTTACTGATTTTCCCCACAGGCACGCACCGTTACGGTCTTTCCCGTAATCTGCACCACCTGCACCCGTTCGCCTCTGTCAATAAAATCACCCTGCGAACAAACATCGAATTTCCTCCCGCCAAAATCCGCAACGCCGAACGGCCGCAGTGTCGTCTGCGTCAGCCCGGTCTGCCCTAAAAGCCCCTGCAGAACGGTTTCGTCAAAGTCCTGCGCCTCCTGCCGGTCTTTCAGTATAACCTTGCTGTACAGTCCGCTTTTCTTTGCAATGGCAATCATGACAAAGAACAGCACAACCATCAGCGCAAGCATAACCAAAAACGCCAGCAGACCATAAATCCTATAAGTCAGCACCAACGCGGCCAAAAGGGAAATCCCACCCAATATGCCAAAAAGCCCGAAGCCCGGCATCAGGATTTCCGCAAAAAGCAAAATCAGCCCCAGCAATGCCAAAACAATCGTCCACGGTAACATCTCATTCACCTCCCCGGGGATTCTCGTTATTCCGATACCTCTTTGATACAATATAATAGTATCATAAAGGAAGCTAATTATGCAATGAGAATCCGAAACTGTAATAAATGTTTAAGAAACAGTCTAAATGCATCAACTTTGGTCCGAAAGGCAAACATATTTTCTATCTGATTTTTCTTTCAGAAATTGCGAACACAGGTTTGAATTTCTTATATTTTTGTGATATAGTAAGTATGACAGCAGGATAAAACCTGTTCGTCTTAATTCAAACTGTTCTGAAATATCCGTTCCATATTGGGCAAAATAATAAAAGGAGTGAGCGCATGAGCGATTTATCCGCAAAGCAAAAACAAATACTGGAATATATGAAAGCAGAAGTGCGGGAAAAGGGCTATCCGCCCTCTGTCCGCGAAATCTGCGATGCGGTCGGGCTGAAATCCACTTCCACTGTGCATGGACATTTATCCCGTCTGGAAAAAAAGGGGCTGATACGCAGAGATCCGACAAAACCCAGAGCTATTGAAATTTTAGATACCTTTTATGAAGGACAACAACAGGAAATCGTCCATGTGCCAATTGTCGGCAATATTGCCGCCGGCACTCCCATACTGGCAGAGGAAAATATCGAGGATACTTTTCCGATTCCTGTTGAATATATCCACAACGATACAGTATTTATGCTGCGTGTAAAGGGGAAAAGCATGATAGAGGCCGGTATTTATGATCGCGACCTCATTCTTGTGCGTCAGCAGAACGATGCGATCAACGGCGATATCGTTGTCGCATTGATTGAAGACTACGCGACTGTAAAGACATTCTACCGCGAAAGAGATTTTATCCGGCTTCAGCCGGAAAATTCTGCCATGTCCCCTATTATTGTAAAAGACGTTCTGATTCTGGGCAAGGTCATCGGTTTATTCCGTAAATTCTAAGGAGGAATACTGTATGTTTGGTTATGTAAAGGTCGGCGCGGCAGTTCCGAAGCTGCGCGTTGCTGACTGTATCTATAATAAAGAAGAAATACTAAAATCCGCAAAGGATGCAGCGGCGAAAGGTGTGCGCGTTCTTGCTTTTCCTGAACTTTGCGTGACTGGGTACAGCTGTGCAGATCTCTTTTTCCAGAAATCGCTTCTTTCTGCTGCAGAAGCCGCTGTTGCGGAGATTGCTGCAGAAACGGCAGAACTGGAACTCCTGCTTGCTGTCGGCGCACCCGTCCCTGCGGACAACCGTATATTTAACTGCGCGGTTGTGCTTTACCACGGGAAAATTCTGGGTATCGTGCCAAAAACCTTTATCCCCAATTACAGCGAATTTTACGAAGAACGCTGGTTTGCCGGAGCAAATGACCTGCTTTCTGAGAATATCTGCTACGCGGGCCAGATAACCCCTATTGGAAATGATGTTCTGTTTGCCGCAGACGGTATACCGGATCTGAAAATCGGTATTGAGATATGCGAGGACCTCTGGACGCCCATACCGCCCAGTTCCTATCAGAGTCTGTATGGCGCAACGCTGATTCTCAATCTTTCTGCCAGCAATGAGCTTGCCGCAAAACCTGATTATCGCCGCCAGTTGACTGCACAGCAGTCTTCCCGCTGCCTCTCCGCCTATGTCTACGCTTCTGCGGGCATTGGTGAATCCACGCAGGATACTGTATTCAGCGGGCACAGCATAATCTGCGAAACCGGTTCGCTCCTTGCGGAAACAAAGCTGTTTCAGCGGGAAAGCCAGATGATTTTTGCGGATATTGATTTAGAACTGATTCTTCATGAGCGCAGAAAACGTTCTACATTTATGGCACAGCTGCAACAGCCTGAGGCACAGCGGTTTTACCGCCAGGTTGGCTTTGGTATGAAGGACGCGCCGCTTGACGGCTTTGAATGGCATCGTCCGGTTTCCCCCGCTCCCTTCCTGCCCCCGCAGGATTCTTCTCTGGACGCACGGTGCAGAAACATTTTCGGCATACAGGTGACTGGACTTGCCAGAAGAATGGAACATACCCATGCAGATACGCTGGTTATCGGCATCTCCGGCGGACTCGATTCTACCCTCGCGCTGCTGGTTGCCGTCAAAGCGTGTGATTTCCTTGGCCTTGACCGCAGTCACGTTCTCGGCGTTACCATGCCCGGCTTTGGGACGACAGACCGCACATATCAGAATGCGCTGAACCTGATGAAGGCTCTCGGCGTATCTCAGCAGGAAATTTCCATTCGTGACGCGGCTTTGCAGCATTTTAAGGACATTGGACATGACCCCTCTGTCCATGACGTAACCTACGAAAATACACAGGCAAGGGAACGTACTCAAATCCTTATGGATTTAGCAAACCAGACCAATGGGCTTGTAGTCGGTACAGGCGATCTTTCCGAACTTGCGCTCGGCTGGGCAACTTATAACGGCGACCATATGTCCATGTATGGTGTAAATGCAGGAATACCCAAAACACTGATCCGCGTGCTGGTAAACTGGATTGCACATACAGACGAGGTCAATCAGACAGCCTCTGCTATTCTGCTGGATGTACTTGATACGCCTATCAGCCCGGAACTTCTGCCGCCCGATGCGGAAGGCAAAATCGACCAGAAAACCGAGGACCTTGTTGGGCCGTATGAGCTTCATGACTTTTTCCTCTACCAGATTCTGCGTTTTGGTTTTTCACCCGCAAAGGTGCTGTTTTTGGCGGAAAAGGCTTTTCAGGGTGCGTATAGCCGCGAAACATTGCTAAAATGGCTGAAAAATTTTTACCGCCGGTTCTTTATTCAGCAATTCAAACGCTCCTGTCTGCCGGATGGTCCGAAGATCGGCGCACTTTGCCTTTCTCCACGCAGCGACTGGAGAATGCCTACGGATGCTTCCAGCCGTATCTGGCTGGACGAAGTGGACAAGCTGTGAGTTCATCTCTCCTATTATGACTGGGCAGGGATTTTCTAATTGGGAAGGCAGCAGATAAGGATATATGTAATGTTTTGTGATAAAGGAGGCAGAGCGATGGTTGCTATATTAAAACCCGAAACAAGTGAAGAACAAATTCTCAACCTGAAAAAATGGCTGGAAAACAACGGAATTGAATTGCATATTACACGCGGCAGGAGCCGCATTATTGCCAGTCTTACGGGTGATACCTCGGACATGGATATCGACTTGATCCGCTCATTTGACATTGTGGAAAACGTCCAACGCATACAGGAACCCTTCAAGAAAACCAGCCGGAAATTCCACAACGGCAATCTTGCAGTAGATATTGACGGCGTAAAAATCGGCGGCGGCAATTTCCAGATTATCGCCGGCCCCTGCTCCGTAGAAAGCGAGGAGCAAATCTGTTATATCGCGGAGTGTGTCAAAAAATCCGGAGCCGGATTGCTGCGGGGGGGCGCGTTCAAGCCCCGCACCTCCCCCTACTCCTTCCAGGGGCTGAAGGGCGACGGGCTGAAACTGCTTTTGGAGGCAAAAGAAAAAACGGGACTGCCTATCGTTTCCGAAATCATGAACGCAGTCCATATTCCTATGTTTGAAGATGTAGATTTAGTACAGGTCGGCGCACGGAATATGCAGAATTTTGAACTGCTCAAGGAACTCGGAAAAATACAAAAGCCCATACTGCTCAAACGCGGCCTTGCCAATACGATTGACGAGCTTCTGATGAGCGCGGAATACATCATGACTGGCGGAAACGAAAATATCATACTTTGTGAACGTGGTATCCGAACATTTGAAACCAGAACAAAGAACACACTTGATCTCTCCGCAATCCCTGTTCTGAAAAAACTGACGCATCTGCCTGTTGTAGTTGACCCGAGCCATGCGGTAGGATATTCCCAGCTGGTGAAACCACTGGCAATGGCGGCAGTTGCCGTGGGTGCGGACGGGCTGATGATAGAAGTACATAATGATCCTTCCAGGGCCCTTTGCGATGGTCCGCAGTCCCTGACGCCAGAGGCATTTGACGATCTGGCAAAATCTGTATTCGCACTGCATCCCTTTGCCTGCAACTATGAAGAAGATTCTCCGAACGAAAACAGGGCCTATGAGGATTATTTTTTCTAAAACCGTCTGCCGCGGGCAAGGCAAAGGAGTCGGATAAAATGGATACTGTAAGAAAAATCATCGTCAGTGTTTCTACAGAATATGCCGTATTGATTGGGCGCGGACTTTTGGCACGAACAGGGGAAGAAATCAAAAAACGTATTGCCCCCTGCCGTGCGGCAGTGATTACAGACAGCAATGTATCTGAACTTTATGCGGAACGCGTGACAGGCTCTCTACAGAAAGCAGGATTTTCCTGCTGCCGTTTTGTGTTTCCTGCCGGAGAATCTTCTAAAAATATCCGCACCCTTTCCGATATTCTGGAATTTCTTGCGGAGCAGGAAATGACCCGCCAGGATATTATTATCGCTCTTGGAGGTGGTGTTGTCGGGGATATTGCGGGTTTCGCGGCAGCAGTCTACCAGAGAGGGATTCGTTTTATACTGCTCCCCACAACATTTCTGGCAGCAGTAGATTCCTCCATTGGCGGGAAAACGGCAATCGACCTGAGAACAGGAAAAAATCTGGCAGGGGCATTTTACCAGCCGCATCTTGTGCTTTGCGATACAGACACGCTTGAAACTCTTCCGACAGAAGCCTTTGCGGATGGCATAGCGGAAACCCTGAAATACGGTATACTCGGAAACAGGGGGCTTTTTGAAAAAACAGCCGCCGGTATCACTCGAAAAGACTGGGAAAATGTAATTGAAACCTGTGTCAAAATGAAGCGGGATATTGTCACAGAAGATGAATACGATATGGCAAAACGGCAGCTTTTGAATCTGGGACATACGTTCGGACATGCTATTGAAAAACAGAGCAATTATACCATATCGCATGGAAAAGCTGTTGCCATCGGCCTGCACCTGATTGCACAAGCGGCAGAACAGCGTGGTATCGCGGAGCATGGGCTTGCCGAAGCCATACGTCGCGCCCTTGCCGCAAATGGCTTACCGACAGAAACAGAGTTTACCGCCGTTGAAATAATGGACGGGCTCCTGCGGGACAAAAAACGGCATGGCAGCAGGATTAGCTTTGTTTTTCCGGAAAAAATCGGCTCCTGCCGGATTATGGAACTCACTATTGCAGAGGCAGCAGAGCTTGTTGAAAAACTACTTGGAAAAAACAGCATGGTTTGATTTCACGGCATTTATAAAAGGAGAACTTGTATGGATATAAAAATAGGCAAAAACGCCTTGAGCGGACGCGTGCGAATCATTTCCTCAAAATCTGATGGGCATCGCGCGCTGATTTCTGCTGCCCTTGCCGACAGAGACAGCCTTTTGCTGATGGACAGCTGGTCGGAGGATTTGGACGCAACAGCACGCTGTCTGGAATCACTTGGCGCGGAAATTACAAAAGAAACTGTCGGTGTTCTCGTTTCCCCCATTTTGGAAAATAGAAATAAAATTTCCGTTTTAGACTGCGGCGAAAGTGCTTCTACGCTCCGTTTTCTTCTGCCTGTCGCAGGTGCGCTTGGGCAGTCTGCCCGCTTTGAAGGTCGCGGACAGTTACCGGCACGCCCTATCGGCATACTGCTGGAAGAATTGGAACAGCATGGATGTACAGTTTCCGGTGAAAAACTACCGACAGAAATCAGCGGACAACTGCGCGGCGGAAGGTACACCCTGCCCGGCAATATCAGTTCCCAATTTGTCACAGGGCTGCTTTTTGCCCTTCCCCTGCTGGAAAAAAACAGTGAAATCCGGCTGACAACACGGATGGAATCGGAATCGTATATTGAAATGACATTGCATATGCTGAAAAAATTTGGTATCCGTATTGAAAAGACGGAAGTCGGCGGCTATCAGGTGTATGGCAGGCAAACCTACCGTTCGCCCGGCATGATTCCCATTCAGGGCGATTGGTCTAACGCTTCGTTCTGGCTCACCGCGGGCGCGATTAACGGCAGTATTACCTGTCAGGGACTGGATACGCATTCCCCGCAAGGAGATAAGGAAATCCTCCCCCTTCTGGAAAAATTCGGCGCAGAAATCAAAACATATGCAAACGAAATTACGGTGTCGGCTGGCACTTTGGAAGGCTGCCGGATTGACGTTTCGCAAATTCCTGACTTGTTCCCCGTCCTCTGCATTGCGGCGGCTGCGGCAAAGGGAAAGACAGAGCTATATAACGCTGAGCGGCTGCGCATAAAAGAAAGTGACAGGCTGGCGGCAATGGCGGAATGTCTGCGCAGGATTGGTGTGGAAGTGCAGGAAAAACCGGATGGACTTGTCATTGCAGGCGGTGTAAAGCCTCCCAAACAGCCTGTAGTATTAGATTCTTATGGCGACCATCGTATCGTGATGGCTATGGCTGTTGCAGCGGCTTCATTTGGCATTGAAATCATCATAACAGGCGCGGAGGCTGTCAATAAGTCCTATCCTTCTTTTTTCGCAGAATTTCAAAAGCTGGGAGGTATGGCAAATGTCCTCTAGCTTTGGGGAACGGCTCAAAATCACGATATTTGGACAGTCACATTCAGAGGCTGTCGGCATTGTCATAGACGGTCTGCCTGCTGGCGAACCAATCGATCCGGAACGCATCCAGCGTTTTCTGAAACGGCGCGCACCGGGGCGGAATGCTTACTCTAGCAGCCGAAAGGAACGAGATATTCCCCGCGTGCTTTCTGGCCTGTTCGAGGGAAAAACCTGCGGCGCACCGCTCTGTGCAGTGATGGAAAATACAAACGCGAATCCAAAAGACTATGCACTGCTGAAAGACATACCTCGCCCCGGGCATGCGGATTATACAGCTTGGGTAAAATATAGCGGCGCAAACGATTACCGCGGCGGCGGGCATTTTTCCGGCAGGCTGACCGCTCCATTCTGCTTTGCGGGCGCGGTTTGCATACAGATTTTGGAGCAGCGCGGCGTTCATATTGGGGCGCATATCCTTTCTGTCCACAATGTCCCAGACACCCCTTTCGACCCTGTTTCGGTAGACAAAAAAATACTTCAGAATGTAACAGAAAAAGACTTTCCTGTGCTGAATGATGACGCCGGAGCAGAGATGCAGGCTGTCATTGCAAAAGCAAAAGCCAATATGGAGTCTGTAGGCGGCATTGTGGAATGTGCCGTAACAGGTCTGCCCGCTGGTATAGGAGAGCCGATATTCGATGGTTTAGAGAGCCGTTTGTCAGCGGCTTTGTTCGCCATTCCCGCCGTAAAAGGTGTAGAGTTTGGTGAGGGATTCCGATCAGCCGCTTTGTTCGGTTCAGAAAATAATGACGCTTTTTTTTATAATGCCAATGGGCAGGTGCAAACAAAAACAAACCGCCATGGCGGCAGTCTGGGCGGCATTTCCAGCGGCATGCCCCTGATTATGCGTGTGGCTTTTAAGCCAACTCCCTCTATTGCCAGAGAACAGGAAAGCATTTCCCTCAGCAGGCGGAAAAATACAAATCTTAATATCATTGGACGGCATGACCCCTGCATCGTCCCCAGAGCCGTACCCTGTGTAGAAGCGGCGGCGGCTGTTGCCCTGCTGGATCTTATGCTGTAGAGGAGAAGACATGGACTTAAACATTTTTCGGAATAAAATCAACGAAATTGACGAGCAGATCATCGAGCTTTTTGTGGAGCGGATGCGTATAACGGCAAATATCGCCGAGGCAAAGGCAGCACAGAATCTGCCCATATTGGACTCCAGCCGAGAAAAGGCTGTTTTACAATATGTGAAGAAAAAAGCTGGCAAGGAATTTGAGGGCTATGCTGAAACGCTTTACCAGACTGTGTTTAACGTCAGTAAAAGCTATCAGTCCGGACTTATGGCAACAAAGCCCTCCCCTTCCCGGAAGATTACTGCCGGAAATTACGGCCAAAAAAAACACATAAATCTGCTGGTACTCAATGGACCAAATATCAATATGCTTGGAATTCGGGAAAAAAATATCTATGGAAATGAAACCTATGACGCCCTGCTCCAGCTTCTGGAGAAAACGTTTCAGGAAATCGGCGTAAAGGGTGAGGTTTTCCAATCCAATTCCGAAAGCGCGCTGGTTGAGCGCATACAGGCTGCTTATTCTGACCAGACCGATGGCATTATCATCAACCCTGCCGCTTATACGCACACCAGCATAGCCATTCTGGACGCGTTAAAAGCCGTAAGTCTTCCGGCTGTGGAAGTGCATATTTCCAACGTTGTAGAACGTGAAGCATTCCGACAGATTTCTTATACCGGTATGGCATGCATAAAAACAATTGCCGGCAAGGGATTTTATGGCTATGTGGAGGCGGTTCGCTTCTTAGCGGACTATATCGCTTCACGCCAGATAAAACAGTGAATCCTTCAAAGAGCCCTGAGCACTTCATACAAAAAAGCCGCCAGTAAGGCGGCTTTTACATAATATAAACGTTACTCAATATTCCTCATTCTGCTGCTCTATTACCAGCCGCTGCGGAACTTCATAACATCATCAGAAATATTGCCGTTTTTGTAATCCTCAATGGACTCTGCAATAATCTGGAATGCCTTTTTCAGGTTTTCAGGCTTGATATTCAAAGGCGGCTGTATCCTCAGCACGTTTTCGCCCAGAGAAATAACCAGCAGGCCCTTTTCATATGAACGGTACAAAACCTTAAACGTACCTTCACCATCAGGCACATCTTTGCCTGTTTCAGGGTCCTTCTTAGTAATAACCAGACCTCTGGACATGCCGATTCCCCTTGTCCCTGTCGCTACATCGGGGTGCTTCCTGCATACCTCGTCCAGCCCTTCCTGCATAAGAGCAGTATTGTCTGCAAGGATTTTCTGGAACTCGTCAGTACACATATAATCAAACGCCGCAATGCCCGCGCTGCAGGAAAGCGCGTTGCCGCCCAGCGTAAACAGATGCGCCGGTGCGGGCAGACAGTCCATGATTTCGCTCCGCGCCATAAACGCGCCCAGCGGCAGGCTTGCGCCCAATGATTTGCCCATGATAATGCCATCCGGAACAATGCCAAAATGTTCAATGGAGAACCACTTTCCTGTGCGCTGGAACGCCTGCTGCACTTCCTCCGCGATAAAGAGGATGCCATGCTTTTTGCAGAGGTCATAGAGTTTTTTCATAAAAATCTTATGGCCGGCAATCAGCCCTGCATCGCCCTGTATCGGCTCAATGATGACAGCCGCTACTTCTTCCGGCGGGAGGTACGTTGAAAACGCCATTTCTATCGCGCTTACACATTCCTTTTCACAGGTTTCATCGTCAATCGAAGCATCATAAAATGGGAAACTATAAATTTCAGGCAGAAACGGCCCCATCTTGGAACGCATACGGGTCGTTACTGTCGTCATGGAAGCAGAGCCATAGGTATTGCCATGATAAGCATTGATAAATGTAATGATTTTCGTCCTGCCTGTATACGCGCGGGCAAACTTTACTGCCGCATCATTCGCGTCAGAGCCGCAGTTGCCAAAGCAGACCTTTGCATCAACGCCGCCGGGAAAAATGGAAACCAGACGCTCCGCGTATTCGATTCCTGCGCGGTTATAAGTATACGCAGGCGTATACTGAGCATATAAATCAAGCTGTTTTTTAATCGCGTCATTGATGACGGGGAAACAGCTTCCCAGGTTCAGAGAAGACGCGCTGGAAAGAAAATCAATAAACGCGTTTCCATCCTCATCGTAAACCATATCTCCATCAACCTTCGCAACAGCCAGCGGATAATAAGAAAGGTGCTGGCATGGCGCGATCACTTTTTTGTCCCGCTCTACCCATGCGCTGCATTTCTCAGTATTCAAACCCATATGTTACCACTCCTTACTTTCATACTCTCCTAAAATTTCTCTTTTGTTATTACAATTTATACCGCCCCTGTCAAAAGACTGGAGCGGTACGATTTGACGAACTTATTTTGCCTGTTTATGCTTCATGAGCTTGTACGTTCCCAATGTCAAAGCAGGGATTACATATACAATCAGGAATACCCATGCCAGAGTGCCGTAGCCCTTTGCAATCAGGCCGGACAGGCCAACCTGTGCGAGGAACATTGTGCCTGCAAGCAGTATGAATGCAACAGCAGGTGTCGTATACTTAGGTGCTTCGTTCCCTTTGCTCTTGAACGCAGCCTCGATACGGTCTGTGATAGAATAAATCATACCGGAGCCTGTTTCAATCAGCGTACCAAACAGTACGATCTGGAATACATAGCGCAGCCAGGGCATATTCATCTGCGTCAAAATATAGTCAACAGGCAGCTCCTGATCAATGATAGCAGGATAGAAGCCGCACATTGCAACGAACAGAATAATGCCGGGCACAATGCCGATGATGCCTGCGATAAAGCCCGCAATGCCTGCGTCCTTCGGAGATTCGCTGTGTTTTACTGTATACAGCACGCCTGCGATGATAGCCAGATTATAAAATGCATACTGGAAACCACCAACAGCCCAGTTGCCCTGTACGGGAACCGTTGCAAAGTTATTTCCGATATCCTTTCCGAAGTTGACAAATGTCAAAATCAGGAACAGAATATAAACACCGTACAGCACGAACGACCATAGGGACAGAACCTTTTCGATCAGCTCAGAACCGTTGATAACCAGCAGGAATACTGCAACCGCCATACCTATGATACCAACCCATTTATTGAGACCAAACAACTCCGACAGGATAGAGCCCGCGGAAGCCTCTACAACGCCCAAAATAATTAAAATCAGAATGATATACGCAACTTCAAATGCAACCCAACCAGGGCCCATCAGTTCCTTCATAAAGCTCTTATAATCGAATTTTTTGAAAGTCCATGCAAACGCGAAAGAGATCGCCGCAATAATCGACCATGTCAGCAGGGATACGATGCACATAGCAAGGCAGCCGCCCACAGGCCCATAACCCATGAAGTACTCTACCAGTTCACGGCCTGTACCATAACCACCCGCAATAACGCAGGATTGGAATACAATACCGGGAACGAAGTATTTTTGGAACTTTTTAGATGTTAAAATACTCATAATAATTCCTTCCCTTCTTTTGTTGCTAAATTTTTATTGCTCTTGTATCTTTCATTGCCTCCTTTGTTCCTTTGTCTTTCCTTTTCTCATTTGTTTTTTCAGATGCTGTTTTTCTTTTGTACCTGTCCTTTGCAATATTATCCTTTGTGCAGTTCCTCCCCTCCTCTCCATCAAATGATCAAATGCGGTTTATCACTTTAACGCGTTCGATTAAATGAAATTTAAACATAGTATAATGTACAACCCTGCAATTGTCAACAAAATTTAATATATTTAAATTATTTTATTGACTATTACAAAAATTTACATGTATTTATAAATATGCATTGTGATTTTCTGCAAAGTTTCATGCAACATTTCGGGAACTGTAATGCAAAGTATACAATTAAATTTTTCACAACAGGACATTACACATAAAATCTGAATATTCTTTGCAGCAAACCAGTTAAATTTCTTCCTGTTCCACAAAAGCAAACAGCTTTCACTGATATATTCCTTTGCTGTTTTTGTAAAAAATGTTCAAAAAATTTACACAATTCCTATAGCATTCCCTGCCAATCCATAGTATGATAAAAGCGAACCCTTTAAACGATTACAGACCACAAAGGAAATACCCCTGCATGAGGCATTACCGCTCACAATATTTTAGAGGTGTAACATGATAAAAAAACCCAATTTACCCAAAATAGACAAAGCATATTTCAAAATCAGCATCTATGTTTTTATTGTTGTCGCCGCTTTGATATTATTTGAAAAAATCGTTGGCAACCTGCCAAACATCAGCGGCAGTCTGGGCACTGCATCTGTTTACCTGAAATCCCTCGGCGCGCCATTTTTCCTGGGCTTTGCTTTTGCCTATGTCATGAATCCGTTCATGAATTTTTTTGAACGGTTCCTGACAAAAGACTTTGCCTTTTTCCGCCGGCACCATAAGCTGACGCGTATGCTTTGTATTTTAACCAACTATATCATCATCATCGGCGGCTTCATCTGGATACTGATTTACCTGCTGCCTGAGCTGAAAGCCAGCATTGTTTCCCTGACGAGCCAACTGCCGGCTTATACGGTAGATCTGAATCAGCGGGTCCAAATATTTTTTGATGAGATTGATTTTATCGAAAGCGAAACCGTACAGAAATATATCAATACGATAATGGACCCTATCGCGGACGCTTCGGAAGACTTCCCGAAAACGCTGGAAACCATTGTTGGGAACCTTTATTTCTTTGGACGGGCTACTGTGAACCTTACGTTTAATCTGATAATGGCCGTTTTTATCGCTTTCTACATGTTGTATGATAAAGAAAACTTTGCACGGCAGTCCCGCAAAATCGTTTACGCGCTGAGCAGCCGGAAAGCTGCCGAACAGTTTCTTCGTACGATGAACCGAATCCATCATATTTTTCAGGATTTTATTGTAGGCAAAGCTGTTGATTCCCTGATTATCGGCATTTTGGCGTTTATCGGCTTTTCCATGCTGAAAGCACCCTTTCCGCTGGTATTGAGCCTGATTGTCGGCGTCACGAACATGATTCCTTATTTCGGTCCGTTTATCGGGGCAATTCCTGCCGCTGTTATCACCCTCCTTGCCGATCCTATCCTTGCAGTATGGGTGATTCTCTTTATACTGATTTTGCAGCAGTTTGACGGAAATTACCTCGGCCCGAAAATACTCGGCAATTCCCTTGATTTAAGCCCGCTTTGGATCATACTGGCGGTCGTTGTCGGCGGGGCATTGTTAGGGCCTGTCGGCATGTTTATCGGCGTGCCGATACTTGCTACATTCAAGACCTTCGGCTCGGAATTTATTTCCCGCAAGTACCAAAAAAAATACCCGGAGGATGATCCTGCCGCCGTTCCCGCTCCTTTTTTGGATGAGAACGCTCCAAAAAAGGATACAGACGCTGAATAAGACCTGAAAAGCCTGAATGTACCGCTTTTGACGCACATTCAGGCTTTTTCCGGAACTAAAGCTTTCTTTTTATTTTATTTATCCGTATATGGCGCAAGCTCCAGCCGGATAAAAAATCCTCTGTCATGCTCGCAGACAGGGCATTTCTGTGGAGCTTCCTTGCCTGTAAAAATATGCCCGCAGTTCAAGCACATCCAGGCACATTCCACATCGGAAATAAACAGCTTATTCTGCTCAATCAGGTCGGCAAGTCTGCCGAAGCGGTCGCCATGCACTTTCTCAATCTTCGCAATCTGGTGGAAAGACGCCGCGATTTTCGGAAAGCCTTCCTCCATCGCCTTATCCCCAAACGCCTGATACACCGGGTCATGCTCCTCATATTCGTTATGCTGAGCAAAGCGCAGCAGTTCCAAAATGGACTGAGAAATATCCACAGGATAGCCGCCGTCAATCTGAATGGTTTCCCCTGCCATTTCCTTCAAATGGTTATAGAACACTTGAGCATGTTCCTTTTCCTGATCCGCCGTAAATCGGAATACCGCCTCTACGACATGCAGTTTCTGCTCCTGCGCCTGCTGTGCCGCAAAGGTATAGCGGTTTCTTGCCTGACTTTCTCCCGCAAAGGCACGCATCAGATTCAATTTTGTTTCACTCGTTTTGAAATTCACAGCCATTCTCATTTTCCTCCTGTTTATTTATTTCATTTTACAGCATTTCATGCTCTGCTTTCGCTTTCAAAATTTCCCATCTCCGGTCGATCTCTTTCTGGATGCCCGCCGTCACGCAGGAATAATTCGGCTTTGTCAGATGCTTTGTCCTGCCCATCATGGAAAACCACTGTTCCACACCTATCTTTTTTTCGCCCGGGTCATAGCTCAGAGAGGTATGACCCCGTTCCACTTCATACAGCGGGAAATAGCAGCAGTCTACTGCCGCTCCAATAACCTTTCGCTCCAGATTCGGCTTATCGCCCCAGTTCAGCGGGCAGGCTGACAACGCACGGATATATGCCATACCTTCCTCTGCGGCATATGCTTTCGCTTTCGCCGCTTTTTTGATAAAGTCCAGGGGATTGGATTCCGCAACCGTTGCCACATAGGGAATCCCTGACGCTGCCATAATCTGCGGCATATCTTTGTGGAAAAAAGGTTTCCCATACTGCTCCGGTCCCACATGGGAGGTTGAGCTTTTCGCGCCTTTCGGCGTGGAATAGGAAAGCTGATAGCCCGTATTCATATAGCCGCCGTTATCGTATTCAAACAGTATCAGCCGGTTGTTTCGGATTGCCGTCCCTAAAGCCGAGCCCATACCGATATCCATACCGCCGTCCCCGCTGACCATTACAAACGTAATTTCGCCCTCCGGGTATTCCCCGCGCTTCTGCCGCTGGCGGAACATTTCCGCAAGGCCAGTCAGCGTTGCCGCGCCGTTCTGGAACAGGTTATGCACATACGGCACCTTGAACGCCGTTTTAGGGTAGCCTGTCGTCACTACCATGCCGCAGCCTGTCTGGAACAGCAGCACCACATTGCCCTCAATGCCGCGCAGCAAAAGGTTTACATTAACAGGGATGCCGCAGCCGGGACAAGCCCCATGTCCGGGCGCAAGGCGTTTCGGCATGGCAGTCGTTTCGTTTATTCTGCCGCCCTGCACCTTCGCCGTCCTCTGTCCGTCTGTTCCTTCAAAAACGCACTGTGTCAGGCCTGGCGATGCTTCTTTTTCACTGATAGGCGCGAAATATTGTTGCGTCTGCATGTTGATATCTCCGGAATATTTCCCCAGATAATCAAATTTCGGCGTATCCGCGCGATAACAGGAACGTAGCATTTCTTCCGCCTCTGATTCATAGAAATCACGCCCGCCAAGGCCGTAAATCCGGCTGAGCACGCGGCAGTCCGCGCCCTTCCCATGCTCCTGAAGCATAGCCTTCAATTCAATGGAAAGGTTGCCTCCCATCGCTCCGTAGCTGTCCTGTCTGTCACCAACCATGATGGTTTTGGCATTTTTGCAAAACTGAAACAATTCCTCCGCCGGATACGGGCGCAGTACGTTTGTTGTAAATACGCCTACCTTTTTCCCCTGCTCACGCAGCTTGTCCACAGCCACTTTCGCCGTATGATACGCCGACCCCAGCAGACAGAGCAAAACCTCTGCATCCTCCGTACAGTAGCCTTCTGCCATGCCGTACTGTCTTCCAGAAAGTTCCTCATATTCCGCAAATACCTCCGGAATCACTTTCGCCGCTTCTTCCATCGCCTGATGCAGCTGGAATTTATTATTCAGCACATCCGGCTCATTCATATAGGAACCAATGGAAACAGGATGCTCCAAATCCAGGGCGGAACACTCCGCATGGTATTCCCCGACAAAATTCCGCACGGTTTCATCCTTTTCAAACACCATGCAGCGGCGTTTCTGGTGGCTGGTAAAAAATCCGTCAAACGCCACAATGACAGGCAGCTTTACTGCTTCGGCAATTTTCAGCCCGCAAATATTCATGTCATAAACCGCCTGAGGCGTATTGGCAAACAGGATAATCCATCCAGCATTAAGAGTAAACATAATGTCGCTGTGGTCGCCCTTAATGCACAGAGGTCCCGAAACCGTCCGGCAGGCTACATTCATCACCATCGGGAAACGAGTGCCGGACTGCACCGGAAGCTGTTCCAGCGCGTAGAGCAGGCCGTTCGCGCTTGTTGCGTTAAACACTCTGCCGCCGCCTGTTGACGCACCGTAGCAGATACCTGCCGCGCTGTGCTCGCCTTCCGCCGGAATCATCACAATATCATGCTCCCCGTCTGCCTTCATCTGGTCGAGAAATTCAGCAATCTGCGTGGACGGTGTGATGGGGTAATAACCCATGATATGATAATTGATCTGCTTTGCTGCGAAAGCTGCCACTTCATTGCCGCTTTCAAATAATATCTTCTGCTTTTCCATCAGACCATCCCTCCGTCAATCCGTTTTTCTGTGAAATGAGATTCGCTCGTCACCCACGAATTTGGACCTGCGTCCTCATATTCCAGACGATCCACAATCAAGTCCTTATTGCGGACAAACCATTTCAAATCAGGATGCTCCCGCTCCACTCCCTTCACCAGCGCGTTTGTTGGGCATACGTCAACACAACGCAGACAGCCCTTGCAATGGTGATAATCCAGCCCCGTATTCACCATTGCAGAACGCCCTTTATATTCGCCGGGCTTAAACTGGAACACCATATCCGGACATGTGGTGTCGCACAGACCGCAGTTGATACATTTTTCCTGCAAAAATAATGGAATATATCCCTCCCGCGATGCAGAAAGGTCATTGGAAACCGTACTGCCGATACGGGGATTTGCGCCGCCAATTGGTGCGTTGGCATAACCCCATTTGTTTTTTGCCTCCTGATACGGAACGCGCTCGAATGTGCCGTCCTCGGGAAAAAACACAGATTTTCCTTCCTCATAGCCACGTTTCAGTCCTTCCAGGTTTTCCTGTATCAAATTCGGATATTTCTTTCCGATGGTTTCCCGCACAAGCTCCTCTGCGGCTTCAAACGGGATAAAGCCGCTTGCCTTTACGATTGCCCCCAGCATAACCATATTGATACGCGTTTTGGATTCCATCGCAATTTTCAGTGCGTCAATACATATCAGCTCGCCGCCGCACAGCTTCAGCCGTTTCCACATGTCCTCCGGCGAAGCGTCGGTATTCACAATGACTTTCGTTTTTTCCGTCACCCCTGCCGTCACAGGCAGCTTCCCTGCCAGTGCTTCATGGAACAGCCCCAAAATATGCGGCTCCTCTACAGGGCTGTTAATTCCGATTTCCTGTTCCCGCGCGCTCCAGCGGATATAAGCCTTAACTGGCGAACCTCTTTTTTCTGAACCATAGCTGGAAAAACTGGCAGCATTCAGCCCCATAAACACCGCGCCCAGCTCCCCCATCATTTTCCCGCATAAATTTGCGCCAAGCCCGCCGATACTCTCCAGGCGGATTTCATAATATCCATTTTCATTTGTTATTGGTAATTTCACTTCTTCTTGCATCGCAGCCTCCTCCTTCGCTTTTCTTCCCTATTATGGACAAAAACGGCAGGAGTATACCCGAATTTCCATTCTGACGTGATAAAATCCGGCTGGCGGCCCAAACCATTGAGAAAGGCTTTCAGACAGGGCTTTTCAGAGGGCTGGAAATGTGTTATAATCATCGAAACCAGCGGCAAAATAAAAACTTACACCTGTTGGTTCTATCAGAATTGGAGGATATTATGGGTCTTGGCTTTTTCATGATTTTTCTGATAATCTGCGGTGCCGGAGTCTTTGCCTTCCTCTTTTTTTCTTTTGCGGGTTTTGTCTGGAAAAAAGAAAAAAAGGCTGCGGCGGCTCTGCTTGCCATTCTGGGCATGGCCTGCGCAGGTTTGGCTTTCTGGCTGGCATTTATCCTGATCGACGGGCTCCGTTATTTTTTCTGATCGTTTGACAGAAAGGAAGAAAACTATGTCAAATTTCCCCAGAGTTGGAATGCGCATGATAAAAACGGCGGCGGCCGTTGCTGTCTGCCTTCTGCTTTATATTCTGCGCGGAGAGCAGGGCGTGCCTGTGTTTTCCGCAATCGCAGCGGTAATCTGTATGCAGCCTTACGTAGATAACAGTGTGCAGGTCGCGCTGAACCGAATTTTCGGTACAATTCTCGGTGCGGCGTTCGCCCTTCTGGTGCTGTATTTTATCCGTTTCATACCGGAGGAACACCGCTTATGGGAATACGCTGTCATTTCCATCGCAATCATTCCCGCGCTTTATACAACGGTGCTTTTCAAAAAAACAGGCGCATCCGCCCTTGCAGGAATTGTGCTTTTAAGCGTATGCCTTTCCCAAAGCGGCGATTCGCCCCTGACGGATGCTGTAAACCGCTCTGTAGAAACCATCATTGGCATCCTTGTATCGCTTGGCGTGAATATTATCCATCTGCCACGGCGAAAGCAAAAAGACTTTTTCTTTGTTTCCGGTTTTGACGGTGCGCTTTACCACGAAGAAGAAGGCATGACGCCTTACTGTATCTTTGAAATGAACCAGCTCCTGCATGAAGGACTGCCCTTTACAATCGCCACAGAACGCACACCAGCCTCCCTGCTGGCAGACCTCGGGAAACTGAATTTGCAGCTCCCTGTCATTGCGATGGATGGAGCTGTATTGTATGATGTAAATGAAAAACGCTATCTGGCATGTCATGGGCTGGAAAAGGATACCGTAGATAAAATCTGTGATTTCCTACAGGAAAAGGGTTGCCATTATTTCCTCAATGTTGTCTGGCAGGATGTTCTGCTCATCTACTACAGAGATTTCCAGAATGATGTAGAGCGTGAATTGTATGAAAACGCACGCCGCTCGCCCTACCGCAACTATGTATATGGAGATATGCCGGAAGAAGGTATTGTGGTATATATTTTGTTGGTATTGGAAGATACAAAGGCTGACCTGCTGGAGGATGAAATCCGCAGACGGGACGAACGGAACGAGCTGCTTTTCCTGCGGGATAAATCTGAAACGCCGGAAAATTACTGCCATTTGAAAATCTACCATAAAACCGCGACAAAAGAGGATATGGTTCGGCGCATGCTGCGGGATATGCCTCAGAAAAAATGCGTAGTATTTGGCAGCAACAAAAATGATCTCTCCATGATGGAAGCGGCGGAGCTTTCTTATGCCGCACCCGAAGCTATTTCTGAGGCTGCGGAAATAGCAGATTACTGCCTGAAAGGCGGCACAGACAGCGTTGCAAGACAGATGCTGCGGCTCTATATGCCCCTGCCCTGGCAAAAACTGCCGAAGGA
Organism: uncultured Anaerotignum sp.; assembly: GCA_910578425.1. Classification (GTDB taxonomy): domain Bacteria; phylum Bacillota; class Clostridia; order Lachnospirales; family Anaerotignaceae; genus Anaerotignum_A. The sequence continues at coordinate 25,096 of CAJTQX010000009.1, forward strand.
ACTGCGTTAGAGCCTGCTCCATATCTCAACGTGCGCAGATTGGCAAGCGGAGCTTTTGCTCTGCAAGAATTTTTAACACAGCCAGAGCAGAAAATCAGCTGCTAAAATATATGCGGGGAGATATGAAACAGGCTCTCAGAAAGGACGGACAGATATGGAAGAAACTCATTTATTTTCAAGAGCAGAGCTTTTGCTTGGAAAGGAAGGGCTGAAACGGCTGAAATGCGCAAGGGTCGCGGTATTCGGCATCGGTGGGGTTGGTTCTTTTGCGGCAGAGGCGTTGGCGCGCGGCGGTGTCGGGCATATCGCGCTCATAGATGGGGATATCGTCAGCCTGACGAATCTGAACCGCCAATTGATTGCCACACAGACTACCATTGGACGGCCAAAAACGGAAGTAATGGCAGAACGCATACACAGCATTTCACCGGAAACAGAAACTGTATGCTATCCTGTTGTCTATGGAGCGGAAAATAAAGATTTGCTGGATTTTGCATCGTATGATTACGTTATTGACGCGATAGATACCGTTACTTCCAAACTGCTTTTGATTGAACAGGCAAAGCGCGAGGGCACGCGCATCATCAGCTGCATGGGGACAGGCAACAAGCTCGACCCAACCCGTTTCGAGGTTGCAGATATTGCGGAAACCTCCGTCTGTCCGCTGGCAAAAGTCATGCGGAAGGAATTAAAATCAAGGGGAATCAGCGGGGTAAAGGTTGTTTATTCCAAAGAACCGCCGCTCACGCCCTCCCCTTCTCCGGAAACAGGAAAACGGCAGATTCCCGGCAGCCTTTCGTTTGTACCTCCGGTAGCAGGAATGATTCTTGCAGGCGAAGCCATAAAGGAAATCTGCGGCGTCAGGCGGGATTAAAAAAATCAGGATAACCAATATAAAGAAGGGAGAATTGCAATGAGTTATTTGGATGAAGTATTTGGATTGACTGGAAAGGTCGCTATCGTAACAGGCGGCGGGCGCGGTATCGGGCAAACAGTCGCCATCGGGCTTGCAAAAGCAGGCGCAGAGGTCGTTGTCATTGCCAGAAGCAACGCGGACGAGACCATTCGTAAAATTACCGGCGAAGGTGGAAAGTGCTATTTCGTGCGTGCAGACGTTACGAAAGAAGCCGAGGTAAACGCCGCGCTTACTGAAATCATGCAGAAATCCGGACGGATTGACGTTGTGTTTAACAATGCCGGAATCTGCAAGCACCAGAGCACATTTGAAGCCAGCGTTGCGGATTGGCGCGAAGTTATTGATACAAACCTGACAGGAGAATACATCATGGCACGCGCTGCCGCAAAGATCATGGTGGAAAACGGCATCCATGGGAGTATCATCAATATGGCGTCCATGTCCGGCACGATCGCGAATATCCCTCAGTGGCAGTGTTCCTATAACGCTTCCAAAGCCGGCGTGATCCATATGACGCGTTCCCTCGCACTGGAATGGGCAGAATATGGGATACGCGTAAACAGCCTGAGCCCAGGCTATATCGCTACGCCGATGTCCGTAGATACGCCGCAGGAACTGAAAAACGCCTGGATGCCGCTGATTCCCATGCACCGCATGGGCAGGCCGGAGGAACTTGTTCCTGCTGTGCTGTATCTGGCAAGCAGCGCGTCCGGCTATACCACCGGAAGCGATATCATCGTAGACGGCGCGTACACCTGTTTTTAAGCTCTGATTAAAACCAGAAAAGCTCTGTACGATTGGAGCTGTTCTGGTTTTTCTTTTTGCAGAAGGTTTTTTCTTCCATTCCTGCCTAAAAACATTTGACAGAATGCCAAACTGGTGTTAGACTAATCAGTAAATAAATATCTTCAAAGTAGAGGTGCGTTTTTCAAAAGTATGCAGACGGATATCATAAGGGGTAGCGGAGGTCTGCGGAAAGGGAAAAACGCCGAAGAAGAAGGCTGCCTTATCTCTTTCTTCTGGGCGTGCGGCTAAGAACCGTACGACTGTCATCGGTGTACTGCCGATGGAGCGCTACGAAACATTTAAACTGCGGCAGACCCAAAAGCCCTACCGGCAGTTTCCTGTCAGTCGGCGCAGACCGACTTTTTTTGTTTCCAGCGATGCTTTTTAAGCCGCTTCTGCTTTCCAGATAAAAATATCATACACTTATGAATAAAAGAAAGAAGGAAATGAACATGAAAAAAATCAACCTCGCTGTCGTTGGCGCAACCGGCATGGTAGGCAGAACATTCCTGAAAGTTCTGGAAGAACGCCAGCTCCCTATCGAAAATTTCTATGTCATGGCATCCAGCCGTTCCGCAGGGAAAACGCTGACCTTCAATGGCAAAGAATACACTGTTGAGGAATTGACAGAACATTCCTTTGATAAACCAATCGACATCGCTCTCTTTTCTGCCGGCGGCGGCACAAGCGAAAAATTTGCCCCTATCGCGGCAGCGCATGGTTGTATTGTTATCGACAACAGTTCTCAGTGGCGCATGGATCCGGAAGTTCCCCTGATCGTGCCGGAAGTCAATCCTGAAGACATTAAGTGGCACAAAAATATCATCGCCAATCCAAACTGCTCCACCATACAGGCGATGGTTGCACTGAAGCCGCTGGACAATAAATATAAAATCAAGCGCGTGGTATATTCTACCTATCAGGCGGTATCCGGCGCAGGCGTTGCGGGCTGGAATGATCTGGAAAACGGTCTGAAAGGCGAAGCACCGAAGAAATTCCCCCACGCTATCGCAAATAACTGCCTGCCGCATATCGATGTATTTTTGGATAACGGCTATACAAAAGAAGAGATGAAAATGGTAAACGAAACCAGAAAAATCCTGCATAATGATGCAATGCGCATTACCGCGACAACCGTTCGTGTACCTGTTTTCAATTCCCACAGCGAATCTATCAATGTGGAGTTTGAAAAGCCTTTTGAAATGGCTGAGCTGTTGGAAACACTGCGGAACGCTCCCGGCGTTGTATTGCAGAATGATGAAAGCAAAAACGAGTACCCCCTTGCGACTGAAGCTACCGGTCACGATGAAGTTTACATTGGGCGTATTCGTCGGGATGAAAGCGTTGAGAGCGGCGTAAACCTCTGGGTCGTTGCGGATAATATCCGTAAGGGTGCAGCAACAAACGCTGTACAGATTGCAGAGGAAATCATAAAAAACATGCAGTAAAGATTATTGGGAAAATGCTACCGTATTCCCGCAGCAAAACGGCAGGTATTCCCCTGCCCTGCTGCTTTGGCTATCGAATATTACAGGAGGTGCGTTTTATGTCAATTTTTACAGGCGCGGGCGTTGCTTTGGTGACCCCTACCCATGCAGACGGAAGTGTGAACTATGAAAAAATGAAGGAATTGATTGAATTTCAGCTTGCCAATGACACAGATGCTCTGATTATCTGCGGCACAACCGGTGAAGCGTCCACGATGGATGATGATTCTCAGATTGAATGTGTACGCTTTGCAAAGGAAGTCGCAGCTGGACGTGTGCCCATTATCGCGGGTGCTGGCAGCAACGATACCGCTCACTGCATAGAGCTTGCACAGGGCTGCGAAAAAGCTGGCGCAGACGCTGTGCTCCTTGTTACACCATATTACAACAAGGCGACACAAAAGGGTCTGGTTCTGCACTACACCAAAATTGCAAACAGTATCAAAATCCCTGTTATACTGTATAACGTACCCGGGCGCACAGGCTGTAACCTTGCCCCCAATACGGTTTATGAGCTTTCCAGGGTAGAGAATATTGTCGCAGTAAAAGAAGCCAGCGGCAACCTTTCACAGGTGGCTGAAATTGCTGCACTCTGCGGACCGGATTTTGATATTTACAGCGGCAACGATGACCAGATTCTGCCGATCCTTTCCCTCGGCGGCAAAGGCGTGATTTCTGTACTCTCCAATATCGCGCCAAAAAATACGCATGATATGGTTGCAAAGTTTATGGACGGCGATATTGCCGGAGCAATCAAACTCCAGCTTGACGCAATCGACCTGATTGCTTCTCTGTTCTGCGAAGTCAACCCCATTCCTGTAAAGGCTGCGCTGAACCTGATGGGCTATGAAGTAGGCTCCTGCCGCCTGCCGCTCTGCGATATGGAAGAAAAAAATCTGGAACGTCTTCGTACATCCATGAAAAACTACGGACTGCTGAAATAAAAACTGCAACGCTCCCCTTCCGCTTTGGGAGGGGCAGCGTTGCAGTATCTTTTGAAAAGGAGCATTGCAATGACAAATATTTTGATTCATGGCTGCGGCGGAAAAATGGGCCGTGTCGTAGCGGAACTGGTAAAAAATGAAACGGACTGCAAGGTAGTCGGTGGGATAGACCCGGGCATGCCGGAACTGGAATTTCCTGTGTTCCCTTCCTGCGAAGTTTGCGATATAGAGGCTGATGTCATTATTGACTTTTCCACAGCCGCAGCAATTCCGGCTCTTCTGGATTTTGTCCGTACGAAAAAAATCCCTGTGGTACTCTGTACAACTGCCCTTTCCGATGAAACCATTCAGCTAATGCAGGAAACCACGAAGGATACAGCTGTTCTGAAGTCTGCGAATATGTCCCTCGGCGTAAACCTTCTGCTGGAACTCGTGCAGCGGGCAGCCGCCATACTTGCGGACAGTGGGTTTGATATCGAAATTCTCGAAAAGCACCATAACCAGAAAATCGACGCACCCAGCGGCACAGCAATGGCCATCGCAGATGCAATCAATCAGGCGATGGACGAACGATACCATTATGTTTATGACCGCTCCGGCGTGCGCCAAAAACGTGAAGAAACAGAAATCGGTATTCATGCTGTCCGCGGCGGAAATATCGTCGGAGAGCATGATGTTATTTTTGCTGGACGGGATGAAGTAGTAGAATTGAACCACCGCGCAACCTCCCGCGAGGTTTTTGCTGTCGGCGCAGTGAAAGCCGCAAAATTTCTTGCCGGAAAGCCTGCCGGATTATACACCATGAAAGATGTTTTGCTGTGATATATGTCGGTAACCAAGGCTGTTTGGAAAACGGAAGGCAGAAACAAATACAGCATTCCCTGCCGGCCTGAAAAAGGAGGAAAACCATATGCAAAAACCCCAGCCCCATATCCAGCTCAGCAAAAGCATCCACACAAAATATGCCCTGCTCCCCGGCGACCCTGCCCGTCTGGATCGGATCATACCATTTCTGGAAAACGTACAGGAACAGACATTTAGCCGCGAATACCGCAGTCTTACGGGCGAATATAAAGGCGTGCGTATCCTTGCGATGTCTACAGGCATGGGCGGCGTATCTATGGGGATCGCTGTGGAGGAACTTTCCCGCATCGGCATTTCTGCTATGATACGAATTGGCAGTTGCGGAGCACTGCAACCAAAGGTCAGTGTCGGCGATCTGATTATTGTCAATGGTGCGGTACGGGATGATGGCGCATCGCAAACCTATATCGACCCAACCTTTCCCGCAGTACCTGATACTGGGTTGATGTTGGCCTGCATCCAGGCGGCACAGGAAAACGGCATGCCCTTTCATGTCGGCATTGCCCGCAGTCATGACAGTTTCTATACCGATATTAACGAAGAAATTAACGCATATTGGAGCGCGCAGGGCGTTCTCGGTTCGGATATGGAAACAGCTGCTCTGTTCACAATCGGGCATCTGCGTGGAATAAAAACGGCGTCCATATTGAATAATGTCGTTCCTTTTGAAGTTGACCCTCTTGAGGGTATCGGCAATTATGCAGAAGGCGAAAATATTGCGATGCAGGGTGAAAAAAATGAAATACTCGCTGCTTTAGAGGCGTTTGTAAAACTCGAAAAACTGTAAAGTTTTGACTTGTTGATATCAACATATCAACAAGTCCTTTCCCATTTTTCACTGTACCATCCTATCTTTCTATTTCCGCTCCGCCCCACTCGACTACCGTAAATCCCTCCCGCGTCAGCTTCGGCAGTTTTTGTTCCGGTACATCTACAAGTTCATCTATCTCCTTAAAAGCCATAAACACACGCAGGATGTTCTCCGGCTCCGGTGTGATTTCCAGCTTCGCGGCTTTTTCGTAGTTTTCCCATTGGAACGAAACAAGATTATACCGATTTTCCTGCATACGCGGCAGCCAGTATACTATAAACTCATTGCTTTCCCATGTTGTCAGACCCATTTCTTCCAGTTTTTCCTGTAAAAACTCCGCCGTATTCTCCCCTTTTACTACAAAGCCTTCCGAAAAGTCGAAATCATTCATTCCTTCTCCTTCCCAGAACAGATAGAAATACTCTCTCCCATCGGCATGGTTCAGCAACGTGCCGTCCGGCTGTGCCGTAACCTCCCAGCCATCCCCATACGCCGGATATGTCGCTGTCAGTTCTCCCGCAAAATCCAGTTTTACAGAAACCTCTGTTTCTTCCTTCGGATATAAATAAATGACCGGTTTTTCCACTGGATCATCCAATGGATTTTCAGCCGCTTTATTTTTCACATAAAACCCCCATAAAATAGCTGCACAACCCAGCAAAATCAAGCTCCACCTCCACTTTTTCATACGTTTCACCTCCAATCATTTTACTTCCGTTCCACCCCATTCTACAACAGTAAATCCCTCTCTCTCCAACTTCGGCAGTTCCTGTTCCGGTACTTCTACAGGCTCATCTATTCCTTTGAATGCCATGAATACGCGCAGCATGTTGTCCGGCTCTGGTGTGATTTCCAGCTTCGCGGCTTCTTCGTAATTTCCCCATTGGAACGAAACCAAGTTGTAAGGATTTTCCTGCATACGCGGCAGCCAGTATACTATAAACTCATTGCTTTCCCGCGCCGTCAGACCCATTTCTTCCAGTTTTTCCTGCAAAAACTCCGCCGTATTCTCCCCTTTCACTACAAAGCCTTCCGAAAAATCGAAATCATTCATTCCTTCCCCTTCCCAGAACAGATAGGAATACTCTCTTCCATCAGCATGATTCAGCAACGTGCCGTCCGGCTGTGCCGTAACCTCCCAGCCATTCCCATACACCGGATATGTCGCTGTCAGTTCTCCCGCAAAATCCAGCTTTACAGAAACCTCTGTTTCTTCCTCTGCGTACAAATAAATCAACGGCTTACTGTAAATCACCGGAGCATCATCCTCTGCATCCTGACACTCTGCCTGCTCCGCCACTCTACTACAACCGCCAAGCGGCAACATGCATACTGCCAAAATCAATCCTACCCATCTATTCATACACTTTCACTCCCTCCAAAAATATCCATAAAATTCCAAACTAATTATACCATTTCAGCATACAAAAAAACATTACAAAAGTCTTACAATGTCGAAATATAGACAGTTATCTTTCCCTAAACTGCGTCCAAAATAAAAAAGACAGATGCGGAGCATTGTCCTGCCTGTCTTTTTATAGTTCCTTTGTCATCCCCGTTTCATCAATTCCTTTGCCGCAGCAAGCGTAGCTTCTGTGATATTACTGCCTCCCATCATTCGTGCAACCTCCCTCACAGAGTCCTCCTGTTCCAGCGGGAACACCTCCGTCATTGTGGTATCTCCTTCGCTGTGCTTTTCTATCAGGAAATGCCGGTCCGCAAGTGCAGCAATCTGCGGCAGGTGCGTAATACATAGAATCTGGCGTTTTTCGCCTAAAACGCTCATCTTTTCCCCCACCTTGCGCGCTGTCCTGCCGCTCACGCCGGTGTCAATCTCGTCAAAAATAAATGTACCAATCTCATCGGCGTCCACTAATACCGATTTCAAAGCCAGCATTACGCGCGACATTTCACCGCCGGAAGCAATCTTTGCCAGAGGCTTCAATGCCTCGCCCGCATTGGCGGAAATCAGGAATTCCACCTTATCCCTGCCTTCCGGTCCCCATTCCGTTTTTTCGTCAATCTGTATATGGAACCGCGCGTTTTTCATTTCCATATCACGCAAAGCGGCTTCAATCTGTTCCTCCACCTGCTTTGCCGTTTCCCGCCGCAGTTCGGAAAGCGTCTTTCCGGCGGCTTTCAACTTTTTCTGTTCCTCCGCGCGTTTTTTTGTCAGCTCTGCTGTCCGTTCGCTGCTGTTCGTCAGAAAATCCAGCTCCTGTACAACTTTATCATAAAATTTCAGCACAGCCTCAACACTGCCGCCATATTTTCGTTTCAGCTTATAAATCGTCTGCAAACGTTCCTCGATTTCCTCCAAAGCCTCTGGATCGGCCTCCTGGTTTTCAGCCTCCCGCTTCAAATCCCGCACAGCATCCTCTACACGGGCACAGGCGTCCTCCAATTCTTCCAGAAAGCCGGAAAGCCCGCTGTCAAGTTCGGCAGCTTCCCGCAGTTTCGCCAGCGCGTCGCCCATCTGTTCGCAGGCAGAAGGGAATGGGTCTTTCCCATCATACAAAAGAGCAATGCTCTCCTCTGTCAGCCGCATCAGCTTCTCCATGCTGCCCAGACGTTTTTTCTGCTCCAGCAGGTCATCTTCCTCCCCTGCTTTCAGTGCGCAACTTTCTATTTCTTCTTTCTGGAACTGCAAAATATCCATACGCTGCTCTCGCTGGGTTTCATCTCCCATCAGCGTTTTCATCTGCTTTTCCACTTCCCGCAGGTTATGAAAACTCTCCCTGTATTTTTCCAGAGCGTCCATAAACGCCGCTCCGCAGAATCGGTCCAGCAGACGGATATGCTTTGCAGGGTTCAAAAGGGACTGGTGTTCATGCTGTCCATAAATATCAATCAAGTCTTCTGAAATTTCCTTCAGCATACCGACAGTCGCAATGGAGCCATTGATGCGGCAGACGGTTTTGCCGCTTTCGTTCAGCGTACGGGTAATCAGGAGAGCACCATCCTCCTCCGTTTCAATACCGCTTTCCGTCAGCTTTTCCTGTAAAGAAGCATTTTCCGCCAGAAAAAGAGCCTCTACAGAAGCTGTTTTCTGCCCGCGGCGCAAAAAGTCCTTTCCTGCCCTGCCGCCCAGTGCGAACTGCAGAGAATCAATGACCATAGATTTGCCCGCGCCTGTTTCCCCTGTCAGGATATTCAACCCGTTCCCAAATGAAATTTCACATTCCTCAATCAGTGCCACATTTTTGATATGCAGACGTTCCAGCAAGGTACACCACCCCTTTCCATTTCAGGTACTATGGATAATCCGGTAGAGCTTTTCAATGATGGCAGCCGCCTGATTATGCGTGCGTACAACGCAGAAAACCGTATCATCTCCGGCAATCGTGCCAAGAATCTCGCTGTTCTGCATATTATCCAGCGCGACCGCGACCGCCATGCCCATGCCTTCCAGTGTTTTCACAACAATCATATTCTGTGCATAGTCCATCTTTACGACTGCCTCGCGGAACACCCGCGTCAGCCGTTCGGTGATTTCTGTGTCATTTCCGGAAATGACAGCATATTTCTGCCGTCCTTTTTCTGTGGCAATCTTCGTCAGCTTCATTTCCCGTATATCTCTGGAAACTGTAGCCTGCGTTACAATATAACCTTCGTCGCAAAGCTTCTGCGCCAATTCATCCTGTGTTTCAATGTCATAATTTTCAATCAATTCCAATATTTTCGCGTGCCTTGCAATCTTCATTTCCGTCACCTCGTTTTCTCAGATTTACCTTGAAAGCTTCTGCCGCAGTACATCATAAAAACTCTGCGGATTTGTTTTGATGATCGTTGTACATTCCTTTGCACGGCGCACCCGCACAACGTTTTTGCCTGTCAGCGTCCACGCATCCTGCCCATCCGCACTGACGGTAAACGCAGTGTCCTCCCTCGGGTTGACCTCCACCGTAACCGCATCATCCGCAGAAATGACGATAGAGCGGCTCGTCAGCGTATGCGGCGATATCGGCGTAATAGCAATGATCTGCGCGTCTGATTTCAGCACTGGTCCTCCGGCAGAAAGATTATACGCCGTTGAGCCTGTCGGCGTACAGATAATTACGCCGTCTGCCCGCAGAGTATCCACAAATTCATCATTCACAAAAACATTAAATTCCAATATTTTATATAAAAGTCCACGGGTAATGCAGATATCGTTCAGTGCAAGTATGCCTTCTGTCCGCTCCATTCCTGACGCAATGCAGCCTTCCAGCATCATGCGCTTCTCCAGCTTGTAATCCCCATGCAGAACATTGTCAATAGCATATTCCGCCCTGTTTTTTTCCTCCGCAGTCAGAAATCCCAATGTGCCGAGATTGATTCCCAGTATCGGCGTCTGGTAACGCGCCGTTTTCCTGCCGACGCCCAGCAGCGTACCATCGCCGCCCAGCGAAATCAGGAAATCGGAATAGCGATAAAGTTCTTCCTCCTTGCGGGCATAAAGTTCCAGCCCCGCAAGCTGTGCCGTCCTCTCCGAAAGCTGCGGCAGACAGCCCTTCAACAGCAGATGGCGCACCAGTCGCTTTGTAACGGCAAGTTCTTTATCCTTTTCCACATTCGGTATCAGCCCCACCTTCTGCATGGTCTCCCTCCTTCCTTTCAGAAAGCGCGGCATGCGACTGTTCCACGACCTCATCCAGCCGTTTCCGGACCGCATCCTTCCCCATGCCTTTCTGTTGTTTATCCAAATAGATCAAATATTCAATGTTGCCTTCCGGCCCCTTGATGGGGGAAAAGCTCAGGCCCAGTATGCCCAGTCCCTGTTCCTCCGCGTAATCAGTAATTTTCTCAATGACCTCACGATGCACTGCTCTGTCCTTCACAACGCCTTTTTTACCAACCTTTTCCCGCCCTGCTTCAAACTGCGGCTTGATCAGACAGACAAGCTGACCGTTTTCCCCCAGTACCCCCAGCGCGGCGGGAAGTATCTTCGTCAGGGAAATAAAGGAAACGTCAACAGAGGCAAAATCCGCTTCATCCGGCACCTGTTCATGGGTAACATACCGCATGTTCGTCTTTTCCAGACAGACAACGCGAGAATCATTGCGCAGTTTCCATGCGAATTGTCCATAGCCAACGTCAATGGCGTAAACCTTTGCCGCGCCGTTCTGAAGCATACAGTCCGTAAAGCCGCCTGTTGACGCGCCGATGTCCATGCAGGTCTTTCCCTCCAGAGAAATGCCAAATTCTTTAATCGCCTTTTCCAGCTTATAGCCGCCCCTGCTGACATATTTCATCTGCCCGCCGCGCACTTCAATGCTGATATCAGTCGGCAGCTTTGTTCCGGCCTTGTCTTCCTTCCTGCCATCCACATAAACCGTCCCCGCCATGATATAAGCCTTTGCCAGCTCTCTGGAAGGCGCAAGCCCCCGCTGCACCAGCAGGCTGTCCAATCGTTCCTTTTCCGCCATCGTTCACTCTCCCAGTCTTTTTTTGATTCCTTTATAAATGCCTTCTGCATCCAGCCCATGCCGCGCAAAAAGCTGCGCCTGTGTTCCCTGCTCAATATAGCAGTCCGGAAACGCGAAACCCGTCACCGATATTAACTGTCCGCTGCCGCTGTAAAATTCCATCACGCGCGAACCAAGCCCGCCTTTACCGAGATTATCCTCCACCGTAAAGACATATTCGCACTGTTCCGCTGCCCGCAGGAGCATTTCCCCGTCCAATGGGTTGATAAACCGTATATTAACAAGCATCGGCTGATAGCCGTCCTCCTCCAGCCGCTTCACTGCCTCCGCCGCAGTTTTCAGCATATGCCCTTCCGCCAGCACCGCAATTTTTTTGCCGTCCTGTATCAGTTCCGCTTTACCATATGCCACAGGTTCCCTGTTTTCCGCAAAAGCCGTTTCAGCCGTTCCCCGCGGATATCGCACCGCAACCGGACCATTCCAGCGGTTAACTGCAAAATCCAGCATTTCCTCAAGCTCCCAGCCATTTTTAGGAGAAAGTACCGTCATATTCGGGATATGCGACAGGAAGGAAAGGTCAAATACACCCTGATGGGTTTCCCCATCCGCGCCAACAATCCCCGCTCTGTCAACAGCAAATACAACATGAAGATTCTGCATACATACGTCATGTACAATCTGGTCATACGCCCTTTGCAGAAAAGAAGAATACACCGCAAACACCGGCACAATTCCCCTGCTTGCCAGACCAGCCGAAAAGGTCACACCATGCTGTTCCGCAATGGCTACGTCAAAGAAACGTTCGGGAAACGCTTTCTGAAAGCCTTCAAAACCAGTGCCGCCTGCCATTGCCGCCGTAATCCCCACAGCCTTATCGTTCGCCGCACCGATTTCCAGCATTTTCTTTCCGAAAACGTCCGACCAGCTTTCCCCACCGGAAGAAAGCGGCTTTCCTGTTTTCAGGTCAAACGCGCCAACACCATGATAATCACTGGGGTTTTCCTCCGCGTAGCGGTAGCCGCGTCCCTTCACCGTCTTAATGTGAATCAGCACAGGTCCTTTCATATGCTTCACATTCTGGAACAGTTCCAGCAGCTCCTTCAAATCATGCCCGTCTACCGGACCTATGTATTTGAAACCAAGTTCCTCAAACATTGCGCCATGCAGAAAAAGGTGCTTCGCACTGTCCCGCGCTTTGGAAAGAACATGATAGGTTGCCTGTCCTACTATGGGCACATTGTCCCGAAACTGCTTGAAATGCTCTTTCAGCTTCTGGTAACGTCCGTCTGTCCGCAAATTGTTCAAATGGCGGCTGAGTGCGCCCACATTCGTATCAATCGACATCTGGTTGTCATTCAGTATCACAATCAGATTGGTATTTTCCCTTCCGGCATTGTTCAGGGCTTCATATGCCAGCCCGCCTGTCATAGAGCCATCTCCAATTACGGCAATCACATGCTCCTTTCCGCCCAAAAGATCACGCGCCTTTGCAATGCCAAGCGCGGCGGATATAGATGTAGAACTGTGCCCTGCCGCAAATGCGTCGCAGTCGCTTTCATGCGGTTTGGGAAAGCCGCTCAGCCCGTCCAGCTGGCGCAGCGTAGCAAACTGCTCCTTCCTGCCCGTCAGAATTTTATGGATATACGCCTGATGTCCTACATCCCAGACGATTTTATCCTCCGGCAGGTTAAAGCAGTATTCCAGCGCGACTGTCAGCTCCACAACGCCAAGGTTGGAGGCAAGATGTCCGCCCGTTTTGGAAACGCTGCGCAGAAGAAACCGCCTCAGCTCCCTGCACAATGTTTTCAGTTCTTCTTCATTCAGTTTTTTTATGTCGTCTTTCTTTTGAATCTGATTCAGAATTTCAGACACAGCCCTTCCCCCATTCGCTGAACACAGTTAAACACAAAATCCTACCGTAATGCCGAGAATGGCTCCGGCCAGCACCTCAAGCGGCGTATGTCCTAAAAGCTCCTTGAGTTTTTCCATATCCGGCAACTGGTGCTTTTCAATCAGGAGGTTGAGTATCTCCGCCTGTTTTCCGGCAGCCCGCCGGATTCCTGCCGCGTCATACATCACCACAAGCGCGAGTATCAGCGCGATGGCAAAAAACGGTGATTCAAACCCGTTCTGTTTTCCTACGGCAAAAGCCAAAGCCATTACCAGCGCGGAATGGGAACTGGGCATACCACCCGTACCCACAAGCCTTGTCGCGTCGAACCGTTTTTCTAACACCAATGTCAGTATGATCTTCGTCCCCTGCGCGATTGCCCAGGAAATTACCGCCGCCAAAAGGGGCGTATTCTTAAAGATCCCCTCTATTCCCATATGTTCCTCTTCTTTCCTGTCCTATGCATCAATAGGTTCTGTCTGTCAAATATTCTGTCAGCGCAAGCAGAAATGCACAGCTTTCCCCCTGCACTTTCCAGTAATTTACCGCCTGCATGGAAAGCTTTCCGGCAATCCGCCGTGCTTCTTCTATCCCAAATATCGTTACATACGTTGTTTTCTGGTTCTTTTCATCACTGTGGACAGGCTTGCCCAATTCTTCCGTTGTGCTTGTTACATCTAAAATATCATCTATAATCTGGAATGCAAGGCCAATATTCTGCCCCGCAAGACCATAGCCCTTCACCGTTTCCGCGTCCGCGCCTCCTAAAATCGCACCCGCTTCCAATGCACCACGAATCATTGCTGCCGTTTTATTCAAATGGATATAATCCAGCGTTTCCACATCAAGGGGTTTTCCTTCCAGCGCGACATCTGCGGCCTGTCCCGCCAGCATGCCATAAATCCCTGCTCCATGAGCAATCGCGCGCATCGCGCCTGCCGTCTTTGCAGAAGGATTTTCTACACACGCCTCTGCCATCGTTTCCATTGCATGATGCAGAAGTCCGTCCCCCGCAAGAATTGCCATTGCTTCGCCATATACTTTATGGTTCGTCTCCCTTCCCCGCCGAAAATCATCGTTATCCATCGCCGGAAGGTCGTCATGGATTAAGGAATAGGTGTGTATCATTTCAATGGCACAGGCAAACGGAAGGGCATCTTCTCGTTTCCCGCCCATTGCTTCACATGCGGCCAGCACAAGCACAGGACGCAGACGTTTTCCACCCGCCAGCAAACTGTACCGCATCGCTTCATATACGTCAGGCGGCAAAGCCTTCTGCTCGGGAATACATTTTTCCAGCGCGTTTTCAATATAGACGCGGTATTCTTCCATTTTTGTTTTCAAATCCATATGTTCCATGTCTTCATTCCTCCGCCTGAAAAGGTTCTTCCTGCCAAAGCCCTGCTTCCTTGCGCAAAAGAACGATCTCGCCCTCTGCCGCCGTCAGTTTTTCCATGCAGTAAGCGGAAAGCCCCAGCCCTTCCTTATAAAGAGCTACTACCGTTTCCAGAGGGGCTTCCTCCTGCTCCAGCTGCTCCACGATAGCCTCCATTCGTTCCATTGCTTCCTCAAAGGACAGTTTTTTCTTTGCCATCGCCATTTACCGCCTTTCCTGTTACTGCCGCATACAGCCTGCCGTCCCGCATTTCGATTTGCAGTTTCTGCCCTTCCTGTGCGTCTGCCGCCGTTGTGAGAGGTTGTCCGGCTTCGTCCAAAATCATGGCATATCCCCGTTTCATCACAGAAAAGGGCGAAACACCTTCCAGCCTTGCCTGTACCGCCGTCAGACGCCCTGCGTTTTTCTCCAGCCGCCGCATGGTTTCCCGTTGTATGGCCTGGCTCTGTTCTTCTACGCCTGCCCTCAGCTGGTGTATTTTTTCCAGAGGGCGTTTCAAAACGGGACGCTCTTTCAAAAATTCCAGCCGCCGTCTGCTGGATACTATGGCTGCGGAAACATCCCGCCAAAGACGTTCCTGCATACCTTCCAGTACAGCAATACGGCTTTCCAGCGGTATTGCCGTTGCCAATTCCGCCGCTGCCGAAGGTGTAGGCGCGCGCAGATCAGAAACAAAATCTGTTATTGTAAAATCTGTTTCATGCCCAACGGCAGAAATAACAGGTATCTCCGAAGCAAATACCGCCCTCGCGACTTTTTCCTCATTAAACGGCCACAAATCTTCCATAGAGCCGCCGCCGCGCCCTAGAATGATAACATCGGCACCGCCCCATTCGTTTGCCAGCCGCAGGGAACGGACAATATCCTCCGCCGCGTTTTCTCCCTGCACAAGCGTCGGGAATACCGCAATTTTTACCCGTGGGTCGCGCCGTTTCACGATCTGTATCACGTCGCGCACCGCCGCCCCCGTAGGCGATGTGATTACGGCAATGCAGCCGACCTGTGTGGGCATATCCCGCTTAAAATCCGCGTCAAACAATCCTTCCGCCGCAAGCTTTTCCTTCATCTGCTCAAATGCCATCTGGAGCGCACCCATTCCGACAGGCTCCATAAATTCGCCGTAAAGCTGGTACTGCCCTGTCCGTTCGTAAAGAGAAACACGCCCGTATAATATGACCTGCATGCCGTTCTCCGGCAGAAAGGGAATTTCCTCCGCGTCCTGCCGGAATATCATGCAGGAAAGCGCACCTGTGGCGTCCTTCAGTGTAAAATACCAATGTCCTGAGGAATGTGCTTTAAAATTGGAAATTTCCCCCTGCACGAGCAGGCTGTTCAATATAAAATCATTTTCCAGCAGATTTTTGATATACCGGTTGATCTGCCCAACCGTAAAAACCTTTGGCGCAATCATGCCTCTTTCCTTACCGCTTTGCCAAGGATACCGTTAATAAACGCAGGGGCTTCGTCCGCACTGAATTTCTTTGCCAGCTCCACCGCCTCATTGATTGCCACACCAACCGGCGTATCGTCCGAAAAGTGCATTTCATAGACAGCCAGCCGCAGTATTGCAAGATCTACCTTGTTCATTCGTTCCGGCTCCCAGCCTTTGGCGCATCTCTGAATGATTTTGTCAATTTCTTCTTTGTGTTCCTGCACTTCCTCCGCTTCTTTCGTAATAAAAGCGCGGTCTTCCTCCTTCAACGGCGGTTCTTTTTCTGCAAAAAATATTTCCTTTACCTGTTCATATTCTTCCGTTTCGTAAAAATCCATCTGGAACAAAAGAAAGAACGCATTTTCTCTCGCACTTTTCCGGCTCATACCATACCTCCGCTGTCGCCCTGCAATCCTACTCCTAACAATCCACGGGAATCAACAGACGGGTCCCATCAGCTGCTGCTCCAGAACCCGTTTCCGCTTTTTCCAGCCGCACGCCGGAAAGGGTTCGTTCATTCTTCCTCCTCGGCGTTCGCGCTTTTCTCCC
Organism: uncultured Anaerotignum sp.; assembly: GCA_910578425.1. GTDB lineage: Bacteria > Bacillota > Clostridia > Lachnospirales > Anaerotignaceae > Anaerotignum_A. Next base: position 41,580 of record CAJTQX010000009.1, read on the forward strand.
GAACAATACCGGAAACGCTGACATTTACTACCGCGACATTCAGCCCTGTCATCGTTTCCACAGCATTTTTGACTTTTTTCTGCACTTCCTCTGCCACAACCTGTACCTTTGTGCCGAAGTTCACAATAATGTCCATATCCAGTACCGCTTCGTTTTCATCCTTCACGACTTTTACGCACTTGGTCTGACCCTTTTTACCGAAAAATTCCACAAAACTCTTGCTGCCGCTGCCGTCTGCAACGCCTTCTACCTCCAGAGCCGCCGTAACCGCAATCACGCCAATCACTTCATCCGCTATCTGTATCTGTCCGTTCATCGCTTTGTTCTCAGACATATCTTTCCGACCTCCTGTTGTCCCTTTTATACAGCATTCTATACATTTTCCAAAAACTTCATACCCGCCCGCGCCTGCGGCGTTTCTTTCTTTTGACTTTGCGTCCGCGGAATTTCTCCTTTGTTCCTTAACTACAGCATAAAAAACTTTCTGCGCAGCGTCAGCCTCCTGAACACCCCGCAGTATCTCATTTCTGTAATCCATATTTCCGCCAGCCGAAAATCCTGAAAATTTCCATATTTTCCGCTTCTATCGAATATTATACCAGAACTCACCAGCCAATGCAAATAAATATACATCAAAATACATGCGAAAAGCGGAAAAGTATTCCTTTTCCGCTTTTCAGGTTACCATTATTTTCCTTTTTTCAGAGTATTGATGCGAATTTGGTCTGCCTCGCAGCCCGTTTTCCGTTTCACAATGTCCTCAATCTGTGCGACCTCCGCATCCGTCAGCGTTTCCTTATCCACGACAACATCCACTGTTGCATCGTCGATGCGGACATATGCCTCCTGAAAACCTTTTGCCTCAATTATAGCTTCTGCTGCCGTTTCTTTTTCAATACGCTCCTGAAGCTGCATCATGGTATCGCTGCATTTATCCTTTTGCTCCTGGCTGACGTTTTCGTTATTCAGCATTTCCGTCAGAATATCCTTCTGCTTTGCACGGGACTGTTCTCTGTCCAGTTTTGCTTCCGCGAAATACTGCCCGCTGTTCAGCCCGCCTTCCGCGCTGACAAACACAGCCGCACCGTCCCCAGTCGTTTCCGCAATCTCCGCCTCCGCAGTGATCGGGTCTAATGCCAGTTCTTCTGCGTCCAGATCATCCGGCAGGGCGGAATAATCCACCAGTGCCGTAATATCGCCTTCCTCTGTCAGTTGCAGCGCAGTTTTGTTGCTCTGTGCAGAGCGGCTCTCCTGAAAATTCAGATAGCCTGCCGCCGCGATCATCACCGCCAGTGCCGTTACAACCACTTGGTTCCTCTTAATGACAAACATTTTGTTTTCCCCCTCTATTTCATTTTCAAAACCGCAATTTTATGAGCCGGTACGTCAAGCAGAGCCTGTGCCGCACTGTTCAGCGAAGCGCAGACCGCCGGATTTCCGCCGCCCTCCGCCACGATTACAACGCCCTCTACCTTTGGCGATGCTTCCGAAAGCACAAGGGGCGAAAAGCTCCCTCTGCCATCCTCCAGCATAACAACGCTCGTTTCTGTCCGAAGGCTTTCGGATACCCTGCCGCTTTCCTCTCCCCTGCTTTCTTCCCTCTTTTCTTCCTGTGCCACCACCTTCTGCTCCGCCATGCTGAATGTCAGCATCACCTCCACATTTCCCGCGCCTTCTATTCTGGAAAGAATCTGCGCCATCCGCTGTTCCAGATCTGCTTCTTTTTTATTGGATTGGCTTTCTTCTCTCTCTTCCGCAGGCGGGGTTTCCGCCTGTTCTTTTTTTTCTGACGGGAAAAGGCTGTTTCCAGCCGCCAGCAGAAGTATGCCTGCCATCAGTGCCAGCAAAGCGTTATTCCGCGTTTTCCTGTTTTCGGGACGGAACATGTTCCGCCAAAAATCCTTCTGCATTTTTCTCACCCTTCTTTTGTCAATTCACAGCCCGAACGCCGTCCTCCGGCAAGCCATAGCGTTTTGCCGCGTATTTCTGTACCTCCTGCGCGTTTGCCTCTCCGCAGCCCACAGAAAAAGATTGCAGAGTGCCGTAGTCCCCGTCCTCCGCGTCCCTGCAAAATTCCGCCTCCACCCATTCAATCTGCGGAAATTTCTTTTGCAGGTCCTGCGTCAGTTCTTCCTCTAAAAGCGTCTGATATGTATGCTCCAGCCTTTCCTGTTCCATTTTCCGGTAGTCATCGCCGGTATGGAACGCCCGTTCCAGCCGGACGCTCTGCCGCAGCGGCGAAAGGCTGATATCGCTCTGCCTTACGCCGAACAGCCGCAGAAAGGGGCTCAGCGCGGCTGTCAATATCAGAACGCCAAGCACCAGTTCCACATATCTGCGGTAATTTCCCTCCGGCATCAGGATTTCCGCCATAGCGGAAAAAATGGTCAAAGCCGTTATAGTTTTTATATATGCGGTAAAAGCCTCCATCATTCCTTTTTTCCCTCCGAATTCCAGGTAGTGTCGTTATGAGTCATGTATCCGTATTTTCTAGCATAATTTTGTCGGATTTCAGGCAAAAATTCGCAGGCGTACAATGCGGCGCGGTACGGCAGGAATTTTTAACGAAAAAGCCGACAAAACTTGCCGGAAAGGCTTATGCAGGCACTTGTGACGATACTGCCTAAAGCCCTCCCAACAGAAGCAGGGCGGAAAACAGAAACATTCCCTCTCCCAGAACAATGACCCCCAACAGGAGGGCGGTATATTCTCCTGCCGCTGCAATACATTCTACCAGTCTTTCTTCGCAGATAAACTCCGCCGCTGCCGCCGTCACCTGAAACACGAGCAGTATCACAAGCATTTTGACCACCAAAGGAATGCAGAGCAGGAGCAGGAACACAGCCGCCGCAACCAGCGTGCCGCTGCGCAGTGTACCTGCCACAGCCGCTGCCGTTTCCACCGCGCCGCCCATGACGTTCCCCACCACTGGAACAGAATTGACCGCGATCCTCGCCGTCCTTGCCGCCAGCCCATTCATTGCCCCGCCGCCAATTTTCTGTAAAGATATCAGAAGCATGAACAGCATTGCCGCTCCCTTCATTCCCCATGCAATGCATTGCCGGAGCAGCTTTGCAAAGCGTCCCAGTATGGCTTTTTCCGAGATATGATCCGCAAGCTCCAGAGAAATCGCCAGCAGTATGGCAGGAACGAGTATATAGCTGACCGCAAAGGAAAGTGCCGCCGAACCGCCCATCAGCACAGGCCCCATCATGGCGGTCTGTGTGAAATTGCCGGAGGTCGCCGAAAGGACGAGGAATATCGGCAGCATCGCTTCATAAACCTTACAGATTCCGCTTATCCTCTCCACAACGCTCTGCGAAATGCTGTGAAATGAAGATAAAATCACCACTACCAGCACCATATAACAGAGATAAAAACCCATTTCCCCCACAGATTTTCCCTGAAACGAGCTGTTCAACTGTTTCAGCACTGCACTCAGCACGACAACAAGCACCAGTTGCGCCAAAAGCCTGCCCTGTATGCGGAATTCCCCAAAAGCCGCCTCTGCCAGTTCTTCCCCAAAATCTTCAAAGGAAAAATCAAATGCCCCTGTTAAGATATCCCGAAGCAGTTTTCCAAAGCCCTGTTCCGGTTCCAGGCCTTCCGCCGCCCTGTCCGCCGCTTCAACCTCCAGCCGCTGCAGCTCTTCCTGCAAAAGCTCGTCCATTTCAGCGGCAAATGCCCGCTGCGGAAATGGCAGCAGGAACGCAAACAGCAGGATAGCCGCGCAAATCACTTTTTTCATATGTATCCCTCCAAAGCCTGCTTTTGTTTCGGTTAAAGAAGCACCGATTTATTCCGTTGCGTGGAGCAGTAAAGAAAATTTGGGGTCAGCATGGCCGCCTTTGGCGGCTGTAGCAACGGACAAAGCCCATCGCATAAATGAAGCAAAAAACGCATGGAAAATTTGCCGGAAAGGCGTGTGCAGGCACTTGTGACGACACTGCCTAAAATAAATTCATTACCATTTCCAGCAAAGCCGTCAGCACAGGCATTGCCGCCGCCATCATGAGTATTTTCCCTGCCAGCTCAATCTTACTGCCTATTGCTGTCTCCCCTGCGTCCACGCATAGCTGCGCCCCAAACTGCGTCAGGTACGCAATGCCAATCACCCGCAAAACCACAGCAAAATACCCGCTGCCAACGCCTGCCCGTTCTGCCGTTTCCCGCAGCATTTGCAGCAGTCCATCCAAATAGCCGCAGACCATAAAAAAGATGAGTACACCCGTCACAACTGTCAGCAGAAGCGCGAACTGGGGGCTTTCTTTTTTCAGCACCACCGCCAGAGAGGTACCGACCAGCCCCAGCGCGATGATCCTTCCAATCTCCATATGCCCCGCCCCCTTATAACTGGAACAGCGTCTGCACCGTTTCAAACAGCGTACTGATGTACTGAATGACCCAGAACAGCACAACTACCAGCCCCGCAAGCGTCGTCATTGTCGCCTGTTCCTCCCGTCCGGCGCGGATCAGCACCTGATTGAGCACTGCCACCAGTATCCCTACCGCCGCAATGCGAAATACAATATTGATTTCCATACCTTCCCTCCCCGCTTTTTACAGCAGCACCGTTACCAGCATAAGACCGCTTAAAACACCCATGCCGTAATATAGCCGCCCGTTTTTATCCAGCCGCCGTCTGCCCTGCTCCTGCGCACCCTCCAGATAGCGCAGAAACAGACGGATGCTGTTTTTCTGCTGTTCCTTGTCCAAAAAACCCAGCGTTTTGCCAAAAAGCAGGAGTGCGTCCATATCTTCCTGCCGGAAAAAGGTTTCCTTCTGCCCTGCTTTCCAAACATCTGCCCAGATTTCTTCTGCCGAAATACCCTCCCGTCGCGCCATCCGTTCTGCCGCCTGTCGGAAAGCTTCGCCCATAGTCCCCTCCATTTTCCAGCCTACGCTTTCCAGCACCTCCGGCAGAGGAGCAGAGAGATACGCAATCTGCCCTTCCAGCAGTTGAACGCCCCGTTCCAGCTCCCCCAGGTCCCGCAGACGATATTTTTCCCGCGCCGCAAGATATGCCCCTGTCCAGACAGTCGATCCCATAATAAGGACTATTCCTGTCATACGGAAAATCAGTTCCATCCCGCGCCGCCTCCCTTCCAGATCAATTCCTTTCTGCCATTCCATATCTCCTCGATCGTGCCCGTCCCCCTTCTGCGGGAAAGGAACACATATCGTTCAAATATCCCTTTTTCCACCAGCTCCCGCAGGTAAGGTCGGGTTTGTAAATCCTCCATGTCCTTGCCATGTACGGTGGAAATTAACTTTACGCCTGCATTCAGCACTTCCTCTGCCGCCCGCATATCCTCCGCGCGCCCCAGCTCATCTGCCGCAATAACTTCCGGTGACATACTTCGCAGTAAAAGCAGCATGCCGCCCGCCTTTGGGCAGCCCTCCAAAATATCTGTACATGGTCCCAAATCCATCTGCGGCACGCCATCGCAAAGTGGTGCAATCTCTCCGCGTTCGTCCACAACGCCCACCGTCATCTGTTTGCCGCTCTCGCCGTTGCTCAGGCAGCGAATGATGTCACGCAGGAGTGTCGTTTTTCCACATCCCGGCGGGGAAACAATCAGGCTGTGGCAGAACGCTCCATCTTCCATCAGAAGCGGGAGAATTTTGGTCGCGCAGCCCTTAATTTCCCGCGCAATGCGGATATTCAGCGCGTTGATCTGCCGAAGTGTGCGAATCTCTCCGCCTTCCAGCACCGCCTTGCCGCAGAACCCGACTCTGTGTCCCCCCTCTATGGTCAGATACCCCTGCCGGAGTTCTTCCTCGAAAGCATACAGCGAATACGCGCTTAACAGGGATACCGTTTCCTGTATATCCGCCTTGGAAATGCAGATACAGCCCTTCGATGATTCCGCTGGCACACCGTCCTGCCGCAGAAAACAAATGTCATTTTTTCCTTTCAGCAAAAGCGGCTGTCCACATCGCAGGCGGATTTCCTGTAGATGCAGCTTTTCCAGTTTTTCTTTCTCCAATCCCCGCTCCCGTATCCGTCGGGGCAGTGCGTTCCAAACCGCGTCAATGCTCATGACCTGTCCCACTCCTTTTGTTTCATCTTATGTTTGAGTTCAGGAAACATGCAAAATAATTCCCCGCATACATCTGCCAGCCCTCTCCTGAAATCCTGTTTTTTCATGAAAAAATAACGCTGTTTTCCGTTTTTTCCTCATTTTCGCTAACTTTTTATGAAAATAGTCTTTACTTTTTCACATTATGTGATATAATGAGTTTATTCATTTAATTTAGCACGTTTGCACCATATACTTTACTTTTGCTCTACTTATATTTTTAGCTTCACATTGTAAAAATTTTATTGTGTAATAGTCAAGCGGAAAACTCTCTGCAGTAGACCAAGCAAGTGGAACCTTTGTACGATCGTGTTTGATTTTTTGTTTGGGTGTTTTTCTTATGTCTATGCTTTTCAGATTTGAAGGGGGACAAGCTCAAATGTTTACGATGTTATTTTCAAATTTTCCTGAAGCGATCAAAAAAGAAGTAAAAGATATTTGCATAAACTGTAGCCAAAATCTGATTTTAGAAGAAAACGCGTGGGAAAACATACAGCCTCTTCTGGATTCCTGTTCTATTGACTGTTTCCTGTTTTGGCTGGATGAAAATTATCCGGCAACGAACCGGATCATTTCCCGTATACGCCAAAAAAAGAAGTACCAGCATACGCCAATGCTGTTTTTTTCATTCAAAATCGAATATTTGCTTTCTGCATTCGTGCTTTGGAAGTCCTGCGAATTTTTCTTCTGCCCGCTTCGGAACGAGAAAAAAGAGGAACTTGCCGGTTTAATCCAGCATTATGACGAAATGTACCAAAAAATTCATATTAACTCAACGTTCCACTGCAATATCAGTACGTCAAAGGAGATTTTCAGCATACCTTACTGCGATATCCTTTTTGTGGAAAGTACCATGAAAAAATCCGTACTGCATACCAAAACAGGAACGCATCTGCTGCCTGTGCCGCTTTACAGAGTGCGGGAACGGCTGCCTGCCAGCTTTTTTGTGCAGACGCACCGCTCTTTTATCGTCAACACAAAAAATATTGCCACGATTGATAAATCAAAAGACCCCTGGGTCGTTACCTTCTTCGACTCAAAAAAATATGCTTATATCAGCCGCAATTACAAAAAGGATGTTCCTCTGATGTTTCCGGAAATGCTGAACTGTCAATCGAATTGACTTTCCGCCCGTTCCCTTCTAAAATAGAGGAAAGGGAAATTTCCCCGCAAAACGGAAAGGAGCATTCTTATGAAACAGTGTACCATTGTTGCTTTTGGGGACAGCCTGACCTATGGTTACGGCGTACTGAGCCATATCGCCTATCCCGCGCGCCTTGCCCGCCAGTTGCCCCAGCAGGAGCCCAATCTCTCATGGCATATTTATAACAGCGGCATAAACGGCGAAACCACGAGAGAGGCTCTGCGGCGTCTGGAACAGAGCGTACTGCGCCATCGCCCCCAGATTGTATGCGTACTGCTCGGGTCTAACGACAGCGCACTAAACGAAGGGCAGTACCGCACGCCTTGGGAATATGAGCAGAACATGAGCCAGATCATTGAACGTATCCTTGCGTCGGCCCAGCCGGAAGCAGGTTTCAACGGAGGCCGCACTCTCCCCTTGCTCCTGACACCTCCGCCTGTTATTGATACGGATTTTTATCCCTTCACAACGACAGACCGCGTTGCGCTTTACAGCAACATCGTGCGGAAGTTGGGAGAATCCTACCATTGCCCTGTGGCAGACCTTTTTTCCGCCTTCCTGCAAAGAAAAGAGGACGCCGAAACGTATGAAGCCCTTTTCCAGTATGACGGCGTACATCTGAGCAATGCGGGCTATGACGTTTTATATGAGTTGCTGGAAAAGAAGCTGTTGGAGCTGGTTCATAGTCAAATGAAAGGATAATAGGAGGGGGCAAAAATGGCAGTTTACCAAAGTAGTGAAATGGATACTGTAATCCATCGTATCAAAGAAAAAACAGCGCAAAATCAAATCATTCTGGGCGCGCCGCTTCCGGAACAGGAAATCCTTGCCTTTGAGCAGACCGCAGGCATAACGCTTCCGGAAGGCTTTCGCCGTTTCCTGCTGGAAATCGGGAACGGGTGTACATGGAAACGCGGACGCAAAATGCCCCCCCTTCCCGCCCGCAACTGCGGAGGAAACCGCAGGGCTTTCCCTCCCCTTCCCCTATGAAGCAGAATATATCTGGGGAAACGATGCCTCCGAAGCGGAAATGATGGATAACGGCACGCTGGAACTAATCGACATTGGCTGCTGCCAGACCTTCCAGCTGGTTGTCACAGGCCCATGCCGCGGAGAAGTCTGGCATTTCAGCGAAATGGGCGTACAACCCTGCTGTCAAAGGCAGGATTTTCTGGGCTGGTTTGAAAAATGGCTGGACGAAGGAGACAGTGTGGATTATTTCGCAGAATATCCCTATGAATAATCTCCACAAAAAAGGTTTGGGAATCTCCTTTCTTCCCAAACCTTTTTTTGATTACTCCGTTTTGCTATTTTCCGGCTCCGGCTCTTTCGCTTTTTCCAGCTTGATCGTCACTTCACTGCCCTGCTCCACAGACAGCCCATGATTCGGGCTTTGGGAAACCACATTTCCGCCTTCCTCGCCCTCAAACAGCACCTCAAACTCCAAATCCGTCAACTCTTTCACTGCGTCGTCATAACTCTTGCCAACCACATTCGGCACCTTCACTGTTCCAATTTCTTCTTCGGTTTTTTCTACGTATAGTATAACCTCGCTGCCGATTTCAACGTCCGTCCCAACCTTCGGCACCTGATTCGTAATCTGGTTGCCTGTCCCGACGATTTTATAATTCAGTCCCTGCGCATCCAAATCCAGCGTTGCATAAAGTGCGCTGTTACCGATATATTCCGGCATCGTCACCGTTTGGCCGGCTTTCAGCGGCGTGGCGTCCTCAGATTCCGTAGGTTCAAGGTTTTTATATTTGATGATGTTTTCCATCAGCTTTTTCGTCATAGGCCCTGTGGACTGCACGCCGTCCTGATATTCATCAGGGATATGGATGACCGTAAACACCAGATACTGCGGATTTTCCGCCGGAAAATACGCCATGTGTGTCAACGTCCAAAGGTTATCTTTTGTACGGGCCCCCTGCTCAGCTGTACCCGTTTTACAGCCAATGGAATAGCCCGGTATCTGTATCTTTCTGCCTGTACCATGGTCAACTGTGGCCTTCAGCGCGTTCCTGATTTTATCCGAGGTTTCTCTCGAAATCACCTTACGCACAATCTCCGTTCCATGTTCCTTTACCACTGTGCCGGTGCTGTCCTTAATCTGAGAAACTACGTAAGGTCTTACCAGATTCCCACCATTGATAAGCGCGGAAAACGCTGTAATCATTTGCACAGAGGAACAGTTGAACGTCTGCCCAAAGGACATCGTTGCCAGTTCCGTAGGGCCAATCCCAGAAAGCGCATGCATAACCCTGCTCCAAGTATTCACCCCTGGTTCACCGGGAAGGTCGATTCCCGTGTCCTGTCCGAATCCAAATTCCTTTTGATATTTGTAGAAAGTCTCCGCCCCCAGCTTCTGTGCAATCTGCACCACGCCCGGGTTGCAGGACTGCGCTAAAACTTCTGTCACATCAATCGTCCCATGCCCGCTTTTGTTTGCACAACCGATTTCCTTGTCCGCAACCGTAATCACAGCATTGCAGGTAAATGTATCATTCATGTTAATCAGCCCTTCTTCCAGGGCTGCCGCAACTGTAATTGGCTTATAGACCGATCCCGGCTCATAGGTATCGCTGACACAGAAATTTCTCCACATTTTATTCAGATAATCGCTCTGCTCCTGCGTTGTCATCGCCTCCCATTTTTCCTGAAACTCCGCGTCCGTTTCCAGCTCCAATGGATTGGAAGGATCGTTCAGGTCAAATTTATCCGCCGCCGCCATTGCATATATTTCACCCGTATTGGGATTCATTACCATCGCCGCCACATTCTGGGAGGGCCATTCCTTCATGGTCTCCTGCACGACCTCCTCCGCGTACTGCTGTATGGTATAATCCAGCGTAGTCACGATGGTACTGCCGTCCTGCGCGGGATATTCCTGATAAGTTACCCTGTCCGCGCCTTGATAGAGGATAAAAGAACGTCCCGGCGTGCCTGTCATTTCATCGGCATAATAGCCCTCCAGCCCCCATGACGCACCACCGCGCACAAAGCCAATCAAGTGACACGCCAGCGATTTCAGCGGGTAGGAACGGCGGCTTGTCTGCTCGAAATAAACGCCTTTCAGGTTTTCCGCCTCCAGCTTTTCCTTTACATCGCGTTCAATGCCCTTTACCAGATATTTCCAGTGGTTCGGCGAATTGATTTCTCCTGTTGTCGGGTCAAGCGTAATGTGATATTTCAAATCGGAATACTTCAGCTCCGGAAAATATTCGCAGAGCGTTGTCAGCGTGCGTTCCTGCTCCTCCGTCTTTTTTTCGTCTGCAAGCTGCAAAGGGTCAAGCGCGACATTGAACACCGCCGTTGAAACTGCCAGAACCTGCTCGTTCCTGTCCAGTATACTGCCGCGGTTCGCCGCAATTTCCACATCGTAGCGGTTAATCTGCTGTTTTTTCGCCTCCGCTTCATATTCCGCCCCATGCACGATTTTCAAATAGACCACGCGCGTCATCAATACGCACATCGCTACCATAAATACAAAAAGAATAAAAGCAAATCTCCCCTTCGCTTTTATTCCATGCGCATCTCTTTTCATCCATTCATCAATCCTTTTTCACAATATTTGAAATCTTCGACAATACAGAAGGGTCCTGCTCCGCTTCATCATCGGCATGCTGCACCGTATAGCTCTGCTTTGGCACATCGATATAAACAATCTGATAAGGCTGCGGCTCTGCCATGCCAAGCCGCTTGATTGCCTCCTCCTTGATAAAGTCCATATCCAGCTTTTCCGTCAGTTCCGCCTCCAGTATTGCGTTTCCAGCCTTCAGATCAGCCAGCTCGCTTTTCTGCTTTCTCAAAGATATTTCTTCATTCGCCACTAAAACATGCATCCCCATAAACGCAATGCAGCCCGCAAACAGCACCAGTGCCGCAAGTATCATTTTCGCTGTGGAAATTCTCCGCTCTCTGGCTTCTGCCCTCGCCTCCCGGGCTTCCTCCTCTTTGCGGCGTTTTTCCTCATGCAGAGGGTGCGGGGTATAGTCCGGCTGCAATTCATACGCAACGTTCCCATATGTATAGTAGGACGTCCCCCTATTAAAATCGTCCCTTCTGCGCCGTTGATTTGCTGCCATGCTGTTCCCCTCCTTGTACGTTCTAAAAATATTTTCAGGTTTCCCCTGCCGCCTCAAATACACGCAGCTTCGCGCTTCTTGCGCGGGGATTTTGTTCCAATTCCTCTTTGCCCGGCAATATGGGCTTTCGTGTCAGCACCCTGCCCAATGGCTTTTTCCCGCAAACGCATACCGGAAATTCCGGCGGGCAGACGCAGGGATTTTCTAATCTGCGGAACGCCTCTTTTACAATTCTGTCTTCCAGAGAATGGAATGTAATAATGCAGAGCCGCCCGCCCGGAGCCAACCTCTTTGCCGCAGCGTCAATTGCCTGCTGCAGTACGTCCAGCTCCCCGTTGACCTCGATTCGTATAGCCTGAAACGTGCGCTTTGCCGGATGCGGTCCATCCTTCCGCGCGCCCTTCGGCACAGCCTTTTTGATGACCTCCACCAGCCTGCCCGTCGTTTCTATGGGCCTGTCCTGCCGTTCCTTTACAATAAACTGTGCGATACGCTTCGCCCAGCGTTCCTCTCCGTAGGTAAATATCACGCGGTTGAGCTCTTCCTCGTCATAACCGTTTACCACGTCATACGCACTGAACGGCTTGTCCGGATTCATGCGCATATCCAGCGGCGCGTCCTGCTGGTAGGAAAATCCCCGTTCCCCTTCGTCCAGCTGGTGCGACGATACGCCAATATCCAGCAGCATCCCGTTTATTCTTTCTATTCCAAGCCCGTCCAAAATATGGGCAATATTGCCGAAATTATCCCGCACGAACGTTACTCTGTCCTGATAGTTCCGCAGCCGTTCCCCTGCCGCTTTCTGCGCGTTTGGGTCCTGATCTATGCCAATGAGCCTGCCGCCCTTCAGCCGCTTCGCAATTTCCAGCGAATGTCCGCCGCCGCCCATCGTGCCATCCACATAACAGCCGTCCGTGTCTATATTCAACTGTTCGATGCACTCCCGCAGAAGTACGGAAACATGATGAAATTCCATCTGCCGTATCCTTTCCGTTAAATTCCCAGGTTTTCCATTTCAAACGCCAGTTCATTGCTGATATAATCTTCCTCGTTGCTGTAATCATTCCAGCTTTCTTTATTCCATATCTCAATGCGGTTGTTCACGCCGATAGAAACAACTTCCTTTTTCAGTCCCGCATATTCTCTTAAATGGGGCGGCACCATAATGCGCCCCTGATTATCCAATTCGCACTCCACCGCTCCCGCAAAGAAAAACCTCACAAATTTCCTTGCGCCTGTATTCGTCAGCGGCAACTGTTTTAATTTATCTTCAAAAATCTTCCATTCATCCTGCGGATAAGCAAACAGGCAGTTATCCAGTCCTTTTGTTACGACAAAATGCTCACCAAGGCCCTCTCGGAACTTCGCGGGCACAATCAAACGCCCTTTTGCATCTATGGAATGCTGATATTGTCCCATGAACATCCTGCCGTCACCACCTTTCACCACAGGTTACAAGATATAGTAAAAACTCTCCATTTCACCCCACTTTATACCACTTCTTACCACATTGTAATATAACTGTAATAAAAATACAACCCCTGAACATATGTTTTTTTCTTTTCTTTTTTTCAAAAAATCCCTGAATTCCGGCATTTTCCCGCACAAAAAAAGAGAGGCCGCACCTCTCTTAAGAAAAATTTAAGTATCTCTCTGTGATCCTCCATCCTCCACCACCAATAACTTGAAAAGAAAATTTTCCTGTTTCACAGTCTGGTAAATTGGACCAGTTATTTCCCACCAAAAATCTCAACATATCTGGCGTTAAATTGTTTACAATACCCCCTGTATATCAGCTGCATAAACATTTGTCAAAAATTTCCTGGAAAGCATGAACTACGACCGGTACTGCTTCATTTATCTCTGAACTGTTGATAACTGCTGAAGGCAGCAATAAGAGGTCGGATCAATCGCTTCATACATGGGCACTGCCATATGAAAAATCACTTTATTTATGCAAGTCATATTTTGCGGCAATTCCATTCCTGAATATTTTGACGTATTTTGTCATAATTCTGTATTTTTTCTGAGACACTCCCGTAATAAAAGTGAAACCACATTGTAACGGTAATGTTAACCTGATGTAACCTACGCTGAGCCATTCTGTGCTATACTCTTATCAGAAGCAAAAAAGAAACAAAACTTCCAGTAAAACTGGTACAGACAAAAACGCCAAAGGAGGAGACGTTTATGAAAAAACAACTTATGAAATTATTCAGTATCGCAATGGTCACTTTTACGCTTTCTTTTGTCACAGGAATGTCCCTCTATGTGGCAAACCATAACGCGCCCGCAATGGAGCAGCTACAGGCGCAGGACGTCCCATTGGATAACACGACCGCTTCTGCGGTTCTTCCCGAATAAAATCTCTCCCTAAAAAACGCGGAGTATTCCCCCAAACGGACAAGCAGACCTGATTGCCCGCTTGGGCGAGTACTCCGCGTTTTTTGCGTTTGCAGCAAATCCTCCTCATTCCAATACTTGTAAGGATTTTCCGGATATGCTACAATATTACGCATACGGGAAATGTTATTTTCTAAATAAAAATTCAAAATACCAGAACATAAAAACGGAAATTGGCTGAAACGAGGTGTTTTTCTATGCAAATCCTAAAATGTCAGGCCTGCGGCTCCAGCGATCTGGTCGCGGAACAGGGCGCGCTGGTCTGTTCATTCTGCGGCAGGAAATATTCGCGGGAAGAAAGCGAGCAGATATTAAGCGGCCCGGAAGCGGAAGCCTTAGCGTTTTCCTACATCGCCAAATCAGGTGAATATCACCAGCAGGGGCAAACCTCTCTGGAAATACAGGCTCTTTTGAACGCTTTGCAGACAAACGGAAATATGCCGGATATCTGGGTCCGGCTTGGCAGGGCATACCGCAGCTTAGGCGCGCATGAAAAAGCCCTTTCCTGCTATGAAAAGGCTCTTTCCCTCAACCCTTCCGACGGCGTAGCCTATGGCAATATCGGCGCAGTCTATCTCATTCGCGGGCAGTTTCAGACCGCCTGTGAATATTACGAAAAGGGGCTTTCCCTTATTCCCCCGAACGATGTGGATTATGCCACGACCCTCGGCAATTACGCCCTTGCAGTCGGTCAGGGCGGGGATAAGAAGAAAGCCGCAAAGCTCCTGAAGGAGGCGGAACGGCTGGGCTATCAGAATGCAGACACGATACGTAAAAAGCTTGGGATCTCCTTCCTGAATAAATTCCTCCCCTTTTAATTTCTGCAATACATAAATTCCATTCTGTCAGTATTTGAAAACAGGTGCGGTCTGTGCCTAGCGCAGGCGTTCTCCGTCTGGCTGGTACAGACCGTACAGCTTTCCATCTTCATACCACATAATCATTCAAATGATACCGCTTTATTATCCTGTTCTCCAATTCAAAATAAACCGCCAAATCATCTGACTGCACTGGAATCCCTTTTTCCCAAAACATATTGCCATAATAGAGGGACATCGCCCAATAGTACGCATATTCGTGGCCTAATAATCCCGCCTCCGCCGCACTTTCCGCCGGCTTTGAAAGATGGGAATTTTCTACTGCATCGGATGCCTCTGCGTATGTGATGCCAACATAGCTGACCAGCAGATGCTTGAGTAACTCACAAAAGCTATACTGGTGAAACACTATTTTGCCGCTGCCATCCTGCAAAACAATATTATCCTGTAACAGGAAAGCTCCTTTCCGGCAAAAAACGAAACCTGCCATTTTTCCATCTGCGTCTGCTTTCCCATCAATCCCTTTGCCATTTCACCCAATAGACCATATCCCGCAGCGTCACACCTTCCTCCACGATGGGATGGGCATAGTTCTCTGTAAAAAAGTTTTCCACACGATGCGAAAGCGTGAACCCACAGTTTTCATAAAACGCCATCGTCCTGGGTGCTTCTCCTGTTCCTGCCAGAAGGCTTTTTCCTTTTCCGCCGCAGTCCGTCCAAACATGCGCCACCATCGTCCTGCCCAGCCCATTTCTCTGGTATTTCGGCGCGACGGCAATGTTTTTCAGTTCATAGACCTCCGGCGTTTCCTGTGTAACAACAGCCACTGCAACAACTGCCCCATCTATCTCCATCACATACAGTGTCCCACGCTCCAGATAACGGTCAATCATGTCCTCCTGTTCATCGCCCAGCAGCAAAAGCGGCAGAAATCGTTTCTTTTCCCGCTCAACTTTCCGTATCGTCCTCATTCCTTTGCCACCTTCAAAATGTCTTCTTCCGTGCCCATCACCATTAAATGCTCCCCCTCCCGAAACGCATAATTCAGATCCGGCATCAGCTTCAGCAAACCGTCCTGCTTGATTCCCATGATGTTCAGCCGGTAACGGCTGCGGAAATCCATTTCCCGTATCGTTTTCCCCAGCCATTCCTTTCGGGGATTGATCTCCATGATAAAATATCCATCCCCCAGCTCCATGCAGTCAAAAATATTGTCTGAGCTTTCCTCTATGGCAATCCGTTCTGCAATGTCCTTTTCCGGGTAAATGATGGCGTCCGCACCGTTGCGCAAAAGAAATTTCGCATGGATATCCTCGTCTGCCTTGCTCAGCACACGTTTTGCCCCCATTTCCTGCAAAAGGCTTGTAATTTGCAGACTGTTCTGGAAATTTGTCCCCATGCAGACAAAACAGGTATCAAAGCTTTTCACCGAAAACGAACGCAAAACCTCCGGATTCGTGCAGTCGCCGATTTTCGCGCTGACAACAAGCGGCAATACATCTTCTACCGCGCTCTCCTCCCTGTCAACGACCATAATCTCGCATTTCAGCTTGGAAAGACTGCGGCACAAATGATGCCCAAACGAACCCATGCCGATTATCAAAAAAGATTTCATATTCTCACCTCACCCAACAGTCAACCGTTCCGCAGGGAAACACACCGGCGGTCTTGCTTTCTTTTCCAAAAGCGCGACAGCAAACGACGCACTGCCAACCCTGCCGCAATACATCAGAAACATAATTACCCCGCAGGAAACCGGCGTAAGCTCCCGCGTGATTCCTGTTGTCATGCCAACTGTTCCCAAAGCAGAAAAGACTTCAAACAGCACATCCGTCAGCGGCAGGGGCTGCAAACCACAGAGCAGGAGCGTACCTGCCGCTGCCAGCAGAATATGCAGCATAAACACTGTGACAGCCTTGCGCAGAAGTTCTCCCGTCAGGCTCCGTCCGAAAATGTGTGCATCCTGCTCATGTCGGATAGACGAAATGGCATAGACCAAAAGAACCGTAAGCGTTGTCGTCTTTACCCCGCCCGCAGTAGAGCCAGGGCTGCCGCCAATGAACATCAGGAGCATCGTCAGGAGCTTTTCGCCATCCGTCAGCGCGGCAGTATCCACCGTATTAAAGCCTGCCGTTCTTGCTGTGCAGGACTGGAACAGAGCCGCAAGGACCCGTCCCCCTGCGGGCAGCCCTGCAAGCACGCCATGCCGCTCCAGAAGGAGCGTTCCCGCCATGCCGCCCAACAGCAGGACTGCCGTCATGCACAGCACAATTTTCGTTTGCAGGCGATACTTTTTCCAATGATGCCTGTTGCGGAGCAGGTCTTCCCAGACCAGAAAACCCAGCCCGCCTATCACAATCAATGTCATTACCGTCAGGTTGACAAGGACATCCCCGCGATAACTGACGAGCGAGGAAAATGCCTCTTTCTCTCCCATCAGGTCAAAACCTGCATTACAAAATGCTGAAATCGCATGGAACACGCTGTAAAACAGCCCTTTCTCCCAGCCAAATTCCGGCACAAAGCGGAACGTCAGCAGTGCCGCGCCTACCAGCTCAAAAAAAAATGTGCCTGCAACAATCTCTTTTGTCAGCCGGAGTACGCCGCCGATCTGCGTGGAATTGATGCTTTCTACCATCACTTCCCTGTAGCGCAAACGCACACGCCGCCGCAAAAGCAGTAACAGCCGCAGTGAAATCGTCATAAAACCCAACCCGCCAATCTGAATCAGGCAGAGTATTACAATCTGCCCGAATATGGACCAATGTACCGCAGTATCCACCAATGCCAGCCCTGTCACACAGGAGGCTGAAACCGATGTAAACAATGCCTGTAAAGGCGTCGTTATGCCTTCCCGCGTGGAAATTGGCAGCAAAAGCAGAAACGTCCCTGCCAGTATGACCGCCGCATATCCCGCCGCTACGATTTGCAGATTTGAAAACTTCATACCGCTCCTGTCCCGCATCGCCATTCCTCCGAAAAAAACTGCTAAGACCGTGAGGCTCTGCCCAACCACCCCGCGAACCCTTTGAAAAGGGCCTGACCCTAAACTTTATTTTGCAAAGCTGCCGCTTTGCAGATTCTTTTAGGTTTTTATGAGGATCAAAAATTTATCCTCCCGCGTAACGCAGTTTCGTGCAATATTCTCTGCTTCTTTCTCTTAGAGAAAGAAACAGGGTTTGGGACGAAGTCCCAGGGTCTTAATTTTTTCATTCTTTTACTCGCCCCGCTCTATTTTCTCCTTCGTATCCAACACCGCCAGCGCGCGCAGGCTTTTCAGCTTCGGCTCGGCTTCCGCCTCCTTCGCGCCATAAGTCTGGTTCAACTCATACTCTAAAGGCAGCCAACTGGAAAGTGGTGCCTCGTTATGTTGGACAACAGCCTCCAGCTTATCCAACGCCTTGTATATCTTCGCCTCCCGCGTTTCCAGCGCGAGCATCTCCTCAAATAACGCCTTTATCTTCCCGCTCTGCGGTTCCGGCAGTGTATCCAAAAGCTGAAACAGAACATCATCCTCATGCGCGGAATCCGCCTCCGTTTTCAGAAAGGACGGAATATCCCCTGTAATCGCCTCACCCAAATCATGAAGGATACACATGCGTATGATTTTGTTGAAATCCGCGCCCTGTATTTCGTCCTCCAAAAGCAGTGCCATCAGCGATGCACGCCAGCTATGCTCTGCTACACTTTCCGGCCTGCCCTTGCTGGTAACAGAATGGCGTGTGTTGTCCTTCAAATGCTCCGCAATATGCAGAAAGTCAATAAATTCCCGATCCGTCATACGGTTTCCTCCCCCTTTGCCCGCGCTTTCTTCCAGCATTTATAGCACATCGGGCGATATGCTTCATTTCCACCCAGAAAAACCTGCTCTCCCTCTGTTACGACATTCCCGTCACTGTCCAGACGGGCATTTACCATTGCTTTGCCGCCGCAGGTGCAGACGGTTTTCAGCTCCGTAATGGAATCCGCAAGCTCAAAAAGTCTCGCGCTCCCCGGGAACAGCTTCGTCTGGAAATCCGTCCGCAGGCCAAAGCAAAATACCGGCACATTGTACTGATCTACCACATCGCGCAGCTGTTCAATCTGATCCGGCGTAAAAAACTGCGCCTCGTCTGCAATAATCACGTCATAAAATTCACGTTCCCTGTCCCGAAATGTCTGAAACAGATCCGTTTCGGCTGCAATCGCATCAGCCTTTTCCTCCAACCCAATGCGGGAATAGACCTTGTCCACGCCATAACGCGTATCTGCCGCAGGTTTGATGAGCCAGACCCTCATTCCCTGTTCTTCATAATTAAATTTTGTCGTCAACGCCTGTGCGGATTTTGAACTCCCCATCACGCCGAACCTGAAATATAATTTTGCCATTTCTTCCTCCCGCTATCCAGCTTATTTGCTTTTCCGGCAACCATCATACCACAAAACGGTGAAAGAATCAAAAAAAGCTTTCGCAAAAGTGAAAATCCTGCTATAAAGCATTCTCTTTTTCTCAACAATCGTCAGAGACAAACTCCATAGAGTGCGCAATAACCACCATATACAAACAGAAAGAGCCTTCACAGGCTCTTTCTTAAAAGGGGAGGGTATGTATTACTATGTTATTTGCCGTCCTTTCTGAAGGACAATTTAATCATAAAATATTATTGTGAATGTGGTATGTAGGGTTTGTGAACTTTTTGTAAACTTTATCCATCACTCCGCAAACTTCCTTATTTCGCTGTTTTTTATAAAATACAGCAGTGAAAAAACAAACCGGAGCAGCTCATTCATGGATACTTTTTTCATTCCTTCCCTTTTTTTTGTGAAAAAATAAGTCGGTATTTTTCGTCTCATTTGCATTTTCTGATTGCTTTGCGGCACAGTATGGTATATGATAGGAAAAGACTGCCTGTGCAGTCAAAACCATCCCTGTTAAATTTGACGCCTTTTTACCGCATTGAATCCGCCCAACAAAAAAGCGGCTGTTTTGCATAATAACCCCTACAAAAATAAGGAGAACAGATATCTATGGAAGAAATAACACTGATGAAAGAACGAAAAAAACGAATACTGGCTTATATGGAAAGCGAAGAATACCGCCCAATGAAGCGCAAGGAGCTGCGGACGATGCTTTCCGTACCAGCCGAAGACAAAGAAAAATTTGACACACTGCTGGACGAACTTCTTGCGGAGGGGCATATTTTCGAAACAAAAAAAGGCAGAATTGCGGCAGCAAAAGAGCTGCAAATGGCTACCGGCACATTCAGCGGCCACAATCGTGGCTTTGGTTTTGTCACGCCCGATGAAGGTGGCGAGGACATTTTTATCCCCGCAAGCGAAACAAACGGCGCGATGCAGAAAGACCGCGTACTTTTCAAGGTCCTCCATAAAGCAGAGCCTGGAAAAAAGGCAGATGGCGTGGTCATACGCGTGCTGGAACGCGGCACAACGCACATCGTTGGCATTTATGAGGAAAGCCGTCGGCATGGGCGCAGCTTCGGCTTTGTGACAGCGGATGACAAAAAAATATCGCGCGATATTTTTATCCCCAAAGAAAGCAGCGCAGGCGCAGTCACAGGGCATAAAGTTGTTGCGGAAATCACAGATTACGGCGAGGACAGGCGCAACCCCGAAGGACGCGTTGTAGAAATATTGGGGCATATCAACGACCCCGGCGTGGATATCCTTTCCGTTATCCGCCAGCATGACCTTGCGGTAGAATTTTCCGATGAGATATACCGCGAAATCGAGCATACAGAAGCAGATCCATCGCCGGAAGATCTGGCAAACCGAGAGGATTTGCGGGGCATACTCACCATCACCATCGACGGAGAGGACGCGAAAGATTTGGATGATGCCGTTTCCCTCAAGCGGCTGGAAAACGGCAGCTTTCTGCTTGGCGTGCATATCGCGGACGTTTCGCATTATGTGCGCGAACGAACGGAGCTGGACAGAGAGGCTTATGCGCGCGGCACAAGCGTTTACCTTGTGGACAGGGTCATTCCCATGCTGCCGCACAAGCTGAGCAACGGCATCTGCTCCCTGAACCCGCACGCGGACAGGCTGACGCTGAGCTGCATCATGGAGATTGACAAAAAAGGCAATGTCACCGGACACAGGGTTGTGGAATCCGTCATTCATTCCGATTACCGTATGACATACAGCGCAGTCCGCGAAATATTGGAAGAAGGAACGCCCGCGCTTATGGAGGAATATGCGGAGATTCTCCCAATGCTTCGGGATATGGACGAACTGCGGCAGATATTGGGCGAAAAACGCAAGCGGCGCGGCGCAGTCAATTTTGATCTGCCGGAATCCAAAATCATACTGGACAAGGATGGGCACCCGACCGACATCCGCCCCTACGAACGCAGCATTTCCACCAACATGATCGAGGAATTTATGCTGGTCTGCAATGAAACCATTGCAGAGGATTTCTTTTGGCAGGAAATCCCCTTCCTGTTCCGCAGCCATACAGAGCCGGACGAAGAAAAGCTGGAAAAAATGGAGCAGTTCCTGCGCGGCTTTGGCTACCACCTGCGCAAAAAGGACGGAGAAATCCACCCCCGCGAAATCCAAAAGGTTTTGCAGGCAGCGGAAGGCACAGACGAGGAACGCATCATCACTCGCATGGCACTGCGGAGCATGATGCAGGCGCGCTATACCGCGGAAAATACCGGACATTTCGGGCTGGCCGCAAAGTATTACTGCCATTTCACATCGCCCATACGCCGCTACCCCGACCTGGAGATCCATCGTCTGATTAAAAAGACGCTGCACGGCGAAATGGATGAAAAAAATGCGGCGGCGTACAACGCAAAAATGCCGGATATCGCAAAGCACTGCTCCCAGCGGGAACGCATTGCTGATGAAGCTGAACGCGATACAGACGCTTTGAAAAAAGTGGAATATATGGAGGATAAAATCGGGAATGTGTATGAGGGTATTGTTTCCGGCGTAACAGGCTGGGGGCTGTATGTGGAGCTGCCCAATACCATTGAGGGCATGGTTCCTCTGGCACAGATGGACGATGATTACTACGAATTTGACGAGAAAAATATGCTTGTGTTCGGCAGACGGACAAAAAAAATCTACCGTCTTGGCGATCGCGTACTTGTCACAGTGGCAAAAGTTGACCGTATGATGGGGACGATTGACTTCATTTTTGAGGAGGATTTCGCGCCGCTGGATTAACAGGCACAGCGGCGGAAGCAGACAGAATACTGTATCCTGTTTAACTTTTCTGTAATCCTCCTTGCCGTTGTCGGATTGGAACGCGCCGCTCTGATTGGCTGAAGCATCACAAAAGGGCAGAACCAAATACGGTTCTGCCCGAAAAGCAAAGCCTCATACAACTGTTAAAGATAAACCAAGTCACATGATTTATCCTGCAAATTCAGCAATCCCAATCCGCTTTTGATAAACCTAATAAAGTTTTGTATCTTCTGATGCGCTCCTGTCTCTGCGCCCTCTGTTCATTTTGGGTGAACATTTTATTTTCTGTACGATTCCTTTCAATAACTGTCCATCCCGTTTTTTCAATGATGTTGATTTGCACATCGAAACTCCAATTACTTACGGCGTATTCAGAGTCATAGATTTCCCCCGGCTCTTCTTCCGCATTTACAATGATTACATTTCCATCACCAGGGTAGATGGAGTAATCCAGTCCAATCGCTATAATCCCACTGACTGCCCCTAATTCCGGATGGCTTATCTTTACTATTTCCGCCCTGATTTCATGGTCATAATTTTCCGCTGACAGTCCATTCGTGAAATAACTGCAATCCTTTGTCAGGTAAAAGAAATCCATATCCCCAACCACAACAGACTGGTCTAACTCATACCAATATGGTTCCCATTTTACAATCATTGCC
Source organism: uncultured Anaerotignum sp. (assembly GCA_910578425.1). Taxonomy (GTDB): domain Bacteria; phylum Bacillota; class Clostridia; order Lachnospirales; family Anaerotignaceae; genus Anaerotignum_A. Next base: position 63,969 of record CAJTQX010000009.1, read on the forward strand.
CGTTCTCCTTTAGAAGTTCCGATTTGCGGTTTATCTGTCAACCACGTTCTGCACCCTTCCATAAACAATAAAAGCAATCACGCCGCCAGCCGCCGCCGTAATAAACTGTGTCACAGAAAATGTTGTTTTCACCACAAGCTGCATCGGCTCAGGCACGCCTGCGCCAAAAAACGGAAGCATAACATACCATACCAGCAGCCAAAGCACAACAGCTTTCAGCACTGCCCCAGCTGCAAGCCAAAACGGCAGCTGTTTTTTCCGCCCTGCCGATGCGCAGAGGGAAAGCACTGTATTCCCTGCCATTACCGTAGGAATCATCAGCGGAATCATCTGCATGATCGGCGTTGCGCCCATCAGGTACGCCACAAGCGGCGTTACGACTGCCAGGAAAACACTGCTCCCCGTACCAACCAGTAACGCTGCCATAATCAGGAATGTGTTTACCGCCGTCCCCGTCAAATAAACTGAAATACCTTTCATACTCTGAAATACAATGCAAAGTGCAAGAAGCACCGCTGTAGTTACAATTTTTTTTGTTTTCATGTTGCCCTCCATTCTTCACCTAAAATACAAAAGGTCGCCGGAAACTGCTTTCCAGCGGCCTTTCCATACTAAAATCATTCTTTGTTCTCAGCTTTTGCTGTTTTTTTCCTTGTAGTCTTTGCCTTTGGCTTTTCCGGCTTCTCGGGTTCCTTCTCCGCCGCTGGTTTCTCCGGCTGTTCCTTCGCATAAATACGCTCCATTTCAACATTACCTATGTTGTAGCCGCGTATGCCCTCCGCCGGATTATCCGTCACTGCCTCCCGCCCGAAGCTGTTGATCTGCTCGATGCCCTTCATGTCATGCGAAATAGACGCCGCGCCGCCGGTACAACCGTATCTGCACGCCATGCCCTCAATGAAGTTCGCATCCAGCCTGCCAAAGGAAGCCATTTTCATCGCTTTGATACATTCCTCAATGCCATTGCAGCGAATCGGCTTGATTTCCGTTTCTACGCCTTCCAGCTTCGCCACACGGCAGACGCTTTCCGCAACGCCGCCAGTACGGGCAAAAATACGCCCAAAGGAAGAAGGTTCACCAGCCTTATATTCCTCAAAAGTATCCAGTTCCATTTCACGCGCGTCAAAAACTGCGCGCAGTTCTTCAAACGTCAGCACATAATCCACAGAGTCCTTGAGGTCTTCTTGTCTGATTTCCACTTTTTTCGCAGTGCAGGGGCCAATAAAAATGATTTTCGCTTTTTTATCCTTTTCCCGAATCGCACGCGCAATGGCAACCATCGGCGATACTACTGTAGAAACATGATCCATATATTCCGGATAATTCTTATTGACATAATCCACAAACGCCGGGCAGCAGGAAGATGTTTTCCAGCCCTTCTCCCCGACAGTTTCTGCAAATTCCTTTGTTTCCGCAAGCGAAACCATATCCGCGCCGATTGCCGCCTCTACAACGTCATAGAAGCCCAGCTCTTTAATCGCCGCAAAAACCTGCCCCGTTTTAACGCCGGGGAACTGACTCGAAACCGCAGGCGCGACAACCGCATAAACATGATAACTCGTATTGTTCCACGAATTGCGCAGAAGTGTCAGCACATCAATGACAAACGATTTATCGACAATCGCGCCGAACGGGCACTGGTAAATACATGCGCCGCAGGAAATACATTTATCGTGGTCAATGACCGCTTTTCTGTCTTCATCTATCTTTACCGCCCCAACAGAGCAGGCGCGGATGCATGGACGCATAACCTCACTGATGGCATTAAACGGACAGACCTGTTTGCAGCGTCCGCACTCAATGCACAATTCCTGATTGATGTATGACCGGTGGTTGACAATCGTGATTGCGTTCCTCGGACAGACCTCCTTACACTTATGTCCCAAACAGCCGCGGCAGGCTTCTGTTACAACAAAACGGTCAATCGGACATTCATCACACGCGGAATCCAGTACATTGATGATACGGTCATCCTTGGAGGGTTCCAATACCAACTGCACTCTGTCCTCAATGATATGGCGTTCCTTATAGATGCAGCAGCGAAACATCGCCTTCGGCCCCGGAATGATTGCCTCGGCAATATCCCGCACAGAATCCATGTTATGCTCCAGTTTGCCCTGAAAAAAGCGTACTGCAACCTCCTTATTCACCAGATACTTAATGTACTGTACATTGCTTTCAAAATTACTCATTTTTCTCCCAACTCCCCATTTTTGTCCCTAAATAATTTTACCGCTATAACGAAATTCTTTCCGCGCGCCCACCCTGCACGCGAAGATGTGCGTTATAACATACAATCTTTTCATGGTTCTCCATAGCCCCATTCTAGCATAGATTTCATTCGCATGCAATCAAATTTCCACAGAATACGTCAGAAATGTTTACAAAATTGCCCGATTCCTTCCCTGCGTTTTTTTATCACTTTTTCTGATTCCTATTCTGTATATTTTTACCAGTTTTTTCTGCTGCCATATGAAAATCATGCCTTGCCATGCTTTTTCAAACGTATATACAATCCTGCCGCCGCAATCAGCGAAACAAAATCCACAATCGGCTGCACCCACATACAGCCAAAAAGCGGCAAAGCCCTGTCCAGAAGAAACAGCAGAGGCAAATCAAGCACTCCTTTGCGCAGTATGGAAATAGCTAAAGCCTCGCGCGTTCTGCCCATCGCCTGAAACTGCACTATCATAGGATAGCAGATTGCCATAAACGGCATTGCTGTCACCATCCGCCGTAAAAACGCACTGCTGTACTCTATTGTAAGCGCGTCTGCAATAAACAGCCTTGAAAGCAGCGGAGCAAACAACTCATATGATACCAAACAAAACAGCGAAAAACACAACGATACAGATGTACCAAGGGCAAACGCCTTTCTGCGCCGCTCTTTGTTCCCTGCCGTATCGTTATATGCCAGCAGGGGCAGAAGCCCGTTTGCCACGCCAATGGAAAAATACAGCGGCAGCTGATCCAGCTTTTTTACAATTCCCAATGCCGCAGTCGCCTCTGTCGCGTATTTTGCCACAAACGCAGACTGCGCGCCAATCGCCGCCACCGTCAGCGCATATTGCAGTGCAGAAGGCATACCCATTGCCAAAAGCGGTTTGGCATGTTCCTTTGCCTGCCATAGATATACAGGATCAATGGTAATGACCGAGGTTTTCCGTTTCCGCCATATCATGAAAATAAAGTAGCCCGTTGAAAGCAGATTGGACAATGCCGTCGCCATACCAGCGCCAGCCGCGCCAAACCCAAGAAACACAGGCAGTATAAAAAACGGATCTAAAATCGTATTCAGTATACCGCCAGCGGAAATACCGAAGGATGCCTCCCCCGCATGCCCTTCCGCACGCAGCAGGTTTGCCAGCAGAGAATTTAATATCACAAAAGGTCCACCCAGCACAATGACCCAAAGTGCATAGCCATACGCCATTGGAAATGTTTCCTCCGTTGCACCGCAAAGCGTAAGCACCGGACGCGCCAGACAAAAAAACAGGAGCGCGAAAAGCATTGCCGCACCAAGCCCCAGCCAGAATGCCGCCGATGAAATCTCCCTTGCGTCCTCCTCCTTCTTTTTCCCAAGCCGTTGGGCAATCAGGCTTGCACCGCCTACGCCAAACAGATTGGAAACCGCCGTCAGCATCACAAACGATGGATAAACAAGCGCAATCGCCGCACTTTGCCGCGGTTCATTCAAAAGTCCCACAAAATACGTATCTGCAAGACTGTAAATCAGCGTAACCATCTGACTTACGACAGACGGCACAATTTGCCTGCGCACAGCCTGCCCCACTGGCAGCTTTTCAAAAACCTCCGCCCCTGCCCGTTCCATTCTGACATCCTCTCTTTCCGAATCTGCAAGATCATATCATAGTATTTTCAGCATAGCATAAAAATACCCAAACGTCACGTCCTTGCGCGGTTTTTCCATCTCTCTGCCATTTCCATTCATTTCTTGAACAGATGCATGGAAAAACAAAAAAAGTTGTAGGTTTATCTGCAAAAATATGATATGATAATAGAAAATGTTTGTAAAAATATAACAAAGAAAGGAGTCGGGCAAGTGGTAGGTGAAAAAATAAAAGCGATAAGAATGGAAAAGGGAATCACAGCTAAAGATCTGGCTGAAAAATCTGATGTTACCCCGGGCTATATATCTCAAATTGAACGGAATCTCATCAGTCCCTCCCTGTCTGTGCTGATGCGCATTGCGGAGGCTTTGTCGATTCCATTGGTTTCCCTGTTTTCTCAGGAAGAACAGGAAGAGGTGACCGTTATACCCAAAGACAACCGCACACGGATACAATTCGCGGATATCAATATGGAATATCAGTTCGTTACGCCATACAGCCGGAAAAAAAATACTTGCACGCAGATGGAAATGCTCTGCTTCCGACTGGGGCCAAAAAGCTGGGGCAGTACCATTGTACAGTACCATGAAGAGGCAGGCGAATGTACGCTTGTGCTGAAAGGCACGCTGGAATATCATATTGGCGGTACTGTTTATACCCTTCATGAGGGCGACAGCATTTATGTTCCGCCTAAAACCTACCACCAGCTTTATAACCCTTCGGATGAAGATGTTGAGGCTGTTGCCTCCATCTCGCCCGCATTATATTAAGCAAAAAAGGATTCCCCTTTAAGCGGCTGCAAAAGAAATTTTTCTAAATTGAAAATCTCTCTGAAAACCTCAATTTTCAGTCATTTCAAAAATGAATTTTTCTTATGGCAACGCCCGGAAAGGCGAATCCTTTTAATTTATCCTAATACTTCTTCCTTAAATTTTCCATTTTCGTAAAACAGTTCCCCGTCCGCATAAATCCTGCCCTCGCGGGTCATATCGTTTATCATGTCCCAATGGATCGCTGACTCATTTTTACCGCCAGCCTCCTTGAACGCCTCACCAATCGCCATATGCATGGAACCGCCGATCTTTTCGTCAAACAATATATTTTTTGTATGCCGTGTGATGCCGTAATTCGTACCAATGGCAACCTCCCCGAAGCGGCGGGAGCCTTCGTCTGTATCAATATAGGAAAGCAGGATTTCCTGTTTTTCCTTATTTTTGCAGACTGCTTCTGTAATTCTGCCCGCTTCCACAGTCAGCCGTACTTCTTCAAATTCATTCCCGTTCATGATAGCTGGATAGGAAAATGTAATTACGCCGTCTATGCCGTCCTCCACAGGGGAAGTGAATATTTCGCCGTCCGGAAAATTATCCTGCCCGCAGCAGTTAACCCATTTCCGCCCTGCGACAGTTACGCGAATATCCGTATCCCTGGAAAGGATATGCAGTTCCTTTTTTCCATCCAGATACCGTACCCACTTTTCCTGCCATGCTGCCAGCTCTTCCCATTTCGCAACAGGGTCTTTCTCATAAAGATAACCGGCCGCATAGACAAAGTCCTCATATTCCTCCAGACTCATGCCTGCATTCTGCGCATCGCCGTTCGTCGGGAACTGCGTACCGCACCAGCGCAGTTCTCCGCTGCCCATGCGTTCGGAATAAATCTTCCTGTTTTCACGATTCGCAAGCCGCCGCTGTTTTAGTCGGTCTCCATCAATGGACTGCATGACTTTAATGTTCTCACTGCCCCATGCGCTGAGCCAGACGTCGCTTTTCGCACACGCCCCGAAACGAATATTTTCCCGCGCATACTGCTCCTGTGTACCGTTGCGCAAAAGCTCCGCATCCACCTCTGGCATATCTACATAGTATTCCACCAACGCGCCTTTTTTCACAGCCGCCCGCGCTACCGCTTTAATAAAAGGCAACGCGCCTTCTTCAGCGGAAATGGCAACTTTATCACCCTTTTTCACTTTCGCAGAATAGCTCACCAGCACCTCAGCCAGTTTTTCCAGCCGTTCGTCTTTCATGCCTCTGTACCGCCTTTCATCGGATCTCTACCTGACACATCTGCATGACCTGCAAAGCCGCATTGTGTGTTTCCGGCGTTACGCCCGCACAGCAAGCCGCGTCTACAACTACATTGACCTCCGGCAGACGCGCTTTCAAAAGAATCGCGTTGGAAACAACACAGATATCCGTACAAATCCCTATCATTTCAATCTCCATATCCTCCTGCCCTGCCGCTTCTGCCGCAAGCATATCCGCCAGCTCCGGCGAGCCGAAAGAAGGCTTGTTCATAATTACCGCGCCCGCCAAAGCCTTTTCTACCCTTTCATTCAATTCCCAACCCTTTGTTCCTTCTACACAATGGACAACAGGCAGTTTTTTTCCTTCCATAGTTTCCAGGTAGTTTTTCTGATGGGTGTCTCTTGTGGCATAAATGCAATCCGCAGGATATTCCCCAATTTTCGTGATTACATTGTCCACAATCGCCTCCGCTTCCTTTGTCCCCAGCGCGCCATCAATAAAGTCATTTTGCATGTCAATTACAACAAGTATTTTTTTCATCTTACGTTCTCCCTTCCGGTTCGTTGACTTCTATACCGCCCCATTCTACCACAACAAAGCCCCCATTTTCAAGACTCGGAAAGGTTTGTTCCAGAATTTCTGCTGGCTGGCCTGTCCATTTGAACATCATAAACATGCGCAAAAAAAGAGAGCGGACCATTTTCATAATCCGCCCCCTCTTTTTTGTTTTGAAAAAATAGCTCAAATCACAAAAGGAAATGCCCCCGCCGCAAAGCGCAGTCCAAAGATTGCCAGCGTATAACAACAAGCCACTGTTATCGCCCGATAATCGCGTTTCTCCATCTTCATTTCCTTCATGCGTGTGCGGTGCTCATCACCATGATAGCATCGCGCCTCCATTGCCATTGCCAGCTCCTCCGCGCGCCGGAATGCAGAAATAAACAACGGCACTAATATCGGAATCAGGCTTTTTGCTTTTTGCAGCAAATTCCCTGTGTCAAAATCCGCACCGCGCGCCTGCTGCGCTTTCATGATTTTATCTGTTTCATCCAAAAGCGTTGGGATAAACCGCAGTGCAATCGTCATCATCATCGCAATTTCATGCGCCGGCACGCCAATCCGTTTGAACGGGCGCAAAACGTATTCTATCGCGTCTGTCAGTTGTATTGGCGTTGTTGTCAGCGTCAGAAGCGAGGACCCGATAATCAGCATCACCAGCCGTACACACATCTTAATTGCCATCAGGATACCTTCCACAGTAAGCGTGAGAAATCCCCAATGCCACAGCACCCGCTCCCCTCTTGTCATAAAGAGGTTAATAAACGCTGTGAACAGAATAATAATCATAATGCTTTTCAGGCCCTTGAGCATAAATTTCAACGGCACCTTTGACGCACGTATCACCAAACCCATACAAGCCGCTGCGAACAGGTAACCCGTAAAGCTGTTTACCAGAAACAGCGTTACAATAAACAGAAAGGTTACGCCCAGCTTGATTCTTGCGTCTAAACGATGGATTGGAGAATCCACCGGATAATATTGTCCAATCGTTATATCCCGAATCATACTTTCACCTGCTTTACCATTTTCAGCAGGGCTTCCTTCGCTTCCTCCACAGTATAAATATCCGTAGGGACGTCAAAGCCCTTTTCCTTCAGACTTGCGAACACATAACTCATCTGCGGCGCGGCAAGCCCCATACTTTCCAATTCTGTGGGGCGGGAAAAAATCTCCCGCGGCGTGCCTGTCATTGCCGCCTTGCCTTTATGCATAACAATGATGCGGTCTGCCAGCTTCGCAACGTCCTCCATGCTGTGGCTGACCAAAATCACCGTAATTCCGCGTTCCCTGTGCAGCCTGCCAACTGCTGCAAGAATCTCGTCACGCCCGCGGGGGTCAAGCCCTGCCGTAGGCTCGTCCAGAATCAGGACCTCCGGATTCATTGCCAGAACACCCGCAATCGCAACGCGGCGTTTCTGCCCGCCGGAAAGCTCAAAAGGCGATTTTTCGTATAACTCATGTGGGATACCAACCGTTTCCAGCGCGGAAACGACACTTTCATGGATTTCCTCCCTGGAAAGCTGCATATTTGTCGGCCCAAAGGCCACATCCTTGTATACCGTCATTTCAAACAACTGATATTCAGGATATTGGAACGCCAGTCCGATACGGCGGCGTACCTCCTTCAATTTTGCTTTATCTTTATGGATATTTTCCCCATCCAGCAGGATTTCGCCGGAGGTAGGGGGAATAATGCCGTTCAAATGCTGTATCAGGGTAGATTTGCCGGAGCCTGTATGTCCTATCAGTCCAATAAATTCCCCCGTCTGTATCTCTATGGAAACATCATCCAATGCTTTTTTCTCAAAGGCTGTCCCTTCATTATAAACATGGGTCAGATGGCTGATTTTAATTGACATAACGCACCTACCATTTCTTCTATCGTCAAAATATCTCCGGGCAGATCAACGCCCTCCTTTCGCAGCAGGTATGCCGTTTCCGTTACCTGAGGCACATCCAGCCCATAACCTTTCAGCGTTTCCACCTGTGCGAATATTTCCTTCGGATGCCCCTGCATCACAAGGTGCCCATCATCAATGACATACACCCTGTCCCCGCGGACAGCCTCATCCATGTAATGCGTAATCAATATGATCGTAATGCCTTCTTCACGGTTCAGACGTTCGATCGTTTCCATTACTTCCTTCCGTCCCACAGGGTCAAGCATCGCAGTCGGCTCGTCCAGCACAATACAATCCGGCTTCATTGCCAGCACGCCCGCAATGGCAATCCTCTGCTTCTGCCCGCCGGAAAGCTTAGATGGTGTATATGCCGCAAATTCGCTCATACGCACCGTTGCCAGCGCATCGTCCACCCTGCGGCGGATTTCCTTCGGCTCTACGCCCATATTTTCAGGCCCAAACGCAATATCTTCCTCCACAACTGTCGCCACAAGCTGGTTGTCCGGATTCTGAAACACCATGCCTGCCGTCTGGCGTATGTCCCAGACCTTTTCCTCCTGCCGGGTATCCATACCCTTCACCCAGAGCGTCCCGCCTGTCGGCTGCAACAATGCATTGATATGCTTTGCAAACGTGGATTTACCGGAGCCGTTATGCCCCAGCACCACAACAAACTCGCCCTTTTCGATCTCAATGTCTACCTGCTCCAAAGCGGTAATCTTTTTTTCTTCCGTGCCGTGGTCTGTTTCCGTCAGCCTCGTATAGGCATATGTCAGACCTTCAGCCTTCACCATTTTCATCGCTTCACCTTTTTCTTCCGGCGTTTCCGCCCGCCTTTGTAGTCTATGGCATAATGCTCACAGCTGTAAATAGAATACGTGCTTTTGCTCCAAAAGTCAATAGAAAGGGACAGTTTTTGCACACAATACATCTCCGTCCAGTTAGTCTTCCAAAAAATAATTCCCCGCTGAAAACAGCAGGGAAACAAAACTCTTGCCTTTCCAGGTAGTGTCGTCATGAGTCATGTATACGTATTTTCGAGCATAATTTTGTCGGATTTCA
>CAJTQX010000010.1 GCA_910578425.1 uncultured Anaerotignum sp.
CTCGGTTGGCTTTCCCCTGTTGAGTTCCTTGTCCAATATGTTTGACAATCTTACACACAGGAAAAAACATTGCAACAAAACGCACCCCTCCCGCCCGCGGCATCCCGGACACGGGATGCAATCTTGAGAGAAATTATGCAAAGCCTGCGGCATATTTGATGAAATCCCGTCCTAAGCATCCCTGGCAGTGTAGTTTCCCGCTCAGAAATGCTATATCCCAAAACTTTGCGGCATGGCGGCTTGAATATTTTGTATGTTTATACTGAAAATGGCTCCCTGTGCAGCTTGCAAAAAAATGCTTGCAATTCCGCCGTTTTTGTGGTATTGTATTCCAAGCGTCGGTTTTTGTCCGGCGCAGTCAAATTCCTTGTTCTCCCCGCCGGAAGGCAAAGAGGAGAGCCATAAGTCCAAAAGGAGGTGTAACCCACATGAACAAGTACGAATTGGCACTGGTTTTGAATCCTAATCTGGATGACGAAGGCAAAACAGCGGAAGTAGCAAAAATTCAGGCTACTCTGGAAAGATTCGGCGCGAAAATCGAAAAGGTTGACGACTGGGGCAAGAGAAAGCTTGCATACGAAATCCAGAAGGTAAACGAAGGCTTCTACAGTTTTACAACATTCGAAGCACCCGCTTCCGCACCCGCTGAAATCGAAGCCCGTATGCGTATTATGGAAAACGTTCTGCGTTATCTCATTATCCGCAAAGACGCATAAGGAGGCGGCAGTATGAACAAAGTGATTTTGATGGGACGGCTGACGCGCGACCCTGAGGTGCGCTATACCCAGGGGAACGAACCGCTTGCCGTAGCCAGATACACTTTGGCGGTTAACCGCCGTTTTAAGCGTCAGGGCGATCAGGACGCTGATTTTATCGGATGCGTCGCATTCGGCAAAACCGGCGAATTTGCTGAAAAATATTTCAAAAAAGGCCAGATGGTCGGTGTAGTCGGTCGTTTGCAGGTTCGCAGCTGGGACGATAACGAGGGTAAAAAACGCTGGTCGACAGACGTTGTCGTGGAAGAACAGTATTTCGCGGAAAGCCGCTCCTCTTTCGAGAGCCACAGAGATTCCGCCCCCGCTCCCAGAGCCGCAGCGCAGTCCGCGCCTCCGTCCGATGGATTCTACCCCATCGACGAAAGCATCGAGGACGATGATCTGCCTTTCTAAAATAACCGGAAAAGGAGGATTCAGACATGATTCAGAAAAAACGTGGCCGCAGGAAAAAACGCGTTTGCCAGTGCTGTGCAGATAAAGTAACAACTATTGATTACAAGGACGTAAGCAAGCTGAGAAGATATGTTTCCGAACGGGGCAAAATTCTTCCCAGAAGAATTACAGGCAACTGCGCAAAGCATCAGAGAGCTTTGACAACAGCTATCAAGAGAGCAAGACACGTATCCCTGATGCCTTACACACAGGATTAAGCAAAGTAAAAGACCCAGTTATGGGCGTTGCCATAAGAAATCAATGAAAAAGAAAAATTTGTTTTCTTATGTCACACTGCCTTTATGGGTCTTTTTTTGTTGCTTTCTCAATGGGACTGTTCCCGCCGTCTGTCCAGCAGCCTGTCCTTCCATTTTTCCAGCTCTACCACAGGCAGAGGGACGAACGCCAGACCTGCCACAATCAGCCACTGCACCGCGGACAGAGGACAGACCCTGAATACTGCCGCCAGCGGCGCAAGCATGATAACGCCTGCCTGCAACGCCACGCCCGCCAGAAACGCGCCTACCAGAAACGGGTTGCCCAAAACGGATATATGGAACAGAGAGTGTTCCGTCCGCATATTAAACGCATGCACCAACTGCGAAAGCGAAAGCACCGCGAACGCCATTGTCCGCCCCACCGTATAACCCTGGCTATGGTCAAAATAAACATGTCCGATGCCAAACGCAAGCAGCGCAAGCATACCAATCATCATGCCCTCCACTGCAATCCGGCTCCCCATGCCGCCGCCAAACAGCGTTGCTTCCTGCTTTCGGGGCGGACGCTCCATCACGTCCTTTTCCGCAGGGTCCAGCCCAAGTGCAATTGCCGGAAGGGAATCCGTTACAAGGTTCACCCACAAAAGCTGTATCGGCAGAAGGGGCGTCGCCCAGCCAAAGCACATTGCCGCAAATATGGTAATAATTTCTCCAATATTGCTGGAAAGCAGAAAATGTATCGCCTTGCGGATATTATCATAAATACTGCGCCCTTCGCGCACCGCCTCCACAATCGTGGCAAAATTATCGTCCGTCAGTATCATATCCGCCGCGCCTTTTGCAACCTCTGTTCCGTTTTTGCCCATCGCACAGCCAATGTCCGCCGCTTTCAGCGCGGGCGCGTCATTCACGCCATCTCCTGTCATGGCAACGATATGCCCGCCATTTTGGTACGCCTTCACAATACGTACTTTATGCTCCGGCGCGACTCTCGCAAATACGGTACACCTTTTTGCTGCCTGTTCCAGCTCCTCATCTGTCAGCCTGTCCAGCTCCTGCCCTGTAATACAGCGGTCACCCTTCCGGAAAATTCCCAACCGCGCGGCAATCGCCTGTGCCGTCAGCGCATGGTCGCCCGTAATCATTACCGGACGTATCCCCGCCTTTTTGCAGACGCCGACTGCTTCCGCCGCTTCTTCCCTCGGCGGATCTATCATGCCTGCCATACCCGCAAAAACCAAATCGTTTTCCAGGTATTCCGGTGAAAGATTTTTCGGTTCTTCTTCCCATTCCCGAAACGCCGCCGCAACAACACGCAACGCATTCGCTGCCATTTCACCGTTCAGCATGCGGACGCTGCTTTTACGCCCGCCTGTTAACGATGCCTGACCGGAACCGTCCAGACAGTGACTGCATTTTTCCAGCAGTATATCGGGCGCGCCCTTTGTTACGGAAAGCCATTTCCCTTCGGCAGTTTTATGCAGTGTCGTCATCAGTTTCCGTTCCGAAGAAAATGGAATTTCTCCTTTTCTGGGCATTTCCTGCCGCAGTTCCGCAAGGGAAAGTCCCGCTTCTTCCGCCGCCTCTGCCAACGCTTTTTCTGTCGGCTCCCCGAGGATTCGCCTGCCTTCCTTTTTGGCATCGTTGCAGAGTGCGAAAAGCATCAGTATAAATTTTCTCTTTTCCATATCACGCTCCAGCGGACGACCAAGCCCCGCCATCTTTATGACCTTCATACGGTTCTGTGTCAGCGTTCCTGTTTTATCAGAACAGATTACCTCCGCGCCGCCCAGTGTTTCCACCGCGGGCAGACGCCGGATAATGGTATTTCTTTGGGACATCCTCTGCATACCGATTGCCAGAACAATGGTGACAATGGCGGGCAGACCTTCCGGAATTGCCGCCACAGCAAGACTGACGGAGGTCATAAACATCGCAAACGGTTCCTGATGGCGCAAAAGTCCCATTACGAATATCACACCGCAGACTGCCAGCGCGCCAACGCCCAGTGTTTTCCCCGTTTCACCCAGCTTTTTCTGCAAAGGCGTTTCGCTGTCCTCCTGTTCCGCAAGGAGCGCGGCAATCCGCCCGATTTCTGTATCCATGCCTGTTGCCGTAACGATAGCCCTGCCTGAACCGGAAAGGAGGTAACTGCCTGAAAGCACCATATTTTTTCGATCGCCAGGGGGCGTTTCTTCTGGCAGCAGCCCTTTTTCTTCTTTCTCCGCCGCAAGGGATTCCCCTGTAATCGCGCTTTCCTCCGTTTTCATGCCATGATTTTCCAAAATACGTCCGTCCGCACAAATGTAATCCCCCGCGTGCAGGAGAAGGATATCCCCCTGCACAACGTCCTCTGCGGGAATTTCCTTTTCCTGCCCGCCGCGCAGCACGCGCGCTTTTGGTGCAGATAATTCTTTCAACGCCTCCAATGCTTTCTCCGCCCTGCTTTCCTGTATCACGCCAAGCAGACTGTTCAGCACGACAATACCGATGATAATTGCCGAATCCACAAAATCATTTTCGCCGTTCCAATAGGATACCGCGAACGAAACCGCCGCCGCCCCCAGCAGGAGCAGCACCATAAAATCATTGAACTGCGCCAGAAAGCGGCGCAGAAAACCGCCCTTCCCGCTATCCTGCTCCAGCCGGTTTTTCCCATGCTCTGCAAGGCGTTTCGCCGCCTGTTCCGGGGAAAGGCCATTGTTCAGGCTTGTCCGCAGGGCTTTCCCCACCTCAGAAAGGCTCATATGCCACCATTTCATACTTTCTCACCCATTCCTCTGCCGTATTTTTCAGACGCCCATTCGCCAGACGTCCCAGGTTTGTCCTTCTTTTTCATATCTATGAGGACACTCCCCAAAAAAGACCTCACGCATAGGATAACAGCAGGAGGTGTTTCCCTATGTTCTTTTCCGTACTGCTCGCACTGTCGCTCAGCGTGGACGCTCTTGGCATCGGGCTTGCCTATGGTCTGCGGCGCATTTCGTTCCCCCCGCTTTCACAGCTCTTGCTGGCTGCTGAAACATTTCTGATGATGGAAGCATTTCTGCTGCTGGGCGGACTGCTGTCTCAGTTTGTGCCGCAGGGTCTGGCAGAACGGGCGGGGCAGGGTTTTCTGCTTTTATTCGGGATATGGCTCTGCCTGCAGGGTTTGGGGCAAAAAAAAGAAGCGGATTCTCCGCTTGCTGCCGTCCACGCACCTTCACGCTGTGATAAAAACGAATCCTCCGTGTTGGAGCCGGCAGAAACCATCCTGCTCGGGTTTATTCTTTCCATTGATTCCTTTGCCATCGGCCTGAGCGCGGCGGTTTCCGGTATGGCTGTGGACTTTCTGCCGCTGTTTGCCGCATTGTTCCAGACGGCGTTCCTTTCCATCGGGGCATACATGGGCGCAAAGCTCACGCGGCTCTCCGGCACAAGGGAAAATCTCTGGTCACTGCTTTCGGGCGGGATACTCATTTGTATCGCACTCCTGCAATAATAAACATAAAAAGGGCGCGCCTCCGGCACGCCCTCAGCATTTATTTCTGATATTTTTTCTTCATACGCATATCTTCGCCAAAAAATTTCATTACGGTGTATTCCCCAATCAGGCGGGACATCACCCTGTCAGAATACTGATCCATCAGCGCGGGAATCTCAAGATTCGTTGAAATCACTACCGGCTTTTTCCGCAGCTTTCTGTCATTGATGATGCGGAACAGTTCCGAAGCCGTAAAAACTGTAGAAAATTCCGTACCCAAGTCGTCAATGATGAGCAGGTCGGCGTCCAGCAGTTCTTCGTCCCATTCTGTCCGTTCCTCATCCTCACTCCGCCCAAAACGCATTTCCTCCAGTTGCCTGAACATCTGCCCTGCTGTCAGGTAAAGTACAGTTTTGCCGCGCTCCAAAACGTCCTTTGCAATACAGTTGCAGAGAAAGGTTTTGCCGCGCCCTGTGCCGCCGTAAAGCAGCAGGTTTCCGCCGGTAAAATCCTCCGCAAATGCCATTGCCGTTTTCAGGTTTTTCTGCGCGTTTTCCTTCGGAGATGCGCCCTCCTCCGGAACGACTTCACTGCTGAACAGCCTTAAATCGAACGTATCGAAATTTTCCAGCCGTATGACGTCCCTGACGTTGGACTGGTCATAGAGCCTGTCCATCACACGCCGTTTCAGGCAGACACATGGGCTGTCCGCAATGTAGCCCGTATCATGGCATTTTTCACAGTCATACTCCATTTCCAGAACGCGCGGGGAAATTCCCGACGCCGAAAAAATTTCCAGCTGTTCCGCCGCAAGTTTGTGCTGGCGTTCCTTTAGTTCCTGCACCGCCCTCTCAATCCCCTCCGGACTGTTCAGCGCGGCCCTTGCCGCAGAAATACCCAGCAGAGAAAGTTCTTCCTCAATCTCCGCAAGGCGCGGAAATCTTTCATAAAGGCTTTCCTTTCTCTCGCGCAGTTCCGACGCTTTTTGGGTGCGCAGCGCGTCATATTCCCGCAAAATTTCCCGATATATCTGCGTCCTTGTCGCCAAATTCCTCGCCTCCCGTTATCTTTTCCTCCGCTGTTCCCGTTCCAGCCGCTCAATTTCCGCAAAATCCCACTCGCTTTGCGTATAATTGATAAATTTATTTTGTCTTGCCGCGGGCTTTTTCCGGGGCGTTTCTCCGGCAGACTTCTGTTCCATGAACTTCTGCGCACTGCCTGCCTTTTTCGCTGCAAAAGCCTCATCCAGCGCGGCAATATCCGCAGACGTTTTTACGCCCGCGTCCCGCCACTGCCGCAGTATGCTGTCTGCATAGGGAAAGCTGGGCTTGCCCGTCTGCAAAACTGTCCGTTCACACGCCGTCTGCACCAGCTCCAAAGGCAGGCCGTATTCCTTCAGCCATTTTTTGATATAGCTTTCTTCTGCCGCAACAGGCATGCGATTTCCCTGCCCAAACGCCCGCAAAACCACACGAAATCCTGTTTTTCGCAATTCGATGTATTCCGCCGCCTTTTCTGCTGTATCAATGCCTTCCTCCGCCCAGCCCAGCGCGACTTTCTCAATATAACGCATTCCATAGTGTCCGTTGGAAACGCAGTAGGAAATCAGAAGGTCGATAACATCTATCGGAAGGCCAAGCCAGTCATGAAAGCTGAACAGCAGACTCATATCCTGCTGGGAAAGGAATTTCCCCAGCTTTTGCGACGCTGATTCAAACAGCCGCCGCACCTCCTGGTGCTTCATATATTCCGCCAGCTCTGCCGGAGCATAGTCGGGGCGTGAAGATGCAGGCAGCAGCTTTTTTACCGCCGGCTCTGCTATTGCTCTCTCTTTTGGCCTCGCTGCTGATTCCGCCGCTGTTTTCTGCAAAAATCCTCTGTCTTTCCAATATGCCCACGCCCGCAGAACATCACTTTCCAGCGCGCCCAGTTTCGCCGCAATCTCCGCAGAACTGCCGCCACAGGCAAGCGTCATCAGGTAAACGGAAACATAAAGAGGAGGAGCTGACGGCAGCTCCTTCTCAATAAAATCCCTGCTGATTTGGATTTCTTCCGCCATATTCCCTCCCCTTTCCATTCGGCATCATTGATTTCTGTTTTTGATATGTGCGTTAAAGTAATAGATAATAAAGCTCAAAACAATTACCGTCAACAATACGACAACAATTGTCCGCGAATCCTTAAAGCTGATAAAAATTGCCGAAAGCCCCAAAAACAGGCTGATAGCATACAGAATCAGAACTGCCTGACGCTGGGAAAAGCCTCTGTCAATCAGCCTGTGATGCAGGTGACCTCTGTCCGCCTGCATGATAGGCTGGTGCTTCGCCATACGCCGCAGCATCGCAAAAATCGTATCAAATACAGGCAGACCAACGCAAAGCACACTGACAATCAGCGCGAGCAGGGCATAACCTTTGAACACGCCAAGGATACTCGTCACCGCAAGCACAAAGCCCAAAAACGTTGAACCGGTATCGCCCATGAATATCTCCGCCGGATTGAAATTGCGCGGCAGAAAACCAAGACAGGCACCAGCCAGCGCGGCCGTTAAAGCAACCGCTGTCGTGCTGCCAGTCATAATGCAGAGCACCATCAGACTCAGCGCGGCAATGGAAGAAACGCCTGCCGCGAGTCCATCCAGACCGTCAATCAGGTTGACCGCATTCGTCAGCCCGACAATCCAGACCAGTGTAATCGGCACGCTGAATTTCTGTAGCGCGGCGGTAACCGGCCAAAGCACAACCTGTATCCGCACGCCGGAAAAAATGACGATAAGCGCGGCCAATATCTGTACGCAGAACTTGAGCTTTGCGGGCAGGTTTTTAATGTCATCCAGCATGCCCAATCCGGCAATCAGCAGCGCGCCTGTCAGAAAGCCCGCCAGCTGCCTGCCGTTCATGCTTTTATCGTAATGGTATACCATCAATACCGTCAGCACAAAGCCCAGCACAATCGCAATGCCGCCCATACGGGGCATTGCCTTTTTATGCACGCCGCGGTCTTTGGGGTAATCAATCGCGCCCCATTTAACAGACAGCCATTTCGCGAACGGCGTTGTCACCAGCGTAATGGCAAACGCGCAGGCAAATGCCGCGATATACAACAACCAGTTATGTTCCATCTAAAAATTCTCCTTCCGGAATGAGAAGATCCTGGAGGCCCTGCCTCCAAACCTCCGCAAGGGGTTTCCCCCCTGACCCGTTTGCCAGCCGCAGGAATGCGTCTGGAAATTTCCATATCTGGGATTTCTCCCAAACCGACAGAATCCGTACCCTTCATATTTCAAAAATAATAGACTGGCCGACTCAAACAGGGTTTCCTTTTGGCTTTCGTTCCTCACTTCGTTCCGAATATCCTGTCCCCTGCATCGCCCAGCCCGGGTACGATATACCCATGCTCGTTGAGCATGCCGTCATATGCCGCGGCATAAATATCCACATCAGGATGCGCCGCCTGCACTTTTTTCACGCCCTCCGGCGCGGCCAATATACAGAGGAAAATGATTTTTTTCACACCTTTTTCTTTCAAAAAACCGATTGCAGCCTCCGCCGTACCGCCCGTTGCCAGCATCGGGTCAGTCAGAAAAACCGTCCGTTCCGCAACGTCCGTTGGCAGCTTGCAGTAATATTCCACAGGCTTCAGCGTCTGGGGGTCACGATAAAGCCCGATATGCCCGATTTTTGCCGTAGGCATCAGCCGCAGAAGGCCCTCCGTCATACCGATTCCCGCGCGAAGTATCGGCACGATCGCCAGCTTCGTGTCAATTGTCCGGCACTGCGCAGCAGCCACAGGCGTCTCCACAATGATCTCCGTCAGCGGCAGGTCACGCGTTGCCTCATAGGACAGCAGCATGGCAACCTCCCCGATCATCTCGCGAAATTCCTTCGCCCCCGTTTCTTTATTGCGCAGCATGGACATTTTGCTCTGAATCAGCGGGTGTTCCGAAACAAAAAATTTACTCATGGCTCGCTCACTCCTCAATCTGCCGGATTCTTCTGATATGGCGTTCATCGTTGGAAAACGGCGTTTCCAGAAAGGCTTTCAGAATTTCCAGCGCAAGCCCCGGCCCCGTCACGCGCGCGCCCATCGCAAGAATATTCGCGTCGTTATGCTCCCTTGTCGCTTTTGCTGAAAAAACATCGCCACATAAAGCCGCGCGGATTCCTTTCACCTTATTTGCAGCAATGGAAATGCCGATACCTGTACCGCAGATCAGTATGCCCTTTTCACATTCGCCGTCTGCCACAGCATGCGCCACCTGCTTTGCGTAAGCGGGATAGTCCACAGATTCCTCTGAGAACGTCCCAAAATTTTTGTATGCAATTCCATTTTCATCCAGATATTTGATGATTTCCTTCATCAGCGGATACCCGCCGTGGTCACAGCCCAACGCTATCATGATTCCTCTCCTCTTTCCTCCGCGTCAATCGCGCGGTATCCCGCCGCCTTATTCAGGCGGTTCATAATTGCCATTCCTTCCCCATCCTCCGGAAATACCTCGGCATATACCTTGTCCATGCCAAGAAAATCAAATTTACGCAGCGTTTTGAACAGGTTCGAGCCGATTTCCTCCGGCTTCTCCCTGCTGCCCAGAGAAAGCACAGCGTCCGCGCGGTAAAGCTCTTCGGTTTCCGCCGTTGCCATCACGCCGATGGTCTTTCCAGCATTCCGTTCCGCCTCCGCCAGACGGTTGATGCACGCTGTCACAGCCCCCCTGCTGCCGCGTACAAGCCAGACCTCGGCCTTCGGCGCGTAATGTGTATATTTCATTCCCGGAGCCTTCGGACGAAACTCGCCCTCCGGTTTTGAAAGTATTGCCGGATCAACGGCAATTTCTCCCACTACAGCCTCCAGCATTTCCTTTGTCACCGCACCGGGGCGCAGTATCATCGGCTTTTCAACGGAAACGTCTACAATCGTTGATTCCAGTCCCCATTCCGCCGCACCGCCGTCAACGATCATGTCAATTTTCCCCGTAAGGTCAAATTCCACATGAGAGGCGCGTGTCGGACTGGGCTTACCGGAGGAATTCGCGCTGGGCGCGGCAATCGGCACACCTGCCGCCCTGATGATTGCCCGCGCGACAGGATGGGACGGAAAACGCACCGCCACCGTATCCAAACCGCCTGTTGTACGCATCGGCACGATATCCGTTTTGGGGAATATCAGCGTCAGAGGTCCGGGCCAAAATGCGTCCATCAGCTTTTTCGCCGCCGGAGAAACCTCCCGCACAATCCGCGCAAGCTCCTCCCGTTCGGAAATATGAAGAATCAGCGGATTGTCGGAAGGACGCCCTTTTGCCAGATAAATTTTCCGGCACGCTTCCTCGTCCAGGCCATTGCCGCCCAGCCCATAGACCGTTTCTGTCGGAAACGCCACCAAACCGCCCGCGCGCAGAATTTCTGCGGCTTTTTGGATGACCTCCGCCGCCGGACGGGCAGGGTCAGCCTGTTCCACTATCGTTTTCATATTACAGATTCGCCCCACAGCATTTTTTGTATTTTTTGCCGCTGCCGCAAGGGCAGGGATCGTTGCGTCCAACCTTCGTACCTTTTACCACAGTACGGGACCGTTTCTGTTCCAGCGTCAGGCGTTTGCGTGTATCCGCGTCAAAAATACCATCCCACTGGGGCAGCGTAAACAGATGTTCCGCGCGGTATTCCACCATTTTCTTGAACAGGCTTTCAAAATCAATGGTCAGTGTGATATCGCTGTCCTCTGTCAGCGTTTCCATTTCGTAGTTTTCAGGCACCGCGTCATGAATCCCATCCACAAACGCGACAATCTCCTCAGCAGTCATACCGAAACGCTGTGCCAGCTCGGAAACCCTGCCTTCCAGTTTTCCGACCTTTTCGCCAATGATGTATTCATAAATGCGCTGTTCCTTAGGCAGGTAATCCTCCCAGACGCCCTCTATACTTCTGCCATCCTTGGAAAATGCCTTCTCCATCCAGTTCTCATACAAACTCATGTTGTTTCTCTCCTCCTATATGATGATTTGATTTTTGTCTGTCAATTTTTGTGCAGAACACTCCACTCTCTGCAATCATAATATAATTTCCCGCGGTTTGCAACAAAAAATACAAAATTAAAGGCTGCAAGACTCTGCCATGCCCCCGCAAGCCAGTCTGCACTTTGCTTCGCGAAGCCGCCTGAGGCGTCCGGGCTTCTTTCCGGTGCCTGCTGAAAAGGGCTTACCCCCTCACTTTACTGCGGAAACTGCATTTTCCGAATGCAAAGTTAAGGGCAAGCCCTGAAATTCTTTCCTGTTTCCTTCATCGTGTGAAATGCGGCAAACAGGTTAAAGGCAGACTTTCTGAGGCCATTCATATCCCATCGCGCGCTTTACCTCAAGTGCGCCCTCCGCCCCGACGAGCCGCTCCAGCAGCCGGAAAGCCACATACGGCGCGGTTTCAGGACAATAGGACGTAATTATGTTTCCATCCTCTGCAACGGGTACATCTACAACATTCGCACCGAATGCCGCAAGCTGTTTCTGCCTGTGCCCGCCCTGCAAATGGTAAGTTGTCGCGCATCTGCCTTTCAGTATCCCGCTCCTGCCTAATGCCAGTGCTCCAACGCATACTGCCGCAATCGTCTTTCCCTGCCTGTGAAAGGCACGTATCAGCTCCAAAAACCGTTCGTCATACGCTTCTTCATAATATCCAAATTCCGCAAAGCCGCCCGGCACCGCCAGTGCATCATAATGCTCCGCACAAACCTCGTCAATCGTTTTATCCACAATCACCGGCACGCCAAACGCGCTCACCACCTGTTTCTGAAAGCCACAGGTTTCCGCCTGCACGTCATGCCCGTAATCCGTCCGCGCCCAGCCCAGCACGTCGATAAATACGCTGAATTCCATCGTTTCAAAGCCCTTTGCCAGTAATATAAGCGTTTTTTTCATTTGTTCTCCTCCTGTCGGTTCAGGCACCCGTCGGGCATAAGCACAGCTTTCGCCAGACCGCAGCCTTTTCCTTCCGTATCTCCTCCGGTACAAGGGTCACGCCTGTTTTCGCGGGCAGGGCCGCAAGGATATTTTCATATTCATTCGGGCGGCTCTTTTTTGCCCTGCGGGCACCCAAATCCCGCCCACAGCCCATAACAACCTGTGTCATGCCTTCCTCGCGGACAAACCGCCCAATACACGCGGCAATGTCATTTTCACTGTATATATGTACAATCCCGTCCATCCTGCCGCCAAAATCAACCAGATTTTGCAGCAGGTTCAGAATCTCGCCGCCGTCAAAAATGCTGTCGCCCTTCTGCACATGCAGGATATGCAGTTCCCCGCCACATTCCTGCGCTACAGCCGCGCCCTGCTCTATCAAACGCAGAAACGTTTTCTGCGCAGTTACCAAAACTAATATCTTTTCCTCTTTTTTCTTCATAAGCATTTCCTCCTTTTTCAACACCTCACCTTTCTATTTTCTATTTTAAACGGTAATTCTTAGAAATCCCCGCTATTTTTGTTAAGAATTTCTTACAAAATCAATTTCTTAAGTAGTGTCGTCATGAGTCATGTATACGTATTTTCGAGCATAATTTTGTCGAATTTCAGGCAAAAATTCGCAGGCGTACCATGTGGCGCGGCATTGCCACGCCATACGGGCGGAGCCGCCAGGCAGGCGGTACGGCAGGAATTTTTAACAAAAAAGCCGACAAAATTTACCGAAAAGGCGTGTGCAGACACTTGTGACGACACTGTCTAATATACAAAAAAGGATTTTCCGACCTATGAGCGTCTGACTTAAGAAATCAACCTGCAAAAAAAGTTGTTTTCTTAAACCGCCGTCTTTCGGAAAATCCTTTTTATTTCACTCAGCTATGGGTTTCAGACTCCCATTCCAAAATCACGCCGGAATATGCATCTATTTCAAATTCATACTCCGTGTTCCCGCTATAAATCTTAATTTCATATTTTGCTTCGTCAAAATCGCGGTCAAGCTCCAGCTTCACCACATTCGCGGCCGTTGCCCCAGGCACCTTGGCAAGCGCAATTTCCCTTGCCTTTGCTTCGCCAATTACCACGCCCGCTTTTGAAGGAGCCGTACCATGATGCCCAGAATAATCAAATTCCAGAATATTCCCTGTAATCGCGTCAATTTCATATTCATATTCCGCGCTGCCGGAAAAAAACTCAACCTTGTAAATCTGGCGGTCATCGTCCCGCGTCAGCCTCTGCTGGGTAAACGTTACCTGGCTGGCAGTCAGCCCTGCGTGCGCCAAAGCCCTGCTTTTCGCGGTTTCCGCGGTTATCACGCCAGCAGCAGTATTATTCTCGGCGGGACTGGTCACAAAGCTGTCAGCATCCGTTACCTGTATCCCTGTCATACCGGAAAGCGACGCTGTTTTTGTGTCGTTGTCCCATGTTACATTTTTGCCCATCAGTTCACCAATGGCACGCAGCGGCAGATAGGTCGAACCATTATACAGCAGCGGGAACACCGTATTGCCGCTTGCATCAGTAAAGCCGCGCTTTACGCCCTCCACCATAATCGTAAATTCCGGACAAACCTGCACAGAAACGCTCTGCGCTTTCGTCCAGACATCCAGTATGCCTTTGGTCGGGCTGGTTGTCCGAATACCGGCGATAGATACCGTTTGGGTGGTCTGGTCCCAGTTTACATTTTTACCCATCAGCTCGCCTATGGCACGCAGCGGCAGATAAGTCGAGCCGTTATACACCAGCGGATGCATTTCGCTGCCTGACGCACTGTAAAACGTCTGCTCCACACCGTCCACAACAATATGGTACTGTGGCGAAAGCCTTGCTGTTGCAGGCGTTGCGCCCAGCGCGCTTGTATGGCAGACGAATGTTCCTGCCAGCAGCGCGGCAGAAAGCAGATATGCCTGTGTTTTCCTCATTCTCTTTTTTCCGTTCATTGCCATGTCTATCCCTCCGTTTCTTCAGGCAGTATCGTCATGCGTTATGTATACGTATTTTCGAGCATAATTTTGTCGGATTTCAGACAAAAATTCACAGACGTACCATGTGGCGCGGCATTGCCGCCAGGCAGGCGGTACGGCAGGAATTTTTAACGAAAAAGCCGACAAAATTTGCCGGAAAGGCGTGTGCAGATACTTGTAACGACACTGCTTAAGTTAAACCCTGCGCGGAAGACCTTGAGGGCTCCGCCCTCAAACCTGATAGTCAACCGCATTTCATGCGACTTGAAATACAGATTTATCCGCGATTCGTTCAGAAAACGCAATTTTCTGTGGTTTTAATACTTCCCGCAGTCTTTACTGCTTTTCGTGCATCATGCGCAGTATGCTTTCTGTCTGAAACTTAATATGGCTGTGGGCAACAGTAGAGCCTTCCTCCGAATCCCTGTTTTCGATTGCACGAATAATGCTCCTGTGATGCGCCACAATCGTTGTCATCACAGAATCCTGCTTGGCATGCGCCATGCGATAGCGGTAAAGCTGTATCCGCAGATTCCGGAACATCTGTATCAGCTTAACATTTTCCGTCGACTCAAATATCGCGTCATGAAATTCCTCGTCGATTTCTACAAAACGCTCTACATCCCGCTCCGAAACCGCCTGCTCAAAATCGGCCTCCATCGCTTTCAGCTTCTGCAAATCCTCCCGTTTCATTTTCTTGCAGGCAAGAGAGGTTGCCAGCCCTTCCAGCGCGCTGCGCACCTCCAGAATATCCACAATGTCTTTTTCACTCATATCCAGCACCTGCGCTCCTTTGCGCGGCACAAGCTCAACAAGGTTTTCCAGTTCCAGCATACGCAGAGCTTCTCGCACAGGTGTACGGCTCACCCCCAATTTATCCGCCAGCTGGTTTTCCATCAGCCGCTCCCCCGGCAGCAGCTTGCCTGTAAGTATCGCGTCCCGCAGGGTATTAAACACAACATCCCGCAGGGGCAGATATTCATTCGTATTGATATTAAACTTTGTTTCTGTCATGTTTCTCTTCTCCTTTCCATTCCTTCGCCGTTCGATAAATCCCCGTTACAAAACACTCTTTCAGCGAAAACTCCCGTTTCATCTGCTCCGCAGCCTGTTCCGCACGGCTTTTTTCCGTAAAAAGCGCGAACACCGTTGGTCCGCTCCCGCTCATCAGCGCGCCCTCCGCGCCAAGCTCCATAAACCGCCGTTTTATCTCTCCAATCTCAGGGTGCATGGGAATCGTGACGCTTTCCAGCACATTGCACAACAGTTTCCCCATCTGCGGCACATCGCGCCGTTTCATTGCCCGCAGCATACTCTCCGTATCCGGACGCGCTCCTATCTCCTGCCAGCGCAGCTTTTGATAAACTGTCGCTGTGGAAACGCTCACCGGCAGCTTTGCCAGAACAACTTTGCAGAACGGACAGGGACGCTCCACAGGTTTGAGGATATCGCCAACGCCTTCCGCCAGCACCGTCCCCCTGCGCACACAGTAAGGAATATCCGAGCCAAGCATACCCGCAAGTTCCTCCAGCTGCCGTTCCGAAAGTCCCAAATCAAACAGGCGGTTCATACCCACCAGCACAGCCGCACAGTCCGCACTGCCGCCGGCCAGCCCCGCTGCCACAGGGATACGCTTATCTATCTCGATAAAAACACCGTCTCCAATGCCGAAACGCTTCCGCATCAGATCCGCCGCTTTCCACGCAAGATTTCTCTCATCCACAGGCAGCCAGAACAGATTCGTTTTCACTTTTATCCTTTGTTTTGCGATTCGCTTCATGTAGACCCCATCGTACAGGCTGAGCGTCTGCATGATCGTCCTCAGTTCATGGTAGCCATCCGGGCGTTTTCCGGTCACATCCAGTGTCAAATTGATTTTAGCCCGCGCCTTCAGCCTGATTTCGTCCACCGTAGTTCCCTCGTCTTTCGTTCTCTAATGTCAATACAGTATACAATATTTCTTACATTGTACCTCATTTTGCACAAAGATACAATCGCAATCTTCCACAAAAAAAATTTTCGCGGAATTTGTCCAAAATAGCTAAAAATAAATGGATAACCGCCAAAAACCGGCCTCCGAATGCGGGATTCCGCCATCTTTCGGAAGCCCTTGGAAAGGTTCAAAATCTCTGAAATTCCTACTTGCTTTTTTCAAAAAAAGTGCTATACTGGTTTTGTAAAAAGAACAGAACCTCTTCAGGGCAGGGTGAAATTCCCGATCGGCGGTAAAGTCCGCGAGCGTGAAAGCGCAGGATTTGGCGTTTGTCCAAATCAGGATTTGGTGAAATTCCAAAACCGACAGTATAGTCTGGATGGAAGAAGAGCATTGCAGAGACCTTCAAACGGTCTTTCCGGTTTTACATGTTTTTTTGCGTGCCGGTTTTCCGTTTGAACGGTTTGTTTTGATTGTTTTCTATGCCCTGTATGTATTATAACATACAGGCTTTTTATTTCCGCACATGAAAACATCCCCTTCCTCCGCCTTTCCCGCCCTGTTTGGAAAGGAAGTGTCCACCCCATGTATCCATCTAACAGTTGTACCGATGATGAAAAACGTTTTATGCGCCGCGCCATTGAGCTGGCAGAACGCGGACGCGGCTTTACCAGCCCCAACCCGCTGGTCGGCGCGGTTATTGTAAAAAATGGAACGATCATCGGCGAAGGCTTTCATGCCATCTGCGGCGGGCGGCACGCAGAGCGCGAAGCATTGGCAAACTGCACAGAATCCCCCAGAGGGGCAACGCTTTATGTCACGCTGGAGCCCTGCTGCCATTTCGGGCGCACACCGCCCTGCACAGACGCAATCATAGAAGCCGGTATCAGTCGTGTTGTCATCGGCTCTCGCGACCCCAACCCGAAGGTCAGCGGGAAAGGCGCGATTATACTGTATTCGCATGGAATCAAGGTTGACAAGGATTTTCTGCGGGAGGAATGCGACGCGCTCAACCCCATATTTTTCCACTACATCACAAAAAAACGCCCTTTTGTGGCTTTGAAATACGCTATGACAATAGACGGCAAAATTGCCACGGTTTCCGGCGCGTCAAAATGGATTACAGGAGAGGAGGCGCGCGCCCATGTGCATACCCTGCGCCACCGTTACCGCGGTATACTTGCCGGAATCGGCACAGTGCTTGCTGACGACCCCCTCCTGAACTGCCGTATGCAAGGCGGGCGCAGCCCTGTCCGTATTATCTGCGACAGTCGTCTGCGCCTGCCCCTTGGCAGCCAAATTTGCAAAACGGCGGATAAATACGCAACCATCGTTGCCTATGTGAACGGTGTGTCCAGAAAAGTGGACGCGTTGAAAAACCGCGGAATACAACTCCTGCAAATTCCGGAGCAAAACGGGCATGTTTCTCTGCCGCACCTGATGAAGCGTTTAGCGGAGCTGGAAATTGACAGCGTGCTTGTGGAAGGCGGCGGAAATATTCACTACAGCCTGCTGGCAGACGGGCTGGCGCAAAAAGCCTATGTCTATGTCGCCCCGAAGATTTTCGGCGGAGCAACCGCAAAAACACCCGTAGGCGGCAGCGGCGTTTATCTGCCTGAAGACGCATTCCGTCTGAAGCAGACCGCTTTGCAGACCTTCGGGCAGGATATCCTGCTGGAATTTGACGTTTTGGAAGGAGGTCAGCCATGTTCACAGGATTGATTGAAGAAATCGGCAGCATCCGGCAGGTAGTTTCCGGTGCAGAATGGGGGAGCATCTCTATTGGCTGCCGGAATGTGCTGTCCGGCACAAAAATCGGGGACAGCATTGCCGTCAACGGCGTATGCCTGACGGTTACGGATTTGAAAAAAGACGGCTTTACCGCTGATGTAATGGCGGAAACCCTTCGCCGCAGCAGCCTTGGCACACTGCGGCAGGGCGACCCTGTCAATCTGGAACGCGCGATGCCTGCGGACGGGCGGTTCGGCGGGCATATCGTTGCCGGTCATATTGACGGGACGGGCGTGCTTTCCCGGAAAGAACGCGTCGGCAACGCCGTACTGCTGGAAATTTCCGCCGCCTCCGCCATATTATATGAAATTGTAGAAAAAGGCTCTATTGCTATTGACGGCGTAAGCCTTACGGTGGTTTCGGTCAATGAAAGCGGCTTTACCGTTTCCATTATCCCGCATACAGGCGCGCAGACGATACTTTTGGAGAAAAGCACTGGCAGCACAGTCAATCTGGAAACGGATGTGATTGCGAAGTATGTACGGCGGTTCATATCGCCCGCACCGGAGGAAAAGAAGCCGACACTGACACTCGATTTTTTGCGGGAAAACGGGTTTTGAGAAAACCCTGGGGCTTTGTCCCAAACCCCACAAGGGGTTCCACTCCTTGACCCGTTTTCCGCAAAACTGCGTTTTGCGGGGGATAAATTTTGATTGGAACATCCCGCCGCATGGATATGCGGCGGCAATAAAGTTTGGGATCAAGCCCTTTTCAATAGGTACCGGAAAGAAGTCCGGACGCCGAAGGCAGCTTTGCGAAGCAAAGTACTGACAGGGCTTGTGAGAGTTTGAGGGCTAAGCCCTCAAGGCTTATGATAAGGAGGTCTTGAAAATGGATTTGAAATACAGCAGTATCGAAGAAGCATTGGACGAGCTGCGGAACGGCAGGCTGATTATGGTAATCGACGACCCCGACCGCGAAAACGAGGGCGACCTCATCTGTGCCGCCCAGTTCGCTACCACAGAAAACGTCAATTTTATGGCAGTCCACGCCAAAGGGCTTATCTGCACGCCGATGTCCTCCGCCGTTGCGGAACGCCTTGGTCTGGAACAGATGGTAAAGGTCAATACAGATAACCACGGCACAGCCTTCACCGTTTCCATCGACCATGTGGACACCACAACAGGCATTTCCGCCGAGGAACGCGGCTTTACCTGCCGCATGTGCGCAGACCCCGCCACAAAGCCGGAGGAAATGCGCCGCCCCGGGCATGTGTTCCCGCTGGTTTCCCGCGCGGGCGGTGTGCTAAAGCGCAACGGGCATACCGAAGCCACTGTTGACCTGTGCCGCCTGGCAGGGCTGGAAGAATGCGGTCTGTGCTGTGAAATCATGCGCGAGGACGGCACCATGATGCGCACTTCCGAGCTTCTGGAAAAAGCGCGGGAATGGAACATGAAAGTCATTACCATTAAGGATTTGCAGGACTACTGCCGCCGCCATGATAAACACGTCCGCTGTGAAGCCGAAGCCAAACTGCCCACAGCCTACGGAGAATTTAAGATTCGCGGCTATGTTAATGATCTTACAGGCGAGCACCATGTCGCGCTTATCAAGGGCGACATTGGCGATGGCAAAGACCTGCTCTGCCGCGTACACTCCGAATGCCTGACGGGCGACGTGTTCGGCTCCTGCCGCTGCGACTGCGGACCGCAGCTTTCCGCCGCCATGCAGCAGATTGAACGCGAAGGGCGCGGCGTACTGCTTTATATGCGGCAGGAAGGGCGCGGCATCGGCCTGATTAACAAGCTGAAAGCCTATGAACTTCAGGAACGCGGGCGTGATACCGTGCAGGCAAACCTCGACCTTGGCTTTCCGCCTGATTTGCGGGAATACTGGATTGGCGCGCAGATTTTGCAGGACCTCGGCGCGAAGGAGCTCCGGCTTCTGACGAACAATCCGGACAAAGTTTACGGGCTGGACGGGTTCGGCGTTGAAATCGTGGAGCGCGTGCCTATCGAAATCGCGCCGCAGGAATACGATGAAGCGTACCTGCGTACAAAGCAGGAAAAAATGGGACATATTTTCTCCCATGTGCTGTAGGCAGTGTCGCCACAAATGTCTGCACACGCCTTTCCGGCAAATTCTGTCGGTTTTTTCGTTAAAAATTCCTGCCGTACCACATTGTACGCCTGCGAATTTCCGCCTGAAATCCGATAAAATTATGCTCGAAAATACGTATACATGACTTATGACGACACTACCTGATAAAAAACGAAAAAATGATTAGGAGGAACAATTATGCGTAAAATTGAAGGGAATTTAGTTGCAAAAGATATGAAATTCGGCATTGTTGCCGCAAGGTTTAATGAATTTATCGTCAGCAAGCTCATCAGCGGCGCGGAGGACGCTCTGCTCCGCCACGGCGCGGACGGCGACAACATCACCCTTGCATGGGTGCCGGGGGCGTTTGAAATCCCCTTTGCGGCAAAACAGATGGCGCATTCCGGAAAATATGACGCTGTTATCTGCCTTGGCACTGTCATCCGCGGCTCCACAAGCCATTATGATTACGTCTGCAATGAAGTATCCAAAGGCGTAGCGAGCATTGGGCTGGAAAGCGGCGTTCCAGTTCTGTTTGGCGTGCTGACAACCGAAAATATCGAGCAGGCCATTGAACGCGCAGGCACAAAAGCCGGAAACAAGGGCTATGATTCTGCGATGGCTGCCATTGAAATGGTGGATTTGCAGCGGAAACTTGGATAAAATACAGGGCGGCATCTCATCATCAAAATATGCCGCCCTGTTTTTATGCTTTCTCACTTTCCCGCAGAGCCTGATTAAACACCGCTCCCATCAGCAGGGAGGTCAGGCTCCAGTTCATCCAGATTAAGAATACAATAATCGCCCCAACAGAACCGTATACCAGGGAGTACCGCCCCATATGGTCTACATAAAACGAAAACGCTACAGAATACAGGATCCACGCCGCAACGGAAAACACCGCTCCCGGAAGAATATGCCGCCACGCAGGCGGACGGTCAGGCGAAAAATAATAAATCGCACTGATAAGGGCAAACAGCCCCGCCGCCATCGGTAAAAACCTCAGCTTTGTCCAAAGCTGTATAAAGGTTTCCCGCAAGGGGATAAACATGCTCACCATATTCAGCACGCCTTCCCCCACAATCATCAGCAGGACAAGCGCGGGCACCATCACCGTAAACACCAACGCCAGTGCAATGATGCGCTTCGTATGCCGCCCCGGCTTTTCCACCCCGTAAATTCGACTGATTTCGTCCGTCATGTTTTTTACCGCACGCAAAGGAAACCAGAGTGTAAACGTCAGCCCAAACGTCAGCCACGCGCCGTTGCTGGTTTCTGTCATATGCGCAATGGTCAGATTCAGAAATGTTACAACGTCCTCCGGCAAAAGCCCTGCCGCTTCGCCCTCCAGCGAAATCATCGGCAGATGCAGAAACCCCAGCAGCGAACCAACAAAAATCAGAAACGGGAATATAGCAAAAATCAGGTAATATGTCAATCCGGCGGCGCGCTTGCTGATCTCATTGGCAAAAAAGCCCTCTGCGGTCAGCCTTAACACATGCCTGAAACGGTTTCCCATATCTCACCCCTCCTTTTTCTTCTGCGCATGATACGCCACGCGCAAAAGCATAGATTCCGGCAGCAATTTTTCGCCAAAATACGCCAGCTTCATGGTTAAGCCGGGAATCACAACGGGCCTGCCGCGAAACAATCCATGCAGACCATATGCTGCAACCTTGCGGGCAGAAAGCCCCCGCAGGGAAAAGCGGACATTCGCCCGTTCGTTAAAGCCGGTCTCCACTGGTCCGGGACAGAGCGCGCAAATGCGCACATGACTGCCCTCCCGCCTCTGCTCCTCATAAACCGCCTCTGTCAGCCGGAGGATGTAGCTTTTTGTTGCATAATATGCCGCCATCAGCGGTCCTGGCAAAAAACCCGCAGAAGATGCGACATTCAGGATATATCCGCTGTCCCGTTCGCGAAAATCGGCAAGGAACAGCTTTGTCAGGATATGCACAGCGCGGACGTTCAAATCCAGCATATTCAGCTCTGTTTCCAGCGGAATCTCCGAAAAGCGGCCAAATGCACCAAAACCTGCATTATTGATGAGAATATCTATTTTTTCGTCCTTCACCGCTTCATAAAGACGAAAACAGTCCGCCTCCTGGGAAAGGTCAACTGTAATCACACGCACAGGGACGGCCAGGCGGCGTTTCAGCTGTTCCATTTTTTTCGTATTTCTGCTGGCTAGTATCAATTCGCAGCCCCTGCGCGCAAGCAGTACGGCAAACTCTCTGCCAATGCCGCTAGTCGCGCCTGTTATCAGTGCTTTCATTGAAAAACCTCCTAAAAAGAAAAAAGCGTAAAACCGCGGGACTCTGTCCCGCACCCTGCAAGGGACGTTGTCCCTTGACCCTTTTGCCGCAAAACTGCGTTTTGCGGGGAAATATATCAATGCTTTCCTAAACCATGTGGTTTCATTTTACCAAATATCAAGACAGACTGGAAGATGAACCGCTAAAGCGCAACACCGCAAGCCTCTGTCCCTTAACCCGTTTGCCGCAAAACTGCGTTTTGCGGAGGATATCATGATTTATTTGTTATTAAAGATAGTATATCATTTTCCGGCGGAACAAAACAGACCCGCGGGAAAATAAAATCCCCTGCGGGTCTGCGATGGTTTTGCAGGCTTGCAAACCTTCCTTATTAATTATTATATGGCATCATTCGTCCAGCAGATTCACGACCAGCCCGGAAACATCCGCCTGCTGGCTAAGTATCCCTTCTTCATAAAGCCAATCCGCATTTGCCTGCCAGACTGCCACATCCTGCGACAAAAACGGTGCATTTTCCGTTTCCATCATCGGCAGGAGCATTTCCAGACTTTTGCGTTCCACTGTTTCAGAAAGCGGGAAATTCTCCGCATTCTGGTGCGACAGCAGAATCTGGAGGGCTTCCTCAGGGTTTTCCTTTGTAAACTCAAAGCCTTTCCGGCATGCCCGCAGGAAACGCTGCAACTTTTCGGGATTATTTTTTACTGCATCCTCTCCCGCAAGGAATACCAGTTCATAGCTCTGCGGCACGCCAAACTCTGTCGGGGAGAAATAATTGATTTTGAAGCCCTGTTCCTCCAGCTGCGGCACCTCATGGTTAACCATGCTGCCTGTGGTCGCGTCCACCTGCCCGGTGGTCGTCGCAGTCATAAGGTCAAATCCAACGTCCACAAGCTCACAGTCATCCGGGCCATAGCCGCAGTATTCCAGCATGGAGCGGACTTCTGCCTCGGAAATCGCCGTCGCGGAATAGCCGACCTTTTTGCCCACAAGGTCAGGTGCGCCCTTGATGCCGGTATCCTCCAATGCGATCACCACATTCGCGGCACATTGAAGCACCGCGCCGATGGACACGATAGGCACATTTTCCTCCTGCGAAGTCAGTATCGTATCCCGCAGGTAATACATCCCGACGTCCGCCTTACCCGCCGCGGGCATGGAAATCCCGTCATTGACATTCGCCGGGAAATTGACGACGAGATTCAGCCCTACCTCGGCAAAATAGCCCTTCTCCTGCGCAACATAAAGGAAGGAATGGACTGCGTTGGGATACCAGTCCAGAACGACCGTCACGTCCTCCAAGGCGTCGCTGCCCTCCTTCCGCGCTCCGCCGCAGCCTGCCGCGCCAAATGCCATCAGGCCAGCCAGAATCATTGCAAATATCTTTTTCCTCATTGTTACAACTCCTTTCTCCATTTGATCAGTTTCCGCTCTATCATAGAAATCACGCCTACTGCCGCCATTGCCACCACCGAAAGCAGTACCACAGGGGCAAATACGCCCGCACCGTCCAACTGGGTCATCATGCGTTTGCTGAAATACCCCAGACCTTTCTGCGCGCCCAGCCATTCCGCAATGGCCGCGCCAATTACACTAAGCGGAACGGACATTTTCACCGCCGAAAAGAAATGCGGCAGTGCAGTCGGCAGCTTCAGCTTGATAAATATGTCTTTTTTGCTTGCCCCATAAGTCAGAAGCAGTTCTTCCATTTCGCGCTTCGTTCCCTTCAGCCCGTCAAACACCGTAATGGCAATGGGGAAAAACGTCATGAGTATCGTTACAAGCACCTTGCTCCAGATCCCATAACCGAACCAGAGTATAAACAGCGGGGCGATTGCCGTTGTCGGTATGGTCTGCGATGCCACAATAACCGGATACAACGCCTTTTCCAGCTTCGGATTCCAGTCCATGGAAACCGCCAGCAGAAGCCCCAGCGCGATGGAAATACACAGGCCGAACGCCGTCACGCCCATCGTTGCAGGAAGATGTACAAGGAACAGCGGTTCCCGCAGTTCCCAGAGTCTCACAACAATCTGCACCGGCGAAGGCAGGATATACGCCGCATTTATGCCCATTGCAGCCCCCTGCCAGAGCAGGAGCAGAAAAGCAATCAGCAGTGCGGAAGGCAGATTTTTCTTCACAGGCTCACCCCCTTGCGCAGTTTTCCAATGAGCCGTTCTTTCAGATCCGCAATATCCGGACGTTTCAAATCCGACCGGCTGCGGGGATAAGATAAGGGGACCTTTACCCGCTCCATCTCCGAAAACGGACGCTCCTGTATCACGTAAATACTTTGCGAAAGAAAAACAGCCTCCTCCACATCATGCGTAATAAACAGTATCGTTTTATGGAAATGCGCCCACTGGTGCAGGAGCCATTCCTGCATTTCCACCCGCGTCAGATAATCCAGCGCGGAAAAAGGCTCGTCCAAAAGCAGCATATCCGCACCGGAGAGCAGTGTCCGGGCGAAAGCAACCCTCTGCTTCATGCCGCCGGAAAGCTCTTTCGGATATTTTTTCCGATAATCCAGCAGGCCGACCTGCTCCAATACTTCCGTACAGCGTTCGTCCTGTTCTTTTTTGGGCACGCCCTGCAATTCCATTGGCAGGCAGATATTTTTTTCCACACTGCGCCATGGGAACAGCAGGTCTTTCTGCGGCATGAACGCACTGTACTGCCGCAGTTCGGCAATGGGTTTCCCATCCACAAGGATTTTCCCCTCGTCAGGCTGTTCCAGCCCGTTAATCAGACGAAAAATAGTGCTTTTCCCACAGCCGCTTACACCAATTACCGAAACAAACGCCCCGTCCTCCACAGAAAAGGAAAGGTTTTCCATCATCAGCAGATGGTCTTCCGGATAGCGGAAGGTTACATTTTGAAATTCCAGCATAACCGCATTTCCCCTTTATTCAGCCATATGATAAGCCATATCCCAAAAATCCTTTTCGTAACGGCTGCAATTTACAAAAATCTCCTTCAGTGCTTCCTCGCGTTCCGAGGAAATCTCCCTGCCAAGCTCATCCACAAGGTCAATGATCTCCTGTGTACTTTCACGGTATTCCCTGCTGGAATAACCCGCGACCCATTCGCCGAAAAGCGGGTGTTCCAGCGCGCCGGGGATTTTTTCATGATGTTCGCCGATCATCTGGTAACTCCATGCACAGGAAAGCACAGCCGTCAGGATTTCCAGCGCGCCGCCCTTATATGCCGCGTCCAGCATATAGGAGGTATAGGACTGGTTGGCAAGGGTGGATTTTGTTTCTGCAATTTCCTGCTCCGTAATCCCCAAACGGGACATATACGTTTTATGGAGATTCATTTCTCCGTCCAGCGTATCATGCACCATATGGGCAAAGCGGCACATCAGCCGTTCATCCTCCGCCTTTACCACACCCATCGCAAACACCTTAGCATACTGCAACAAATAGCGGTAATCCTGCACCATATAAAAGCGGAACCTGTCCTTGCGCAGCGTACCCTCGCCTAATTCCTTTACAAAGGGCTGCTCCAGATAACCGTCCCATATCTCTTTTGCCGCGGTGTAAAGTTTGTCTGTCAGTTTCATGCGTATTCCTCCTTGTAAACCCTAAAACCCTGGGGACTCTGTCCCCAAACCCCTGCAAGGGATTTCATCCCTTGACCCATTTGCCGCAAAACTGCGTTTTGCAGGAGAAAAGCGTAATGGTTATCCGGAAAGCCGCCTTTCACAAATAAAAAAACCTTTCTCCAAAGAAGAAAGGTTCATTTTCGTGTTTTCGCTTCCCTCCGTTGGTATTAACCACATCAAGTTCAAAGGGTTGGAAATTCTTCCTCTCAGCCCCGCATCCGGAGCACCCCCAGCTTTTCTATATGTTTTTTCCATTATAATACAACAGGGGACAAATGTAAATGTTTTTTTCTAAGAGCCTGCTCCATATCCCCCGCAAAACACCGTTTTGCGGCAAACGGGCCAGTCCTTGCGGAGGTTTTTGCTCATTCAGAACAGCTCCACCAGTTCCTCCGTTGTCCCTACAATGACGTCCGCGCCGCAGGCGATAAATTCCGCCCTGTCGCCGTAGCCATATTCCACCGCAATGCAGGGGATTCCGATGGAATGCGCGCCTTCCACGTCAAATTTCCGGTCGCCCACCATCACCACATCACTTTTCTCCGCCTGCATCTGCTCCAGAACATACGCTATGACCTTCGCCTTGTTATCGCGCCCTGCCGCACGGTTATCCCCGCCGATAACCTCGAAATACTTTGCCACGCCAAAATGCTCCAATATGCGTACTGCCGTTTCTTCCTTTTTGGAAGTCGCCACAGCAAGGCGTTTCCCCTTTGCCCGCAGAGCAATAAGCATTTCCTCTATGCCGGGGTAGAGCCTGTTTTCAAACAGCCCGACAGTTGTGTAACGTTCGCGGAAATGCCCCAGCGCGGTTTCCGCCGTTTCCGCGTCCATAGCAAAATCCTCTGTAAAGGTTTTCATCAGCGGCGGGCCGACAATGAATTTCAAATCCTCATCCGCCCATTTTTCAATTCCCATTTTCTCCTGCATATACTGCGCGGAACGAATCACGCCTTCCGCCGAATCAGTCAGCGTCCCGTCCAAATCGAACAGTATGATTGTCTGCTTCAGATTTTCCATCGTTTTTCCCGTCCTTTTGTTTTTCGTCCTATTTTACACCAAAAAACAAAAGACCGCAATTCTTTTTCCGCCGCCGGAGCAAAAGCCTTTCCTGTCACCCCCGTTCTTTCTCCTGCCGCATCATCCAGCAAACCTCCTCAAAAAATAACCCCAGCATCGCCCAAAGCGGCGCGTAATCCAGCCGTATCAGCCCCATCACAGAAAGCGCGCCGCTGCCGTAATCCCAAGGGCATGCCCCAGTTGCCAGCCGCAGGAGCCCGCCCGTCAGAAATTCTATGGCAAATATCCCCAGCATGTATACGCCGCATCTCTGCCACAACGGGCAGTACCGCCGGAGCGACAGAAACACCGGTTCCGCCAGAGCCGCCAGCCCGTAAATGGGAAACATCCAAAGGTATGTTTTCGCTGTCAGCGCGCCGTCTCCCGCTAAAAAGGAGCAGATCCCCGTCCAGAGGATTTCCGCGCACCATCCTAAAACACCGTAAATCAAAAATTTTTTCTCCATACCCTCTAGTATGCCTGCCGTCTGAAAATCTATTCGGCATTTTCGAGCAGGGCTGACGCAAGCACCGCCGCGAGCGGCTCCATAGCGTTCAGGGCTTCTTCCTTTGTATTTGTCTGCGCGCCGACCTCTATCAGCGTGGAGCGCGGCAGCATGTGCAGGCTGAAACGGTACGCATTGACATAAATCCTCCGGCTGAATCCCGGAAAAAGCCGATCCGCCGCAGCCTTCATCTGTAAGCTGAATGCAAGGTTTTCCAGCAGATACGGATTTTTCAGACCCTCGATAGGCTGTGTCGTACCATTCTTATTCAAACGGCAGAGCCCGTTGAAAAACATCACCTGCGCGCACTGCTTTCCGTTGATCTCTGTCACCAGCCTGGTGTCCTCACCCACACCGTCCCTGTGCATATCAATGCAGACTTCTATGGAAGGATTCTCCTGTAATATCCTGCGAATCGGCGGTTCCATTCTCTCATAAGCCCCTGTGATCTGACTTTTGCCGTTTACCACGTCATACCGCCCATCATCATGCAGTACAGAAATGCCGTATTCCTCTTCCAGAATCTCCTTCAAACGCTCGCCAGTTCCCCAAATTCCTTCCTGAAGCCCCTTGGACATATCGCTGTCCGCAAAGCCTTCATGTGAATGGGTGTGAAAAATCAGTATTTTGGGCTTTTTCTTCTCCGGCTTTATGGTCAGATCCAGCCCGAGGGCTTCCTCCACGTTAACATCCTCCGCAAACAAAGTCGTGCGGGAATCCACAATATAATAATGGCTTTTCAAATAGGAAAAATCCTTCATTTTTTCCAGCGTTTCCGCAGTCACGCCAAGCGGCCGGCCTCCGGCGGAAATGGCCTGCTGTTTTTCAAACTCCACATCATCCGAGCCGATGACCGCCGCAGAAATGGTTTCCTTTTCTTCCTCCGCGGCTGGCCAGAGGGCACGCAGACTCAGCCCGCCGCCGCTGACTTGTCCCGGCAGCGTTTCCGCCATTGCCCAGCGGCCCCCGCCCATTTTCAGAAAAAAAGGCAAAGCCAGCAAAAAAAGAACCAATCCCAGAAAATTCAGGCGCAGTGTTCTTTTTTTCACATTCCGCGCCACAGGCACCGCCTCCCTTCCCTCCTTCATATCTATGAGGAAAAAAGAAAGACAAGAACCAAAAAGGCGCGGATGATATTTTCCACGCCCCGGTATACCCAAATAACTTCATACCCAGCCTTTATGCCGCCAGATGCGCATTTCTCTGAAAACCAGACAGCACGCCAGCAGGAACGCCATCAGATCCGCAGCAGGCGCGGCGGCAAGCGCGCCATCCAGCCCAAACCTGCCGGAAAGCAGAACAGCCAGCGGAATCAGGAACAATGCCTGACGCGACAACGACACTGCCAGAGATTTTGCAGGCTGTCCCGTTGCCTGGAAAAACGACGCCGTCACCTGCGGCAGTCCATAAACAAAAAACCCCAGCATATAAAGCCGGAAGCAATGCACCGCAAACTCCTGATACAGCGGCTCGCCCGTTACGAACATCGCCGCCAGAAGTCCGCCGCCCCAGCGGAACACACAGAACCATACCAGAGAAATCAGCAGCGACGCAAA
This sequence comes from uncultured Anaerotignum sp., assembly GCA_910578425.1. Classification (GTDB taxonomy): domain Bacteria; phylum Bacillota; class Clostridia; order Lachnospirales; family Anaerotignaceae; genus Anaerotignum_A. The sequence continues at coordinate 28,564 of CAJTQX010000010.1, forward strand.
TGCTGCTGTCCGATATGTCTGCCGCACACGCGCAAAATGCTTCGCGCCAAAATTATACCCGTTGATGGGCTGCGTGCCCGATGCCAGTCCAACAAACATCGCGTGTGCAATCTGATAAATCTTCGTCATGATACCGTAACAGGAAAGCGGGATTTCACTTCCGTATACTGTCCCTGTGCCGTATCTGCGCATCAGGTTGTTCATGACAATCTGCGTTGCCGCTGTTGCCGCCTGCGTACAAAGACTGGGAAATCCGAGGGAACAAATGCTTTTCACCGTTCCGCCACGCAGGCGCAGGTTTTCCTTTTTTATCCGAAAATTTTCAAAACGCGGCAGGTATGCGAGGCTGATTATTCCGGATACCATCTGTCCGATGATAGTTGCAATCGCCGCGCCCTGTATCCCCATATGAAGCGTGAATATAAAAATCGGGTCAAGTACAATATTCAGCCCCGCGCCAATCATCATACTCCGCATCATATACTGCGGATTGCCGTCCGCGCGGATAATGGCGGTCAATGCCATATTGCACATGGAAAACGGCAGCCCAAACAGCAGGATACCCATATACAGAGCGGCGTCCTCCGCAATGGCAGGCGAGGCTCCAAACAGACGAACCAGAGGACGCAGAAAACACAGCCCGCCTGCAACAAGCAAAAGACCTGCCCCCGCAAGAAGCATACACGCGCAGCCCAGCGTGCGATCTGCCTCTTCCTGCTCCCTGCGCCCAAGGCAAAGGCTGATGTTCGCAGCACAGCCATCTCCAATCAGCAGGGCAAGTGCCGCCGCTACGATCGTAATTGGAAACGCCACGTTTGTCGCTGCTACACCGTCTATACCCGTTGCATGCCCAATGAAAATCTGATCTGCGATGTTATAGAGGAAATTCACCATCAGAGTCAATGTAGTCGGAATGGAAAATTTCAAAAGCAGACGACCGATGGACTCCGTTTCCAGTATGTTCCGTTTTGATTCTTCCACCTGCTTTCCTCCTTTCCCAGACCGCGGCTGCCTGCCATACCTATGCGGCAAACTACTACCCTGTTCAGAAAACTATCTGATATGGCTTTATTCCCCGATCCGCTTTCCGCATTCCCCGCAGAATTTCTGCCCCGGTGCAGCCTCCACGCCGCACCATTGGCATATCAGTTTTTCAGGTTTGCTTTCCTGTTCTGTCTCCGAACGTTCCAGTCCAGCCGTTTCCAGTGCCTGTGCTGCGGCTTCCGCCTTTGCCGCCGCCTCTGCGGCGGCTTTTTCCGCCTTGCGCTCTGCTTTTTCCGCTTCCCGCTCCGCCTTTATTTGTTCGATCTGCGCCTCCAGGTTTTTGATCCGCTCCTGTGCAACAACAATCTTGTCGCAAATCAGCATTGCCTCATCTTCCAGCTTTTCGCCCAGCGCGAATTTCGCCCAGTAAAATTCGCCCAATTCCCGCTGATAGCACTGGATATTTCCTTTTTCCAGCGAAATATCCCCTGTCAGGCGGTTCGTTTCCAGACCATCCGCCGCCCTGTCTGTCACGTTTTTTGCAACCTCGGTTAATTTGTCAAAAAATGCCATTTTTCTGCCTCCTTCTCTTTCCCGCTGCGCGGAATTTTGCATTCTTAAAACCATAGTATCATATTTCCAGCGAATTATCTATCCGTTTCACATAAAAACCTCCTTTTCCGCCATACTATGCGCAGAGGTGATAGCATATGAAGTGGTTCCGCAAAATGAATACCCTTCCGCAGGAAGAACAGCAGCTTATCCTGCATAACGGGAGGGATATGAGCCGTTTTTATACCCTGTCCACAGAGGAACGGCAGGACGTTCTCGACCGTATCAGCCTTTCCAATTCCCCTGAAGAGCTGGAACTCGGTCTTGCGACAAAGAGAAAAACACACCAGTGACACATTCAAAAATTCAGTCTGTCAGGCAGCCCGTCGGAATCCCTCCGGGCTGTTTTCTGTCCCTGCAAAAATGACCGAATTTCCCCACTTTTCCTACCCGATTTTCCCGTTTTGCACAAACTTCTCCAAAACAGGATTCTTTCTGCAAACATCTATTTACATCTCCGCAATATGCTTTTATAATGTATCTGGCATTTCCCCGGCAGCCTGCCGAAATAAAAGAAATGTCTAATTTATACTATCAGGCCCGCGGCATTTGTCCGCCATATTAAGAAAGGATGCCTTTCAGATGCAGTTATTGAACCAACGAATATTAAAAGACGGCATGGAACTGGGGACGGAGATCATCAAAGCCGATTCCTTCCTGAACCACCAGCTGGATATCGGACTTTTTATGGCTCTTGGCAAGGAAATACAATGCCGTTTCGGGCACCTTGGGATAAACAAGATTCTGACTATCGAGTCTTCCGGCATCGGCATTGCCTCCATTACCGCCATGTATTTCGACCTTGTCCCCGTTGTCTTTGCAAAAAAGGCACAGCCAAATACCATGACAGAAGAATTTTATGGCGCGCCTGTCAAATCTTTTACAAAGGGTACGGTTTCCATTGCCCGCATAGCAAAAAAATACCTGCACCCCGAAGACCGCGTACTCATCGTTGACGATTTTCTTGCGCATGGAGAAGCCGCCGCAGGGCTTTGCAGCCTTGTGGAGCAGGCCGGCGGAACTGTCTGCGGCATCTCCGCCGTCATTGAAAAAGAATTTCAGGGCGGCAGCGCGAAACTGCGGCAGGCTGGATATTATGTAAATTCCCTTTCCGTCATCACAAAAATCGAAAACGGGAAAATCTATTTCAAAGACGAAACGGAATAAATTTGCAGATACATATTATTTTGTTTTCAGACGCATGAAATGCGGCTGGCTATAAAGTTTGGGCGCAACCCTTTGAAAGGGTTTGCAGAGTTTGGGGCAGAGCCCTGATGTTTTGATTTTAAGAAAGGAGTTTTTATCATGCTGCGCACATTCGCAGACCACTTGAAACAGGAATTTAACGGCTATAACGCCACATCACTGACAAAAGACCTTATGGCAGGTCTGACGGTCGCCGCCGTCGCGCTGCCGCTGGCTCTGGCATTCGGCGTCAGCAGCGGGGCGGACGCCGCATCCGGTCTGATTACCGCTATCATCGCCGGACTTGTCATGAGCCTGCTCTCCGGCGGCTATTACCAGATTTCCGGTCCTACAGGCGCAATGGCGGCAATCCTGATGTCTCTCGTTGCCGCTTACGGTATGGACGGCGTATTCATCGCAACACTGATTGCGGGCGTAATACTGCTTCTGGCGGGTATCCTGCACCTGGGCAAACTGACCTCGTTTATCCCTGCGCCGGTTATCACAGGCTTTACCTCCGGTATTGCTGTTATCATTGCCCTCGGCCAGATTGATAATTTTTTCGGAACATTCTCCGAAGGTTCCTCTGCCATAGCGAAGCTGTTCAGCTATGCGCGGCTTGGCTTCTCGCCTAATTTTACAGCAGTCGGCCTTGGCTTGTTTGTCATTTTGTTTATGGTATTTTTTCCGAAAAAGTGGAATGCGGTTGTTCCCGCCTCCCTGTTGAGTATTATCCTTACAACTGCTTTCTCAATTTTTATGGAGCTGGACGTAGCCGTTGTCGGGGAAATTCCCCAAACGCTGATACCCGAAAACCGTCTGTTATTCAGCGCGCTTGACATCAAAACAATCACAGCACTGATTACGCCCGCATTCAGTATTGCCATACTCGGCATGATTGAAAGCCTGCTCTGCGGCGCAAGTGCAGGGCGAATGACGGGCGTGCGCCTGGACAGCAATCAGGAACTGATTGCGCAGGGTGTTGGCAATATTCTCCTGCCGTTCTTCGGCGGCATCCCTGCTACAGCGGCAATCGCCCGTACAAGCGTTGCCGTAAAATCCGGTGCCAAAACCCGCCTGACTGGTGTGTTCCATGCTGTCGGACTTCTGATTTCCATGTTCCTGCTTGCACCTGTAATGTCTAAAATCCCGCTTGCCGCTCTGGCTGGCGTGCTGATGGTAACAGCATGGCGCATGAACGAATGGGAATCCATACGCTATATTTTCTCGCATAAATTCAAGGGCGCGATGCTGGAATTTATCGCTACCATGCTGGCAACCATCGTATTTGACCTGACAATCGCTATCCTGATCGGCGTGCTGATTGGTCTTGTGTTCCTTGTAACGCGTCTGTCCTTTATCGAAATCAACTACGAGGATGTAGACATGAACCGTATGCACGTTACCGACCCTGTGCTTTGTGAGCGTTACAGCAACGCAAAAGTTGTCTATATCACCGGACCAATGATTTTTGCCAACACGCAGAACGTTTCGGATATTGCGCTGAAGGTCGATGGTGCAGACACCGTACTGTTTTCCATGCGCGGCGTTTCCAATATTGATATCTCCTGTGCGCAGACACTGCGGGAGCTGGTCGAAGGGCTACGGAAAAAAGGCGTGGACGTTGCTGTCTGCGGCCTGCCGAGCCACGCCATGAAGATGATGCAGCGCACGGATCTGAAACAGATTATCGGTGACGAGAACTTCTATTGGAGCGTGGAACGCGTACTGCTCAGCAACCGTCCCAGACCGGAACAGCCTTAAGCAGAAAGAAACGAATGCTCGAAGGGATTGATATGCATGTTTGGAATCAGGAAAAAACTCAGCTTTCCGCTTCGTCCGCCTTATTCTGTTAAAGAAGAGTTGGAAATTTTGAACCCATTTGTCCGGCGCGACCAGATTGGCGCGATGAAGCCCTATACCATAGAGGATATTCGCGCAGCGGAAGAACGGCTGCATTTTGAACTGCCCGCACCCATTCGCGACCTTTATCTGGTAATGGGAGATTATATGTGTCTGCAAAGCGAATTTTATTTCCGCGCGCTGGAGCTGCTGCGCTGGGACGGGAATTACCTTCTGCTGGCGCATGGGGTCAGTGACAATATCGGTTTTGGCATTAAGCGAAATGATTCAAACGCCACAGTGCATGAATGGATATGCAGCCCAGCGATTACAGAAAAAGAGGACGAAAACGACCAGCGCAGCTATTTCCACTTTGAATCTGATTTCGAGCTTTGCCGCCACAAAGGAGATACCGCCGGAATGGCGGCGGCAGTAAAGGGCTATTTTGATTTTTGGGAAAAGAAAAAACGGCGGTCAGAAATTGCCCGTTTCAGCAGGTTTCAAAATATCTACGCCCCGTTTACATTTTTCTGGGACGCTTTTATCCTGCGCTTTGTCCTGCGCAGAATGGCTGAAGATGCAGACCATCTGAATAAAAATAAAATGACTGACGAATTGGACCAGTGCTATTTCAGCAGCCGTTTGCCAAGGCGGGCAGCCGCCATGAAAGAAATCCGCAAAAGGATAGTTTCTCCGTTTGTTCCGGTTTCTTCTCATATGGAGTTTATGATTGATAAAAAGGTTAAAGATTTTGATAATGACTTTTATCACGTTCTTGCCTATATCGACAAGGAGGATGGCTGCCTGCTCCTGATGCATCCGGAAGCGGATTATCACTATTATCTTTTGACGAAGGAGCCTGTCCCGTATTCCTTTGTCCAGCAGATTGAACCAAAAACAGGGCTGCTTTTTTACTCCCGAAACGGGAACGGGAAAGAAAAGGTACTTGCTCTGCAAGAAGAAATGAAAGCGCAGGGGCTGTTCGTGCCAGAACCCATCGCCTAAGAACCTGTTCAGCATCTGACACAAAAATATTTTCAGGAAGGCACAGGCAAATGTATTCTATTGAAAAAGAGCTCCAGTTTTTACGGCTATTTGTCAGCAAAGAATATACAGAAGATAAAAAATGTTACTCTGAAACGGAAATACAGGCAGTGGAAAACCGGCTTCGCTATAAACTGCCCGCCCCGATCCGGCAGCTTTATCAGTATATGGGGGATATTTTAGTCAATTCCTATTACGTAAAGCCGCTGGAACTGCTGCATTGGGAAAACAACTGTCTGGGTTTCTTTATATCCCCGGAAACGGATATGATTATCGGCGTCTGTAAAGATGAAAACCCCAATTTCCTCTTTGAGTGGGAAAATGGGGACTACAAAGATAACGCCTGCGATTATTTAGGCGATATAGAGGAAGCGTATGAGGAAGAAGATTTTCCGAAAATACAGCCGGCAATAGACGCCTACCTTGCATATTGGGACGAGCACAGAGAAAGCCCTGCTTTTTCGGCAAAACGCTTAAATCATAACCTGCGGTACGTTTCTCTGCTGGACGCGTACTGTATTTTCCTGTCTGCCCATGCGATATGCGAATGGGCAGAAATATCGGGCAGAAATTACTTCACCACCAGCGATATATGCTTTGAGCCTGACCGTCTGGAGCAGCAGAACGCACTCAACAGCAAAATCCTACAGTCTTTTGCCCCATTATCCACGCATACAGAACTGCTGGAAAAAGGCACTCCGATACTGATGGCATATAAGCATGAAAATCCAAATGCTCTATTAGTCCTAATGGAAGATGACATTGCGTTAACCCTGTTGACAACACAGGAACCAGAAAAAAGCTTTATCGCGAATTTTGAAAACCAGACCGGATTACAAATCATTCAACATGACCACCAGTGCCTCTGAGCATAACCGCATACGGAAACATCCCCCTGCATTTCTCAAGTGCAGGGGTTTTTGATTCCCGCATACCCGCCGCCCTCCGCGCATATTCTGAAACGAGAGGAAGTGTGCGCGTTGAGGAAAAAGCTGGTAAGCGCAGTTATTCTATATATTTTGATTGCGGTGCTGCTTCTGCCGCTGCTCGTCACCCTGCTGTGCGGCGGGTTCCGCAGGGAAGTGCCTCAGTCGGCAGGGCTTTACGGCACAGAGGATTTGGCTCCCCTTCCCACAGAACTGGAGGAATATGTCGCCGGAGTCGTTGCGGCAGAAATGCCCGCATCTTTTCCGGAGGAGGCATTGAAAGCGCAGGCTGTTGCCGCCCGGACGTATGAAGTGCGGCAGATGCGTGCAGCTGGGAGCGACTCTGTGCTTTACGATGTGGGACAGGCTTATGCCGATGAAGCCGCGCAGAGGGAAAAATGGGGCGAGAACTACGGGCAGTACGCCGCGAAAATCCGGCACGCCGTAAGGGAAACTGCCGGGGAAATCATGGTTTATGACGGCGAGCCGATTTTAGCGGCGTTCCACGCGCAGAGCGGCGGGAAAACAGAAAACGCTGAAAATGTCTGGAACAGCCCTCTGCCATATCTCAAAAGCGTGGACAGCGCAGAAGACAAGGCCGCGCCTGGCTATGAAACGGAGGTTTCCTTTTCCTCTGAGGAAATTCTGCGGCAGCTGGAAACATATGGAAATCCCACGCAGACAGCCGAAAACCTTTCCATTGAGATTCTCAGCCGAACGGACGCGGGCTATGTTTCCGAAGTCAACGCGGGCGGGCTAAGGCTGACGGGGCGGCAACTGCGGGAAACGCTGGGACTGCGCAGCGCAAATTTTACCGTAGAAAAACAGGCGGACAGCTTTCTTTTCCGCACACTTGGCTATGGGCATGGCGCAGGCATGAGCCAGTACGGCGCGTCCTATCTGGCGGAAAAAGGGCTGGATTACCATGAAATATTGAACCATTATTATACAAATGTGAATTTTGAACGGCTTGCATAAAATCTGGGGCTGTTGGCAACAATAGCCTTGGAGGTGCAGGAAAGATGAATCAAAATGAAAAAGACACTGCAAAACGCATACAGACGCTTGCGGTCTGCGGCTGTCTGTGTCTGCTGGCAGTAGGCGCAGGCGTGACGTACCGCGCGTTTGACCGCAGCACTGCGGAACAGCCACAACTGGAGCCAAACCCGCAGCCTGTAACGGCAACGCAGACCCCGACACTGGACACCGCGCTCCTGGAACGCAATAAGCAGAGCCGCGATGCCGGCGAAACGCCAGACCCGCCAAAGGCGAAACCCGCTGCCCCTGTAAAAGAGGAACCCAAAGCGGAACCCGCAGAACCGACATTCGCTTACCCTGTGAACGGCGAGGTCGTACTGCCTTACAGCATTGACCATGCTATTTATGACCCGACGCTGGAACAGTACCACACCAACGCCGGAATCAGCCTTTCCGCAGAGCAGGGCACAGAGGTCAAAGCCGCGGCAGACGGAACGGTAAAAGAAGTTCGGAAAGATACAAAAGCAGGCAACACTGTCACTCTGGAACACAGCAACGGCTGGCTGACTACATACGGTCAGCTGGAAGACGATGTTAAAGTCAAAGAAGGCGACAGTGTGAAGCAGGGACAGGCCATCGGCACCGTAAACGCGCCGACAAAATACGGCGTAGCTTTAGGCAGCCATCTGGAGTTTGCCATGGAGAAAGACGGCACAACGGTCAATCCGGAAGAAAAACTGGACAAAGAATAATACTTCAAAACAACAGAATACTTCAAAACAACAGCATACAGCAAAAACGGCTTGACAGAAAACCATCTTTTGGTTTCCACTCAAGCCGCTTTGCTTTTTATTCAGAACAGCGCGGCGGGGAGCCTGTCCCCGCCAGCCGCAAACCTTTCAAACGCCTTATTCTACAGGAAGCTCCTGCTTTGCATAAATCCTGCGGATCACCAGCACTGTCACGATCATGGATACGATCGCAATCGGAAGGTTGATAAACCAGTTCTGGATGACTGCCGCAAGCACATAGTTGACTGCGGAAACAACGGCAACCGTCAGCGCATAAGGCAGCTGTGTGGATACATGGTTGATATGATCGCACTGCGCGCCCGTTGAAGCCATGATTGTTGTATCCGAAATCGGGGAGCAGTGGTCACCGCAGACCGCACCAGCCAGCGTTGCTGCAACGGTAATGATAAGCAGTTCACTGCCGGGGTCCATAATCGGCACAACGATCGGCAGAAGTATGCCGAACGTACCCCATGACGTACCTGTCGCAAACGCAAGGAACACCGCGATACAGAATACGATAACAGGGATCAGCATCTGTACAGCACCCGTACTGCCTGCCAGCAGCTCGGCTACAAATACATCCGCGCCCAGAAGTCCTGTCACGCCGCTCAATGTCCATGCAAACGTCAGAATCAGGATGGCCGGCACCATTGCCTTGAAGCCTTCCGGCAGACAGTCCATAAATTCCCTGAAGCGCAGCACTTTACGGGGAATATACAGCACAAAAGTAATCAGCAGTGCTGCAATAGAGCCAAGCATCAGGCCCGTAGCGGAATCGCAATTTGCGAATGCATCTACGAAGCTTTCGCCATCGAAGAAGCCGCCGGTGTAGATCATGCCGATGATACAGCAGAAAATCAGTACAATAACCGGCAGTACAAGGTCAATTACCTTTCCGTTCCCAATAGGCTTTTCATCGGCCGCAGCATCCTTAAAGGGTCTTGCATCTGTGGTATAAAGATCGCCGTCCAGCTGTGCGTTCCGTTCATGCTTCAGCATAGGGCCGAAGTCCGTATTTGTGATCGTCAGCGTCAGCATTGCAACGATTGTCAGCAATGCATAAAAGTTATAAGGAATCGCATGGATAAACAGATCCAGGCCATTCACACCCTCCACAACGCCCGCAACTGCCGCAGCCCAGGAAGAAATGGGCGCGATAATGCAGATGGGTGCCGCCGTCGCGTCAATGATATACGCCAGTTTTGCACGGGAAATCTTGTGTGTATCCGTTACAGGGCGCATAACGCTGCCGACTGTCAGGCAGTTGAAATAGTCGTCCACAAATACCAGCACGCCCAGCGCGAATGTGGAAAGCAGCGCGCCGCGTCTTGTCTTGATGGCACCCGTTGCCCAACGGCCGTATGCCGCAGAGCCGCCCGCCTTATTCATCAGGGCAACCAGTATGCCCAGCACAACGAGGAATACAAGAATACCGACGTTCCCCGCAATCTTTGTTGCCATGCCGCCGTCCGTCGCATCTGTAAAGATGGTCAGGAATGCATCCTTGACGTTAAAATTGGTGTAAAACAGGCCGCCTACCACAATGCCGACAAACAGAGAGGAATATACCTCTTTTGTAATCAGCGCGAGGATAATCGCAACCAGAGGGGGCACCAGCGACCAGGCTGTCGCATACATCCTGCTGCCCTCCGCAGCCGCGTCCGCTTCGCCCGCAAACGCAGTCATGCTCATAGCCAGCGCGACAACGACACAAACAAAAATCGCGCCCAGCCATGTATTTCTTTTTTTGGTTCTCATAGCCTTCCCTTCTCCTTTCAAAACAAATGATAAAATAATTCCGCGCCGGAAAAGACATCGGGGCTTTGCCCCAATCCCCCGCAAGAGCTTTCAGCCCCTGACCCGTTTTCTGCCGCATTTTATGCGGCAGGAGGAAACCCGCTTTGCAGAACAATCGGTAAAGGGGGTTCGCAATGCTTGTCCCCGTCGCATGAAATGCAGTGGCAAAAGGGGCGAAGAACGGTACTTCTTAGGGGCATTGGAACGCGGCGTATAGAGCAACGCCCCAATTTCTTTCTTCTCCGGCAGACCACGAAGGGAGAACGGAACGAAAAAAGCCGTGCGCGCGGCACGGCTCGACAGCTTCCTTCTTTCAGCTGCAATTCACGTATCCGATAGCACTCCACATTCGTGACAGTACATTACATTTTCTGCAATGTCCCAGCCGCAGGCCCACGGGGCAGGGCAAACGGCTTCGGCGGCACAGCCTTCCCCCTTCCTGCCGCCCCCGGCATAAAATCAGAAGGGTACTCATCGGCGCCGCGCCTCTATCCTATTTTTTATCAGGCAATGCCTGACTTATTCTTCATTCATAACATACCGCGGCGGGAAAGTCAAGTTTTTCTTGCAAAAACCGCCCGTATTCCTCCAAAAAGTATAAAAAAGCGGGAATCTTTTCCATTCCCGCCCTTTTCCAGCAAATTTTCATATCGTGGTATTTCCTGCCAGTTCTGGCATATCGGCCCCTTTTAGCGAATGGCGGGTTTCCGGCGATTTTTTTTTCGCGGTTCTTTTTCCGGCTCGTCGTCTTCCCCGTCCTCATCTTCCATTTCCTCCCAGAGCGGGCTCGTAACAGCCTGTATCATCTGCTCCAGCACAGCGCGCTCCGCCCTGAGAAACTCAATCTCTTTTTCCTCCGCAACAGGCTGCTGCGTTTCTTCCTCGGCAGGCTGAGCCTCCTCCTCCGGCTGCGGCTCCTCCGGCTGCGGCTCTTCCGGCTTTCTGCTCTCTCCAAAGGGATCGTCAAATTTTATTTTCGGCGCGCCGCCGTCTGTCTTTACGATTTTATAAAGCCCAATGGGAGGGTCTTCTCTTTCCTCTCCTGGAATATATTTATCCTTATCCCGCACGGGAGTCATCTCCTCTCATGAGAATCTGTTTGATATCTTCTCAAATGCTGCCCGTTTTGGTTATCCCCCTTTGGTGTTTTATTCTTCAGGTTTTTCATCTGCGGGCTTTTCTTCCTCATCGTCTTCCCATTCGCTGGGGTCAACATCGCCAAATGCGGATTTCAGGAAATTTTCTGCTTCATCAATCTGCTCCATCTGCGTCTGCACCGCGTCCAGCACGTTTTCCACGCCTTTCAGGTAGCCTTCCACTTCAGGGGGGGCTTCCTCCTCTTCCTCTTTCGTCGATACGACTTCCGCCATTCCTGCCTTCACCATGTCCTCCATCACTTCCCTGACGTTTTCCATGAAGTTGCCATTCTGCTTGTTTTCCGCGTTTTCCTCGAGGTCCAGTTCCTCCATATCGATATCGTCCCAGTCTTCTTCTGCATCGCGGCTGCGTTTTTCTTTCAGCTTTTCGCGGTAAGCCTCCATATCCTCCTTAAAAGCGTGCGCCTTTTCATTCATGCGGAATGCCGCGCTGCGCATTTTAGGCTGCATTTCGTCCGCCTTGTCAGCAATTTTTTCCGTCATACGGAACGCCGCGCTGCGCACTTTAGGCTGCATCTCGTCCGCCTTGTCGGAAACCTTTTCCGCGGCAGATTTTACAACGGGCTGCGCCTTTTCGCTTACCGTTTTCGCAACGGAACTTAGCGCGGCCCCCGCCTTTTCCAGCGCGCTGCCAACCGCCTTGCCGATACCGTCTTTCTCCAGCCCCATGCCGTTATGCAGGGTATTCAGCAGGCGGTCCGCCTCATCTACCGAAATGATTCCTTTTTCCAGCATATTCAGAATTGCCATACGTTCTTCCTTCATTGTTTCTGCCTCCTTTTTGCAATCGCCATTTCCAACGTCATATCTATATTCTTTCGGGCGGGTATTCCGTTTCCCAAAAGCAAATAAAATGCTTTCCGCAATACGGCGGCTGGCCTGTCCGTCCCCGAAAGGATTGCGGGTTTCCGCCATTTTGTCATACTCCGCCCTGTTGTCCAAAAGTTCCTTTGCCATACGGAAGATGACTTCTTCCTCCGTCCCCGCCAGCTTCAGAGTGCCGGCCTCTACCCCCTCAGGGCGTTCCGTCACATTGCGGAGCACCAGCACAGGCTTGCCCATAGAGGGCACTTCCTCCTGAAGCCCGCCGCTGTCTGTCAGCACCAGATAGGAACGGCTCATCAGATTATGCATATCTTTCAAATTTAACGGCTCTGTCAGATGAATGCGGGGGTGGCTCCCCAGCATTTCATGCACAGGCTCCCATACGGCAGGGTTTTTATGCACCGCATAAACCACCTCTGTATCGGGATAATCCTCCGCCAGCCGCAGCAGCGCGCGGCAGATATTTTGCAGGGGTTCTCCAAGATTCTCCCGCCTGTGCGCCGTCACTGCCAGTATGCGTTTGTTTGCAAAGTCTATTTTATTCAGCGTTTTCTCCGAAAAAACGTAATCCGGTTCTATGGTATGCGCCAATGCGTCAATGACGGTATTGCCTGTGATAAAAATGCCGTCCTCCGGAATATTTTCGCGAAGCAGATGTTCTTTCGCCAAAGGCGTCGGCGCAAAATGCAGGTCTGTCAAAGCCCCTGTCAGACGGCGGTTCATTTCCTCCGGAAAGGGTTCATATTTGTTGTAAGTACGCAGGCCCGCCTCCACATGCCCGACTTTTACCTGATTATAATACGCCGCCAGGGCCCCTGCAAACGTTGTGGAGGTATCGCCATGCACAAGCACAAGGTCCGGCTTTTCTTTGGAGATAACCTCCTCCAGCCCTGTCAGAGCGCGGGTGGTGATGCCCGCAAGCGTCTGACGGCTCTGCATGATATTCAGGTCATACTGCGGGCGCAGGTCAAAGATTTCCAGCACCTGGTCGAGCATTTCCCTGTGCTGTGCCGTAACGCAGACGATACTTTCGATTCCGGGCGTTTTTTCCAGTTGCTTCACAAGCGGAGCCATCTTAATAGCCTCCGGCCGCGTGCCGAACACGCTCATTACCTTTATTTTTTCCATGATGCAATCTCCTTATTTTAAGACCTTGGGGACGCTGTCCCCAATACCCCTGCAAGGGACTTCGTCCCTTGACCCATTTGTGCGGAAACTACGTTTCCGCTAGGGGAACATCTGAGATTCTTTTCTGCGGAACGCAGTTCCGCAAAATCTTCTTTGCATCTTTCTTTGAAAGAAAGAAGCAGGGTTTGGGACGGAATCCCAATGCTTTTATGGCAGAATCAGCAGAATCTGCCAAATCAATATGCCGAACAGTATCGCCAAAGCGATCCCCGCCTGTATGCCTTCGCTGTTAACATTGATTTTATCCTCTGGTGTGCCCTCATGTATGCCGCGCATAATCTTCTCTATTGCACCAAGCAGAGCGAATACAAACCAGCTCGCCAGCAGCAGCAAAATTAAAAAGAACAGAACCATAATAACCATAGCCGGATTCCCCTTCCTTCCATATAGCGTTACAGTCCGAACATCAGTACAAACACTGCATAACAGCACCAGATAAACACCAAAAGGGAAAAAATCGTAACAATGACGTTCCCCGCATAGCTTGCTTTTTCGCCCTTTGCCGCAGCATTTACAATTTTTTCAATCGCTTTCAGCGGGAAAGTAACCAGCCCATAGGCTGACGCCAGCAAAAGAATGATATAGAGGAAAAGCACTCCTCCCGCCTCCGTTTCCCTTCCATAATTATATCGGCCAAATATTGGGAATCATGAAAATACAGACCAGTGCAGAAATCACTGCCGAAACCAGTTCCGCCGTATATTCGGCTTTTTCGCCCCTTACTGCCGCATTGGCGATTGTTTCCGCCGCTTTCAGCAGCGAACCGAGCAGCCCAACCAGCGCAATCACCAAAATCAGAATATAAAATACCCGCATTTCCATATTCCCCCTTTCCTGCCCCTCCGCCGCACAGACTGCGCGGCGGCAATCTGGGTCAAGTGCTAACAGCCCTTGCGGGGGTTTGGGGGCAGAGTCCCCAAGGTTTTACTTCACCGTATTCGTCAGCGTTCCGATGCCCTCAATTTCGCATTTCACCACATCGCCAGACTTCATGAATTTCGGCGGCTCAAAACCCATGCCGACCCCCGCCGGCGTGCCCATAGCGATAATCGTGCCCGCCTGCAACGTCATGCCCTGCGAAAGCTCACTGACCACCTTTGCAATACCGTTAATCATCAGCCCTGTATTGCTGTCCTGCCGCAGTTCTCCATTGACATAGGAACGGATTGCCAGCGCAGGCGGATTCTCAAATTCATCTTTTGTTGCAATCCAGGGTCCGATTGGCGTAAAATCATCCAGCCCTTTACCAAAATACCACTGTTTATGCGCCGTCTGCAAATTCCGCGCGCTGATGTCGTTCAGCACAGTGTAGCCAAACACATACTCAAATACATCGCTCTCCGCGACAGCTTTCGCGTCCTTCCCGATAATGACCGCAAGCTCCGCCTCATAGTCCAGACCTTCCACAATGTTAAAATGTCCGTCAATTTCCTCTCCGTCCGCAACAGCGCGGTTTACCCGCTTGGAGAAATAAATCGGTACGGGGCGTTCCCCGCCGAAAGCCTCGTCATGGAACCGCGCAGCTTCCTCCGCGTGCGCGTAATAATTGATGCCAAGGCAAATCACATCCTGCTTCGGATGCGGAATCGGCGCAAGCAGCTTTACATCACTAAGCGGGATTCCTTCCATCAGTTCTTTATTGCGGTTCAGCTTTTCCAGCTTTTCGGGCGTAGCGCAGCTTAAAAATTCATTCATATCCGCAACGCCCCAGCCGAGATAATTTACCGGAACGACCTCAGTGCCATCGTTTTTCAATACGCCAACGGCTTCGGTGCCGGCATGGGTGTATGTCAAAAGTTTCATGATTCGGAAAACCTCCTTTATTTCGCAGAATAAATGCTTATCCTTTATCATACCACAAAAGAATGTTTTTAGAAAGCAAAATGTTTTTCTTAATGTTCAGCCGCCCGTAATGTCCGGCGTTTTAATGCCTCCCAATAACCGTAAGGGATTCTCAGCTTTCCAGGCCCGCGCCCCAGATGTATATCAGGCTTGTTTTCCCCATGAAAATCGCTGCCGCCGGAGGGCAGAAGCCCCACGCGCACCGCAAGCCGCTCCATTGCTTTTGTCTGCGCGGGCGTATAGGTGGAATACATACATTCTATCCCGTCCAGACCTTCGGAAACAAGCTCCCTGCAAAGCTCCTCAAGCTGGGTCTCCGAAAGAGCGTAAAGCGTTGGGTGCGCAAGGACTGCCGCGCCTCCGGCCTGCCTGATCGTCTGGATACAGCGGGCAGGCGTAAGGAATTCCCGTTCCACATAGCCGGGCATCCCCTGCGAAAGATAACGGGAAAAAGCGTCCTTCCGTGTTTTGATATAGCCCTTTTCCAGCAGGACATTGGCAAAATGCGCCCGTGTAATGATTTCTCCGCCCGCATTCGCGGCGAACTCCTCCAGCGTGACAGGCAGTCCTGCCGCAGTCAATCTCCTTGCCATTTTTTCGTTGCGCCGATTGCGGCTGTCGCGGATTTCCTCCATACGCTCCCGCAGGACAGGCGCAGAAGGATCAAACCCAAGCCCGACAATATGAATTTCCGGACGGCTGTGCTTCGGCCAGAGCGCGGCAAATTCCACGCCGGACACAGTTTCCACTCCATGCTTCGCGCCCGCTTCCATAAAAAGGGCAAGTCCGTCAATGGTATCATGGTCTGTCAGGGCAACGGCGGAAAGCCCTTCTTTTTTTGCCAGCAGCACAATGCCCTCCGGCGAAAACGTACCATCTGAACAATAGGAATGTGTATGCAGGTCAATAAAAGACATATCCTCACCCTTTCCAAAAGGCTTTATTTTCTATATTATATCAGATACCGCCCGAAATGCACAGGGCAGACCATGCGTTTCGCCGGAAAAATGGACAAATCCCATGCAAAGACTCTGCCGCAGGTATTTCTCCTGTCGAAAAAGAACTGCGGAAACCGCAAGATTAAACTGGATTTTAACAAAATGATGTGGTATGATGTGATATCATAATTTTCTGCTATGGCAGATTCACCTGATTTTAGAAAAAAAGGAGGCGGGTTGTATGGATGAAAACGCATTGCTGAAGCTTGCGCTGGACGCAGGCGAGATCATGCTGACCTCCGGTGCAGAAACGCACCGCGTGGAGGATACCATGCATCATATCCTTTCCGTATCCCATAACCCTGAGGCAGAGGCTCTGGCAATGTCCACACTGCTTATCGTCAGCCTTCCCAGCGAGAAAAGCGGCTCACTGACGCTGACGCGCGGCGTACACAGCCGTTCAGTTAATTTTCAGAAAATCTGCGAAGTCAACGCACTTTCGCGTGACTTTGTTTCCGGCAGGCTCTGCCTTGCGCAGACGGTGCAGCGCATTGAGGAAATCCGCAACGCACCGAGCTTTTCCCCGCTCCTGCGGATATTCTGCTACGGCATTGCCGCAGGTGGGTTCACCCTTGTGCTGAACGGCACGCCCTCTGATGGTCTTGCGGCCTTTTTCTGCGGCGTGTTGATTGGGATCATGATTATACTGTTAGGGCGGCGGCAGACTCCATATTTTTTCACCTCCCTGCTGGGCGGATTTCTTTCCGGCGTGGCGGCTTCCCTGTTCCACCGCCTTCTGCCCTCCGCCGGTATGGATATGATAATCGTTGGCAGCATTATGCCGCTGCTGCCTGGCATTACGATGACAAACGCTATACGCGATATCATGGAAGGGAATTTTATCAGCGGCAATTCCAAGCTGGTCGAAGCACTTCTGGTCGCCTTTGCCATAGCGGGCGGCGTTGGCTTTGGCGTGAGCCTGCTTGCATAATGAAGGAGGGGTCTGAATGGCAACAATTCTGCTGCAAAGCATTTTATCTGCATTTGCCTGCGCGGCGTTTTCCGTTGTTTTTAACGCGCCCAGGCGGGAACTGCTCTGGTGCGGACTGAACGGCGGGCTGGGCTGGCTCGTTTATTCTCTGCTTATGGCAAAAAACAATCATGCCGTTTCCGCAACGCTTGCCGCCGCAGCCGCTGTGACTCTTGTTGCGCGTCTGCTTTCCTACCACAGGCAGGCTCCCTCTACGCTGTATCATATTCCCGGCATACTGCCGCTTGTACCCGGTATGGCGGTCTATCATGCGATGCAGGCGGCAATCGGCGGCTTCATATTGGAAACCTATTCCAATGCCCTGCTTGCTTTGAAACTCGCCGGAGCTATTGGCGTTGGGTCTATCCTGATTCTGATACTGCCGTATTCATTCTTTGAACTGATTCCCCGAAGGGAGAAAACAAATAAGAAGGCCTGATACTCTTTTATTCCGTAAAAGCCTGCTGCTTTACCTCTGCGGCGTCGTTTTTCCTTTCTGCCCTGACCGCTGTCAGATACAGACCAGCCGCAAGCAGTGTAGACAGGATATCTGCCACAGGCTGCGCCCAGACAAGCCCCTCGGCCCCCAGGACTGCCCTCAGCAGAAACAGCGCGGGGATATAGATCAGCCCTTGTCTGCTCAGATTGATCATCAAAGAAGGCAGAGCCGCACCCATCGCCTGCAAAGCGTTGCCCAGTACATAAAACACACCGAACAGCACGCCCGTGCTTAATAAAATATGCGCGAAATCAACCGCATACGCAAATGCTTCCGCGTCTGTCAGAAACGCGCTGACAATCTGCTCCGTAAACAGCCAGCAAAGCCCTGTCATTGCCGCGCCCAGCAATAAAGCAAAACCAAGTGAAAATCTTAGAATTTTACTGTACCGTTCCCAGAGCCGCCCGCCGACGCAGTACCCCAGGAGCGGCTGCACACCCTGCCCAATTCCCATTGAGAACATACCTGTGATCATTGTAACCTTCATTGCCACGCCGATCCCTGCAACTGCCATATCGCCATATCCCGCCATCATGCTGTTCATAATGACCTGCGAAACGCTCATCAGTACCGATGCGAGCGCGCCCGGAATACCAATCGCCAGCACACTCCGACAGACGCCATCTTTCACCGTAAAATCGCGGATTTTAATGCTCAGCGCGGATTTTCCCCGCAGGAAATACAGAATATAGTATACCGCCGCCACGCCGCTGCCGATCACCGTTGCTGCCGCCGCGCCGGATATTTCCCAACCCAATCCGAAAATCAGCAGCGGGTCAAGCACGATATTCAGCAGGTTGCCAATCACCTGCCCCATCATGGCGCGCCCCGCCTGTCCTTCCGCGCGCAGGATATTGGAAAAGCAGGAAGAAACCATCTGAAACGTTCCGCCGCAGGAAACGATAACAAGATACTGGCAGGCATATTCCCATGTATCTCCGCTCGCGCCAATCAGCGTCAGTATATCTTCCATAAAAATCAGTGCCGCACCGGTAAGTATTATGCCGGAAAGGACGCATGCCCACATGCAGAACGAGCAGAGCTTTTTCGCATACTCCTCCCGCCCCGCGCCCATTGCCCGCGATATGGCGGACGTGCCGCCGATGCCAAATACTGTACCAACCGACATAAATATCAGAAATACCGGCGTAGCCAGCGATACCGCCGCAACCTGGTAAGCGTCATGTGTCTGTCCGATAAAAAACGTATCGGCAAGGTTATAAATCAGGACCATCAGCATCGCGCCCATTGCCGGAAGGACATTGCGCAGAACTGCCTGCGGAACAGGCATTGTCTGAAAAGAATTTCCCGTATTTTTTGTTTTCATCATAAAACAGCCTCCTTTTAACAGCAAGATATCAATAGCTTGCTATATTTATATTTCTAAAAAATCCGCCCTGCGGATATTCCCTGCAAAGCGGGGGGTGATGCAGCCTTTAAGCAGTGCCTAAAGCATCAGATTTCGTTTTACACGTTCCAGCATGGAAAGACACATCTGTTTTTCTTCCTCGCTGAAACCAGAGAACATAGCGGCTTCATCTGCGTCCTTTCTTTGTTGGGCAGCTTCATTGAGTATTTTCCCTTTTTCCGTCAGCCGGATATATTTGACGCGTTTATCCGAAGCATCGCCAAAACTGTCCACAAGACCATTCCGCTCCATATTCTGCACAATTCTTGCCGTTGTGGACTGCGCCACATGCAGGGCCTTTTCCAATTCCTTCATGGACATCTGACAGCCGGAGGCATTGCTGAGCGTTCGCAGTACGGACACCTGCGAAAATGTCAGCTTTATCTCCCGCATACCGTTGTTTACTCTTTTTTCCAGCGCGTCATGTATCTGCTTGAAAAGAAATATGCTGGGTACCTTTTCTGTCATATAAATCCCTCCTGCAATATTATATCCCTGCATTGCCGCTTTTTTTGCTTTCTCCACAAGCATAACAGTGTTTTCAGAAAATGTCAATAGCAAGCTATTGATTTTTTATAAAAAATCCTCGGAAAAATCAATTCTCCGAGGACCCTTCCAAAGTAAGCCGTCTGTTACATATAAGGGTTGGACTGGCGTTCTTCCGCCAGCGTTGTTGTGGGGCCATGTCCGGGAAAGACGTTATATTCCCCCGGCAGGTCACGCAGACGCTTCAGGGATTCCATCATCTGCCCCCAGTCGCCTGTCTGCAGGTCTGTACGCCCGCAGGAGCCCTGGAACAGGGTATCTCCCGAAAACAGTGCGTTCCCGCAGAAAAAGCAAATGCTGCCTTCCGTATGCCCCGGTGTAAACATCACGCGGAATGTCAAAGAGCCGACCTGCACCTCGTCCCCTTCGTTTACGAGTATTTCCGGATGGACTGTGATGGCACTGCCGCCCCAATGCAGGGAATAGTTCACAGATGCATCCGTCAGCACACGCATCTCTTTCGCGCCGCCCACGACCGTGCAGCCATATTTTTCCTTCACTGCCGCTACCGCGCCAATGTGGTCGAAATGTCCATGTGTCAGCAGAATATGCGTTGGCTTCAGGCCGTTCTGCTCGATATAGGAAAACAAAGGCTCGGGGTTTCCGTCACAGTCGATCAGAGCGCAGACGCCCGTCTCATCTGATACAATATAGCAATTCGTGCCGACAGAGCCCGAAGCATAACAAGCAATTTTCATTTCCATTCCTCCTGTGTCAGTCTTTTCGCGTCCCTTCCTTTCGGGACGATCACCGCCATTGTATCATAAGTTCGGACATACGCCAAGGGCATCAGGAAAAAATCTGTTCTCCGGCGGCTGTCCTCCCGCCGTATCCCATTACATAATGCAGAAGAAAGGCATAGAGCCGCCTGACTCTCAACGCGAACGGCTGCCCTCCCCGTCTATATCCCTAAAGCGGTATACCACAGGCTTCGGCAGAGAAGCTCCCTGTTTTTCGTTCAAAGCCTCCATCCGGCGGTTAAACTTTTCCTCCGAAGGCGCATATTCCACACAGGCTGCCCCCTGCGCCAGATGCAGCACCGGAGAAAGGCACTTTTCGTCCTCCCAATGCTCGCAGTAAAAACGGTCACAATAAATAACGCGATGCATAATACGCCCCCTTATGGGAATAGAATGGAAATTAAAGTTGTTTTTCAATTTATATAGTAAATCTATTTACAGATTACTATAAAAGTTACTCTTTTGACAAGAGGTGATTACAAAATGGCTAATTTTATTCCAAAGCCCTATAAAACAGAACAGGTTACGATACGTTTGCCGCTGGACAGGCTGTCTATGGTAGACGACCTTGCGGGACGCTACAATCTCAGCCGCAGCGCGTTTATCAATCAATGCGTTGAATATGCGCTGGATAATTTTCATGAGATGGAAATTCACGAGGAAAAGTGAAAACAGGGAGCCCGAACGTTTTACTCTTTCCAAATAAAGCAAAACCTGTTATAGTGATACTATAACTCAGCGTGTCAAAAATAGCTCGGGCTGCGGCAACAGCGGGCTATGCCCGCTATGCGGATTCTCAGGCAGTCCGCTTTGCGAACCAGACCAAAAGTCCGCTGCAAAAAGCGGTGCCAGGGGAAACGCTTCGTTTCCCGAACCCTTCCGCAGCGCAAAAACAGATTCTTTGACAGACTGTGTTATCGTGATACTATACCTGTTGTTTTCGGCAGACAAAGGAGGAGATTATTATGGCAACACCCCATATTTCCGCAAAGGAAGGCGATTTCGCCAAAACCGTACTGATGCCCGGCGATCCGCTCCGCTCGAAATTCATCGCAGAAACATTTTTGGAGAACCCTGTGCTCGTGAATAACGTGCGCGGCGTGCAGGGGTATACAGGAACCTACAAAGGCACAAAAGTATCTGTCATGGCAAGCGGCATGGGCATTCCTGCTATCGGCATTTACAGCTATGAACTGTTTTCATTCTACGGCGTGGAAAATATTATCCGCATCGGCTCTGCCGGCGCAATCAGCGATAAACTGGAACTGCGCGACATCGTAGCCGGCCTGGGCTCCAACACCAATTCCAATTTTGCCGCACAGTATGGTCTGCCGGGTACAATTGCTCCCACAGCGGATTATGAACTGCTTGCCACCGCAGTGGAATCCGCAAAAGAACTGGGGCAGGAGCTG
This sequence comes from uncultured Anaerotignum sp., assembly GCA_910578425.1. Classification (GTDB taxonomy): domain Bacteria; phylum Bacillota; class Clostridia; order Lachnospirales; family Anaerotignaceae; genus Anaerotignum_A. The sequence continues at coordinate 50,311 of CAJTQX010000010.1, forward strand.
AAAGTCGGCAATATCCTTTCCGCCGATACTTTCTATGACGATTTAGGCATGGACGTTATGAAGAAATGGGCAAAAATGGGTACACTGGCTGTTGAAATGGAATCCGCCGGACTTTACCTTACAGCGGCAAGGCTGGGCAAGCGCGCGCTGACACTTGTTACCATTTCCGACAAACCTTTTACAGGCGAAGCAACAACGGCGGAAGAACGCCAGAACACATTTACGCAAATGATGGAAATCGCACTGGATACGGCTGTCAAAATGGACAAAAAGTAAACCTGCCCGATATTCCCATATCGGAATGAAGCTCTGCGCAAAAACGTTTCCCTTTGCCAGCCGCAAGGGGAAACGTTCTTTCTAAAAAACAATGTCCGCTTATGTAAACCACGGTTCATACAGCCATCTCCAGAAAAAGCCGGAAACGAAAACCTCCAGAAAAAACGCCGCCGCCCAGACCATTGCCACAGCCAGCCAGGGGGAAGGCTTACACACACCCAACGTTCTGCCGCGGAGCAGAAACCGCCAGACCGCCCAGCCCACAGCCGCACCAAGCGTATTCATAATCAGATCGTTGACATCTGTCAGCCGCCAGCAAAACATCTGGCTGCACTCAATCAGCAGGGAAAGCAGAAATCCAAAAACCGCCGTTTCCTTCAGACTGCCGTATTTTTTCCAAATCAGCGGCAGCAGAATGCCCGCCGGTACAGACATAATGATGTTCAGCAGGTTATTTCCCCGCTCCGTCCACAGGTGATAAAACGGAATCATTTGCAGGCCAGGCTCAAACATCAGATATTGCAGACTCGGCAGGCCCGTCACCGCAGCCACACAGCAGAGATACACTGCAAAAACCAGAAACCCTGCCCCCAGTTTCCACGCGTCCTTTCCTTCCTTCCGAAACAGCCGAACAGCCCAGTACACCAGAAACGGCAGCGCGGCAATCGTGTAAAACGAACATTCCAGCCCCATCATGACCAATCGCGAATACATCCTTTTTTCTCCTTCCTCTGCCAATATGCCCTATTTTTCCCCAGTATACCATGACAAAGTTAAGAGCCTCTTGCAATAATCTTACAGTTTTATTAAGAACCTGTTCCGTATCCCGAAAAATGTCGGACAGGTTTTCAGGCAGTGTCGTCATGAATCATGTATACGTATTTTCGAGCATAATTTGCCGGAAAGGCGTGTACAGACACTTGTGACGGCACTGCCCGATGCTTATCTGCCCGGCCTGACCGGAATCTCTATCTGCACAATAGCATCCTCCTCCCGTTCGACAACATTCTCATTTAACACAACTTCATACGAAAAGCCATAAAATGTCATTCCATGTTTTTCCGCATAGGCAAGGATTTCCCGATAGCGCATATCCATGTCCTCCCAGGGCCCCCTGTAAAAGGCGCGGAGGTATGTTCCGGCAGGCTGGACGTGCAGTCCCGTTTTCCTGATTGGAAACGGGATTTCAACAAAAAGCCGCGAATAGTCCTCAAAGTTTCCTGCATACAGGCTTTCGGCGGCGATCATGGAACCATAGGACGCATCGTGCAGACGGCCCAACTGATATTTTTTCGTTTCATCCGTAATCATTTCCACCGCCTTCTCAAAAGACGTGCCCGCGCTGACCTCAACTGTCACAAGCCGCCGCTCTTTCTTTTCCACAATGCCGATTTCCTCCAAATCCATAGAAAGCAATGTCTGCATATTCCGCCTGTGCTTTGCCAGCGTTTCACGCACCGCCTTTTTATAGCTGATTTCACGATCAAGTTCCTCCATTTTTTCCCCCAGCAGCTTCTCCATGCCGGCGGCGGAGCGTTCCTGCATAAAATCCTTAATTTCCTTTATGGAAACGCCCATCTCCCGCAGAAGAAGTATCGTCTCCAACGTCTGACTCTGCTGATAGCTGTAATAGCGGTAGCCATTTTCCGAGCTTACGGCAGCAGGGTGGAACAGCCCGACTTCGTCATACCACATCAGCGTTTTTTTATTGATGCCATGCAGGGCGGCAAACTGTCCGATGGGCAGCAGTTTATCTTTTTTCTCCATATTTTAAAATCCCCTCTTGACTGTACAGTTACTGTACGGTTTATTATAGTCCGTATCAACCGGAAACACAAGAAAATAAAGGAGGAACTTATGGAAAAACAAAATGCTTACAGCCGTCCTGTCACGCTGCGGAATATACTGCGCTTCGCGGTTCCAACCATCGTAATGTCGGTTTTTATGTCTTTTTATACGATGGTAGACGGGCTTTTCGTGTCAAACCTTATCGGTACGGACGCACTTTCCGCAATCAACCTGACCGAGCCTGTCATACAGCTTGTAACTGCCGTTTCAACCATGCTGGCAACGGGCGGCAGCGCAGTCATTATGCGGAAAATGGGCGAAGGGAAAACAGAAGAAGCCAGGCAGGACTTTACATTTCTGATTCTGGTTAATGTTGCAGTCGGGCTCATCATGTGTGTGCTGGGGTATGCACTGATGGAAAAACTGTTTGAAGGTATGGGGCTTTCGGAAGGCGTTGCGGCCTACTGTACAGAATACCTCAGCCACTACCTGCTGTTCACCATCCCGATTTTGCTGATGAACAATTTCACGCTTTATATGATTGCCTCAGAAAAGGCAACATTTTCCCTGCTCTGCTCCGTAGCGGGCGGCGTGCTGAATATCATTCTGGATTACATACTGATCGCCGTATGCGATATGGGGATCGCCGGAGCGGCTGTCGCGACGGGGCTGGGCTATTCCGTTACAGCCATCGCCGGATTGTTCGTATTCAGCCGACGGAAGAACCTCCTGCATTTCACAAAACCCGCATACCGCTTTCGTGTACTGCTGGACGCGTCAACAAACGGCTGCTCGGAAATGGCAACCGCCCTCGTAACAGGCATTATTACGCTGCTGTTCAATTGGACAATGCTGAAATACGTTGGAGAAAACGGCGTTGCCGCTGTGACGATTATCATGTATGTCCTGATGTTCACAAGCTCGCTTTACGCAGGCTATTCCTATGGCGTCGCGCCTATGGCAAGCTATTATTACGGCGAAGGAAACCGCGAAAAACTGAAAAAGCTGGTTTCTCTCAGCCTGAAAACAATCAGCGTAATATCCATCGCAACGGTCATACTGTCTTTTTCCGCAGCAAAGCCGCTTGTGTCAGTGTTCGCCCGTCCGGACAATCCGGTTTACGCACTTGCCGTAACGGGAAACCGTATCTGCTCCATCGCGCTGTGCTTCATTGGGTTTAATATTTTCGCCAGCGGGCTGTTTACCGCGCTTTCCAACGGCATTGTTTCGGCAGTCCTTGCGTTTTCGCGTTCCTTCGTGTTTATGCTGATTGCCATGCTGATACTTCCGGCACTGTTCGGCGTAACCGGCGTATGGCTGGCGACTCCCGCCGCGGAATTGATGGCGGTACTGCTGTCAGCAGTAATGTTTTTGAAATATCGGAAACGGTATGGGTATTAAGGGCATGTCCGTTACACGTTTTATTTACGGACATGCTCTAAAAAGGACTTTTCCGTTCCCGCTTGCTTTTCCCGCCGCTTTATGATACAGTTAGCGCAAACAGGAAAGCAACGCGTTTGAAGGAGGAAACACAGTTATGTGCGGTATTTGCGGTTTTACAGGGCGTCTGGCGACGTCCGAAGAAATATTGGAACGCATGAAATCGAAAATCATACACCGCGGCCCGGACAGCGGCGGTTCACATATTGACAATGGCATGTCGATGGGATTCCGCCGCCTGAGCCTGATCGACCTGGAGGGCGGGCATCAGCCCATTTATAACGAAACCCGCGACATGGTTATTACGTTCAACGGCGAGATCTACAACCACCTGGAGCTGCGCGAAGAGCTTATTGCCAAAGGGCACGTCATGAGCAGCAGTGCCGATACGGAAGTTCTTCTGCACGGCTATGAAGAATACGGCGAGGCCCTTCTGCCCCGTCTGCGCGGGATGTTTGCCTTTGTTATCTGGGACGCAAAAACACAGACGCTTTTCGGCGCGCGCGATTTTTTCGGCATCAAGCCCTTTTATTATACCGTTCAGGACGGGCAGTTTATTTACGGCTCGGAAATCAAGAGTATATTGGAATACCCCGGATTCCAGCGGGAGGTCAACCCAGACGCACTGGAAAATTACCTGACATTCCAGTACAGTGTGCTGCCCGAAACCTTTTTCAAGGGCGTTTTCAAACTGCCGCCCGCCCATTGCTTTACCTTCCGCGAGGGCAAACTGGAAATCAAACGCTACTGGGAGCCTGTATTCGCACCAAACCATGAAAAACCTTTGGAGGAATTTGTGGAGGAAATTGACGCAGCAATGCAGGATTCCATACAGAAGCATAAGGTCAGCGACGTGGAAGTTGGTTCTTTCCTTTCCAGCGGTGTGGACAGCTCCTATGTCGCGGCATGTTTTCATGGGGACAAGACCTTTACCGTAGGCTTTGACTACGAAAAATATAATGAAACCGACTACGCAAAAGCTCTTTCGGAAAAAATCGGCATCGACAATTACAGTAAGCTGGTTTCCAAAGAGGAATACTGGGACGTCATTCCCAAAGTACAGTATCACATGGACGAGCCTTTAGCCGACCCTTCCGCCATTGCGTTGTATTTCGTCAGCCAGACGGCGGCGAAGCATGTGAAATCGGCTATGAGCGGCGAGGGCGCGGATGAGTTTTTCGGCGGCTACAACATTTACCGCGAACCGCATGACCTCCTGCCGCTGACGCGCCTGCCCCGCCCCGTACGCAAAGGGCTGGGCGGTATCGCAAAGCGTCTGCCCAAAATGAAGGGGAAAAACTTTCTGATCCGCGGGAGCAGGGATTTGCAGGAACGTTTCATTGGGAACGCATTCATGCTGAATGAGGAGGAACGGGAACGCATATTGAAGCGTCCCACAGGGCGTTACCCGCATACAGAACTGACAAAGCCGTACTATGACAAAGTACGGGATTTGGACGATGTGACAAAAATGCAGTATATTGACATTCATTTCTGGCTGATTGGGGATATCCTGCTGAAAGCCGACAAAATGAGTATGGCGCACTCCCTGGAGGTACGCGTGCCGTTCCTGGACAGGGCAGTATTCGATGTTGCGCGCACCATACCAACGAAATATAAGGTCAACAAGGAAAATACCAAATTCGCCATGCGGCAGGCAGCGCACAGGCACCTGCCGGACATGGTGGCGGAGAAAAAGAAGCTGGGATTCCCTGTCCCCATCCGCATCTGGCTGAAAGAAGACGAATACTACAACAAAGTCAGGGCGGCATTTACCAGCCCTGCCGCGCAGGAGTTTTTCAAGACGGAGGAAATCGTGAAATATCTGGACGAGCACCGCGCCGGAAAAGCCGATAACAGCCGGAAAATCTGGACGATTTATATGTTCCTCGTCTGGCATAAAGAATTTTTTGAGTGAAAAAGAATAAAAACCCTGGGGGCTCTACCCCCAATCTCCCGCCCCCTTGGCCCCGGATTACCGCCGCATTTCCATGCGGCGGGGAATCAATATCCTGAAATGAATTACCCCCAGACAAAGTCCGAGGGTATATTAAAGTTCTTTGTCCCCTTTCTTTCAAGAAAGGGGCGGGGATTAGGGCAGTGCCCCAAGGTTTTCCCTCTTTTCACAGCCCCGGCACACTGATGCTGCTGTCCGAAACATAGATACCCTCTACGTCAGGCTCCTCTAATACCCGCAGGATTTCCTGCGGCGTGCCGTAGCAGACAAAGCCATAGGTATTCACGCCATTCTTTTCCACATATTCCAGCATTTCCCCATCCAGTATCTGATACCCCATCACACCGTCATAAAAATCTGCATTGCCGGCGATATAACGCAGGAGCGACTTGAAATGCTCGCTGAACACCTTCGCCATAGGCTCATCCTCATGCAAAATGATCTCATAATACGGGTAAAGCGCGTCCACCTCATTCAAAATGTAGCCGCCTGTGTCCGCCTGGAACCCTGCCAGCGGGAACAGCTGCGTCCCCTCCGGCGCGGTGCGCACCGCCGTCCAGCCGACCCACGCGCCCCCCTGCCCCTGCTCCAGCTTTTCACGGAACGCCGCAAATTCTTCCATATCCCAGTCCTGCCGCAGGGAAATATACGCCTCCAGCCGGATATATTCCGGCAGTTTTTCCAAAACCGCCCGCGCTGACTCCACGTCCCGGATGATTCCGGTCTGCGAAGGCTCCTCCCTGAAACCGTACTGGCTGCGGGTAAAAACATTTGCAGAACAGACCTGCAAGACAAAATCCTGTCCCAACTCCATTTTATCCCGCGTGACATCCCCGTAGGAATAGCTGTATTCCCCGCGGGAAAGGTCATTTTGCTGGATCGAAAGGCCGTATTCCCCCATCCCCTTCTCGTCCACATGTACGCTGCTCACCCGGAGCTCCGGCATGGTCAGCTCCGCCCGCACCGCGATATGGCTGTCGATCTTCTGCGAAGCATAATCCCCCTCAGGCGCAGCGTATACCTCCGTCGGGTCATACCATATCTGCTTGCTGATGGCAGGCTCAAAACAGCACGCCGCCGCAATCACGCCGCACGCCACGCCCGCCGCAAGGCAGACCAGCACAGTATTCCGCCGTTTGATATTCCGCCGGATTTTTTTCAGTTCCCCCTCCGCCGCCGTTTCCGGCTGTTCCATTTCCGGCAGTTCCTGCCCCATCATATACTCTGTCAGCGCGTCATATTTTTCCAGTTCCCGTTCCACCTGTTCCCGTTCCTCTGGCGTTGCACTGCCATTCTTATATTTCCCCAATACTTCCCTAAATGTCATAGCCATCCGCCTCCAATTCTTTTTTCAGCCGCACCCGCGCGCGGCACAGTGCCGTTTTCGCCGCCCCATAAGACAATCCCATAAATTCCGCCGCTTCTTTCAGCGACACCCCGCCGAAGTAAAACAGTATCAGCAGTTCTCGGTACTGCATCGGCAAAGCTTCTACCGCGCGGTACAGTCGCTGGTTCTCCTCTTTTTTCAGCACAGCGGCAAGCGCGTCCTCCGGCACTGTTCCCATAGCCTCCTGCCATTCCGCCGCAGAGCGGCGTTTCCTGCGGCGCACTTCGTCCAGAAAAAGGTTGCGGCAAACGCGCAGAAGCCAGTAAAGGAACCCCTGCCCGCCCTCCTCCAGCGTCAGTATTGCTTTTTCAAAGGCTTCGCTGGCAATATCCTCCGCCCAGCTTTTTTCTCTGCAAAGGGAAAGGGCATAGAGATACGCACGATGGTAGTATTTTCCGTATAATTCTTCCAGAAGTTCATCCCGCAACTTCTCCACCCCCTTTACTTTCTAAATAATAAACGAATCCGCCTGCAAAAAGTTACAGCAAAAGGTGTATTTTCTGTAAAATAATCATCTTCCGCCGCATTGTCAACCCGCCGTTCCGGAAACTCCTCCCAGTTCTTCGCCCATTTTTGAAGTTTTCGGGCAAAGCTCCGCCCTTTTTCTCCGAAAAATCGACGAATTACACAAAAAGACAAAAAAACGAAATGTACCCTTGAACGGGTGGCTGTTTGGTGTTAAAATCGTATGCAATACACAAAACGGTCAAATAATCATATCAGGAGGAGAATCGACATGGCAACTTATTTCACAGAACCTTCCAGAACCTTCAGCGAATTCCTGCTCGTTCCCGGCTATTCTTCCAAAGAATGCATGGTAGACAACGTAAGCCTGAAAACACCTGTAGTAAAATTCAAAAAAGGCGAAAAACCCGCACTGGAGATGAACATTCCGCTGGTTTCGGCAGTCATGCAGGCCGTTTCCGATGATAAAATGGCAGTCGCACTTGCGAAGGAGGGCGGCATCTCCTTCATTTTCGGCTCCCAGACCATCGAAAACCAGGCGGCTATGGTTGCCCGCGCAAAAGCGTATAAGGCAGGCTTTGTCATGAGCGATTCCAACATCAGCCCTGAAAGCACATTACAGGATATCCTGGATCTGAAAGCACGGACAGGCCACTCCACCGTTGCAGTTACAACAGACGGCACCGCGCAGGGCAGACTTGTGGGCCTTGTAACAAGCCGCGATTACCGTATCAGCCGTATGGAACGTGATGTGAAAGTGAAAGAATTTATGACTCCTCTCGACCAGCTCATCTGCGCGCCGGAAGGCACTACGCTGAAAGAAGCCAACAACATCATCTGGGACAATAAAATCAACCAGCTCCCGATTTTGGACGCAGAAGGGCGTTTGCAGTATCTGGTATTCCGCAAAGATTATGACAGCCATAAAGAAAACACAAACGAGTTGCTGGATTCCCAGAAGCGTTATGTTGTGGGCGCGGGCATCAATACGCGGGATTATAAAGAACGTGTTCCCGCTTTGGTGGAAGCAGGCGCAGATATCCTCTGCATTGATTCCTCCGAAGGCTACAGCGAATGGCAGAAAATGACGCTGGACTGGGTACGCGAAACCTACGGCGACAGCGTAAAAATCGGCGCGGGCAACGTAGTAGACGCGGAAGGGTTCCGTTTCCTTGCGGAATGCGGCGCGGATTTCGTAAAAATCGGCATCGGCGGCGGTTCCATCTGCATTACAAGGGAACAGAAAGGCATTGGCCGCGGACAGGCTTCGGCAGTCATCGAGGTTGCAGCGGCGCGTGACGAATATTTCAGGGAAACAGGCATTTATATCCCCATCTGCTCCGACGGCGGCATTGTATACGATTACCATATGACGCTCGCGCTGGCAATGGGTGCGGATTTCATCATGCTGGGCAGATATTTCGCACGATTCGATGAAAGCCCTACGAACCGTGTCAACATCAACGGGAGCTACATGAAAGAATACTGGGGAGAAGGCTCCGCGCGCGCGCGCAACTGGCAGAGATACGACATGGGCGGCGATGCAAAGCTCTCCTTCGAGGAAGGTGTGGATTCCTATGTGCCTTATGCCGGCAGCCTGCATGATAACGTAACCCTCTCCCTGAAAAAGGTAAAATCCACCATGTGCAACTGCGGTGTGCTTTCCATTCCGGAGCTCCAGCAGAAAGCGAAGATCACCGTTATCTCCACCACAAGCCTTGTGGAAGGCGGCGCGCACGACGTACTGCTTAAGGACAGCGGAAATTACAAGAGCTGAAAGACTGTGGGACTCTGCCCCGCACCCCACAAGGGCTTTCACCCCTTACCCATTTTCCGGCACGTTTTACGTGCCGGAATTTTTTATCTGTAATTTTTATCTGCGGTAGGGGTTTTCAAAGCCCGGGCAAAGGCTGCTTTCGCTCCATTCCAGCATTGCGGTCAGCACAGGGACAAAGCTCTCCCCCAGTTCCGTCAGGGTATACTCCACCCTTGGCGGGATTTCCTGATATACCTCTCTGTGCAGGAACCCGTCTTTTTCCAGTTCCCGAAGCTGCTTCGTCAATGTGGACTGCGTAATGCCATCGAGCCGACGCATCAGTTCCCCAAAACGCTGGACTTTATAAAACGCGACATACCATAATATCAATATTTTCCATTTTCCGCCAATCACAGCCTGTAGCCTGCTCATCGGTTCACAGCGCGCAACTGCCGCTTCACTTTTGAATTTATTCCCTGCCATCCGTATCCCCTCTTTCAGAAAAAGTATATGTCAAACCAAAACAAAAAACAAGATACGGTCATTTTTTGCTGTTGGTACAAAAAAGCATACAGATACTAAAAAATGACAGTACTTGTAAAGCCGAAGCAGTTTTTATATTCTTATGGCAGAAAAAACGAAAGGGGAAATGAATATGCACTTTACCGGAACAATCTGGCGGCCGCCTTACGAAGCCTCTTCCCTGCTTTTAGAGGCAACCGCGGGCTGCACGCACCACAAATGCAAATTCTGCACGCTTTATAATGATCTGCCGTTTTCATTCAGGATGTCATCGCTTGCAGACATGGAAGAAGACCTTCGGGAGGCACGGGCACAACTGCGCCTTTGGAACAGGCACGAAATCAAGCGGGTATTTCTGGTCGGGGCGAATCCGTTCGTGCTGAAAGCAGATCGCCTGCTGGAAATCGCGGGACTGATACACAGGTATTTCCCGTCAAACCAGACAATCGGCTGTTTTGCAAGGGTAACGGACATTACTTTGAAAACTGACGCCGAGCTTTTGGAACTGCGGAAAGCCGGATACGACGGCATCACCATCGGCATGGAAACCGGCGACGATGATGCCCTGGAATTTATGAATAAAGGCTACCGCGCGCAGGAGATACTGGAACAGTGCGGGCGGCTGGACACAGTGGATATGTACTACAATTTCTTTTATCTGGCAGGGATTTCCGGAGCAGGCAACGGGGAACGCGGCGCAAAAGCAACTGCGGCACTCTGCAACCAGCTCCATCCAAAAATCATCGGCACAAGCATGCTGACCGTCTATCCCGAATCCAGTCTGTATCAGGAAATAAAAGCGGGAAACTGGCAGGAGGAAACAGAAGTAGAAAAATACAGAGAACTGCGGGTATTGGCGGAAAATCTGAAAATCTCCGTCTGTTTCGCCGCACTGGGCGCGTCCAACGCCATACCCATACAGGGGTGCCTGCCGGATGAAAAGGGAGTCATATTATCTGCTTTGAATCAAATCATCGAAACAGCCGATGAAAAGGCTTTACAGGAATACCGGAAAAACCTCCGGCATTTGTAAAATAAGAAAGCGTCCCGCGCCGTATTTGAGGGAGGGGCGGGACGCAAAACCGAAACTGGGGAGTTATAAAAACAATGATACCGCACAATAAACCAGCAGGAGTGCCATAATGGTATTGACCACTTTTGCATGTGTAGAGAACAGCCTGCGGAACAGCGAGCCGAACGCTGACCAGCATAATGTAAAAGCAAAGCCAATGAAAGCCAGCAGCATGGCAAAACCAAACAATGCGGGAATATTGCCACTGTAATACGGCAGAATATACGCCTCCATAGACATAATGCAGTAAATGTATATCTTCGGATTCACAAACTGGAGCAAAAGCCCTGAAACAAAGCCGCTGCGGGAAAAATCGTCCTGAATATCCGTGCCGCTGCGAAAGGTTTCCCATGCCAGATGCAGCATATACAATCCACCCAAAATGAGCATCGGCAGCTTGATTTTCGGGATAAACGCCGAAAGCAGGCTGCAAAAAACAGTACAAAGCAGCATGACAACGGAGAAGCCCACGCCTATCCCCAGATTAAACGGGAGAGCTTTCCGAAACCCAAATCGGCTGCCGTTCGACATAGACATGATGTTGTTCGGGCCCGGGGTTGCGGCCGTTGCAACTGCGTAAGTAAAAAATGGAATCCAATGAAACATAAGTCAGTTCCTCCTTCTTAAAAATAACCGCCTCTTTTTCGTGTATATACACTATAAATCTTATTTTCTGTTTTGTCAATAGGAATCTGCAAAAAAATCCTGACTTTTTTCCCTGATGCTTCTAATTGAGATTTAATATTCAGCCTGCTTGACAAAATCCTCCAAAATAGCTATGATAATGCTTACGGGTTGCGGGAGCAACCTTTTTTTCACTTGAAGGTCATATTCGGCAGAACGGGTTTGGCCTTACGCTGTTTCACATAAGATGGAGGGAGGAAAAATAATGGAAACAACAAATAAAATGGGCACTATGCCAATCAACCGGCTTCTGCTTTCCATGTCACTGCCTATGGTGGCGGCAATGCTTGTCCAGGCATTATACAACATCGTGGACAGCATGTTCGTGGCGCAGTTGAGCGAAAACGCGCTGACAGCAGTATCTCTGGCATTCCCTGTTCAGAATCTGATGATTGCCGTATCGACTGGTACGGGCGTAGGCATGAACGCGCTGATCTCCCGCGCATTGGGCGAAGGGAACCGCGAACGGGCAAACCTGATTGCAAACAACGGTGTTTTTCTGGCAATTTTCAGTGCCGTTGCTTTCGCGCTGCTGGCATTTTTCGGAAGTGAACTTTTTTTCCGCATGCAGACAGATGACCCTGATATTATCCAGCAGGGTATCGCATACATACAGGTTTGCAGCTGCCTTTCCATCGGCCTGTTTTTGCAAATTGCCTTTGACCGCATTTTACAGGCAACCGGACGGACGTTCTACACCATGCTGACGCAGGGGCTTGGCGCGATACTGAACATCATACTTGACCCGATACTGATTTTCGGGCTGTTTGGTCTGCCCAGAATGGGCATCACAGGCGCGGCTCTGGCAACTGTACTGGGACAGATGGCTGCGGCAACCCTCTCCTTATGGTATAACAAAAAGAAAAATGACGATATTGTAATCTCTCCAAAAAAATATGGGCTTTCCGGCATGGCGATCAAAAAGATATATGCCATCGGCATTCCATCCATCTGTATGGCGTCTATCGGATCTATCATGACCTTCGGCATGAACAAGATACTGATTTCCTTTACCTCTACAGCAACGGCAGTATTCGGCGTATATTTCAAGCTGCAAAGCTTCATCTTCATGCCTGTGTTCGGGCTAAATAACGGCATGGTGCCAATCGTGGCATACAACTACGGCGCGCGCAATCCGGAGCGCATTACACGAACAATCAAGCTGAGCATGCTTTACGCAACGGCTATCATGGCTCTGGGCTTTCTGGCTTTCCAGTTCTTCTCGCCGCAGCTTCTGCGTATTTTCAATGCGTCCGATCATATGTTGGAAATCGGCACGACTGCTCTGCGTATCATTAGCTTCAGTTTCCTGCTCGCAGGCTTCAATATCATTTCCTCATCATTTTATCAGGCATTGGGGCATGGATTTTTGAGCCTTACCGGCGCGGTACTCCGCCAGCTTGTCGTACTTCTGCCAATGGCGGTACTTATGGCAAAAATACAGGGCCTTTCCGCAGTCTGGCTGGCATTCCCAGCGGCAGAAATCGCAACACTTGTATTCAATCTCTTTTTCGTCAGGTATATTTACGGAAAAGAACTGCGCACAATGTCCAAAAAAGAAACGCCCGAAATGGCCTAGGCAGTGTCGTCACAAATGTCTGCACACGCCTTTCCGGCAAAATTATGCTTGAAAATACATATACATGACTCATGACGACACTACCTGACAAAAAAATCCTTTCAGTTTTCAGCTGAAAGGATTTTTTATCGCTGTCCAGCAGAAAATACAGCAGAATATCACCGTTCATCATATCCTCCAAATCTGCCGTTTATTTCTTCCCTTTTCCGTACAATATAATGCAGGAAGGATTTCCGCACAAGTTTCAATGCACCGCCCTGCCTGCTTGTACCGTTCGGTGGAATATGGTAGAATAAGGGAACCGCTTACCGGAATTACAAGAAAGGGCATGGAAGAATGCAGCTGAAAAAATTAACAAAGCATATTTATTATACCCAAAATGACCCAAAAGGCGACCGCCCCACGCTGGGATATATTGCGGGCAACAAGTCTGCGGTAATGATAGACGCTGGAAATTCCGCGGCACATAACGCGTTATTTCTGGGACTGCTGAAAGAAAACAGGCTGAAGAAGCCCGATGCATGCGTTTTGACACATTGGCATTGGGACCATACCTTCGGTCTGCATGCATTAAATATGGAAACCTACGCGCATACAAAAACAAATGAAAAGCTGCGGGAAATCGCCAAATGGAAATGGGATGATGACGCAATGCGGCAAAGGCTTGCAGATGGTACAGAGATTGCATTTGCTGATGAAAATATCCGCATGGAATACGCTGACCCGCAAAAAATACGTGTCGTTCCGACAGGAAATGATATACAGGAAGAAATCACCTTTGACTGCGGCGGCATCACCTGCCACTGCCTGCATCTGCCCTCCGCGCACAGCGACGATTCCATCGCCGCCTTTATTCCGGAGGAAAAAATAATCTTTATCGGCGACATTTACGGAGATGATTTCTATAATAACCACAGCAGGAATCTGGATAAAACAAAAGCACTGTATGACCGCTTGCTGGAAATGGATTTCACCACTGCGGTGCCGGGGCACAGTGCGCCTCTTTCAAAGGACGAGCTCCTTGACTTCCTTGGGAGTTTTGCTGCACAAAAATAAAGCGGCTGCGCTCTTTCGTACTCCACACAGCCGAAAAGTGACGCGGTCACAGTATAAAACATTGACATGCTGTATAAGAAGTTGGTATAATTTGAGGTAGTTTTTTGACAGAAACCGCGAAATTGCCCAGCGGGCACTGCGGCGGAGAGATAAAGTTTTAGGAGGAAAAAACATATGCTGGAATTAAAGAATATCTGTTTTTCCGCCGAAGGGAAACAGATTCTGAAGGATATCAGTCTGGTAATCGAGGACGCAAAATTCATCGTAATCACAGGCCCAAACGGCGGCGGGAAATCCACGCTGGCGAAAATCATTGCCGGTATCGAAAAACCAGACAGCGGTCAGATTCTGCTTGACGGAGAGGACATTACAGGCTGGGGCATTACGGAGCGCGCAAGGGCAGGCATCAGCTTTGCCTTTCAGCAGCCTGTGCGTTTCAAAGGCGTTACGGTAAAGGATCTGATCACACTGGCAAGCGGAAAGGATTTAAGCACTGCGGCCGCCTGCGATTATCTTTCCGAGGTCGGGCTCTGCGCAAAGGATTATATCGACCGCGAGGTCAATGCGAGCCTTTCCGGCGGGGAGCTCAAACGAATCGAAATTGCCTCCGTTATGGCGCGCAAAACAAAGCTGACTCTTTTTGACGAGCCGGAGGCGGGAATTGATTTATGGAGTTTCCAGAATCTTATCAACGTATTTGAAAAAATGCATGATGAAATACAGGCGTCTATCCTGATTATTTCACATCAGGAGCGCATATTGAACATTGCCGATCAGGTTGTCGTCATCAGCGGCGGGCAAATTTCCCAGACAGGGACAAAGGAAGAAGTCCTGCCGGGGCTGTTCGGCATAGAAACAGGATGCAGATTTTTTCAGGGAGGCGCGGAATAATGCTGAATGATATTATCAAAAACCTTCTGGCGGAGGTTTCCGGCATGCAGGACATCCCGCTTACAGGCGCGTTCAATATCCGGAGCAACGGTCAGAGCGAGGGACGGAATTCTACCGAAAACATACAGATCGTACCGAAAGAAAACGGCTCCGGCATCGACATTTACATCAAGCCGGGGACAAAGGATGAAAGCGTGCATATTCCTGCACTGATTACAAAGGCAGGCGTGCATGATTTGGTATACAACGATTTTCACATCGGCGAAGGCGCGGACGTAACCATCGTAGCAGGCTGCGGCATCCATAACTGTGGAAACGAGGAATCCCTTCACGAAGGGATTCACCGCTTCTTCGTAGGAAAAGACGCAAAAATCAAATACATTGAAAAACACATTGGCGAAGGCGATGGCAACGGCAAGCGCATCATTAACCCGCAGACGCACATTGAGGCGGAGGAAAACAGCTATGTCGAGATGGATACTGTACAGCTGAAGGGCGTAGATTCCACAAAACGCGTTTCCAGCGCGAAGCTGGCGGCGGGCGCAACGCTGGTAATCAAGGAAAAAATCATGACGCATGGCGACCAGTACGCCGAAACATCCTTCGATGTAGATTTGGACGGCAAAGGCAGCAGTGCAAAGCTGATTTCGCGGTCTGTCGCGCGGGATTCCTCCCGCCAGTTGTTCCGCTCAAAGCTGGCAGGCAATACAGAGTGTTACGGGCATTCTGAATGCGACGCCATCATCATGGATGACGGCGTTGTAGCGGCGGAACCCGAGATTATCGCGAACAACGTGGACGCAACACTGATTCATGAAGCGGCCATTGGCAAAATTGCAGGCGACCAGTTGGTGAAGCTGATGACGCTCGGACTGACGGAAAAAGAAGCGGAAGCGCAGATTATTAACGGATTTTTGAAGTAAGAAAGACCTTGGGGCGTTGCCCCAACCCCCACAAGGGACCAGTCCCTTGACCCGTTTTCCGCCGCGCATAAGCGCGCCGGTGAAGAAAATTTTCTTATGTTGAAAAACAGCAGTTTCACCTTCG
>CAJTQX010000011.1:0-38604 GCA_910578425.1 uncultured Anaerotignum sp.
ATTTGATGTTGACATCATAAAAAAAGTAGTAACGACACATTCCACAGAGCTAAACAAGCTGGGTCTGGCTAAATGACAAAACAGCTTTTAATTGCCAATGGAACATAAACGCCCCTTCCACTATGCGGAAAGGGCGTTTGCCATTTCTGTCACAGCTTCGACAGTATCCTCCCATACACCTGCTTTTTCCCATCATCAAACCTTGAAATGGAAATCAGCACGGCATCGCCGATATAAAACTCCTCCTTGAAGTAATTCGGGGAATACAGGCACATACAGGTCGTGTCGTCCGAGAGCCGGCAGAACACCCCGCCCGCGTAAGTGCCGCTGATGACCGCCTTGCGCGTCGAGCCGATCGGATGGCGTTTCTCCGCGCCGAAATACGGGTTTGGGTTGACCTCCTTCACGGAAATCTCGATCGTCCCCGCCTGCGGGTCTGCGCTTTTCAGCCTTGCGGAAACCTGCTGCCCCGGCTTATATTCCTCCCGCAGATCCGCGATGGCGGTATAGCTCAGTTCGCGGTTGCGGATGGAAATATCAAACCCGTTGCACTCCACCAAAATACGCTTCGGCCCAACGACCAGCACGTTGCATTGCAGGATACGCCCCGGCTCGTTCCGCTGCCTGTCGCGGAAAAAGCGATTGCGGGCATAGCCCAGTGCCATACGTCTGGACGCAATGGCACATTCGCCCTCCCTGTCCACGTTCGTGATGACATAATCAATCTTCGCGCCGACTGGATCTATACTCTAAAAGTGGACACATATATGAACTATCTGTTACAATTAGTTATACACATAAAAGGAGGGCTCTTATGGCTACAAATAATTACACCAAGTACGATGAAGAATTCAAGAAATCACTTGTTTCCCTTCATCAAAACGGCAAAACACAGACCTAGCTCTGCAAGGAATATGGTGTTTCCCAGTCTGCCCTTGCGAAATGGATCAAGCAATATTCCACGGTTGAAATGGATAACGGCGAAGTCCTTACCGCAAAGCAGATCAAAGAACTCCAAAAACGCAACGCCCAGCTTGAGGAGGAGAACCTTATCCTAAAAAAAGCGATTGCCATATTCACGCCACACCAACGCGACCCTACTCATTGCAAACGGGGTAAATGTGGCCACTGTATCTAAACGGCTCGGGCATTCTTCTTCTGCCACTACAACAAGAACCTATATCCATGCGATAAGGTCGGCAGACGAAGCCGCTGCCGAGGTGTTGCAGGACTTGCTTTCTCCAAAGCCTTCTAAACAAAGCAACGCATAATAAGCCACCGATAAGCCACTAACCACAATTCAGCACGCTAAAACCGTTCTATTTTCAATAACAAAAGCCCTCGGAAATCACTGATTCCTAAGGGCTTTTTTCTTTCTGCACTCTACAGGATTCGAACCTGCGGCCTTTCGGTCCGGAGCCGAACGCTCTATCCCCTGAGCTAAGAGTGCGCAGACAGCGTTTTCACGCTGTCTCAAGACTGCAACGTCTATTTTACATGGAAACTCCGCAAATGTCAAACATTTCCGCAGTAATTTTAATATTTTTCTGAAAAAACATGAACAGCCTGTTCAAATCACCGCTCTGTCTTTCTTTATTATCGGTAAACCCGCAGCTTTTCGACACGGTTCTTTTCCATCTCTTCCACAATAATGCGCAGCCCGTCCGCCTCGATTTCCTCGCCGCCATGAGGAAAATTCCCCAGCACGAGCAAAACATAGCCGGCAATGGTATCAACCTCGTCGCTTTCCAGCCTGCAGCCGACCATCTCATTGAAGTCCTCCAAACGGGTACTGCCATCCACAACAAACTCGTTTTCCTGAATCATCTGGATTCCTTCCTCTTCGTTGTCATATTCGTCCTCGATCTCCCCAACGATTTCCTCCAAAATATCCTCCATCGTAACCAGCCCCGACGTTCCGCCATATTCATCCAGCACCACAGCCACAGCCAGCCTGTTCTTTTTCATCTCCGCAAGCAGCTCCGCAACGGGCTTGCTTTCAAACGTAAAATAAGGCTCCCGCATGTACTTCTCCGCAGAAAAGTCCTCCGGTTCCGCAAAGAAAACATCTTTCACATACAGTATCCCGATGATATCGTCCAAATCCTCGCCATAAACCGGCATACGGGAAAACCCTTCCTGCCGGATCAGTTCAGAAAATTCCTCATAAGTAACCTCTTTGGATACCGCCAGCATATCTGTTCTGGGCGTCATAACGTCCTTCGCCTTGGAATCTCCAAAATCAAACACATTGTTAATCATCGTTCGTTCATCGGATTCCAAAACGCCTTCTTCATGGCTGACATTCACGATCGTTTTCAGTTCCGCCTGCGTAATCAGCGGGGCTTTTTCGCCGGGCACACAGCCGAACAGCCGCACCAGCGTCCCCGTAATCACATTCAGCACGGCAACCGCAGGCCTGAATATCACAACACAGACTGCGACTACACGCACCACGATAAGCGCGACCTTTTCCGCCTTCTGCGCAGCAATGGTCTTTGGCGTTATCTCGCCGAAAATCAATATAATCACAGTAATAATAATCGTAGCAATCCCCGCGCCGTTGCCCGTATTCCCGTGGAACATCTGTATCGCCAGCGCAGTCGTCAACGCGGACGCACCGTTGTTTACCAGATTGTTCCCCACCAGTATCGAGCTGAGCAGCCTGTCGGGGTTTTCCAGCAGCTTCAAAATGAGGTCCGCGTTCTTTACATTTTCCTCCACCATGTTCCGCAGCCGTATTTTGCTGACCGACATCAGTGCCGTTTCCGAGGCGGAAAAAAATGCTGAACCGCACACCAAAATTACCAATAACCCAATTAACAATGGACTGCCAGATCCGTCCACGATCATCACTCTCCTTTTTTCTTATAAACCATAGTGTTTTTGTTCTGCCATGCTCCTCAATTTCTAACCATATGCAGCAGGCAGTTTCGTGGAACCGTTTTCCCGTCTGCTGTCAGTCCGGAACACAGGTTACCTTTTTTTACCAATTTCGCCGCGCCGTTTTGTTGGTTAACGGATATCATATCAAAAATTTACCCGCTTGGCAATATCCCCGCCCATAAATTTTTTGTATATTTCCGAAAGCAGGTGTTTTGTTTGCCTTTTGGGGAAATGCGCTCAAAATATATAAATGCTAAAACACAGCATCCTTTTCTGCGCCAATCACATCATCTGCGGCAGCCCGGCAGCCTGCACGCTGAAATCTATCGGGTTCCTGTCCGGATAAACGCAATCAATCTCTCCACATCATCAAAATCATCATAATCGCCAAAGACTCCCTCCCTGTGGTATATTACCCCATTTTTTTCGTTTCTTTCCAAACAGTTCAGAAGTTCTTCTTCTCCATACCGCCTGATAAATATATTAAAACCATATGGCTTTATTTTTTCCAGCAGCCCTTTTCTGCAATCCTCTCCGCATTCATAGCAGTGGGAAATTTTCTTCTCTATTGAACACAGCCTGTTTTCACAATCATGATATCCAGGACATTCTCCGGAATTGCATCCCTCACATGTTACATTTTCCGTACATAAACAGCATGCCAAACCGCATCGTGCAATCCCAAGCTCTCTTTTCATATATGGCTCCTTCCCCAATATCCAAATCCCGCTGGATATTTTTGTTTATTTTCCAGGTTCTACCGTTACGGCAAAACGACATCTCTGTGCGCCGCCTAAAACCGTTTCCATTATCTCCACTGAAACCTGTTTTCCCGGCAGAAGCGTTTCCAGGATATACAATATGCTTTGCCTGGAACATTCGCAATGCGCAGGGTCTGTCGTTTCCCCGTTCTGCACCTCGGGACAGACATATTTCGGATACCCGACCTCATAACGCCGGTAAGGCTCTATGATTTTAGCAAAAAAGCCTTCCGTATCTCCGTACTTTCGGTACTGTTCATCCAGCGAACTGCTGCATTCCCTGAACTGTGCCATCTGCACCGGCAAAACCGTATCCTTCACACAGCTTATCGCTTTCTTTCTGTAATCCATCACTTTCTCCTTATCTTTTATTCCGCTCTATCTCCTCCGCCAGCTCGCTCAGCTCCATCCAACGCTCCATGCGTTCCTCCAAAGCATTTTCCAGCTTTTCCTTCTCCGCAGAAATTTCCTGCAAGCGCACATAATCCGTCATACATTCCGCCATATCCCGCTCCGCCGCCGCAATTTTTTCTTCCAGCGCGGCAATCTCCGCGCCAATGCCGTCATACTCCCTCTGGTCTTTATAGCTCATCTTTTTCAGCGGTGCAGCATTCTCTTTCCGTCCGTCCTTCGGCGGCTCTTTTTTGGGTGCGGGCTGCTTCCCTTCCGGTTCCTGCGGAAGCTCCCGCTCTCTCGCCGCTTTCATATCGGAATAACCGCCCTCATACTGCCGGATATTTCCATCTCCCACAAACGCAAATATCCGCCCGCAGGTTTTATCCAGAAAATACCTGTCATGTGAAACAGAAACCACTGCTCCCTGAAAGCGTTCCAGATAATCCTCCAATATCATCAGCGTTTCAATATCCAAATCGTTTGTCGGCTCATCCAGAAACAGGATATTCGGCGCGCCCATCAGCACCCGCGCCAGATAAAGCCGCCGTCTTTCCCCGCCGGAAAGCATGGAAATCGGCCCCCTCTGCATATCCATTGGGAACAGGAACCGTTCCAGCATCTGCGAAGCCGTAATTTTTTCATCGCCCGCACGCACAACCTCCGCCACGTCGCGGATATAATCAATGACCCGCCGGGTCTCGTCCATATCCTCATTTTCCTGCGCGAATATGCCAATTTTGACTGTCTCCCCGCGTTCCACAGTGCCGCTGTCCGGCGCAAGCCTGCCCGTCATTAGCCGCAGGAGCGTTGTTTTGCCGCAGCCGTTTTCTCCGGTAATGCCAATACGGTCGTCCCGCTGTATGATGTAGCTGAAATCCCGGATAACCGTTTTCCCGCCGAACGCCTTTGCCGCATGGGAAAGTTCGATCGTCTTTTTCCCCAGCCTGCTCCCCGCAGAGGAAAGCTCCACCGTCTGCTTTTCTTCCGCTGCTTTCTGCGCGGAAACCTGCTCAAACCGCTGCAAGCGCGCCTTTTGCTTCGTACTCCTCGCCTGCGCGCCCCGCCGCACCCATTCCAATTCTGTCCGCAGGAAATTCTGCCGTTTTCGCTCCCCTGCGGCAAGCAATTCCTCCCGCTCCGCCTTCATCTCTAAAAAACGCGAATAATTCGCCTGATAGGAATACATCTTCCCTTTTTCCAGCTCCAGCGTGCGGTTTGCCACCCTGTCCAGAAAATACCTGTCATGTGTCACCATCAGCAAAGCTCTGGAATATTTTTCCAGATACTTTTCCAGCCAGTCTACTGTATCGTTGTCAATATGGTTCGTTGGCTCGTCCAATATCAGCAAATCAACCGGAGCAATCAAAGCCGCCGCCAGTGCTGTGCGTTTCCGCTGCCCGCCGGAAAGCGTTTCCACTTTCTGCGAAAAATCCGTAATACCCAGCTTTGTCAATATGGTTTTCGCTTCGCTTTCCAACGACCATGCTTCGGCCTTATCCATTTTTTCCGCAAGCTCCGCCGCAAGGCGCGTCAGCCGCGCATCTTCCGGCGTTTCCGCCAAAGCCGCAAGCGTTTCCTCATATTCGCGCACCAATGCCATTTTAGGGTTATCTCCCGCGAAAACCTGCTGCAAAACAGACGTCCCCGCCGTAAAAACAGGCGTCTGCGGAAGATATGCCAGCTTCAGCCCCTTCATGGCAACAATTTCGCCGCTGTCGCCCTGTTCCGCGCCTGCCACAATCTTCAAAAGCGTGCTTTTCCCTGTGCCATTCACACCAATCACGCCGATTTTGTCGCCTTCGTGTATACTGAATGAAATATCATCGAAAATCACTCTTGTACCGTAGCTTTTTTTGATATGTTCCGCTGTCAGGTAAACCATTTTCGTCCTCTCCAAACTTATGTAAAGAGACCCGTTCGCCGCGTATCCATGCGGCCGAAAGGGTCAGGCTTCTGTAACATGTTCCTTCTTTTCCCGTTTCCATTTCCAAACCAAAAAGCATATTGCCGCCACAATCAGTCCGGCGGAAAGCAGCTGCGAAACGGCAAACCCGCCAATTTTCAACTGGTCTGTCCGCAGTCCCTCGATCCAGACGCGTCCCAGCGCGTAGCCCAGCAGGTAAAGCCCGAAAATCTCTCCGTCAAATTTTTTATGCCGCCGCAGTATCATCAGCAGTATAAAAACGCCCAGATTCCAAAGCGATTCGTATAAAAATGTCGGGTGTACCTGAATATATTCCACGCCATTGACAACCTGCAAATGCTCCAGAATATCCGGCGAAAGGTCGCCAGCCCTCACATCATCCAGCGGGTATCGCATTGCAAACAGCCCTTCCGTAAACCCGCCGAAGGCTTCTCTGTTGAAAAAGTTCCCCCAGCGACCCAGCATCTGCCCGAAAATAAGACAGGGCGCGCCGGTATCCGCCAGAAGCCAGAAGTCCATACCCTTCTTTTTACTGTACACAATCGCTGTCAGTATGCTTGCAATAACTGCGCCATAAATTGCCAGACCGCCCTCACGCAGCGCAAATATTTTTTCCGGATGCGCGCTGTAATAATCCCATGAAAAAATGACGTAATACAGCCTTGCGCCAATCACTGCAAAAACAAGCGCGTACAGGGCGAAATCCACATACTGGTCGGGGTCCTGCCCTGTGCGCTTTGCCTCCCGCAGGGCAAGCCAGACCCCGATCACTACGGCAAGGCCAATAAAAATACCATACCAATATACATTTTTACCAAACAGCGTGAACGCCGTCCGGTCCAAATGCATAATTTCTATTCCCAGATTGGGAAACCAAATTTCCGGCATACTTTCTCCTTCTTTCCCTGAAAATATAAAGACCTTTAAGACCGTGGGGCTCTGCCCCACTTCCCCGCAGGGAGCAATGCTCCTTGACCTCAATTTGCCAGACACGCCAAAGCGTGTCTGGTGAGATTTCATTTCACAGCCTTCTGAGCCGCAAAATTTCCTTCCTTATTTTACAACCGACAACACCATTGTATCGGCTGTGAGCCTGTTTTGCAACAATTTTTCTGCATCTTCCTTTTTCATGACCTTCACCTGTCGCAAAACCTCTGCGGCCGGCGCGTCCGCCTCCGCGGCCCATTCCACCTGTCCCATGCACAGCCCGCCGACAGAATCCATTTTCCGCAGAAGCCTCCCCAGCATTTTTTTACGTACACGCTCAAAATCCGCCCAACTGATGCCTTCCCGTTTCAGCCGTTCCAATGCCTTTCCCAACAGCTCGGCAGTTTCCTCCGGCCGCTCTCCCGTTCCCGAAAACGCCGCAAACGCATAGCCCTCGCCGCAGAAATATGCCCCGCCGGGCGGCTCGTCCAAAAGCCCCTTTTCGTATGCCATACGGAAAAAATCACTGCTTTCCCCCGCCAGTATTTCCAGCAGGGCATTCATGGCAATGCGGTTTTGCAGCCGTTCCCCCGCCGTCATGGCAGGCAGCTTGAATCCGATCTGAAAGCATGGCGTTGCCAGTCCCATTTTTCGCTCCCGGTATTTCTCCACGATTTCCCCGTTCGGCTCCTCGGGGAACTGCGCGCGCCATTCCGTTGCCCGCCTGCCAACCTTCTCTGCCATCGCCTGCACCTGCCTTGCGGGAACATCTCCCACGCAGACAAGGCTCATGTTTTCCGTTGTATAATACGCCGCATATGCCTGCCGCAGCGTCTCCGCCTTAACTTCCTCCACCGTCTCCTTTGCCCCCGCGACAGGATTCTTTACAGGGTGTGTCCGGTACATTCCGTTCAGCATCTGGTAATATGCCACCCAATCCGGATCGTCATCATACATGGCGATTTCGCTGGCAATGATGTTTTTTTCCCTTTCCGTATCCTCAGGCGTAAATACGGGCTTCTGCACAAAATCCAGCAAAAGCCTGAGATTTTCAACAAACCCATCGCGGCAGGTAAAATAGTAGACCGTTTTGTCGCCATCTGTAAAGGCATTCGCGGACGCGCCCTGTTCTGTAAAGCGGGTAAACGCATCGCCCCATTCCTGCTGGAACAGCTTATGTTCAATAAAATGCGCCGTTCCTTTTGGGAATGTCCTGTCCTTCCCTTCCGCGTCCCGCCAGAAAATATGGTTTGCCCCTGCCTTTACTACAACCGCTGCCATTTTCTCCTGAAAGCCTTCCATAGGCAGGATATAATACCGCAGGCCGCTTTTCGTTTTTCCCTGCACCTCTTTGCTCATTTCCATGCTCATGCCGTTCCCTCCTTTCCGCCCAAAAGATAAATCGCTTTCAACCGCAGACGCCCGGCCGCGCGGCAGATGTCGCCCTCGTCCAGCCGTTCAATGCGCCGCAGAAATTTTTCCGCAGAAAGCTCCTGCCCCTGCAAAACCTGCTCCGCAAAAAAATCCACCATCGCCCACGGCTGGTCCTCCATGCTGCTGTATTCCCTCAAAAGTGCCTCCTTTGCCTGTTCCAGCTTTTTGCGCGGCACGCCCTCTTTTTCCAGCATTTCAATATTTTTCAGCACGCTTCCGGCCGTCTCCCTGCTGTCCTCCTCCTGTATTCCCGCCTGCACAAACAGCCAGGGGGAAAGCGGATAGCAAAAGGATTTCACATCATAGCAAAGCCCCTTTTCCTCACGAATCTCCTGAAACAGACGGGAATCCGGCCCGCCGCCCAGTAGCCGGTTCATCAGCAGGAACGCCGCGCGCCCCCTGCCGCTGTCCATTTCCTCCGCGCCAAAGCCCAGCACAAGTCGTGTCTGTTCCCCGTCCTTCCTCTCGCGGATAAAATGCGGCGGAGCTTTTCGTTCTTCGGCTTCTTTGTCCCCGTTCTGCAAAGCCGTCCTGCCGGGGAAACATTTCCGCAGAGCAAGCACCTTTCGTCGTTCCTCCAGATCGCCGCAGAAAAACACTTTGACACTCTCCTCCCGCAAAAGTTTGCAGTAGTATTCATACAGTGATTTTCCGTCAATGCCATCCAAATCTTCCTCGTAGCCATCTGCCGAAACTGCCCAGGGCGTGCCTGCCGCCGTTTCCTCCAAAGCCCTTCGGCGCGCGTATTCCCGCTTATCGTCCTGCAAATTCCGCAGTTTCCGGCGGAGTATTTTTTTCTGCCGCTCCACGTTCTCATCAGGGAACGCGCCCTGTTCCGCAAGCGGACGCAGTATCAGGTCCCGCAGAAAATTCAGGCTTTCCTCCAAATCCACAGCCTTCAGCGTTTCCAGTGAAAACAGCAATAGCTGTCTGCCGCCCTTTTTCACCACCGAAATGTCCCAAAGCGCGCCGTACATTTCCTCCGCGCGTTTCGCCAATGCCTGCGGGCTGGGGTAAGGCTCACAGCCGCGCTTCAAAAGTTCCGCTAAAAGCGCGGTCTTTGTCGCCGTTTCCCGCCGCAGAGGAATATCGAAAAACACCGCCAGAAGGTTCGTCCGAAATTTTCTCCCGTCCAGCAGAAAAATCCTGCATCGGGGTGCATATCGTTCTAAATTCCGCATTTGCTCCACCTCTTTGTTTTAGTATCGGTCCTAGTCTTTCCAAAAAGGCGGAAAAAATCCATTCCTTGTAAAGCCGAAAAAAAAGCAGTATAATAAACAAAAAATAAAGCCCCTGGGGACTCTGTCCCCAAACCCCTGCAAGGGGCGCGGTCTCCGCTCCGCTTCGGTCGGCGCAAAACGAGCGTCCACCGGACGCTCTGCGCCCTTGACCTTTTGCCGCCGCATTTTATGCGGCGGACAGCGGCTTTCGAATCATATCAAATATTTTCGTTTCGGAAAACGCAGTTTTCCGAAATAAAGTTTAGGCTCCAACCCTTTTCAAAGGGTTGGCGGGGTTTGGGGCAGTGCCCCAAGGTCTTCCTAAAGTCTTCCCAACATCTTAATACAAAGGAGGTTTCCCATGTCCCATTACGATATCGCCATCATCGGTCTGGGTCCTGCCGGTTCTACGCTGGCGCGCCTGCTCAGCCCAAAATTCCGCGTTGCCGCTCTGGATAAGAAAATTTTCGGCGCAGAGGCTTCCGGCTTCCGCAAACCCTGCGGCGGCCTGATTTCCGGCGATGCACAGAAAGCCCTTGCCAGCTTCGATATGACACTGCCAAAGGACGTTTTGGTTGACCCGCAGATTTTCGCCGTAAAAACCATTGACCTGAAAAATAAACTGACCCGCCACTACCAGCGGTTCTATATCAACCTCGACCGCCATAAATTCGACCTCTGGCTGGAATCCATTATTCCGCCCGCTGTGGAAATCCATACCGGCGCGGTCTGTGTTTCCATACAAAAAACCTCCGGCGGTTTCCATGTTACATACCTCGAAAACGGCGAACGGCGCGCCCTGACCGCAAAATACATCATCGGGGCGGACGGTGCAAATTCCATTGTCCGCCGTACATTTTACCCGAAGAAAAAAATACGGAACTACCTTTCCATACAGCAATGGTTCCCCGAAACGCACCCCAACCCCTTTTATTCCTGTATTTTTGATCCGGAAAATACCGACTGCTGTTCGTGGTCTATTTCAAAAGACCAACAATTCATATTCGGCGGAGCGTTTCCTGTGCAGGGCGCGCGGGCACGTTTTGAACGGCAGAAAAAGAAGCTGGAACGCGTAGGGTTCCGCTTTGGCAAGCCGCTGAAAACAGAAGCATGCCTTGTCCTGCGTCCTTCCTCCTTCCGGGATTTCTGCTGTGGAGAAGGCGGCGTTTTCCTTATCGGCGAAGCTGCCGGATTTATCAGCCCCAGCTCTTTGGAGGGCATCAGCAGCGCGATATACAGCGCGAGGGATTTGGCCGCAGTCCTCAACAGCGGGCGCGGCGACCTGAACCGCCGCTATTTTGCCAAAACCCGCCATATCCGCATAAAGCTGTTCCTCAAGATACTGAAATGTCCCTTCATGTATCAGCCTTTCCTGCGCAGGCTGGTAATGAAAAGCGGCATCTGCGCCATCAAAATCAACAGTCTGGAGGACGGAACCCCTGTCGGGCATTGAAGCAGGACTGGATACATGATAAAATGGAAAAAGGAAGGTGTATTTTATGGGCATGATGGAGCAGATTTATCAGCTTTTTGACAATTTCCAGGACGAAGCGTGCAGCGCGTGGGACGGCTACAGTCCGGATTGGCGTCCCAACTGGAAAGACGAAGTGGAAACGGAACTGGATTTGATCAAAGAGAATTCCCCTATCCCGCTGCCAGAAGATTACTGCGAAATCTTCCGCCATTTCGGAGGCGGCGGCATTGAAGACCGGCGGCCGAACCGCGTCATGCCGACTATGACATTCTGGATATGGGATGATATGGAGGATTTTGACGCAACGGTCGATTTCTTCCAGGACTGCCCCAACGCCCTGCCCTTTGGGGACGATATTGGGGATATGTGCTATTTCTATGTCTGCAATGAAGAAAACACAGGGATATACATGGCGGAAAAATCGCTGACATGGGATAAAGAATATTGGCACAAAATAGCCGGAACTTTTACAGAATTGTTCACAAGCGCGGAGGCGCAGCGGCTTTTCAGAAATTATTACAATTTCGGCTATGACAAAGGCGGCGAAGGGCGGTAACCCCCGCCGGAGATATGGAACCTGCCTGGCATCTTTTGAAGCATCGGCTCCCCCAGTCTTTTCCCGCCATACTTCGGTAATTTTTCCTGAAATACTCACGAGCGCGAACGAAGCGACTGTATCCCTGCGGAAAAATCCCTTTGTCTGGCAGCATAATTCAGATAAATCCGACATCTTCCGGGATACGGAACAGGCTATAAAACCACAAGGAGGACTGCATCATGAACGAAACGCAAAAACGTACATACATCCTGCCCATTGCCTACGACATACTGCTCTCGTCAGGGTTTCCTCTCACCATCGCCTATATCTGCTTTTGCGGCTTTGTCGGCTATGCCGGAAAATTCCTGTCCCCACGATTTCTGATTACCGGATATGTGGTCTGTGCTGTGCTCTGGTTTTTTGCGGTTTTTGTACTGGGTATATGGAACATCGTGCAGTCCTTCCGGAAATATGCACAGGGCGCAGATATATACTGCCTGAACGCCATGCTGACCTTGAAATACGGTCTTGTGGTTTATTTTATACTGAACTTTGTTGCATATACCCTGATCGCGCTCGTTCTTCTTGCTGCCAGCCGCGGCACGCTCATTCTTGCATTCCCGCTGTACCCTGTGTATGGCACGATATTCCTCGCGATTGCATGCGGTACATGGCTCGCGCTTCTGCCCGGGGCGTTTTACGGCCTGCAGGTCGTCCGCTTCGGACGCACACAGGGAAAACTGACGCCTGCTGCCACCGTACTGCATGGTATCCTCCAGTTTATTTTCCTGTTTGACGTACTGGACGCGCTCTACCTCTCTGTAAAGCTCTGGGGACGCGGCAAAAAAAGCGCAGTTGCCATCGGCATAGTGTATGCCGTACCCACATGCCTGCTGCTGTATTTTTATCTGTGTTACCTGATGCTCTGAAAATAGGTTTCAGATGCAGCAGAAGATACATTCTATAAGCTATTTCCCCGAAATGGACAAACTGCCTGCGGCTTTGCTGACTTTTCTGCAATAGAGCACCAGCAACTTCCATGCGCAGAGCCCTCCCCAGCAAAGCAGTGTGCCAACGACCAGCGAAATCATAAACTCGGCTCCAGGGTTCAAAGTAATCCCTCCCCCAATCCATACCCCGAAATGCTCCATATAAGGGATACCAGGGGCAAATATATGGTCAAGCATTTTTGCCGCCATCAGCAGCGGCGTTGCAATTCCGCAGACGATAAAACCAATGGCAATAACCGCCAAACAGGGAATTGCAATCATTCCCGAAAATCCCACCAAACTATAAAAGGCGCAAACAGTCAAAAATCTGTTCCAACTGAATTTATTTTCTTTTGAAAGCAAATCTCCAAGATAAGCCTTTGCCAAATCTTTTGGACTTCCCAGTCTTTCAATAATCTGTTCCGCAGGAATGCCATTCCCTTGCAATTCCTGCATTTCGCTTTTGATTTCTTTTATAATGTCTGCCCGTTCCGAAACAGCAACCGGCCTTAAATATTTTTCCATTTTTTCAAGATACTCGCTTAATATTTTTTCCATGCTCATTCTCCTTTGATTTCCTGAATCGCGCGCAGTAAATTCTTCCACTCGGCAGACATCGCAGCAATGTATTCCTGCCCTTTTTCTGTAATTGCATAATATTTCCTCGGCGGCAAGCCCTCTGTGCCTTCCTGCCATGAAGAAGAAATATATTCTTCTTTCAGCAGCCTCCGCAATAATGGATAAATGGTATTTTCTTTTGCGGCAATAATCGGATATTGTTCCAATGTGGCAATGATTTCATATCCATAAGAGGGTTTCTGCCGTATCATCAGCAGAATACAAAACTCAAGCGTCCCCCGTTTGATCTGGGACTTCCAATCATCAATATTCATATACTGTGCCTCCTTTATATACATCGTACCACACAGTATATTAAGTGTCAATAGTATATCAAAAAAATAACAATAAGCAGATAAGCGAATTTTTCCGCCTGCTTTTTCCCCAAAAACCGTATCAGACCGCATAAAAAAAGCAGGACTGTCCATCACAGACTGACCTGCTTTTCTTCTCAACGTATCATTTCCAAAATTCAAACTCCAAATCATAGATACGGACAGTATCGCCCTCCTGTATCCCCTTTTCTTCCAAAGCCTCAATGATGCCTTTTTCTTTCAAGTACCTCTGGAAGAACGCAAAGCCTTTCTCCGTATCAATGTTGGTATACCCTATCATCTTCTCCACGCCTACGCCTGTCACAATATAATAGTTCCCGTCCTCAACCTCAATGGTAAACGGCTCCCTGTCAATAGCGACTTCATCGTATTCCTCATATTCCTCCGCGAAAATAATATCCTCCGGATAATCCTTCAGTATCGCGCCAACCGCGGTCAGCAGCTCGTCCAGCCCCGTATTCGTTGCCGCGGAAATCGGAAACACCTGATAGCCTTCCTTTTCATACGCCTCTTTCAGCCGCGCTACGTTTTCTTCTGAACCGGGAATATCCGTTTTATTCGCCGCAATCACCTGCGGGCGTTTCCGCAGCTCCGGATTATATTCTTCCAGTTCGCGGTTGATTTTCCGCACGTTTTCCACCGGGTCGTCGCCCTCCACGCCAGCCGCGTCCACAACATGTATGAACACCTTTGTTCTTTCCACGTGGCGCAAAAATTCATGCCCCAGCCCAACGCCTTCGCTCGCGCCCTCAACCAGTCCGGGAATATCCGCCAGCACAAAGCTGTCGCCATACCTGCCCTCGACCACGCCCAGGTTAGGTGCAAGCGTTGTAAAATGGTAATTGGCAATTTTCGGGTTGGCGTTCGTCACCATAGAAAGCAGCGTAGATTTGCCAACATTCGGAAACCCGATCAGCCCCACATCTGCAATCAGTTTCAGCTCCAGAATCACATCGTATTCTTTTGCCGTACGGCCCTTTTCGGCATAGCGCGGGGCCTGCCTTGTCGGCGTGGCAAAGTGCTGGTTGCCCTTGCCGCCCTTGCCGCCGTGTATCAATATTTTCCGTTCCCCGTCATGCGTAATATCCGCCATAACCTTTCCGCTTTCGGCCTCGCGGATAACCGTACCAACCGGCACCTTTATCACAACGTCCTCGCCGTCCTTGCCGAAGCAGTTGCGCTTGCCGCCATCACCGCCATTTACGGCCTTAAACATACGTTTATACCGAAAGTCCATCAGCGTGCCCATGCTCTCATCGCCGATAAACACAACGTCGCCGCCCTTGCCGCCGTCGCCGCCGTCCGGCCCGCCATGCGTAATATATTTCGCGCGGTAAAACGAAACCATGCCGTTGCCGCCGTTACCGCCCTTTACATGGATTTTCACCCTGTCTACAAACATTTTCTCACCTCTCAAACCTTGGGGCTCTGCCCCGAACCCCGCCCGCTTTCTTGAAAGAAAGCGGTGCAAAGAACTTTACTGCCGCCGCATAAATGCGGCGGGGAAAGGCGGTTTGACTTAAGAAAACAGATTTTTCTTTTCTATTGATTTCTTGAGTCAAACGCCGACGGCAGTTGCCTGAGAAAATTTCACCTAAATAAGGAAACCATTCTGAAAAATCCTGATTTTTCAGACATTTCATAAAATGAAATTTTCTTATGGCAACGCCCGCAATACTCATTTTTGCCATCATGCCGTACACTGCCTGGGTTATATCTTAGAAAGCGGCTTTATATACACGCTTGTACCATTTGCGACCACGCCGATTAAGGTACTTATCTGCATATAGTCGAAGTCTATGCCTATCACCGCATTACCACCCAAGCCGGCAGACTTTTCAATCATTTTCCTCATAGCCGCATCTTTTGCCATCTCCAGCTTTGCAGCCAATTCATCGGAGAATGCTCCGGAAAAATCAGCGGTCGTCATTCCGGAAAAAAGCCCCGTCCCCAGTACAGCAGAACCGCTGACAACCGTAATATATTTTTCAATTTGATACCCCTCAAAATTATAACCCGTAGTCAGCATATGGCCGTTATACTGCTCCTCAGCTTTTACTTTAGATTGGGCATACGCGCAATACTCCCGCAGATATTTCAGCCCATCCTCTGTAAAGCCCACCTTTATAAAGCGGTCAATATCCTTCTCCTGCGGGTGGTTGAGGAATGCTCCGTCAATTTTACTCCAGCATTTGGAGCAGAACTGTTCCTTCGTCCCTTCCCAAAGCGGACGTGTCGCGTTCAAAAAACTGATTTCTTTTTTGCAGTTCACACAAACAGCCATTTTCCTCCCCCTTTATTTTCTCTCCCTATAAAAAAGGCCTCAAATGCTATTATCATTTGAAGCCCAGCCTTACAAAACCTAATTCTATGCCGCGGAAGGGTTCGGGAAACGAAGCGTTTCCTGAATGGAATCCGCAGGACGGACTTTGTTCGTCCGAGGAAAAGGGCGAGTTTCAAGGCTTGCGAAGCAAGCCGCTGGAACGAGTCCCTTTATTCCGCCAGTTCCTCAAAAAAGGCTTGAAGGCGTAGCCTGAGCCTTTTTTGAAACGCAAGGCTTCAAATGCTATCATTTGAAGCCCTCGCCATTCTTATTCAGCAATTTCAACGGGATAAACAGAAACCTGTTTTTTATCTCTGCCTTTTCTCTCATATTTCACGCGTCCGTCAACCAGAGCAAACAGCGTATCGTTGCCGCCTCTGCCAACGTTTGTGCCGGGGTGGATTTTTGTGCCCCTCTGTGTATATAAGATATTGCCAGCCAGAACATACTGACCATCCGCACGTTTCGCGCCAAGTCTTTTCGCGTTGGAGTCACGGCCGTTCTTTGTGGAACCACCGCCCTTATGGTGCGCGAAGAACTGAAGGTTCAATCTGAACATACTTCACACCTCCTCAATCTTCAAAGTAATATAACTTCCATATTCCATTTCGATCCCTGCAAGCCCCAATGCCAGCGTTTCCAAAAGGAGCTGCACATCAGCCGCTTCCATTCCCTCCATCGGGAACAGAACCCTGAGATATCCGCCATTTTCCGCGTCAGCCTCACATTGAAAGGGAATCTCTGTGAATTTCTCCACAGCGTTCACCGTATTAAACGCCAATACCGACGCCGCCGCGCAGACAATATCCGCCCCTTCGGGCGCGTAATCCGCATGGCCGGAAATCCGAAAGCCGCAGAGCCTGCCATTTTTTCGATAAAGCCTCGCCTGAATCATTGCAGATTAAAATGCTTTGATCTGCAGTTTTGTAAAAGGCTGTCTGTGGCCTCTTTTCTTGTGGAAGCCTTTTTTCGGTTTATATTTATAAACGACAACTTTCTTTTCCTTGCCGTCGCCGATTACGGACGCTGTTACCGCCGCACCTTCCACATAAGGCGCGCCGATTTTTACATCACCGTCTTTCGCCAGCACAAGAACCTTGTCGAATGTGTAATCCTGACCTGCTTCTACGCCCAGCTTTTCTACCGTAATAATATCGCCTTCCGCTACCTTATACTGCTTACCGCCAGTTTCAATAATTGCGTACATCTGAACACCTCCTCGCAATTTACTCGCCGGATTCGGCAACCGAAACTTTTTCCGGTTTTCCAGAGCCTCTCCGCGCGGTTGAACATACTTCATCATAGTAACATAGACGCCAAACCCTGTCAACAGGAAATCTTCCAATTTTCACTGTTTTTTCAAACTTGTCCGCCCGCATCATGCCTGCCATCTGACAAGGGATGCACGCTTTTTCATTCGGAATTTGAGCCATTTCTTTGTTTTCCGCCCCTGACATACCTACGGGTACGCTAAGCGAGAACCGCAAACCTATGCTTTCAGCTGTGAATGTCCTTTGTCAAGCGAGGGTATTGTATCGTCATGGAAATACGCAGCTGCCCCTGTCCTGTTTTTGTGTAAATGGCAGATTGCCCGAATAACCTCGCCTGCGAAAATTCGCGGAGTTTCGTATTCTTTTTCATACTTTTCGGTATCGGCTCGTAGCCAAAATGTTCCAGCACAAATTTCGCCATCTTCCCAACAATCTGGCGGTTCGGCAGTTTCTGCAGAGGAAACAAAGGCGCGTCCGCAAAATTCTGCTCCAATTCCTTCGCAATGCCGCTAAACGCCGGCAGCCCTACTTCTGAAAAAACAATCATGCTGTGAATCACTTCCGGCTGACAAAAGAAATCAAATACCCGCATCGCGTCTGCATTCACTGCATCTCTGTCAAATCCGATTTTGCCGCAAAACTCCCTGTAATCCAGCATATTCATCCCCCTTTTTTCTTTTTTTACCGTAAATTATATAACCTTATTTATTTTCAGGTATAATAATATCATATTAAAGAATCCCCTGCAAGCACTTTTCCAGTTTTTTATAAAAAATAAAAAGCCTGTGAATCTCTCCCTATCCACAGGCTATGTGCCTTCGCTTGACAAAGGGTATATCCTCTTATCAGGCGAAGGTATCTCCATATTTTTATTTATCCCCCGCAAAACACAGTTTTGCGGCAAATGGGTCAAGGGGCGCAGAGCCTCCGGGGGAGGCTCGCTTTGCGCCGACCGGAGCGGAGCGAAGACCGCAGAGCCTCCGGGGGAGGCTCGCTTTGCACCGACCAGAGCGAAGACCGCAGAGCCTCCAAGGTCTTATTTTACTCCAGCTTTTCGCCGTTTTTCACCGCTAAATACGCCTTTTTGTCTCCCTTTGCCCGCAAAAGCCCCAGCAGCGCAGAAAGCCCTTCCTTTGTCATGCACCGCTCACCCTCACCCTGTATCCGGTAAGCCATTCGCAGCGTTTCCTCTGCCTTTTCCACGCATCCCGCCGCCGCAAAAATCCGCCCTGCTCTGTCGCAGAGCCTTCCGTATGCCGCAGTCGCCGCGCCGTCCTGCGCGCCCAGCAGCAGCGCGCGCTCCAAAAGCGCTTCCGTGTCTTTTTTGTTCCCCAAAGCGGCATGCAGTGACGCCGTTTTCATCAACAGGCGTACAAAATTCCCCGTTTCCCCTTCACGCCCCCGTATGGAGAGCGCGAGTGCGCTGTAGCACTCGACCGCCTCCTGGTGGCGTTTCAGCTCCGCCAAAATCCGCGCTGTCCGTTCCGCACGCGCTTCATACGCGGCATTGTACGGCAGGTGCAGTTCCTTGTAAAGCCTGTTCCATGGTTGATAAAACGCTGCCGCCCGCTCTTTTTCGCCCTTCTGAAAATAATAATCTCCCAAAAGCCCCAGCAGCGCGCAGTAATCCTCAGATTTCATATCGCCGTATTCCGCAATATATTCCTTCGCATTCACCAGCTTGCGGAATGCCTGTTCCGGTTCGCCTTTTTTCAGCCAGTATTCTCCCAGCCATCGGCAGGCGCGGATATATGTTTCTCCTTCGCCCTCTTTTTCCGCCAGCGTGAACCATTTCACAGCCTCGTCCTTCCGCCCCATGCGGTTCAGCAGGTCGCCCAGTGCCAGCGCGGTCCGCAGTGCGACTTTATCCTCCTGCCCGAAATCGCGGACGCGCTCCTCGAACAGCTTCTCAAACATCTGCGCCGCATTTTCCGCCTGCTGGCGGCTCAGCCCAAACATCGCCGCATTCTTCCGCGCGGCAGGCCTTTCAGCACGTGCCGTCAAATATGCCCTGCGACGCGTCTCATACGTTTCGTCCGGCGCGGTGCCGCATCGCTTCAGCTTGCCCTCTGCCTCCGCAAAATACGCTTCCGCCTTTCCTTCGTTTCCTGCCAGCCGGTAGCAGTTCGCAATCGCCAAAAGGTTATTTGCCGCCGCAAGCTGCTCCTGTGGCGTTTCCTCAAAGTTTACATCGTTTTTCTCCTGATAGAGCGCGATGGCCCTGTCATATTCCCTTTTTTTCGTAAAAACACGCGCAAGCATCTCCAGCGTTTCCAGATACTGCGGGTTATCTTCGTCCAGCATTTCCTTACGGATTTTCGCCGCAAGCTCCAGCGCGGCCGCAGCTTCGCCCAAATCCTCCGCCTCTTCGTAGGCCAGCCCCAGTTTTTCCAGCGCGGAGGCATAGCGGGGATGTCCCGCGCCGTAACGCCGTTCCATAATCTTCACGCCTTCGCGGCAAAGTGCCACAGAAGCGGCATATTCGCCCTGCTTTCTGCGGATTTCCGCCAGAAGCTGCAAACTCCATACATATATGCTGCTTTCGCCCTCTCCGCAGGCGCGGCGAATCGCAAGTCCTTCCTGTATCGCCGCCGCTGCCGCTTCATACGCGCCCTGATGCTCATAAAGCCGCCCAATCGCCGTCAGCGAATCCGCACAGCAGGAATCCTCTTCGGAAAACGCCTTGCGCCGAATTTCCAACGCCTGCTGATAACACTCCATCGCCTCCGTATATTTCCCCATATTGTCATAAAGCGTGCCCATACTCATCAGGCTTGCCGCCGTCTGCGGGTCATTGTCCCCCAAAAGCAGGCGTTTCTGCGCCAGAGCCTTCTGGTTCAGAGCCAGGGCCTTTTTGTATTCCTTCATGCCGCAGTAATCCACACTCAGGTTATTCAGCGCGTCAGCGTAAAAAATATGGCTGCGCCCCAGCATGCGCTCCACCAGATCCAACGCTTCCCGATGCAGGCGCAGGGCTTTTTCAAACTGCTTATCCTTACAGCAGATTGCCGCCAGATTATTCAGGCTGTTGATAAAATCCAAATGCTCCTCGCTCATCAAACTGCGGCGGATTTCTATTGCCCTCTCGCAGTATTCCACCGCCAGATCCGTCAGCCCTGCCTTTTCGCAGACTGCCGCCAGCGTCAGCGTTTGCAGCATAAAATAATAATTTTCGCTGCCGCGCTCCTTTTCAATCAAATCCAGACAAATTTCATAAAAATAAATGGCTTTTTTGAAATTCCCCTGCCTGTCGTAAGCCCTTGCCAGCGCGCCGTGGATATCCGCCAAATCCATATTGGAAAAGCTGGCGCACTGCCTTGCCCGCCGCAGAGCCTTGCCAAACATCTCCAAAGCCTTCCCGTTGTTTTCCAAAAGCTCATAAGTATTCCCCAGATGGTACAGGCTGTGGATATAATCCATAGAATCCCTGCCCAGTTTCAGATCGCGTATTTCCAACGCCTTGCTGTGCAGCCTGAGCGCGTCCTCCTGCCGCCCCGTCTGGTTATACACGATTGCCAGATTATTCAGCGTATCCGCATAAGAAAGGCACTCCCCGCCACATTGCTTTTTCAGCGAAGCCGCCTTTTCATAATATTCCTCCGCCTTCTCAAAAAAGCGCATCTGGTCGAACACCAGCGCGAGATTGCTCATATCCGCGGCGTATTCCATATTTTCACAGTCCTCGTTTGCTTCATAAATATCCAGCAGCCGTTTCCCAAGGAAAATGGCTTTTTTGTAATCCCCGTCCTGATAGGCCTGTATAAATTCCTTCCGCTGATTTTTGATTTCTCCCATATAAAACGCCATTACGCCTCATCTCCCCCATCCATCTGCCGGAACGCCTCCCTTATCACATCGTAGGAATATCCCTTCCGCAGCAAAAAGCCCTGCAAACGTTTTTTCTCTTTTTCATCCGGCGGCCAGAAGCGCGCCTTTTTTTCCAGCCAGCCGACCGCGTCCCCCGCCTCGTCAATCTCCGTTCCGTTCAGAACGTCCTCTATGATTTTCTCCGCAACGCCCCTCTGCCGCAGCTCCATGCGCAGGGCATAGCCGCTTTTCGGGCGCAGACGGAGCCGCTCGCGGATATATTTTTCACAGTATTCCCTGTCATTGACATAGCCGTATTTCCGCAGAAACTCCATCACTTCGGCAATTACGTCTTCCGTATATTCCTTTTCCTGCAATTTCCGGTAAATTTCCTGTTCCGTCCGCATTTTGTATCCAATATAATGCAGGGCGGTATCCTGCGCTTTTATATAAATCAGATTGCGACGGATATACTCCACCGTTTCCTCCGTGGTTTCACAGCCTTCCTTCAGCTTGAAATACAGAATATCCTGCATCGGCAGGGCAAAAGCATATTCCCCGTCAATAAAGATATTATACCGCGTTTCGTCCCGCTTCTGCGGCCTGATTTCCGTCACCAGCATCGGCTGTCCTCCCTTTTTCCGTCCTGTTTTTTTATTATAGTATAATACAAATCCCCTGAAATTGCTATACTGCATTTTGCGGAAAAATCTCCCGCCGAATCAAAAAAAGGGCTCAGAAAATTTCAAAGCCCAATGTCTAATTTCCTTCGTTTTCCAATCAGATACGTCACAAAAAACAGTGCCGCCGCCGTCAGCACCATCATTGCCCCGGCGGAAACGCCCAGCGAATAGGAAAGCCCCAGCCCCGCCAGCGAGGAAAGCAGTCCGAAAGCAGTTGCCGTCCAATGATAGCTGCGCGCGCCCGTTGTAATATTGCGTGCTGCCGCGGCGGGCAGTATCAGCAGGGAATTGATCATCAGTATCCCTACCCAGCGGATAGAAACCATGACCGCCACCGCCACCATTGCCACAAACAGGTTTTCCGTCAGCATCACACGCACGCCCCTGCTTGCCGCAAGCGAACGATTCACGCAGAGCAGCAGCAGCCGGTTATAAAACACCGCCCACATCGCGTATGCCAGCAGTAAAACGACCAGTATCACCAGCAGGTCGCCCTGCCCGACTGTCAGGATATCCCCAATCAGATAAGCTGAATACTTCGCGAAGCCGCCCCTTGCGGATAATATCACAATTCCCAGAGCCATAGCCGCGGAGGAAAACACGCTGATAACCGTATCCGAAGAAACCAGATTAGCCGCCTTCACCTTTGTAATGACAAGCCCCAGAAATATCCCAAAGGCAAGCATTGCCAGCAGCGGGTCGTCCAGCCCCAGCAGAACGCCCAGCCCGATGCCCGTAAACGCGCTGTGTCCCAGAGCATCGGAAAAAAACGCCATTTTGTTGTTGACCGCCATCGTCCCCAAAAGCGCGAACAGCGGCGCGATCAGTGCCGATGCCAGAAAGGCGTTTTTCATAAAATCATACTGGAACATCTCAAACGGGAGCATTTCCAGAAATCCATATATCAGTTCCATTCTGCTGCCTCCTCAAAGCCAAACGCCTCACGAAACGCCTCTCCGGAAAATACCTCCTCCGCGCTGCCCTCCGCCGCTGCCGTTTTATCCAGCAGGACAACTTTGTCCGCATATTTCCGTACCAGCCCCAGATCGTGCGAAACCAGCAGTATTGCCATATGGCAGGTATCGCGCAGCTCCGTCACCTGCCTGTAAAACAAATCCAGGCCGGCAATATCCATGCCCGAAACAGGTTCATCCAGTACCAGAAGGTCAGGCACAGGCTCCACCGCCATTGCCAGCAGCACTCTCTGCAGCTCACCGCCGCTCAGCGCGCCCAGCCGCCGCCCTGTCAGATATCCGCATTCCATCTTTTCCAGCGTTTCCCGTATGCTTTGCCGCGTTTTTCTGCTTTTTCCAAACCAGACCGCGCGCCCGTTTCCTGCCGCCGCCATAAAATCCTCCACAGAAACCGGCATACTTTTGTCAAAATCCAGATACTGCGGCACATAGCCAATTTTCGGCTTGGCGATTTCCGCCCCATGACTGTCCGTAAAGGAAATCTTTCCTTTGTACTGCCGTTCTCCCAGTAAAGCCTTAATCAGCGTTGTTTTCCCTGCGCCGTTCTTGCCGATGAGGGCTGTCAGTTGTCCGCAGTGGAACGTCAGATTTACGTTTTCCAGCAGAACGTCCTCCCCGCTGGTTACGCAAATCCCTTTCATTTCAATGCTGCGGAGCGCGCAGTTGCTGTGTATGTTCGTTCTCATTCTTCCGCCCCTTCCAAAGCCTGCCGCATTGCAGCAATGTTCCGTTCCATCCGTCCGGCATAGGTGTCGTTCTCCTCCGCCTTCGTTGTCAGCGGGTCAAGCAGAACGGCATGCCCGCCGCTTTCCCTCGCCAATATGCGGGCATATTTCGCGCCGCTGTCGTCCGCTGCCAAAAGCAGGGAAATGCCGTCCTCCAGCATTTCATCTGCCGCCCCTGCAAGCTCCTTTGCGGAAGGCTCCTGATATTCCTCCGCAAAAATGCCGATTTCCGCATCCAGCCCGAACAGCTCCGCCAGATACGCAAACCCCTCATGAAAGATTGCCGCCTGTTCGTCCTCTGGCACAGGAAGCGTTGCCGCCTGTTCGGTCAGCCTTTCCGCTTCCTTCAAAAAACGCGCCGTATTCCGTTCCAGCGTTTCCCTTTCCTCCGGCATGGCCTTGCAGAGCGCGCCGCAGATTGCCGCCGCCTGTTGCGCCGCGTTTTCCGGCAGCAGCCAGACATGAGGATTCCCCTCCGCTTCATGCGGCTCATCCTCCCCGTGATGATGGCCGCATTCCTCCGTTAAAAGCGAAATCCCCGCCGAAGTATCCACAATACATAAATCTGGATACTGTTCCAGAGCCTGCCCCAGAAACGCCTCCATGCCGCCGCCGTTCACAAGCAGGATATCAGCATTTTCCAGTTTTTTCATATCCGAAATCGTTAATTCATAGTCGTGCAGGCAGCCCGTCTGGGGCTGCGCCATATTTTCCAGAATAATACCGTCCGTACCTGCCGTCACTTCCCGCGCAATCAGGTAAACCGGATAAAAGCTTGTCAAAACCCGAAGCCCGCCTGTCTCGGTAGTCTTCGTTCCCCCTCCGCAGCCCGCCAGCAGGCATAGGAATAACAGGAACATTCCAGCCCTCCAGCGTTTTTTCATGCTCCATACCGCCCTTCGTTTCAAATCCAGCCGAAGCCCGCCAGTGGAATCAGCCGTTTGCAGATTATTGTATGTCCCTTCCGCCGCTCTTGTCAAGCAAAACTTTTCCTTATAATATACTCCGCCCGAATGCGGCAGACGCACAGCCTGTCGCTGCTTTTCCTGCGTTGGATTTCTTTTTCAAAGAAATATGAGAAATATACTTGCAAATTCCCCGGTCTTGATATAAAATAGGCATGAAGAAGGAAAAAGGAGGTGTATTCCAATGGCTCATAAAATCGGACCCGAATGTATCGGCTGCGGCGCATGCGCTGGCGAATGTCCTACAGGCTGCATCCATGAAGCTGGCGGTGTTTTTGAAATCACAGCTGCTGAATGTATTGATTGCGGTACATGCACAGGTGCTTGCCCTACTGGCGCAATTAAGCCCGAATAATTACTACTTAGAAAAAGTGAGCCATCGTGTTCACTTTTTTTATACCTGTAAGCAGTGCGCAATAAAATAGCTTAGGGGAAAAGGAACATTTATGTTTCTTTTTTCCTAAGCTGTTTTTATTGCATAGTGCGTCAGCACAAACGAGTTGCTCCAAAGGAGCAGCGAATGCCGCGCTGCGAAATCCTGTTTTCGCTCCTGTTCTCTTTTACGTCTGCACAAACGAACTGCTCCAAAGGATTTACGAATGCCGCGCTGCGAAATCCTTTTCATTCCCTTTTACTCAGCCCCTTCTCCCCCATCTTTTTCCTGGCCTTCCCTGCCCATCAGCGCGACAGACCCCAGAACAAGCGCAATCCCTGCAATCTTCATTACAGACGCGCTTTCATGAAACACAAAAATGCCAAGCAGAGCCGCTACAACAGGTTCAATTGTTGCCGTAACCGAAGCGCGGCTTGCGGGCAGCCCCGCCAGCCCCTTTGTGTAGCAAAGATACGGAACAACTGTTGTCAGCAGTGCAAACAGCACCAGCAGGGGCCACGCTCCCAATATTGTAATTTCCCGGGCAATTTTCAGAGGATTGACGCAAAAAGCCATAAACACTGCCGCCGTCAGGAAGGTAAAGAAAGAAATCGTCAGGGAGCCATACCCCCTCCGAATCGCAAACGTCCCGAAAATGCTGTAAAGTGCGTATCCGATTCCCGCGCAGAGCCCAATAAACAGCCCTCGTCCGGTAAATGCCGCGCCGCTTTCCAAAATCCCCGTAACAAGTGCGCAACCCAGAAACGTCATCGCCAGCACAAGTCCTTTCGCCTTCGTCATTTTTTCATGGAACAGTGCCAGTGAAAACAGCATGACAAACGTTGGCGCAGTATACAGAAGTGCCGCCGCAACGCCAAGGCTTGTCAGATTGATTGCCTTCATATAGCACCAACTGAAAAACGTAAAGCTGCAAATCCCTGTTCCAATAAAATATCGCAGATCCGTCCATTTTTTCAGCCGGAACAACCGCCTGTCCTTTCCCAGAATCAGCAGGAAAAGCAGGCCTGCCGCAAGCACGCCTTTCACAAAAAGCATCTGCATCTCCGTAAAGCCGAGCGCGCTGATTGCCCGCGTAAACACGCCAATCAGGCCCCAACAGATTCCCGCCGCCACAACAAAAACATAAGCCATCTTTCTTCTCCTTGTCCGCCCTGCACCGCCATGCCAAACCAAAAGGAAGGAAGTATGTCCTTCCTTCCCTTGTATGCTCTGCCCTGCAAGGGTATCCTCTGTCAGGCAAAGCCGCCTGTGTTTTTATTATAGCATATCTCCCGTATGGACACAACCTTGCCCCAATCTCTTTTGCCGTTTACTTCCTGATATCCTCCGCGTTCGGGAAAAGCAGCATTTTCCCCGGCGTCCCCCTGCGAATTTCCTCCAATGCCCTTTCATAATCCTCCAAAGCAAAACACCCGCCGATTACTTTGTCCAGCTTATAGTAAGGGCCCTTCATTACCTTTGCGAAATCCTCCCATGTCTGCCAGATTAACCGGCCGGAAACGCCTGTCAACTGTATTTCCCTGTAAATCAGGTCATCCGTCATATCGTGCAGCGTTACAGGCTTTGTCGGCAGCCCCACGCATACCATGCGCCCCGCGGCGCGCAGGCATTTCAGCGCGGTGTTAATTGCCGCTTCCGCTCCGGTAATGTCAATCGCGGCGTCCGCGCCAATCCCGTCCGTCAGCTTTTGCACCTCTGCCACAAGGTCGCATTTTCCGCTGTTGAACACCAGATCCGCGCCCATTTCCTTCGCAGCCTCCAGGCGTGCATCCAGCAGGTCGCAGGCAATGACCATCTTCGCGCCAAACGTCCTGCTCGCGCTGACAGCCGTCAGTCCAATCGGCCCACAGCCATTCACCAGCACAATTTTCCCTGCCACCTCCGCCGCTTCCACGCCATGTACGCCCGCGCCCATCGGCTCAAACATACACGCCGCCTCATAAGGCAGATCATCGTCCAGCAGAAATGTGCAGTCCGAACGAATCTTTGTGTATTCGGCAAACGCGCCGTTCTGCGTACAGCCAAACAACTGGATGTTCCCGCAGATATGCGGCATACCGTTTTTACAGAAATAACATTCGCCGCAGGGAATATGCGTTTCGCAGGAAACACGGTCGCCGCATTTTCTGTCCTTCACATTCTTCCCCACAGCCACAATATCCCCCGCGACTTCATGCCCCAGTGTCACAGGCGGCTTGATTCTTTTTTCAGACCAGGCGTCCCAGTCCAGAATGTGGATATCCGAACCGCAGATTGCTGTGCAGTGTACCTTTATCAGCACCTCGTCATCGCCAATTTCCGGCACAGGCAAATCGTCATGGTAGACCAGTCCGCTGGGGCCGGCGGTTTCCTTCACCAGCCCCCGCATCTGTTTTTTCATACCGGTTCCTCCTTCCTGTTATTTGTTCCCCGTATGGATCGCGCGCCCTTCCAGATGCAGCGCGGCCTCCCGCATAGTTTCCGTAACCGTCGGGTGGGAATGGATTGTCGTAATCAGTTCTTCCGTTGTTGCTTCCAGACGGATCGCCAGCGCGCCCTCGCAGATCAAATCCGTTGCACGCGGTCCAAT
Source organism: uncultured Anaerotignum sp. (assembly GCA_910578425.1). Taxonomy (GTDB): domain Bacteria; phylum Bacillota; class Clostridia; order Lachnospirales; family Anaerotignaceae; genus Anaerotignum_A. Next base: position 27,214 of record CAJTQX010000011.1, read on the forward strand.
GATATGCATGCCCAGCACTTCGCCGTATTTCGCGTCTGCAATGATTTTCACCAGACCTTCGCCGCCGTTGATAATAAGTGCTTTCCCGTTTGCCGCCATCGGGAATTTTCCTACTTTGTAATCAATCCCTTTTTCCCTGCATTTTTCCTCTGTCAGCCCGACAGAAGCCGCCTCCGGCATCATGTATACACAGGCAGGGTTCGTTTTCTCGTCATATACCGCATCCAGCCCCATGATATTCTCCGCCGCAGTTTCACCCATTGCGGAAGCCGCATGCGCCAGTTGGGCTTTGCCAAATACGCAGTCGCCGATTGCATATACGCCTGGTACATTCGTTTCCATTTTTTCATTGACAAGGATACGCCCCCTGTCATTCCGCAGTCCTGCCGCGTCCAGATTCAGCGTGTCGGTATTCGCTCTGCGGCCTACCGCAACCAGAACCTTCTCCGCCTCAAAACTTACCGTATCGCCCGTTTTGTCCGTACAAACCACCCGCGCGCCGGCAGGGCATTCCTCAATGCTCTGAACAGAGCATTCCAGGCAGAACGCAATGCCCATCTTTTTCATATGCGCCACGCCAACCGCCGTAATGTCGCCGTCCAGCATCGGCAGTATGAAATCCCTTGCTTCAACCACAGTGATTTTTGTGCCGAACGCCGCGTATGCGCACGCCAGTTCAATGCCGATTACACCGCCGCCGATAATAACCATGCTTTCCGGAATTTTTTCCAAACTCAGCGCGCCTGTCGAATCAATACAGCAGGGATTCTCTTTCACGCCCGGAATCGGCGGAACCGCGTTCACAGAGCCTGTCGCTACAATAATTGCATCAGCCGTCATGGACTCCTTCGTCCCGTCAGCCTTTGTGACTTCCAGTGTCTTGGGGCCTGTAAAAGCCGCCGTTCCATCTAGTTTCGTAATTTTATTCCTTTTCAGAAGACCTGCAACGCCGCTTGTCAGCCTTGCGGAAATGGCGTTCTTATGCGCCATTACCTGTGTAAAATTCACAGAAACGCCGCTTGTTTCCACGCCGATATCCTTTCCCTGGTTCCGTATCTCCTCCAGCAGTTCCGCGCTGTGCAGCAGGCATTTCGTCGGAATGCAGCCAATATTCAGACATGTTCCGCCCAAAAATTCTTTCTCGATTACAGTCACCTTCGCGCCAAGCTGTGCCGCGCGGATTGCCGCCACATATCCGCCAGGGCCCCCGCCGATTACAATAACGCTCTTCGGCCCGCCCGCAGGCGTTTTTTCCTCCGTCTGGGCTGCCTGTGCCGCCGCGGGAGCAGGCGCAGATGCACCGCCATCAGGAACGGCCTCGCCTTCCGCCCCAATATAAGCAATAACGCTCTTGCAGGGGCCTGTTTCGCCCTCCGGCAGCAGTATTTTCAGCAGAACGCCATCTGTATCTGCCTCAATTTCGCTTGTCAGCTTATCTGTTGCGACAGAAAACAGGACGTCCCCCTTTTTTACTGCCTGTCCTTCCTTAATCTTCCATTCCTCAATCGTGCCTTCCGTCATTGTCAGGCCAAGTTTCGGCATCAATACCTCAGTTGCCATACCTACGCGCTCCTTTCGTTTTCAAATATGATGTAAAAGAACAGGCGAAGGCATACGCCTCCGCCCGCCTTAACCTTAAACCCTCAGACAAGCAGGAGATAAGGATTTTCCAGCAAATCCACGATTCTCTGAAGGAATTTACATGCCATCACGCCATCAATCACACGATGGTCTGCTGTCAGGCTCAAATTCATCATCGGACGGATCACGATTTCACCATTCCGCACAACCGGCGTATCCACAATATCGCATACGCCCAATATCGCAAGCTCTGGCTGGTTAATGATCGGCGAAAAACTCGTAATACCATAAGGCCCAAGGGAGGAAATCGTGAACGTGCCGCCCGTCATATCCTCCATACCCAGCTTGCCGGAACGTGTTGCCTCAATCAGGTTTTCTGTTTCCCGCGCAACCTCTTTCAGGGATTTCGTATCCACGCATTTTACATTCGGAACCATCAGTCCATCGCCTTTGGCCACCGCCAGGCCAATATTTGCGTGCCTGTGGTGTGTCAGCATATTGTCCGCAAAGCTTGCGTTCACATCGGGGAATTCCATCAAAGCCCTTGCCGCAACCTTCATCAGGATATGGTTGAACGTCAGCTTGATCCCTTCCGCTTTCAGCCCGTCTTTCAGCTTCTCGCGCAGCTCCTTCATACATGTCGCGTCCACAGGGTGCGTATAAGTCACCCTCGGGGAAGTCGTCCAGGAGGCTGTCATATTTGCCGCAATGCTCCGGCGCAGCGGGTTTACTTTTACAGGAGGCAAATCGTTTCCTTCCGGCTCCGCTGCCGCCGCTGTCTGCGGTGCGCCGCCCTGCACTGCCGCCATAACGTCAGCTTTCATTACGCGCCCAGCCACGCCCAGCGTGCTTACGTCTACGCCGTATTCCGCGGCCAGTTTCGCCGCCATCGGGCTGGTTTTCGGCCCTGCAACAAAGTTTTCCACATCTCTCGCCAAAATGACCCCGTTCGGCCCTGTGCCGGGAATCGCGGCAATGTCATAGCCCTTTTCTTTTGCCAGCTTCTTCGCGAAAGGCATTGCCAGCACATATGCCCCCGCCGGTCTTGCCGCCGCGGGTGCCGGAGCCGCCGCAGGCGCGGCCTTCGCTGCTGTTTCCGCAGGCACCGCCATAGGTGCGGGCGCAGAAGCCGCCGCCCCGTCAGGGATTTGATCCCCCGGCTCGCCGATCCATGCGACAACGCTCTTGCATTCGCTGCTTTCGCCCGCCTGCACAGCAATTTTCAGCAGTACGCCGTCTGTATCACATTCCACATCATTCGTAAGTTTATCTGTAGCGACGGAAAAGAGGATATCACCTTTTTTAACTGCGTCGCCTTCTTTGAATTTCCATTCTTCAATCGTGCCTTCGGTCATCGTCAGGCCGAGTTTCGGCATCAATACTTCAGTTACCATAGCGTCTCTCCTCACTTCACGAAGTCTTAAAGCATCCCTTTGATTCCTTTCACCAAATCCTCAGGCGTCACGCGGAGCTTCATTTCCAGCGTAGGCGCGAAGGGGATCGGACAGAAGGGCGCGCCGTAACGAAGAATAGGCGCGTCAAGGTATTCCAGACATTCCTCCGCCACAGTCGCGGCAACCTCCGCACCGAAGCCGCCCTGTTTGACCGCTTCATGAACAATGCACAGGCGGTGTGTTTTCTTCACAGACGCCATCACGCACTCCCTGTCCCAGGGAGAAATCGTAATCAGGTCGATAACCTCCGCTTCAATGCCTTCCTTCGCCAGTTGTTCCGCCGCGCCCCGCGCCGCTTTCATGCCGATAGAATAGGAAACGATTGTTACGTCCCTGCCCTCTCGGACAATCTTCGCCTTGCCAATGGTGTAGGGTTCTTCGTCCTCGATTTCCGGCACCATATCGGACTCTTTATACAGTATTTTGTTCTCAAAATACAATACAGGATCGTTGGAACGGATTGCCGCTTTCAACGCCATTTTAGCGTCATAAGGATTGGAAGGCGCAATGACCTGCACACCGGGAATATGTACGAACCAGGATTCCACAGCCTGCGAATGCTGTGCCGCGCCGCCGTTCACCCAGCCGTCCGGCGCGCGCAGCGTCAGCGGCATATTGACCTGTCCGCCGAACATATAGCGCATTTTCGCCATCTGGTTGAATATTTCGTCCATGCAGACGCCCATAAAGTCCGCAAAATGCATATCCACAACAGGGCGCGCGCCAGCCAATGCCGCGCCTACGCCGCCGCCGGTAATAAAGGTTTCAGAAATCGGCGTATCCAGCACGCGGTTCGGGAACTGCTGTGCAAGCCCTTTGAACTGGCCGAAAACGCCGCCCTGGCGTGCGATATCTTCCCCCATTACGAAAATTTTTTCATCGTTTGTCATTTCTTCAGCCATAGCCTCAAGTGTAGCCTGAGCAAATGAAAGTTTACGCATTGTTTTCCCCTCCCTTAGTTTTCATACACGTATTTCAAGTATTCCGATGCGTCGGGATATTCGCTTTCCATCGCGAAGTCCTTTGCCGCCTTGATTTTCGCGTCGCATTTCGCGTCCAGCTCGTCGCATTCCGCAGTTGTCAGCGGGCCGCCCATTTCTTCCATTTTTTCGCGGAATTTTTTCAGCGGATCTGTATCGTGGAAAATTTTCATGGTTTCCTCTTTCTTGCGGTACAGCTCAGGGTCCCCCACAAAGTGCCCCTCAATGCGGTATGTCTTTGCCTCGATAAATGTCGGGCCTTCGCCCCTGCGCGCACGTTCTACTGCTTCCTTTGCCGCCTCATATACGGCAAAAACGTCCTGCCCGTCCACGATTACGCCGGGCACGTTGTAGCCCTTCGCGCGGTCGGAAATATTTTCCACATTGCAGGTCGTCCGGTAAGGCGTTGTAGAGGCCCAGCAGTTCATTTCATTTACGAAAACAACTGGCAGCTTCCAGGCCGAAGCCGCGTTCATCGCCTCGTGGAATGTACCGCGGTTGCTCGCGCCGTCGCCAAAAAATACAACGGAAACCTTGTCATTTTTCAGCACCATCTTGTTTGCCAGTGCCGCGCCCGTTGCAAGGTTGTAGCCGCCGCCGACAACGCCGTTCGCTCCCAGCATGCCAATGGAGAAATCCGCAATATGCATGGAACCGCCGCGCCCCTGGCACAGGCCTGTCTTTTTCCCGAAAATTTCCGCCATCATGCGGTTTACGTCCGCGCCTTTTGCCACGCAGTGCCCATGACCGCGGTGTGTGGAAGCGATTACATCGTCCTGCCGCAGCGCGGCGCATACGCCTGTCGCAATGGCTTCTTCGCCAATATAAACATGTGTGAAACCGGGGATTTCACCCGCAAGAAAGTCATGCTTTACCGTTTCTTCAAACTTGCGGATCGTACACATGGTTTCATAGAACTGTGCCGCCTGTTCCTTTGTATACTTTTCTTTTCCCATACGAAAGTTCTCCTTTCACAATTCATTTTTCAATATCTTTTTTGAAACACTCTATCGCAAATCCGGCCAGCCGGAAGCGGTACCTTTTTTGCCGCGGCGGAGGGGAAAGCTGCCCTTCCCCTCTGGCAGCCCTGAAACAGGGCCGCCGTCCGTACGTTTTTGCAGTGCCGGGGAGTATATCCTTATATAAACCATTTTTCATTTGTATTTTCAGACAGGGGCAGTGTACCGCATTCCCCCTGCTTTCCTCATTTGCTTCCATGCTGAGCCGTTCAGCTCATATTCGGCAGCCACAGCGTGAAGCCGGGCCAGTAGGTTACAAGCATCAGAATAATCAGCGCAATCGCCAGGAATGACAGTATCGCCTTGAATGTGCTGCCCATCGAAGTATTGCCGACCTTCGTGCCGACCAGCAGAGAAACGCCTACAGGCGGCGTAATGCAGCCGACATAAATATTCAGAGCCGCCAGTATGCCAAACTGGAGCAGGTCAATTTCATACGCGTTGATAAGGTTCAGCATCAGCGGCACCATCATAACGATGATGCAGTTGCCCTCCATCAGGCAGCCCAATATCAGGAAAATGACGTTAATGATCATCAGCACGACCAGCCTGCTGTCCGTAATGGAATCCACAAACGACATGAACAACTGCGGCATCTGAGAGGAAATAACAACGTAAGCCGTCGCTTTGGATACGCCAACCAGTATCATGATCGCCGCGATGGAAATAGCGGAATCCGAAAGTATCTTCAAAAGCTCCTTGAACGTCATCGTTTTATAGATGAACAGCGCGACGATTGCCGCGTAAATGCAGGAGATTGCCGCCGCTTCTGTTACTGTCGCAATGCCCGTAAAAATCAGGCCCAATATCAGCACAGGCATCAGCATCGCCCAAATGGAGTCTGTCAGTGTGGCGGCAATTTCTTTTGCCGTTTTTTTCGGCTGTTTGGGCAGGTTGTGCCGCTTGCCGTACCACAGGGTATATACCAGAAACGCAACCGTGCAAAGGATTGCCGGCGTCAGTGTTGCCAGGAACAGCTTCTGCACAGATGCATTCGTCAGGCTGGCATATACGATCAGCGTGATAGAGGGCGGAATCAGAGGCCCCAGCAGGGAGGATGCAGAAGCCAGCGCAGCCGCGTAATCCGCGTCATAGCCTTCTTCTTTCATTGCCGGAACCGTCATACCGCCAATTGCGGCCACCGTAGCAACCGCGGAGCCGGAAATCGCCCCGAAAAGCGCGGAAGCCAGAACCGTAATTCCGCCCAACGCGCCCGGAACGCGCCCCAACAGGATATTAGCAACATTGATCAGTTTTCTTGTAATCCCTCTTGCCATCAGGTTGCCCGCCAGTATGAAAAACGGGATAGACAGCAGGGATACGGAATTCAGGCCCAAAAATGTTTTCTGCGCCATTGTTTCCAGCGGGAACCCGCCGACGACCATCGCCAGCATTGTTCCTACAGCAATCGCAAGGAAAATCGGCAGGCCAAGGAAAGCCAAAACCACAAGTGCAACAAATACAACTACGCCAGCATTCATGCCTGCTCACCTCCCTTTTCTTCGCCGGGCAGTGCCGGCAGCACCCCGCCATGCAGGAATCCTACAATATTGCGGGCCGCAATTTCTATGGAATAAATCACCAGTATCGCCGCGCCGATGGGGAACGCCGTATAAACATGCGCCATCGTAATCGGCAGGGTTACAGAACGGGCGGTTGCCTTTCCAATCAGGCTCACCGCGTAATATGCAAAAACAATCATGATAACGATAGAAACAACAGCCCATACAGCCGTCATCAGACACCTCAGCTTCGGCCCGTAAAGGCGGGTCAGAAAATCCACCTGTAAGTGGCTGTCCATACGGCTGGCAATGCCAAGCCCGAGCATTACGTTAAAAATACCAATGTACAATGTCAGTTCCTCGCACCATGGCTGCGCGTTTGAAAAAACATAGCGCATCATAGCCTGGTAAAACATGATCAAAACCATTGCGGCAAGAAGAACGCACACAACAGCTTTCAGTATTTTCGTCAGTGCATTCAGGAACCGTGAATAAGCGTTCAATATGTTCACAAGCATCCTCCTTTGAAGGTATCCGGTATGGCAGGATAACCCCGCCATACCGGTTCTCTGTCCCGGCTGCGCCGCAGCCGATTATGGAAACACTTCTTCCTGTCGGAACAGCCCGCTGCTCAGGCTTCTGTATCCGCAGCCAAAATCATTTCATAGTAAGGAATCAGGTTCGGGAAGTTTTCTTCCAGGAAACCGTCCATTGCCGCCTGCCATTCTGTCACGTCAACTTCATAAATTTCGCAGCCGGCGTCAACAAATACCTGCTTTGCATTCTCCGCGTCCGCAACGATCAGGTCTGTGCAGAGCTTGCCTGCCTCTATCGCCGCTTCTTCTATCGCCGCCTGGTATTCCGCAGGCAGGGAGTCAAAGAAGTTCTGATCCATTACGAATGTCGTCATAGAGTATACATGGTTTGTTTCTGTTACATATTTCGTGCATTCCTGCAAAGACAGGCCAACACAGGTCGGGTATGCGTTTTCCTGTGCATCAACGGAGCCCTGCTGCATTGCCGTAAAGATTTCAGAGCCAGCCAGAGGCGTTGTGGATGCGCCCAGCCAGTTCCATGTTTTCAGGTAAACATCAATAGTCGGAACGCGGATTTTCAGCCCTTTTACATCATCTACGCTCCTAACGGGCTTGTTGGAGGTCACAACGCGCACGCCCTGCAAACCGCAGCCCATTACCTTTACGCCCGCCGCCGCGCCGACGTCGTTGCGGATGGTTTCGCCTACCTCGCCTTCCCATACGTTCCGGAAGTGGTCCACACCGGAATACATATACGGCAGTGCCTCAATGTTTGCCAGCTCCGTCCATGTGGAAAGGTTGCTCATGGAATCATACACGATATCGCAGGCGCGCATGCTCAATCCTTCCAGACAGTCCTGTGTAACGCCCAGAGATGAACTGGGATAAAGCTCAAACGTTACATTTCCATTTGTTTTTTCCGTTACAATCTCCGTAAATTTCTCAGCAGATTTGTAAACAGGGTCTGTCGCCGCCACGCTCATGTGCATTTTCAGCGTGTAGGTTTCGTTCCCGTCAGCGGAATCTCCGCCCTCGCCGCCGCTCCCCTTGCCGGAGCCGCCGCCGCACGCGCTGAGTGACAGTGCCATCATCGCGGCAAGAATAAGTGCCAGTTTTTTCTTCATAATTTTTCCTCCCTTTTTGTCCTTTTGCCTGACAACGGGTATATACGGCCCCCTGTCAGGTGAAGATATACTTCCTTTATTAAGGAAAGCGCATCCCGCTTTTCTTAACCGTTCATCAAAAGCCCGCCGTCGCAGTTCAGGTTTTCCCCCTGCACAAAACTCGCGGCGTCCGAAGCAAGGAACAGCACTGCGTTCGCAACCTCAGAAGGCGAAGCCGCGCGGTGAAGCGTCATACCTTCCAGAACCTTCTTTTCGCGTTCCCCCGTCAGGATAGACACCAGAGGTGTTTTGGTATACGCCGGACAAACACTGTTGCAGTAAATATTTTTATCCGAACCGGATTTTGCTATGCTCTTTGTCAAAGAAATAACGCCCGCTTTTGCTGCGGCATATGCCGATGTGCCCAGAAAACCGCCGCCGACCTTCCCTGCAACAGACGCAATATTCACCATTCGTCCGCCGCCCTTTTCCGCCATATGACGGAAAACCACCTGACAGATGAGAAATACCGCCGTTAAATCAACCGCCAGAACCTTGTCCCATTTCTCACGTTCCAGTGTCTCAAAATCATCTGTATTCACAATTCCCGCATTGTTGATCAAAACATCAATGCGCCCCTGTTCCGCGGCAATCTGCTCAAAAACGCGTACCACAGCATCGCCGTCAGATAAATCCACTGTATAATATACAGCGTTGCCCAGCTCCTTGCAGGTCTGCGCCGCTGTTTCCGCATTGATATCAACAATGACCGCCTTGCCGCCCATTTCGACAAACTGCGCCGCAATCGCTTTGCCAATCCCCTGTGCAGCGCCAGTGATAATGCCTGTCTTATTCGCAAAAGTAACATTTTTGAGTTCCATTTTTACCAATCCTTTCCCCTGTTATCGTTTTTATTTTATCAATTTTATTAAATGGTATTACCATTTGATTTATTTTAGTATGCCATTAGATACACATTTTGTCAATCGACTTGTTTTCACAAAAATACATTGCAATTTTTGTAGAAAAAGAACAAAAAATTTACTTAAACGAACAAAAACAGCAGAATCGTGCATTATCCTGCCCAAAAAATCCATGCCTGTCAATGATTACAGGAATTTTTCGATTTCCCTGCAGTTTTGTAAGGATTGCGGCTTGTTATTTCCACGGAGTTATGATAGGATAAATTGTATGACCTTTTGTGTTTTTTCGAACTTTATAGATTACCGCAGGCTGAAGTCCCGCGCCAGTCAGGCCGCCGGAGCCTTCGCCTGTTCTGTACAGATAAAATTTAGGGGGTTTTTTTTTGGACGATCTTAAAGTTACATTCGCGCCTGCAACCACGCAGCGCGCTTCTGATGTAATTTACCAGCAGATTTATGAAAAAATTGCGAGCGGGGAATTAAAAACAGGGGACCGCCTCCCTTCCGAGAGGGAGCTTGCGGACCAGTTCCATCGCAGCCGTCCCAGCGTCCGCGAGGCGTTGCGGATGCTCCAGCAAAATAAACTGATTAAAATTGCCGTTGGTGTAAACGGCGGCGCGATCGTGCAGGGCATCTCTCTGGAAAGCGCGGAGCAGCCCCTTCGGGAGCTTATCAGCATCGGAGTCATTTCCCCCCGCGAACTTGCGGAATACCGTACCTATAATGACCGTACCTGCGCGCACCTCGCCGCACAGTACCATACCCCGGAAGATGCCGCCGCGCTGCGGGAAATCGTCACGCGTTACGGCGAAGCCATCCGCGATTCTAAAAAACTATCCGCCATCGACCTGGAATTTCATAAAATGCTGGCCAGATCCAGCCATAACCGGCTCTGCATACTCATGACGGATGTTGTAGCGTCTCTTTGCATCCGTATGTTTTGGGATGCAACCAGTAAAATGTCGGAAGAAGAAATTTTCCGTATCAACCAGCTTGCTTATGAAACCCATGCGCAGATTGCGGAAGCTGTCATTGCGCGGGATACCGAAACATTGGTCTGCGCCATGAATATCGCAAATGACTTGTTCTATGACGCTGTCACTTCTCTTAAGGGAACAGAACATTTGTCTGCCTCATTCTCCGATTTAACGTCTCTGTAAAAAAAGAACCCAGGGGCACTTCACTTTAAAGCCCCTGGGTTCCTTTTCTCTTATTCTATCCTGTATTTTTCCAGCCTGTTTGCGGCCTCCTCATCAACAGCCGCCTCCAGTAGAACGCCGTCCGCAGTATGCTCCTCCTGTAATATCTCGCACCTGCCGTGCAGCCAGCCAATCAGCCCGCCGTCCGTATACGGCACCAGCGCGCGCATTGTCTTCCGAAAGCTCTGCAAAAGCCGTTCCACGCTTTCCAGCAGCCCGCCCAGTCCTTCGCCCTGCGCCGCAGATATCCGTACGGCGTCCCGCGCCTGCCCGTCCTGTGGCAGCGGCAGTTCCGGCTGCAAATCCATTTTATTGTATACCGTAATCACAGGCGTGTCCCCGCACCCCAGTTCTTTCAATGTCTGGTAAACCACGCGCATCTGCTCCTCCCGCTCCGGATTCGATGCATCCACAACATGCAGCAGAATATCCGCATGCTTCATCTCCTCCAGCGTCGCGCGGAACGCCTGCACCAGATGGTGCGGCAGCTTTTGGATAAACCCTACCGTATCCGTCAGCAGGATTTCCGAGCCGTTCGGCAGCTTCACCTGCCGCGTGGTGGTATCCAGCGTTGCAAACAGCTTGTTTTCCGCCAGTACGCCCGCATCTGTCAGCGTATTGATGAGCGTAGATTTCCCTGCGTTTGTATACCCCACCAGCGAAACAACAGGCGTACCTTTTTTCTTTCGCTGTGCCCGCAGCAGCTCCCTGTGCGTGCGTATTTCTCCCGCTTCGCGGTTCAGCTCCGCGATACGTTCCTTGATGTGGCGGCGGTCTGTTTCCAGTTTCTTCTCGCCGGGGCCCCTTGTGCCAATGCCGCCCCCCAGCCGCGACAGAGAAGTCCCCAGCCCTGTCAGGCGGGAAAGCCGGTATTTCAGTTGTGCCAGCTCCACCTGTATTTTCCCTTCGCCGGAAAGGGCGCGCGCCGCAAAAATGTCCAGTATCACTATCGTCCTGTCCATCACCTTCGTTTCCAACGCCTGCTCCATATTTTTCAACTGCGCCGGAGAAAGCTCGTCATCGCAGACAATACCCGTTGCGTCAAACGCCGCGAGCATCACCTTTAGTTCTTCCAGCTTTCCCTTGCCAAGGTA
>CAJTQX010000011.1:38653-63825 GCA_910578425.1 uncultured Anaerotignum sp.
CCAGCCGTTTTTACCAGTTCCTCCAATTCATCCAGGCAAGCGTCCGTTTCCATCACAGAACGTCCGCCCTCCTGCTCCACGCCAACCAGTATCAGCCGTTCCTCGGCCTGTTTCATATCATAAAGTTCTTTCGTCATTTTTTTCTCCTGTCTTCCCCCAGCCATATCCCGTCAAAGGAAAATGCCGCCGGCCCCGTCATGTAAACGTGTCCGTCCTCCTCCCGCCATTCAATGCGCAGGGTGCCGCCTTTAAGCAAAACATCCACAATCCTGCCGCAGTATCCGTTCAGCACAGCCGCAACAGCCGCCGCACTCGCGCCTGTGCCGCATGCTAACGTTTCGCCGCTGCCCCGCTCCCATACGCGCATCCTGATATGCTCCGGGTCAATTTTCTCCACAAATTCAATATTCGCCTTTTTCGGAAATATCGGGTGATATTCCGCCGCCCTGCCGTATTCCTCTACCGGAAACTCCGAAACATTTTCCACAAAAACAACGCCGTGAGGGTTTCCCATGGAAACGCAGGTAAAATCAAAATCCCTGTCCAGAATCCGCAGACGTTCGCCGACAACGGGATGTTTCCCGCTTTTCACAGGAATCTGTTCCGCCTCCAGAACCGGCGCGCCCATATCTACTGTTACCGTCTCCACGATGCCGTCATTCACGTGCAGTTCCAGAAATTTCATTCCTCCGGCCGTTTCCAGCGCGATGTGCGTACTCTGCGTCATGCCCCGCTCATACACATATTTGCCGATGCAGCGCACCGCATTCCCGCACATTTCTCCTTCCGATCCGTCTAAATTAAACATCCGCATACGGAAATCCCCCGTTTCGGAAGGCAGTATCAGCACAAGCCCGTCCGCGCCCACGCCAAAATGGCGTTCGCTCATTGCCACAGCCAGTCGTTCCGGCTCCCGCACGTCCTCCTCAAAACAGTTGATATAAATATAATCGTTTCCGCAGCCCTGCATTTTTGTAAAGCGCATTTTCCTCTCCCCCATTCTTATGTAAAGGCGGTTTCCCGCCTCAGTGTGTCAAAAAAGGCTCAGGCTACGCCTTCCGTGTAGCCGCTACGCGGCTGCGGCAACAGCGGGCAAAGCCCGCTATACGAAGCCTTTTTTGAGGGACTGTTGGTATAAAGGGACTTGTTCCAGCGGCTTTCAAGAAAGCCTCGAAACTCGCCCTTTTCCTCAGGCGGACAAAGTCCGCCTTGCGGATTCCACTCAGGAAACGCTTCGTTTCCCGAACCCTTCCGCAACCCAAAAATAGATTTTTTGACAGTTTAAGGCGGTTTCCCGCCTGAAAACCCTGCTAACGGCACAGATTACGAACGCCCCGCGCCCTGTCCCACAGAATGGTAGAACGTCAGGCACCAGATGCCCGCAAGACCTACCAGCGCGAATATCGTCCGCGCAATCCAGAACAGGTTTTCGTGGAACAACGCCGTCACTACATCATAGCCGAAAAAGCCAATCAGGCCCCAGTTCAGCGCGCCGATAACCACAAGCGTCAGCGCAATAAAATTTGTAATTTTCATAATTATGATACCTCCTCTTTTGGATTTCTCCCGCGCAAAGATCATTCTCCGCGCGGGATTAGTATTCCAAAAAAGTTCCGTAATTATGGGCATTGTCAGAAAAAATTTTCATTTTTTGAAATACCTGAAAACGATTCAGAGCGAATCTCCTAATCTCAGGCAGTGTCGTCACAAGCGTCTGCACACGCCTTTCATGCTGTTCCTGTTAAAAAAACTTTTTGACCAGCGCGCCGAAATCGTTTCCTTTCAGATTTCCAACAGCGGAAAAACTTATTTCGTCCGTCCGCAGTACCGTTTCCGCCGCTTTCAGAACGTCCTCCGCCGTTACCGCCTCAATCTTCGCAATGATTTCTTCCGTCTCCTCCACACTGCCCCGCAGCAGCAGGGAAGCCCCTGCGGAAGTCATGCGGTTCAGCGTGCTCTCCGTCCCAATGATGAAATTGCTGACCATCTGCTCCTTTGTCACCTCAATCAGCTTCGGCGGGAATGGCGTTTCCTTCACCCCTGCGATTTCCTCGGCAATCAGTTCAAATACCCGTTCTGTCTGGTTTGGGTTCATTCCGGCGTAAATGGAAAAAACGCCCGTATCCGCGAAAGCAGTCGTATAGCTGTAAATCGAGTATGTCAGCCCGTTTTCCTCCCGCACTCTCTGGAACAGGCGCGAGCTCATGCCGCCGCCGAATAACGTGTTGAATATCGCCGCGGCATATTTCATCGGGTGCTCCCGTTCCAGCCCGGGGAAGGCAAGGCAGACATGCACCTGCTCTATGTCCTTCTCCTTCTCCACCGCCGTAATATGATAAGACGCAGTTGTATGATAGGGCTGGAAAGGCTGTTCCCGTTTCCATCCGCCCAGTGCGGCATTCAGCTTTTCCAGCATATCGTCCAGCTTAAAATTCCCCGCCGCGGAAAGCACAATGTTCTCCGTATGGTAATTTTTTTCATAGTATTCCCGTATAAATTCCGCGCCGAAACCGTCTATCGTTTCCGCTGTCCCAAGAATCGGCATGCCCAGCGTGCTGTCCCGCCAAATGGAATCCTGCAAAGCGTCATGCACCAATTCCTCCGGCGCATCGTCGTACATCGCAATTTCCTCCAGAATCACGTTTTTTTCCTTCCGCACATCGCTCTCCGCGAACAGCGGCCGCAGGAGCATATCGCTCATCACGTCCAGCGCGCGGTCAAAATGCCGGTCCAGCACCCGCGTATGGTAGCAGGTATATTCCTTTGTCGTATAAGCGTTGATCTGCCCGCCGAGCGCGTCCATTTCCTCCGCAATCTGCCTTGCGGAGCGGTTTTCCGTCCCCTTAAACATCATATGTTCGATATAATGCGAAACGCCGTTTTCCTGCGGCCGCTCATTCCGCGAGCCATTCCTGACCCAAATGCCGAAAGAAATACTCCGCACATAAGGGATTTCCTCCAACGCGACGCGTATGCCGTTTTTCAATGTCCGTAAAATAACCATGCCATCTCTCCTGTTTTTTAAGACCTTGGGGACTCTGCCCCCAATACCCCTGCAAGCCCTTTGAAAAGGGCTTGACCCGAAACTTTACTGTGCAAAACTTTGTTTTGCGAATGCAAACATATATAGTTTTCTTCTTTCCAGAAACTTTATTCCTTTCCTTCCAAAAACTCCATCATAAAATCGCAGTTTTACCCGTCTATCATTTCCAGGATTTCCGTCAGAATCCCGCCATCGTCCAAAATCCAATATTGGTACGCATTTTTTCCTTTTTCCTGATAAAAAACGCTGCGTTCTCCAAGCAGCACGCCAAAACGCCCCTCTTTATTTTCCCCGCAAATTTCAATCTGCGCCCCATCTATGAAAATCCGGTCAGACTTTTCAAACCGCCCCCTTCTCCGCTGATGCGCAGCCAACAAATCAAGCAGCTGATCCTCGTCAACCTGTTCCATCACATTTTGTTCGCCAAAATTCCCGCTCTGTAAATCCTGATAGCCCACGCCATGAACCGCATTCCCATGCCATTCCGCATAAATCCCATTCCGGTAATCCAGCACACAGGTCAGCCTGCTTTTCGCATCCCGTTCCAATATCGGCACACCCTGCCTCTGGTATACATTCCAGCTCAAAACCGCCGCCAGCAGAACCGCCGCCGCGCCAATCAAAACCGTTTTCCCTTTCATACCGTTCCCCCATCCTCCTCCAACGCCTTACCCGTCTATCAACGCCAAAACCTCCTGCAAAAGTATATCGCTGTCAAAAATCTCATACTGATTTTTGCCATCGCTGACATGATTTTCGTTCCCCAGTATTACCTCATAGAAACCGTCAATTGTCCTGATAAACATATCAATCTGCACATCTCCCAGCCAAACAGATGTGATTGAGGGGCCACTCCTTCTCCGCTGATAGGTTTCCAGCAGTTCCGCCAGCTTTTCCCCGTCAATCCGTTCCGTCACGTCCACCATATCCTCATATCCCTGCCTGTAATCCCGCACATAAATAATCTCCCTCAACGAGCCCTGCTCAATCATCGGCACGCCCTGCCTCTGGTACACAATCCACCCCAAAACCGCCGCCAGCAGAACCGCCGCCGTCTTAATCCAGATTTTCTTTTTCTTCTCCACTTTTCCCGCCTCCTTCTGCCTCTCCGTCTATCATTTCAAGAATTTCCCGCAAAAGTACATCGTCCTGTATCATTCTGTAAACCCTGCTTTCCTCCGGCCGGAAATAAACCGGCTGGCCGCCCAGCAAAATAACAAATTCGCCCCGCCTGTCGCGCCCCGAAATTTCAACCTGTATCAGCCCCGTCCGTTCCGGTGCCCTGCTGAAGCCGCTCCCTTTCTGCCGGAACTGCTCCAAAACGCCAAACAGTCTTTTTCCGTCAATCCGTTCCGTCACATCTCCCAGCCGCCAATCCGCCACACACCGAATGACGCTTTCCCCATCGCATTCCACAACTGCCGTCGGTCGGTTTTCGTATAGCCCCCAGCCCAAAATCACCGCAGCCGCCACTGTGCCAATCAAGGCCTTTTTCCCTTTCATACGATCCCCTTTCCAACGCCTTACCCGTCTATCAACGCAAAAACTTCCTCCAGAAGCGTATCTTCCTCCAAAATCCAGTAATTCCGCTTTGTTCTGCCTGCATTCCGGCAGAATTTATGCCATTTCCCTACAAAAATCTCAAATTCTCCATCCTTGTCTTCGCCCCGAATTTCAATCCTCGTACCATTGTCTATTGTGATATACGACTTTTTTCCGGAACGCCCCCTTTTTCGCTGGCGCGTTTCCAGTAAATCCAGTATCTTCCCTCCGTCAACCCGTTCCGTCACATCTTCACAGCCTTCAGGCCATTTGCTCCGGTAAACCACAACACGCGTTATCCTGCTTTCCTCATCGCGCTCTATCAGCGGTACTATCTGCCCCAGATATACCGCCCTGCATAACAGCAGAACCGCTGCCAGCACTGCAATCCCAATCCAAATCTTTTTCTCTTTCATGCCTTCTTCCTCCCGCCTTCTTTCCTCCCGCCCCTCCCCGCCGCAAACATAGTCTGCGGCGCAATCCAGGTCAGGGGCGCAGAAACTCCGGGGGAGCTTCGTTTTGCGCCGACCGGAGCAGAGCGGAGAAGAAGTCCTTGCGGGGTTTGGGGCAGAATCCCAGGGTCTTTTCTTCTCCCCAGAGTCTTTCGTCTTTCCTG
Source organism: uncultured Anaerotignum sp. (assembly GCA_910578425.1). Lineage (GTDB taxonomy): Bacteria > Bacillota > Clostridia > Lachnospirales > Anaerotignaceae > Anaerotignum_A. Next base: position 43,855 of record CAJTQX010000011.1, read on the forward strand.
TAAAAAAGGGCTGTCCGCAGGGTCACTCCCCGCAGAACAGCCCTGCTGTGCAAATCCTTCGATTATACGTTACGCGTTTGTTTCCGCCGCGTCCTTCATGGAGAAGTTCAAACGTCCCTGCTTGTCAATCTCCATCAGCTTCACCATTACGCTGTCGCCGACCGCCAGCACGTCCTCCACCTTCGCCACGCGCTTGTTGGAAATTTTGGAAATATGAATCAGTCCTTCCTTGCCCGGCGCGATTTCCACAAACGCGCCAAACGCCATCAGCCGTGTGATCGTACCCTTGTAAATCGTGCCCGGCTCAGGGTCGCTCACAATCGCTGTGATCATATCAATCGCCCGCTGCATATCCGCAGGGTCGATACCCTTGATATAGATTGTGCCATCGTCCTCTGTGTCGATTTCGCAGTTGGTTTCTTCCACAATCTTTTTGATCACCTTGCCTCTTGTGCCAATGACCTCCGCAATCTTGTCCACGTCAATCTGCATAGTCGCAATCTTCGGCGCATACGGGGAAAGCTCCTTCCTCGGCTCCGCAATCGCTTTCAGCATAACCTCGTTCAGGATATATTCCCGCGCGCGTCCCGTCTGTGCAAACGCCTGCTCGATCATCTCAAATGTCAGGCCCTTTATCTTCATGTCCATCTGGATCGCCGTAATGCCTTCGCTTGTGCCGGCAACCTTAAAGTCCATGTCGCCAAAGAAGTCCTCAACGCCCTGAATATCCGTAATTTCAATAAAATCGTCATCGGAATCCCCCGTTACCAGCCCAACGGAAATACCCGCAACAGGCCGTTTAATAGGCACGCCAGCCGCCATCAGGCTGAGCGTAGAGCCGCAGATAGAAGCCTGAGAGGTCGAGCCGTTGGAACTGAGGATATCAGAAACCAGACGGATGGAATACGGAAATTCCTCCTCACTGGGAATAACCGGCAGCAGCGCGCGTTCGCCCAGCGCGCCATGACCAATCTCACGGCGTCCGGGGCCTCTGGAGGTCTTTGCCTCGCCCACAGAGTAACCGGGGAAGTTATAATGATGGATATACCGCTTACCTGTTTCGTTTGTGTCCAGCCCGTCAAGCCTCTGCCCTTCGCTGATCGCGCCCAGCGTTGTCACCGTCAAAGCCTGTGTCTGTCCTCTGGAAAACAGCGCGGAGCCATGCACGCGCGGCAGAACATCTACCTCTGCGGAAAGCGGACGGATTTCCTCAATCCCCCTGCCGTCCGGACGTTTGTGCTCCCGCAGTATCATGCGGCGCACTGTCATTTTTTCAAATTTATATATGATTTCATCTAAAAGTGTCGGAATATCCGTTTCTTCCCCCAGCATTTCTGTCAGCTTTTCCGTCAGGGCTTCCGCCGCGTCCTCTGTCAGGGCTTTGATCTGCGCGTCACGCTCCTGTTTCAGCTGTGCAAAAACAGCCTCCTCCATGCGTGCGTCCGTCAGGTATCCTGTCACCAACTGATATGCGTCTTCCGGAATCACATGTTCCGTATAAGGAGCCTTTTCCTTGCCTTCCTTCGCCGTAATTTCCTGAATAAACTTCACGACCTGCAAATTCGTGTCAAACGCCAGATGAATTGCCTCCATCATCAGCGCGTCAGGGATTTCGTCCGCCCCCGCCTCAATCATCATGACCTTGTCCTCTTTGGAGGAAACTGTCAGGGAAAGGCGAGTGTTTTCCCTCTGTTCCGCTGTCGGGTTTACTACCAGCTGCCCATCGCAGTAGCCAATATTTACGGAAGAAACCGGATCAGTAAACGGAATGTCTGAAATATTCAGCGCGAGAGACGCGCCGATCATTGCCAGCACTTCCGGAGAGCAGTCCTGATCAACGGACATAACCGTTGCCACAATTGCCACATCGTTCCGGTAATCCTTCGGGAACAGCGGGCGCAGCGGCCTGTCAATGCATCTTGCCGTCAATACCGCCTTTTCGGAAGGGCGGCCCTCTCTCTTAATGAACCCGCCTGGAATCTTGCCTACAGAATACAGTCTTTCTTCGTAGTCGATGCTCAAAGGGAAGAAATCAATCCCTTCTCTGGGCTTGTCAGACGCCGTAGCCGTCACAAGCACCGTTGTATCGCCGTAGCGCATCAGTGCCGCGCCGTTCGCCTGTTCTGCCACCCTGCCAATCTCCGCCGTCAGTGTTCTTCCTGCCAAATCCATGGAATAGCTTCTAAACATAAATTTTTCTCCTTTTCTGTTTTTCCGCACCATAGATCTTCAGCTTTGTCCACACCCTCATATTTGTGGACACAGATGGAAATCTATAGTGCCTTCTTTTTCTGTAATCTTTTTCCATTTTCGTTTGATAGAAGAAAAGAGAGGAATACCCTCCCTTTTCTTTATCCTCTGGTTTTCTCAACCGTCTGGTTTTCTTACTTTCTCAGACCAAGCTCTGCAACGATTGCACGGTATCTTTCAATATCCATGTCCTTCAGATAGTTCAGCAGGCCTCTTCTCTGGCCTACCATCTTCAGCAGGCCGCGTCTGCTGTGGTGGTCCTTCTTGTGCATTTTGAGATGGTCTGTCAGCATTGTGATTCTTGCTGTCAGAAGGGCAATCTGCACCTCGGGGGAACCAGTGTCGTTCGGTGTTCTTCCAAATTTCTCAATAATTTCCTGTTTGTTGATTGCTGCCATTTTATTTCCTCCTTAAAAATTCAATCATTTTTCTCCGAATCCCCAAAGACTAAGTAATGGCCGGAGAGTCCAGAAACTGAGTCTTGGTTTTACAGCCTTTATAGTGTACCATATCCCAAATATCTTTGCAAGGAGAAACAAAGAAATTTTCTGTCTTTTCCCTGAAAAATCCCTGAAATCTGCGCTTTTCCGGCGTATTTGTCCGCCATATGGCCCTATGCCCGTCCAGTCTCTTACATGGAGGTCAGCACTTCTTCCGTAATGCTGCTTACCTGATTCCCGTCCAGCCGGAAGAAAAACGGGATTTTTGACGCATTTTCCAGGTAAGGCTGCATATACTCCTCAAAAACAGCCCTGTCCTTCGTAGAAATTTTCAGGTCCTCAGCGTCCTCCTCCACAAAATTCCTGTTCCAGTCTGTAAAATGGAATTCAGCGTCCTCCGACAGTGTATATTCGTCTGTATTTTCGTCCTCATTGTGGATATAATAGCCGTTCGGGAAATCCGCTTCTGTCAGCCCCAGTTCCGCCATTCTGTCCGTATCCGCCGGCGTAATGAATTCCACCGCGTCCAGAACGACCGTCCCATCGTCCAGCCCCCGTATCATTCCGCAAATGTCATAGCTGCTCTGTATCCTCTGCGCAGCGGCGGCAATATCCTCGTTCTGTATGCTCTCCCCGTTTTCCGCCTCTATCCCCTGCGTCCCGTTTTCCGGCTCTGCGCTTTCCTTCGCCCCGCCGTTTCCGCAGCCTGCCAGCAAAGCCCCCGCCAGCATCGCGCCAAGTAAAATATTCCGTTTCTTCATGTCTGTTTCACCTTTTCCTGTCTAAAGTCTTTCAGAACTCATATAAAAAAGGCAGGATATGGAGCATTCTCCCCCTGCCTTTTCTTTCTTATACCAGTTCTATGAAAACTTCCATCGCGCCGTCGCCTTTTCTTGCGCCCAGCTTCACGATTCTGGTGTAACCGCCGTTGCGGCCGGCATACTTCGGTGCAATCTCGTCGAACATCTTCGCCGCCATATCCACCTTTTTGCTTTCTTTTCTCATCTTCTTGCCGTCAGCGGGTACTTCCGTAACAGGGTAAAGATAAGCCAGAATTTTTCTTCTTGCCGCAAGTCTGGAAGGTTTGTCCTTCTTTACTGTCTTTTTCACTTCGTCGTAAACGGTAACCTTCTTGCCGTTTACAACCTCTTTCACGCGCTTGCCGTTGCTGTCTTTCTTCGCAACCTTAGCCGTTACTTCAACTTCTTCAAAGTTGTCTTTTTCCTTCACAGCAATCGTGATGAGCTTTTCCGCAATTCTTCTTACTTCCTTCGCTCTTGTCTCAGTTGTCTTGATTTTGCCGTGGTAAAGCAGATTTGTCACCTGGTTTCTAAGCAGTGCCTTTCTCTGGGGCGTAGCCTTGCCAAGTTTTCTGTAACCGGATGCATGCATGGTTGAATCCTCCTTGTTCTCCGCGGGACTGACCCCGTCCCCACCGCGCTTCGGGCTTATGTGGGGGCGTAATCCCGGGTAAATATGATAGTGTCCAATGGCGGACGATGATTCCGATGTTTATTCATCATATGGATGCTTATTCATCATATGGATGTTTACTCATCATATGGATGTTTACTCATCATATGGATGTTTATTCATCATTGGGGCGCAAAGAAAGCCCCAGTTCCGCCATCTTGTTCAGTACCTCCTCCAAAGACTTGCGTCCAAGGTTTCGCACCTTCATCATTTCCTCTTCCGTCTTGTTCGCAAGGTCTTCCACAGTGTTGATGCCCGCCCGTTTCAGACAGTTGTAGGAACGCACAGAAAGATCCAGTTCCTCAATGCTCATTTCCAGAACTTTCTCCTTCTTGCCTTCCTCTTTTTCCACCATAATAGAAGTATCCTTCGTATTGTCGGAAAGGTCGATAAACAGATTCAGATGCTCATTCAAAATCTTCGCGCCATAGCTTACCGCATCGTCCGGCGCGATCGTTCCGTTTGTCCAAACCTCCAGCGACAGCTTGTCGTAGTCTGTAATCTGGCCTACGCGCGTGTTTTCCACAAGGAAATTCACCCTCGTCACAGGTGTAAAAATGCTGTCTACAGGAAGCATACCGATTGGCTGATCGTCTTTTTTGTTCTTGTCTGCGCCAACGTAACCACGGCCCTTGTTGATCGTGATTTCCATATACAGCTTGCTGCCCGCGCCGCCGGAAAGCGTTGCGATATGGTGGTCGGGGTTCAGTATCTCAATTTCGTTGTCCGCCTTGATGTCGGAGCCCTTTACTTCGCCCTCGCCTTCCATGTCAATGTACGCAATCTTTGGCTCGCTGCCTTCGCTTGTATTTTTGATCGCCAGACCCTTCAGGTTCAGTATGATCTCCGTAACGTCCTCTTTCACGCCAGGGATCACGCTGAATTCATGAAGCACACCATCAATTTTTACATTGCTGACCGCAGCTCCGGGCAAAGAAGAAAGCAGTATCCTTCTCAGGGAATTTCCCAAAGTTGTGCCATAGCCCCGTTCCAGAGGCTCTACCACAAATTTACCGTAAGTTCCGTCCGGTGCCATTTCAGCAATCTCAATGCGAGGTTTCTCAAATTCAAACACTCATTCAAACCTCCCTTTTTTATGATAGAGTGCCGTGGGGCGTTTCGCCCCGCGGCAATTTCTTTGACTTTTCTCAGCAATCGATGATTATTTGGAGTACAGCTCGACGATAAATGTTTCTTCAACAGGAACGTCAATCTGCGCTCTTGTCGGTTTTGCAACCACTGTGCCTGTCAGGCCGTCATGGTTTGCGGAAAGCCATTCCGGAACGAGTCTGCCGTCCGTTACAGCCAGTACATCTTTATATCTCTGAATTGTTTTGTATTTCTCTTTGATTTCAACCACATCGCCGACCTTCACCTGATAGGAAGGGATATCAACGGGCTTGCCGTTTACGGTAACGTGTTTGTGGCGTACAATCTGTCTTGCTTCTTTTCTTGTTCTGCCGTAGCCCAGACGGAACATAACATTGTCCAGTCTCATTTCCAGCAGCATCAGAAGGTTTTCGCCGGGGATGCCTTCTTTTTTGGCAATCTTTTCCGCCTGTGCATAGTAGCCTCTGAACTGTTTTTCCAGTACGCCGTAGATGAATTTTGCTTTCTGTTTCTCCCTCATCTGAAGGCCATACTCGCTCATCTTTTTGTTTGCTTTCAAATTCTGCTTTTTGGATTTCTTATCAATACCCAGAAAGATGGGATCCAGATTCAGGGATCTGCATCTTTTCAACACGGGAACTCTATCTCTAGCCATTCTCTACACCTCCTGTTTTATACTCTTCTGCGTTTGGGCGGTCTGCAACCGTTGTGAGGAACGGGCGTCACGTCTCTGATGAGTGTCACGTCCAGACCAGCCGCCTGCAGTGCGCGGATTGCAGCTTCGCGTCCCGAACCGGGGCCTTTTACGAAAACCTCGATTGTCTTCAGGCCGTAATCGGAAGCAGCCTTTGCCGCTGTGTCAGCAGCCATCTGCGCCGCATAGGGTGTAGATTTTCTGGAACCTCTGAAACCAAGCTGACCCGCGCTTGCCCAGGAAAGGGCGTTGCCGGCAGCGTCGGTAATTGTTACGATTGTATTGTTGAACGTGGACTGGATATGCGCCTGTCCGCGGTCTACTTTCCTTTTATCACGGCGTCTGCGAGTTGTTGTCTTTTTCACAGTTTTCTTTGCCATTGAACTCTAACCTCCTCCGAAATCAATTATTTCTTCTTATTCGCAACAGTTTTTCTGGGGCCTTTTCTTGTTCTTGCGTTCGTCTTTGTTTTCTGACCTCTTACAGGCAGACCCTTTCTGTGGCGGATACCTCTGTAACAACCAATTTCGATCAGGCGTTTGATGTTCAAAGCAACCTCTCTGCGCAGGTCGCCTTCCACCTTCTGGCTTCTGTCAATGACCTCACGAATTCTGGAAACCTCATCGTCAGTCAAATCTCTGACTCTTGTATCAAGGCTTACGCCTGCTTCATTCAGAATACGGACTGCGCTGGAATGACCAATGCCATAAACATATGTCAGGCCAATTTCAACGCGTTTTTCTCTTGGTAAGTCTACACCAGCAATACGTGCCATGTATCTCTTGCACCTCCTATAATAGTTACACTTTCCAGTGTTCGGTTAAAAGCTACTGTATTGTCAGGGCGCGCCCTGCCCCTTTCGGGAGCCGCGGCCCCTGTTCGCATAAATCGGGTGTACCCATTGGGCATTACAAACGGGGTAACAGACCGTCAGCCTGTAAGCTGCCCCCGCTGTTAACTGTATGCTCCTCCCGGTACGTTGACGGATTTATCAGCCGTTTTTTCGGGGTACAGCCCCGGAAAAACCATAATAGAAATCAGCCTTGTTTTTGTTTATGCTTGGGATTTTCGCAGATGACCATTACACGGCCTTTTCTTTTAATGATTCTGCATTTTTCGCACATCGGCTTTACAGATGGTCTTACTTTCATCTCTGACCGCTCCTTCCTTATTTTGCTCTCCAGATGATACGTCCCTTTGTCAGGTCATAAGGGGACATTTCTACCAGAACCTTATCGCCGGGCAGTATGCGGATGAAGTTCATACGCAGCTTGCCGGAGATATGCGCCAGAATCTGGTGGCCGTTTTCCAGCTCCACCTGAAACATGGCGTTGGGCAGTTTTTCCAATACGGTTCCTTCTACTTCAATTACATCGTCTTTTGACAAGGCCCAGAACCTCCTTAATCGTTTCGTGCCTGCTTTTTTTGATACTTCTTCAAAGCCTTTGCGATCTCCGCATCCAAAAGGTACGCCTTCCGGCGAATCTTCTCAGCCGTTTCCTCCTCTATATAGGAAGTCGGCTGAATGTGCATCGTTTTTTTCCGCTTCGGCTTTTCCAGCTTCCGGCGTCTGCCGTCTACCAGATAGACATATTCCCCTTCCACGGAAAAAACCATCAGCGCGTCGCCCTTGTCGTGCCCGCTTTTGGAATAAACCACTTGCCCGATCTGAACTTCCAATCAAGTCACCTCATTTTCCGTTTGGGGACGCCATCGTGTCCCGCGGGAACCGGCGGCTCTGCGGAAAAGCGTCCTTCGCCGTCTTTCCGCCCTCCGAACCGCGTCCTGTCCGCATGAAACTTACTTATTATACATCGAATATCCAATTTATGGTATCCCTGTTTTTAAGCTGTATTGTCCGGCGTTACGGTATAGAAACCGTATATCCGCCGTAAGACGGCAGGGCGGCGAAGGGCCGCCTTTCCTTACCTGTCCAGACCCGCGATGATCGCTTTCGTGATCTCGTCGATAGCCTGTGTGCCGTCTACTTCAAAGAGGATGCCCTTCTTGCCGTAGTAGTCCACAAGGGGTTCGCTCTGTTCATGGAATGTTTTGATCCTTGCTTTTCCGGCTTCCGGCGTGTCGTCCTTGCGCTGTGTCAGCTTTTCGCCGCAGGCGTCGCAGATGCCAGCCGTCTTCGCCGGCATAAACAGCTTGTTGTAGGTCGCGCCGCATTTCGAGCAGCTTTCCCTCGCTGTCAGCCGTTCCAGCATCACTTCGTCAGGCGCGTTGATGTAGACAACATGGTCCAAAGCAACCATATCCTCCAGCTTCTCCGCCTGCACAACTGTACGGGGGAATCCATCCAGAATGAAGCCTTTTTTGCAGTCGTCCCTTTGGATTCTCTCTTTTACCATAGCAATGATAATTTCGTCAGATACCAGCCCGCCGGCAGCCATGATGCTTTTCGCCTGGTTCCCCAGGTCTGAACCTTTCGCCACTTCCTCCCTGAGCATATCGCCGGTAGAAATGTGAGCGATGCCATAATGCTGCACCAGTCTTGCCGCCTGTGTGCCTTTTCCGGCTGCGGGCGCGCCAATGAGTACCAATTTCATAACGATTCCCCTCTTTCCATCTATGAGCCAATTCTTCCTACTCTTCCCCTTTGCAGCCTTCAGGAATGCCTGTGTACTTCCGAAAGGCCGTTTCCGGCGCGGGGGTATTTCCCTCCCGCCGGAGGTTTACTCGCTCAAAAAGCCTTTGTAATGCCGCATCAGCAGCTGGCTTTCCAGTGCCTTTACAATGTCCAGCGCAACGCCAACCACGATGATAAGCGTCGTGCCGCCGAAGCCCACGTTAATTTTGAATACCCACTGCAAAACAACGGGAACCATTGCCAGAATCGCATAACAGATCGCGCCGACCAGCGTAATTCTGTTTACAACTCTCGTAATAAATTCACTCGTAGGCTGGCCCGGGCGGATACCGGGAATAAAGCCGCCGTTTTTCTTCATGTTCATCGCAATCTCGTTCGGGTTGATCACGATGGACGTATAGAAATACGTGAAGAATAAAATCAGCAGGACATACAGTATCGCGCCGACAGGATGCGTCATGTTCAGCACCTCGATCACCTTTGTAAATGTCGGTCCCTTATTCGGGAAGAAATTGCCGATCTGCTGCGGGAACTGCAACAGGGAAATCGCAAAGATGATAGAGATAACGCCGGAGGTATTCACCTTGATCGGCATTGTTGTAGCTCTGCCGCTCGTCTGCTTTCTTCCTACCATTTTAGAGGAATACTGCACCGGCAGCCTGCGTTCGCCGCTGTTTACCATAACGATAAACGCCAGAACAATGACCAGAATGATCAAAATTGCCGCAACCTTCGCAATGCCCACCGCGCCGGAGCCGGAAATCGTGTAATACAGGCTCGCGATACCCGTAGGCAGGTTTGATACGATGTTGATAAAGATAATCATGGAAGAACCGTTGCCGATTCCCTTTGCTGTAATCTGTTCCGCCAGCCACATTACGAATGTGGAGCCGCATACAAGGCAGACCACCGAAGCGATATATACCAGCGGGCTATGCACCAGATACATGTTCTGGTAGGTATATGTCAGCCCGATGCCCTGTATCAGTGCCAAAACAACCGTCAGGTATCTGCTGTAAGACTGTAATTTCTTCCTTCCGTCCGGGCCTTCCTTGGAAAGCTGTTCAAACTTCGGAATGGCAATCGTCAGAAGCTGCATAATGATGGAAGCATTGATATAAGGACCAATACCCATCGCAAACAGCGACCAGCTCGAATTCGCGCCTCCGGCGATAACGCTGTAAAGCGTGCCTGCCAGAGAAGCGTTTTCTCTTGCCGCCATCACCCCTGCCGTATCAATGCCCGGCAGGGCGATCTGCGTACCCAGTCTGACAACTGCAAAAATCATCAGTGTATACAAAATCTTGTTTCGTATTTCTTTGGTTTTCCAAGAATTAACGAAAATTCTAAACAATTAAATCACCTCTGCTTTTCCGCCCGCAGCTTCGATTTTTTCCTGAGCAGTTTTGCTGTAGAAGTTTACCTTTACGGTCAGCTTTCTTTCCAGATCGCCTTCGCCCAGGATCTTCACGCCATCTCTAGGATTACTAATCAAACCAACAGCCTTCAAAGCATCAATGTCAACAACCGCATCGTTTTCAAATACATTCAGCATGGAAACATTGATGGCAACGATTTCCTTGCTGTTTCTGCAGGTAAAGCCCCTTTTGGGAAGTCTTCTGTACAGGGGCATCTGGCCGCCCTCAAACCCGCATTTGCCGCCGGAACCGGAACGCTGTCCCTGGCCCTTGTGTCCTCTGCCGGCTGTCTTGCCGTTGCCGGTCGCGTGGCCTCTGCCTCTTCTCCAGTTTTTGCCTCTGGAGCCTTCAGCCGGTCTTAATTCGCATAAGTTCATTTTGGCGCCTCCTTTATCAAATTTCTTCAACCTTCACAAGGTGGCTGACCTGATGGATCATCCCTCTGATCGCCGCGTTGTCCTGTTGAATAACACTGCTGTTCGTCTTTTTCAGTCCCAAAGCCTGAACAGTTTTTTTGTGCTTCGGAATTGCTCCGATTGTAGATTTCACCAATGTGATTTTAATTTCCGCCACTGTCCATTCCTCCTTAGCCTAAGAGCTCTTCCACAGTAATGCCCCGCAGCTTTGCAACAGCTTCGGGAGTTGTCGCTCTGGAAAGCCCCTCGATGGTCGCGCTGACTACGTTGCGCTTGTTGTTGGAACCCAGGGATTTTGTCCTGATGTTGCGGATGCCTGCCAGCTCCAGAACCGCACGCGCGGGGCCGCCCGCGATAATACCGGTACCTTCGGGAGCGGGCATCAGCAGTACGTTCGCGCTGCCGTAGCTGCCTGTCACGCCGTGGAAAAGGCTGTCTGCATCGTTTCTTTCCACTTTGATGATGTTTTTCATCGCGTCCTCTTTCCCTTTGCGGATCGCTTCAGGAATTTCAGCAGCCTTGCCCATGCCGCAGCCAACGTGGCCGTCGCCGTCGCCGACAACGACAAGAGCTGCAAATCTCATAGTACGGCCGCCTTTTACAACCTTCGTTACTCTGTTGATGGTAACGACTTTATCTTTCAGATCTAAAGTGCTTGGATCGATTTTCTTCAACTTGCTTTCCTCCTTGCCTTAGAATTTTAATCCGGCTTCTCTTGCTGCGTCCGCCAATGCTTTTACCTTGCCGTGGTAAATGAAACCGCCTCTGTCGAAAACGACTTCCGTAATGCCCTTGTCCAGAGCCTTCTTAGCGATAGCTTCCCCCACAGCAGCTGCCGCTGCAACAGTGGAAGTGAATTCCACCTTGCTTGCAACCTCGGCTTCTACTGTAGAAGCCGCTGCCAGCGTGTGGTGCTTCACATCGTCGATGATCTGTGCGTACATGTGCTTGTTGGAACGGAAAACCGCCAGTCTGGGTCTTTCCGCTGTCCCCTTCACATGGTTGCGGATGCGGTAATGTCTTTTCTCGCGGGCCGCCGCACGGGATGGCTTATTGATCATAGTATTTTCACTCCGTTTCTAAATCAGTCACTTTCCGATATAAACAGCTTAAACCGTAAACCATCGGTTTAATTATTTCTTACCGGTCTTACCAACTTTACGTCTAATATGCTCGTCAGAGTATTTAATACCTTTGCCTTTGTAGGGTTCGGGAGGACGTTTCGTTCTGATCTCCGCTGCGAACTGTCCGACTTTCTCTTTATCAATACCCTTAACAATGATTTTGTTTGTGCCTTCCACGATGGTCTCGATCCCTGCGGGGTCTTCCATCTCTACGGGGTGGGAATAGCCCAGCGTCAGCGTCAGCTTCTTGCCGGATTTTGCCGCCCTGTAACCAACGCCGTTGATTTCCAGTGTTTTTTCGTAGCCTTCTGTCACGCCTACAACCATGTTGTAGATCAGCGTCCTTGTCAGGCCATGTAATGCTCTATGTTTTTTCAGGTCGCTGGGTCTTGTTACAACGATCTGCCCAGCCTCAACTGCGATATTCATGTCAGCGGATAATTTCCGTTCCAGTGTGCCCTTGGGGCCTTTTACTGTCAGCAGGTTTTCATCGCCCAGCCTGACTTCCACACCGGCGGGTACCGCTACGGGCAATTTGCCGATTCTTGACATGTTCTGCACCTCCTATTTTTCTTCGTCTCTTACCAGATGAAAGCGATAACTTCGCCGCCTACGCCGTTCTTTCTCGCTTCCTTGTCTGTCATCAGGCCCTGGCTTGTGGAAATGATTGCTGTTCCCAGTCCGCCCAAAACCCTGGGCAGTTCGTCCTTGCCCGCAAAAACTCTCAGGCCGGGCTTGGAAATTCTTTTCAGCCCTGTGATAACCTTCTGGTTTTTGTCTGCGCCGTATTTCAAGCTGATGCGGAGGGTAGATTTGATACCGTCCTCGATCACCTCATAGCCTTTTACGTAGCCTTCCGCTACTAAAATGTCCGCGATTGCTTTCTTCATTTTGGAAGAAGGAACATCGACTGTATCGTGTTTCGCAGTATTGCCGTTTCTGATTCTTGTGAGCATATCAGCGATAGGGTCGCTCATTGACATTTGAATTCCTCCTTTCGATTTACCAGCTTGCTTTCTTTACGCCCGGGATCTGGCCCTTGTATGCCAATTCGCGGAAGCAAATACGGCAGATACCATATTTTCTCAGCACAGCGTGGGGTCTGCCGCACACTCTACATCTTGTATACGCTCTAGTGGAGAACTTGGGTGCTCTCTGCTGTTTGATCACCATAGCTTTTTTCGCCATTTCTGTCCCTCCTTATTTCGCGAAAGGCATACCGAACAATCTCAGCAATTCTCTTGCTTCCTCGTCCGTTTTTGCCGTTGTCACAAAAACAATGTCCATGCCTCTGATCTTGTCAACCTTATCGTATTCGATTTCGGGGAAAATCAGCTGCTCCTTGATACCCATTGTGTAGTTGCCTCTGCCGTCAAAGCTGTTCGCCTTCACGCCGCGGAAGTCACGTACACGGGGCAGCGCGATGTTGATGAGCCTGTCTGCGAATTCGTACATTCTGGAACCTCTCAGCGTAACCTTGCAGCCAATGTTCATGCCCTCACGCAGCTTGAAGTTCGCGATGGATTTTTTCGCCTTTGTAATCATGGGCTTCTGGCCGGAAATGATTGTCATATCGTTTATCGCGCCGTCCAGTACCTTCGCGTTTTCTCTGGCCTCGCCTACACCCATGTTGATGATGATTTTTTCCAGCTTGGGGACAGCCAGTTTATTTTTATAAGAAAATTTCTTCGTCATTTCAGGAATGATTTCCGCTTCATAGAAATCTTTTAATCTGCTCATTGTTTACCTCCTTTCACAGGGCTTAATCAATCACTTCACCTGTTTTTTTCGCGACTCTGACCTTTTTGCCGTCCTTGATTACTGCGCCCAGGCGTGTCGGCTTGCCGTTATGCACATACATCACGTTGGAAGCGTGGATGTAATTTTCCTTCTTCACGATGCCGCCCTGCTGGTTCTGCATGTTGGGCTTTGTGTGCTTGGAAACCATGTTAACGCCTTCCACAAGAACCCTGTTGTTCTTTTTATCTACTGCAACGATCTTGCCTTCCTTGCCTTTATCTCTGCCGGCAATGACAACGACCTTGTCACCTGTCTTCAATTTCATGTTTGCCACTCTGCACACCTCCTCTTATAATACTTCCGGCGCCAGAGAAAGAATTTTCATGAACTGTTTCTCTCTCAGCTCTCTTGCGACGGGTCCAAAGATACGGGTACCTCTGGGGTTTTTGTCATCTTTGATGATAACCGCCGCGTTCTCGTCAAATCTGATATAGCTGCCGTCGGCTCTGCCTACGGGGTGTACTGTTCTGACAACAACCGCTTTGACAACGTCGCCTTTTTTTACAACGCCGCCGGGTGTTGCGTCTTTAACCGCAGCAACGATAATGTCGCCTACGCCCGCGTATCTTCTGGTGGAACCGCCCAGCACTCTGATGCAAAGGAGTTCTTTCGCTCCGGAATTGTCTGCTACCTTTAATCTGGTTTCCTGTTGAACCATTTGAATGCCTCCTCTCCAAAAAGGATTATTTTGCTTTTTCGATGATGCTTACCAGTCTCCATCTCTTATCCTTGGAAAGAGGTCTGGTTTCCATAACCTTTACGCGGTCGCCGATGCCACATTCGTTGTTTTCGTCATGTGCTTTCAACTTATATGTTCTGTTGATGATTTTTCCGTACAAAGGATGTTTTACTTTATCTTCCACAGCCACAACAATCGTTTTGTCCATTTTGTCGCTGACTACTCTGCCCACTCTGGTTTTGCGAAGATTTCTTTCTTCCACAATGGTGCCTCCTTTCGCTCAGGGATTGCTTATTTTGCTTCTCTCGCCTTTTTTGTGATAATCGTCTGGATTCTCGCGATGTTCTTGCGAACTTCCTTGATCCTTGCCGTATTGTCAAGCTGATTTGTAGCGTTCTGGAATCTCAGGTTGAACAATTCTTTCTTAGCGGAAACAAGGTCTTTCTGCAATTCGTCCGCGGTCTTGCCCATCAATTCATTTACATAGCCTTTTGTTTTCACTGATGCTCACCTGCCATTTCTGCTGCTTCCGCCTTGGAAACGATTTTGCACTTGATAGGCAGCTTGTGGATTGCCAGTCTCAGTGCTTCTCTTGCTGTTTCCTCAGCCACACCGCCGATTTCAAACATTACTCTGCCGGGCTTTACTACCGCTACCCAGTATTCAGGCGCGCCTTTACCAGAACCCATACGGGTGCCGATAGGCTTCGCGGATACGGGCTTGTCGGGGAAAACCTTGATCCAGACGTCACCGCCACGTTTGATATGTCTTGTCATTGCAACGCGGGCTGCTTCAATCTGGTTGGATGTGATCCAGCTCGGCTCCATAGCCATGATGCCGAAATCGCCGTATGTCACCTTGTTGCCTCTATATGCACGGCCCTTCATGGAGCCTCTCTGCTGTTTCCGGTGCTTTACTCTCTTAGGCATTAACATAATTACTTAGCGCCTCCTTCCTTTTTTGCTGCTTTTACAGGAAGTACCTCTCCTTTGTAGATCCAGACCTTTACGCCCAGCTTGCCGTATGTCGTGTCAGCTTCTGCAAAGCCGTAGTCAATGTCTGCGCGCAGTGTCTGAAGGGGAATGGTGCCTTCGTGGTAAGTTTCGCTGCGGGCGATGTCCGCGCCGCCAAGGCGTCCGCTTACCATTGTCTTGATGCCCTTCGCGCCGAATTTCATTGTTCTGCCCATAGCCTGCTTCATT
The DNA here is from genome assembly GCA_910578425.1 of uncultured Anaerotignum sp. Taxonomy (GTDB): domain Bacteria; phylum Bacillota; class Clostridia; order Lachnospirales; family Anaerotignaceae; genus Anaerotignum_A. Next base: position 59,057 of record CAJTQX010000011.1, read on the forward strand.
GCGCGGCGGAATGTTACACGGTTTTCCAGCTGCAAAGCAATGTTTTCAGCCACAAGCTGCGCATCCAGCTCAGGTCTTTTGATTTCTTCGATATTTACAGCAACCTTCTGTGCTGTCATTTTCTGAAGCTCGTTCTTCAGTTCCTCGATAGCCTGGCCGTTCTTGCCGATTACAATGCCGGGCTTCGCGGTATATACGCTGATCTTTATTCTGCCGGCTGTTCTTTCGATAGCGATTTTGGAAACGCCGGAAGCATAAAGTTTCTTTTTGATGAATTTTCTGATGTTAACGTCTTCGATCAGGTAATCAGCAAAGTCCTTTTCTGCATACCATTTGGTATCCCAGTCTTTGATGATGCCGACTCTTAATCCATGCGGATTTACTTTCTGTCCCATTTCGTACCTCCTTATCTCTCATTGAGAATGATGGAAATATGGCAGGATCTCTTGAGGATCCGATATGCTCTGCCCTGTGCCCTAGGCTGAATCCTTTTCATTGTCGGGCCCTGGTCTGCGCTTACCTCTTCCACATACAGTTTATCTACGTCCATACCCAAGTTGTTTTCAGCGTTTGCCATCGCGGATTTCAGAACCTTGCCGATGATGGCCGCCGCGTATCTGGGAGAATAATTCAGCAGTGCTGCCGCCGTAGCAACGTCCTTGCCCTTGATCTGATCCAGAACGATCTTCGCCTTTGTCGCAGGGATGCCCACATATTTCGCGGTCGCATGGGGTCTTTTTTCCTGTGTTGCAATATTTCTTTCCTTCTTAATTTGGCTTCTGTGTCCTTTTGCCATGAACGAAACCTCCTTTCATTACGGATAAATTAGCGGACTCTCGATTTCTTTTCAGCGTCTTTGCCGTGGCCTCTGTAAGTTCTTGTCAGCGCGAACTCGCCCAGCTTGTGGCCTACCATGTCTTCAGTGATATATACAGGCACATGTTTTCTGCCGTCGTAAACTGCAATCGTATGACCGATCATATCGGGGTAAATTGTGGAACGGCGGGACCATGTTTTGATTACGTTCTTTTCGCCCGCCGCGTTCATCGCGTCGATTTTCTTCAGCAGGTGGTCGTCAGCGAACGGTCCCTTTTTGAGTGATCTGCTCATAGTTTAATCCTCCTTGTTCGTTTTCCGCGTTCAGGCTGCCCTGAGCGCATTCTGACTTCTTAGCCGTTTCTGCGGCGGATAATATACTTGTTGGATGCTTTGTGTTTGTTTCTGGTCTTGTAGCCCATTGCGGGTTTGCCCCAGGGTGTCATCGGGGAAGGACGACCGATCGGTGCTCTGCCTTCGCCGCCGCCGTGAGGGTGGTCGTTCGGGTTCATTACGGAACCTCTTACTGTCGGGCGGATACCCATATGACGCTTTCTGCCGGCTTTGCCGATGTGTACCAGTTCATGATCCAGATTGCCTACCTGGCCTACTGTTGCTCTGCATTCGATGGGCAGCAGTCTCATTTCGCCGGAAGGCAGCTTTACTGTCGCGTATTTGCCTTCCTTAGCCATCAGCTGCGCCACATTGCCTGCGGAACGGACCAGCTGGCCGCCTTTGCCGGGCTTCATCTCGATATTGTGGATGTTCGCGCCTACGGGGATTCTGCTCATCGGGAGAGCGTTGCCCAGCTTTACTTCCGCGTCGGGACCGTTCATGACATGGTCGCCAACCTTCAGACCAGCGGGAGCCAGAATGTAAGCCTTTTCGCCGTCCGCATAAGCGATCAGCGCGATATTTGCCGTTCTGTTGGGATCGTATTCGATCGCCTTTACCACTGCGGGCACGCCGTCTTTGTTGCGCTTGAAGTCAATGATTCTGTATTTGATTTTGGAGCCGCCGCCGCGGTGGCGAACGGTCAGTTTGCCCTGATTGTTTCTGCCGGAGTTCTTCTTCAGGTGAACCACCAGAGATTTCTCGGGCGTGGATTTTGTAATTTCGTCAAATGCGGACACTGTCATGTGTCTTCTGGATGGTGTATAGGGTTTATATCTCTTAATTGCCATCTCTCGTCCACTCCTTTCGGATTTCTATTCGTCTACACGCTGCCGTGTGTTTTGCGTTTTTGTTTCTTCCGGAAATTACATTCCCTGGAAGATTTCGATATCCTTGCTTTCAGCTGTCAGCTTTACGATAGCCTTTTTATATTTTTTCGTTCTGCCGAAATGAAGGCCTCTTCTCTTGGGCTTGCCGTCATAGTTCATTGTGTTGACAGCCGCAACCTTCGCGCCCTCAAACATTTTTTCCACCGCGTCCTTCACCTGTGCTTTTGTCGCATCGGGGTGTACAAGGAAGGTATATTTCTTCTCGTCCAGAACGGACATACTGTTTTCTGTAATAACGGGTTTCAGGATTACATCGTAATATTTCAGGTCAGCCATTATGCGTACACCTCCTCGATCTTCGCCACCGCGTCCTTCGTTACAACCAGCGTGTTGTACTTCAGCAGGTCATATACGTTGATGGTGCTTACGGAAGCTGTTTTTACTTCAGGAATATTTCTCGCGGAAAGCATTACATTTGTGTTGGAACCATCCATCACGATAAGAGCCTTGCCGCATTTGATGTTCGCCAGCACCTTTGCCATTTCCTTTGTCTTAACTTCTGTCAGGCTCAGATCGTCCAGAACGATGATCTTGCCCTCTGCTGCCTTTGTGGAAAGCGCGGACTGGAGTGCCAGACGTTTTACCTTCTTGTTCAGCTTAAAGGAATAATCCCTCGGCTTGGGAGCGAATACAACGCCGCCGCCAACCCACTGAGGGGAACGGATGGAGCCCTGTCTTGCTCTGCCTGTGCCTTTCTGTCTGTAAGGCTTTCTGCCGCCGCCGCGAACCTCCGCTCTGGTTTTTGTGCTCTGCGTACCCTGTCTCTGGTTTGCCAGATACTGCACAACAGCCAAATGCATTACGTGTTCGTTTGCTTCTATACCGAAAATAGCATCATTCAGGTCAATCGTGCCAACCTGGTCGCCATTCATGTTTAATACTGCAACATTTGCCATGTTAGTTTCCTCCTTCCGTAAAGTTTATCAGGCCTTTACGCTGTCTTTGATTACCAGAACAGAACCCTTGGGACCAGGAACGGCACCCTTGATGAGCAGCAGGTTCTTTTCTGCGTCAGCGCGGACGATTTCAAGGTTCTGGATTGTTACGTTTACACTGCCCATGTGGCCAGGCATTCTTTTGCCTTTTTTCACGCGGCTGGGTGTTGCGGAAGAACCCATTGAACCAACAACCCTGTGGGATTTGGAGCCGTGACCCATAGGGCCTCTCTGTGCATTGTATCTCTTGATTGTGCTCTGGAAGCCTTTGCCTTTGGAAACGCCGCTTGCGTCTACTCTTTCGCCTGCCGCGAATACGTCGGCTTTGATTTCCGCGCCGACTTCGTACGCGCTGGTATCTTCCAGTCTGAGTTCCTTCACATATTTTCTTGCGGGAACGCCAGCCTTTTCAAAGTGACCCTTCATGGGCTTTGTTACATGTTTGTCTTTGATTTCGCCAAAGCCAACCTGAATCGCTTCGTAGCCGTCGTTTTCCATTGTCTTTTTCTGGATTACAACACAGGGGCCTGCTTCCAGAACCGTTACGGGCACCAGCGCGCCGTTTTCTGTGAAGACCTGTGTCATGCCGATTTTCTTAGCTATAATAGCCTTCTTCATGATTGTTGCACCTCCTAAATTTTCTACAGCGGATTGCCCTCCGCGGCATGCGCCGCTTCAAGTAATCATTCTAGTCATATAAGAGTTGTAGCAAGTTTACTATTTTCTTATATAAACCAGTTTGGGATGTTCTCTTTGCAAAATAATTCCGGTTCGTTGCCCTTTTTTCAAAGACCGTTCTTATTTCATCACTTTTAATGTAATATCCACGCCCGCGGGCAGATCCAGACGGCTCAGCGCGTCTGCTGTCTTGGGTGTAGGGCTCAGAATGTCAATCAGTCTCTTGTGCGTGCGCATCTCAAACTGTTCTCTGGAATCTTTGTACTTATGCACCGCTCTGATGATTGTAACAACTTCCTTCTTTGTCGGCAGGGGGATAGGGCCGCTGATCTGCGCTCCTGTCTTCTTTGCCGTTTCGATGATCTGTGCTGCCGACTGGTCAATCAGCTTGTGATCATACGCTTTAAGACTGATTCTGATTTTTGGATTTGCCATAAAAAAAGTCTCCTCCTTATTCGTACTTTTGATTTCAGCACGACAAGTGGCGACTGCACACTCATCCGGGTGTATCCGGCAACGTCAGATACTTCGGCTGCCCCTTTTCAGGACAGACCTTCCCTGGATTATTCAGTACAGTGACTTGCCGCCCGGTTTCATGAACTGGACATCGCTCCTCGGAAAAACCCTCAAGCCTTGTATTCTGCGGCTTTTGGCAACCTTCCGTATCAACACTCTATGTCACAACAGTAATTAGTATAAACGAAAAACACACGGAATGCAAGTCCTTTTTTGCATTATTTTCAATAATTTCTTGGATTTTATATAAAAATTTCAACGGTCTGCCGGAGAAAAATTATACAAATTTCACAGCAGTATTTCTGTTTCTTCCATCTGGATATTTATTTTGCACCCTTCCGCGAAACAAATCCGTGTATTATCGCCTGTTTGTCCGTTTGTCATGGACAAAATAAGCATTCCCCTTCGTTTCTATCCCTTCTTTTGTATTTTACCCCATATTTCCGAAAATTTACATCATTCTTTTCCCTGAGCCTGTCGCAGAAGGTGTAAGATTGTCAAACATATTGGACAAGGAACTCAACAGGGGAAAGCCAACCGA
>CAJTQX010000012.1 GCA_910578425.1 uncultured Anaerotignum sp.
GGGAGGGGGAGGGGAAGATGGGGATAAGGCAAAACGCAGTTTTGCCAAAATAAAGTTCAGGGTCAGGCCCTTTTCAACAGGCACCGGAAAGAAGTCCGGACGCCGCAGGCGGCTTTGCCGTAGGCAAAGTGCTGACCGGCTTGCAGGAGATTGGGGACAGCGTTCCCAGGGTCTTAGAAAGGGAGGTTTTTATGGGGCAGGAATGTTTTTATAAGGAAAACAGAAGGAACAGGGAGATGCGCGGACTGCGGCTGGGCGGGCGTTTTGGTGCGGAGGAATGGCGTCTGCGTCCAATGAGCCAGCGGGAAAACGAGGAGATTTGGCTGCGCTGCGGCGGGGACGAGAGGCGTTATGAGGCGGCCATGCTGGCGGAAAGCGTTTGTTTCCCGGACTTGAAGGACGCGGGACTGCAAAACAGCTACGGCGCGGCGGGGGCGGACAGGCTTCTGACAAGACTGCTGCTGCCGGGGGAATATGACCTGCTGCGGCGCGCCGTTGAGGAGATCAACGGAGGGGAGGCGGACGGATGTACCGCATTTATTTGAAGCAGGGGGCATTGCAGGCATTGCTGCCGGTGACGCCGGCGGAGATACGGACGAGGACAGAAAGCCGGAACAAGGCGGTTTATATCCTGAATTTCGGGGAAATGAATCTGGCGAAAAAGCCGGCATTGCAGGAAATCAGCTTTACGGTATTGCTGCCGGGGCGCGTTTACAGCTTTGTACAGACGGAGGGCATTTTTCATGAACCGGAGTTTTATTTGAACCTGTTCCGCGAATACAAGGCGGCGGGGAAGCCTGTGCAACTGATCGTTTTCCGCAGGCTGGCAGACGGCAGCCAGATTTTCTGCGGGAATATGGAGGTGTTGCTGGAGGATTATACGGTGACGGAGAAAGGCGGCGAGCAGGGGGATTTCTGGGTCGAGCTGCGGTGGAAGGAATATCGGGGGGCAAAAAGCATACGGTATGATATGAAAACAGAGGGCGGGCAGACCACGCTCATTGAGCAGGGGCAGACGCGGGAAAGCAGGACGCCCGCAGGGGCGTACACAGTGAGGAAAGGCGACTGCCTTTGGGCTATCGCGAAGCGGGAGCTGGGGGACGGAACGCGGTACAGAGAGATTGCGGAGAAGAACGGGATTGCGGATCCGAGCAGGATTTTTCCGGGGCAGGCGCTGAAACTTTGAAAAGAGGGAAGACCGAAGACTGAAGACTGAAGACCGCGGGACGCTGTCCCGCACCCTGCAAGGGCTTGCCAGCCCCTGACCTGGATTGCCGCAAAACTGCGTTTTGCGGGAGGGGAGAATTGGAGGACGGCAGGATGAGGAAAGGCGACTGCCTTTGGGCTATCGCGAAGCGGGAACTGGGGGACGGAACGCGGTACAGAGAGATTGCGGAGAAGAACGGGATTGCGGATCCGAGCAGGATTTTTCCGGGGCAGGTGCTGAAGCTTTGAAAAGAGGGAGGACTGAAGACTGAAGACTGAAGACCGCGGGACGCTGTCCCGCACCCTGCAAGGGCTTGCCAGCCCCTGACCTGGATTGCCGCAAAACTGCGTTTTGCGGGAGGGGAGAATTGGAGGACGGCAGACAGGGGCATGGAGGGGCAGCATTCCGCCGCATGAGATGCGGCGGAAAAAGGGTCAGGAGATGAAATCCCTTGTGAGGTTCGGGGCAAAGCCCCGAGGTTTTAAGGCATTGGAAAAGGGGGAAAGGGTTTGGAGGCGCAGTTATTTTTACGGCATGGGAACGCGGTGTTTGACGCAACACCGATATTGACAGACGGCGTAGAATGGAGCGCGAGTGTGCTGGGGCGTGCGGGGAAACTGCGGTTTTCTGTTGTACGCGACGGAGTTGTGAATTTTACGGAGGGCGATGAGGCGATACTGCTGGCAGACGGTGAAACGCTGTTTTCCGGCTGGGTGATGACGAAGGAACGGAGTTCTGAGCAGGTTATTTCCGTAACGGCGTATGACCAGATGTTTTATCTGGCGCGCAACAGGGGGACTTATGTATATCAGAACAAAACAGCGGCGGAGCTGGTTCGTATGGTTGCGGCGGATTTTGGCTTACAGACGGGAGAGATCAGCGACAGCGGCTGGAAAATTCCACAAAGAATTGAGGAGGGGGAAACGTTGATTGATATACTGCTTTCTGCGCTGGAAATCAGCGGAAAGGCAACGGGCAGGGAATTTTTTCTGTTCGACAGGGCGGGAAAGCTGACGGTAAAGGAACGGCGGGAGCTGGCGGTGCAGGCGGTACTGCGGTGCGATGGAGGAATCAGCGACTACTGGTACAAAACGGATATCAGCAGAGATACGTTTAACACAGTGCGGCTTTACCATGCGGGCAGGAAGGAAACAGAGCGGCTTGCGATGGAGGCGGAACGCGCCGAACAGGTGGGAAAATGGGGGCGGCTTCAGTATTACAGACATGTGCCATATGCTTTGAACGGGGCGCAGCTCAGAGAGATGGCTGAGGGGATACTGACGGAAAAATGCCGCGTGAAAAAAGAATTGACGCTGGAAAACATCAACGGAGATGTGATGCTGTTCGCGGGCAATTCTGTTTGGGTAGATATCCCCGATCTGGCGGAGATCAGCTTGCAGGGAATGGCGTTGATAGAAAGCTGCACGCATATTTTCCGCGACGGGGAGCACAGAACACGCATGGATATGCGGATTGAGGAGGGCTGAGCATGGATTTGAAAAGCTTTTTGAGGGAAAACAACAGCCTGCCGGAAAACAGGCGTGTGTATATCTCGCCATGTTTCCGAGAAGGGGACGGAGCGGCGGAATGGGAGCTGCGGGCGGTGACGGAGGAAGAATACAGAAGGGCGGCGGAGAATGCCGGGGATAAATGGGCGGCGTTATGCGTGCTGGCGACAGTGAAACCTGACTTGCAGGACAAAAGGCTCTGGGAAAGCTACGGGACGGCAAACGCAGAGGACACGTTGAAGGAGATGCTTTATCCGGGGGAATATTTATGGCTGCTGGAAGAGGTAAAAGTGTTGAACGGGTTCGCGGAGAGGCGGGCGGTCTGGAAGGAGCAGGCAAAAAACTGATTCAGGAGGGTGTGGACGGGGCGGATTATGCCTGCTATGCCCTCCGGAATTATGGGATACGTCCGGCGGAATGGGCGGCAATGGGCGTGCCGGAGAAGATGTTCTGCTGTGCGGCAATGGAGCTGGAGATGGAGGAGTGAGAAAAGACATCGGGGACACTGTTCCCGAACCCCTGCAAGGGCTTTCAGCCTTTGACCCGATTTTTGCCGCATTCCATGCGGCAAGGGGGAAGATTGGAGGGGGGGCAGGGGTCAGACTTTGCAGGGGCGGAGAGGAAAGGCATTGAAGGAATGGCACTCCGACATGCGAAAGCGTGGCAAAAGAAGGGTCAAAAACCCTTGCAGGGTGCGGGACAGCGTCCTGCGGTTTTACATAAGGCTTTTGGAGGGGGTGGAGATGAAAGAAAAAGGATTGCTGAAAAGACTGGCGGATTTTTGGAAAAAAGCAGGACCGGAATTGGATGGCGGTGCGAATTGGTTCTGGCGGATTGCAGGAAGTGCGAAAAAAATGCGGGAAGATGCGGCGGGGCGTGGATTCCCATTCAGGGAAACGGCAGGGACAGAGACATTCCCGCTGGGGCGGACGTTTGCCAGAGAGGCGGAGGAGATTCAGCAGGCGGGGCGGAGGATTCTGTTCGCGGAGGGGTTCCGGAAACAGGAACAGGGGCTTTTTATGGCAGGGGAAACGCCGCAACAGGCAGAACGGCGGAACAGAGAAACGTTGTTTTCTGTGGAGGAAAACAACGCACCGCAGAAAACAAAACAGTTGGAAAAAGGCCTGTTTTGGGCAGGACGGAAAGATGCCGCGGCAGAACCGACGGGAATGGCACAGGCGTTTTTCTGGACGGATCCGGAAGAAAATGAAAAAAGGAGAAAGACTCTGCCGCTTGCGGGCGGCGCGGCTCGGAAATGGAGACGCGCGGAGGAAAATACGGACAGAAGCGCGGAACAGGCGATTCGGAAGCAGGACGAAAAAGGCGTTTTCTGGAAAAAGGAGGAGCCAGCGGCAGAGCGAAGGCAGAACGCAGATGCATTACCGGACATTGACTGGCTGATGCGGGAGATGACAAAGCGGCTTTGGGAAGAACGCGAAGGCTGCGGCAGGCGGCTGGGCGGATAAGGAGGAACAATGCTGGACATTATAAAACAACTGGCGGTTGACGTTGTGGATTTGGGGCGGGCGGCGGATTTCTGTATGGGAACTGTGGTTTCCGGCGCGCCGCTGCGTATACGGCTGGAAGAAGGTCTGGAACTGACAGAGCCTTTCCTGATTTTAGCGGAGCCGGTGACGAACTGGCAGGAAACAGGGACGGTCTGGCTTTGGCGGGAAGATGAGGAGCGCAGGCTCTACCAGTATCATTTATACCACAACAGGGGGCTTGCGGCGGGCGACCGCGTTGCGATGATACGTGCGGCAGGCGGACAGCAGTACCTTGTGCTTTGCAGAACGGAAAAAGGAGGAGAAGCATGACGCCGAAACAGGACACAGATGTGAATATGGGAAGGATTGCGAAAAAAAAGCTGCCAAGCCTGACCTGGAAGATTGACAGGGAAGAAGGACAGGTACGCGGGACGCTGGACGAAGCGGAAGCGATGCGGCAGGCTGTGGAAAAAATATTGCAGACGGAGCGATACCGTTTTGTCATTTATGACTGGAATTACGGCATGGAGCTTGACGACCTCATAGGAAAGAATGCCAGTTTTGTGATACCGGAACTGAAGCGGCGGATTGAGGACGCGCTGCTGGCAGATGACAGGGTGACGGCAGTGACGGATTTCCATTTTTCGCAGGAGGGAAACAGTGTGGCGGCCGATTTTCTGGTACATACAATATTTGGCGAACTGCGCGCGGAAAGGATGGTAGACATATGAGCGGGAAAAGCTATGAGGCATTGATGGAACGGAAGCTGGAAAAAATCAGCGACCGGCGTGACAGGCGGCAGGGCAGCCTTATTTTTGACGCGATGGGACCAAACGCCGCCGAAACAGCAGCGTTTTACGCAGATCTGGACATGCTGGAGGACAGGACATTTGCGGATACGGCACAGGGCGATGACCTGACAAGGCGGTGCGCGGAGCGCGGCGTGAAGCGGAAAGGCGCGGTAAAGGCGACGTTTTACGGCAGATTTCTGGATGGGGAGGGGAAGGAATATCCGGTTGCGCCGGGGACGCGGTTTTTCCTTGAAAAATATTATTACAGGGTGCTGTTTCGGGGAGAGGACGGGCGGTATGTGCTGGAATGCGAAACGGCGGGGGCGTGCGGGAACGAATACCTGAGCAACCTGCTGCCGCTGGAGCATATGGACGGACTGGCGGAGGCTGTGCTGGAAGAACTGCGGACGGACGGAGAGGACGAGGAGGGCGATGAGGAACTCAGGAAACGCTATTTTGCCAGCTTTGACGCCGATGCTTTCGGCGGGAATATCCCGGATTACAGGAGGAAGGTCGGCGCGCTGGAAAATGTCGGCGGGGTAAAGGTTTATCCGGTCTGGCAGGGCGGCGGCAGCGTGCGGCTGGTTATCATTGACCAGGGCTGGAAAAAACCGACAACTGTGGAAGTGGAAAAATTGCAGGCATTGATCGACCCGGAAACACGCGGCGAAGGCTACGGCATTGCGCCGATCGGGCATAAGGTGACTGTTGCGGGCGTGCAGGAGCGGGTCTGCAACATTTCCATGCGGCTCTCGCTGGCGGAGGGACACGATAAGGAAGCTGTACTTGCGGAAATTCAACGGCTGTATGAGGATTACATGGAAGGACTGCGGAAGGACTGGGCAGACAGCGAAGCTCTGACGGTGCGCATCAGCCATCTGGAGGCGCGTGCATTGGAGGCGGACGGCGTGCTGGACGTGCAGGACTGCGAAATCAACGGCGTGCATGGAAATATTGCACTCGGGGAGGAAGAAATTCCCACGCTGGGAGGAATCGAGGTGCTGGAATGAGTGCGGAAAGATATTTGACGTATCTGCCGGACAGCATGGCGGAATTGAAGGAATTTCAGACGCTTGGCGCGGTGGAAGGGGAAATTCTGGCGGAGGAAGAGGCGGCAAAGGAAGAAATGATACGGAACCAGTGGATCGTTTCGGCGGACAGGAAAGGGCTGACACGCTTTGCAGCGATGATGGGGCTGGAAAGCCGCGGGAAGGAAACGGAAGAACTGCGGGCGGAAGCACTTTACCGCTGGAATTTTCACAGCCCATATCCGTTTTTCACATTATTGGACTGGCTGGACGGCTTCTGCGGGGCAGACGGGTATACCGCCGAGGTAATCAGAGAGGAATACCGGCTGGTGGTTTTGCTGGAGGTGCATAATAAGGAAAAAAAGGCGTTTCTGGAAAAGTACCTGCGAAGGGTGATACCGGCAAATATTACGCTGGAAATTCCGCTGAACCGGAACACACATGGGAAACTGAAGCCGTTTACGCATGGACAGATGAAAGCGTGGGAATGGAGATATGGCGGGATATCGTATGAGGATTTGAGGGGGCTGGTGTGAGAGAGGGATACTTGCGGTTTGCAAAGCCATTCTTTCCCCAACACAAAGAAAGCGGCGTTTTCAAAAAAATTGTTGCGGCAGACGAAAGAATGTGGTACAATATGGGGACGATAAGGAAGAACGGCAGAATACGCCGGAGAACGGCAAAAAATACAGGAGGTTTTTCTTATGTCTACAATCGGTACGGTTTTAACAGTTATACTGCTTTTACTGGCAATTGTATTGAGCATTATTATTCTGATGCAGTCCAAACGTTCCGCAGGGCTGGGGGCGATCAGCGGCGGTGCAAGCGGCGATACCTACTGGAGCAAGAATAAAGGGCATTCCGTAGAGGGTACGCTGGAACGCTATACAAAGATTGGCGGCGCGCTGTTTTTGGTGATTGCTTTTATCATCAACCTGGTGGGCTGAGCGGAAACAAAATAACTGGAAGTTGGAAATGGGGCATAGTAATGCCCCGTTTTTATGTGTCGACAAAGTCGACACATAAGTCGAAATCGGGATTTCGACTTGTTTGGACAGAGGAATAAACAGACGAGTTCCAGCGGCTTAAAAGCCTTGAAACTCACTGTTTTCCCCGCCGGAAATAAATTCCGGCTGCGGATTTTACTCAGGGAACACTTCGTTTCCTGAAACCTTCTGCGGCACAAAAACAGGTTTATTTGCAGTCTGAAACGGGGCATAGCAGTGCCCCGTTTTTCTGCTATTCCGCTTCGACCAGTTCAAAAATTTCCTGCGCCGATTTTTTATAATATTGCGTGCTGTCCTCGCCAACGAGCGCGGCTGTTTTGGAATGGTAATACAGTTGGCAGGCTTCTAAATCGTCCATATGATGACGTTTGGCAAGCATCGCAATGACTTCGGGCAAAAGCGCGGTACGCTCCGTATAATGCTCATAGCCGCAAGCCTCTGCATCGCTCTCCAATGCTGTCAGCCCGTCTACCATGCCGATGTAAAAATCCAGATCCATTTCCGGAAACTGCCGGAGGGTATCCAGAAGCATGACGATAAAGCCGGACTGCTCAAAAGAAACAAAGACTTTATCCGCCGGAATGTTTTTTAAGTGGCTGTAATATTCCATACAGGAAACAATCAGCGTGCGCTGTTCCATGTTATCCGCTCCTTTCTTTATCATCATACTATTTTTTGCGGGAGATTTCAAGGTTTTCCGCTGCTATGCCCCAAAAGCTGATAAAAACCCTGACAGAAATTCGAAATGATTCAGCGGAGGACTGACAGTTCTTTTTTTGCTGCGCGGAAGGGCGTGGAGGAAGGTTTTGCGGAAAACTGTCTGCAAAAAGAATATGCCGCCAAAAAAACGGCAGGAGCCAGATGGGGCTTCCGCCGTTTTCGTGTTTTTCTGTATTATTTCTGCATCTGCGCAAGGCGTTCTTCTACCTGCGCAAGAATTGCTTTATATTTTTCTTCCTTCGCGCGTTCTTCCTCAATCACGTTTTGCGGAGCTTTTGCAACAAAGCCCTGATTGGATAGTTTTTTCTCTACGCGCTCCACTTCTTTGCGCATTTTTTCGCGCTCTTTTTCCAGACGTTCAATTTCTTTTTCGATATCGACCAGCTCTGCCAGCGGCATATAGACCGTTGCATCCGTTACTGCGACAGAAACAGCATCCTCGCCTACGCCTGTCTTATCGGACTGTACCAGCACTTCGCTGGCATGGGCGAGCGTCTTAAAGAACACTTTGGAGCGTTCAAAAATATCGCGTATGTCTTCTTTTTCAGAAACAACAAACACCTGCACTTTTTTGGAGGGTGCTACATTCATTTCAGCGCGGACGTTACGGATACCGCGGACAGCCTCTTTGACAGCGTCAATTTCCTGTTCATTTTCCCTGTAGTTCCATTCTTCTTTGTAAACAGGCCACTGGGAGATCATGATGCTTTCTTCCGTATTCTGGATATGCAGGAACAGTTCTTCAGTGATAAACGGCATGAAGGGGTGGAGCAGTTTCAGGGCGTTTATCAATACGGTTTTCAGCGTCCAGAGGGCGGCCTCTCTTGTAGTATCCTCCTGATTATACAGGCGGGGCTTTACCATTTCGATATACCAGTCGCAGAATTCATCCCAAAGGAAATCATAAACTTTCTGCGCGGCAAGGCCGAGTTCGTAATGCTCCATATTTTCTGTTACGTCCTTCGCCAGCGTATTTACTTTGGACAATATCCACTTATCGGCAGAGGTCAGCATGAGCAGGCGCGTTTCTTCCTTTTCATCCATATTCATCAGCACGAAGCGGACTGCGTTCCACATCTTATTGCAGAAGTTCCGGCAGTTATCCAGACGTTCCCAGTAGAAACGCATATCATTGCCGGGAGCGTTGCCCGTAATGAGCATGAGCCGCAGCGGGTCCGCGCCGTAGTTTTTGATAACCTCCAGAGGGTCGATGCCGTTGCCGAGGGATTTGGAGAATTTTCTGCCCTGGTCGTCACGAATCAGGCCATGAATCAATACGTCATGGAATGGGATTTTGCCCATCTGCTCCAAACCGGAGAATACCATGCGGATTACCCAGAAGAAAATAATATCATAGCCCGTTACCAGCGTGCTGGTCGGGTAAAAGTGCTTGAGTTCTTCCGTATTTTCCGGCCAGCCGAGTGTGGAGAACGGCCACAGACCGGAGCTGAACCAGGTATCCAGCGTGTCCTCATCCTGTTTGATATTGGCAGAGCCGCATTTTTCGCATTTGCCGAGATCGTGCTTGGAAACCGTAATATGCCCGCAGTCTGCGCAGTAGTAGGCGGGAATGCGGTGCCCCCACCAGATCTGGCGGGAAATGCACCAATCGCGGATATTTTCCAGCCAATGCATATACGTTTTGCCGAAACGGGGCGGCACGATATTCAACTCGCCATTCTGGTAAACCTCCATCGCGGGCTTTGCCAAATCTTCCATGCGTACAAACCATTGCAGCTTGATCATAGGCTCAATGGGCGTGTTGCAGCGTTCATGGCAGCCAACGGCGTGGGAAATGTCCTCGATCTCAACAAGGTAGCCTTCTTCTTTCAGCCGTTCCACCATGCGCCTGCGCGCTTCCATGCGGTCCAGTCCGGCATATTCGCCGGCGTTTTCATTCATTGTGCCATCATCGTTCATGACGCAGATGCGCGGCAAATTATGCCGCAGGCCGACCTCAAAGTCGTTCGGGTCGTGCGCGGGCGTGATTTTTACAACACCTGTCCCGAATTCCATATCCACATAGGAATCTGCCACAATGGGAACTTCGTGATTCAGTACAGGGACTAAGCATTTTTTGCCAACCAGATGCCTGTAGCGTTCGTCTTCGGGATTGACCGCAACGGCTGTATCGCCGAGTATGGTTTCGGGGCGCGTGGTTGCCAGCCGCAGACGCTCGTTTGTGCCGACAATGGGATATTCTACATGATAGAAATGCGCCGCGGTATCAATATGATTTACCTCCGCATCGGAAATTGTCGTCTGGCATTCCGGACACCAGTTGATGATTTTTTCCCCGCGGTAGATATAGCCTTTTTCATACAGGCTGCAAAAGGTTTCCAGAACCGCATCGGAGCAGCCCTCGTCCATTGTAAAGCGCACCCTGTCCCAATCGCAGGAGCAGCCCAGTTTGTGCAGCTGGTTCAGTATGATGCCGCCGTATTCCTCTTTCCATTCCCAGACGCGCTTCAAAAAGCCTTCCCTGCCAACATCCGCCTTTGTCAGCCCTTCCTCAGCCATTTTCTGCGCGACCTTCACCTCTGTGGAAATGCTGGCATGGTCGATGCCGGGCACCCAGAGCGCGTTGAAGCCTGCCATGCGTTTCCAGCGGATCAGGATATCCTGCATGGTGTTATCCAGCGCGTGTCCCATGTGAAGCTGCCCTGTGATATTGGGGGGCGGCATTACGATGCAGTAGGGCTTTTTGCTTCTGTCGACTTCTGTGTGGAAATATTTCCGTTCCATCCATGTTTTGTAGAGCCGTTCCTCAATCGCAGAGGGGTCGAAATTTTTTGCCAACTCTTTCATGCGTTTTCCTCCTGGTTCTTATATTTTTGTTTGCGCGGAAATGCCTGCAAAAAGAAAAAGCCTCCGCCCTTCTGAAAGGACGAACGCTCGCGGTACCACCTTTGTTCCCGCCCAAAACAGGCGGACACTCTGCGGCCGTTAACGGGGCCAGCCGTTTCCGCTTACACAGGATTCCTTCGGCGGAACAACTCCAAAGCTACCTTCCGCGCCTGTTTTTACAAGGGGCCTTTCAGCCGATGAACCCCTCTCTCTGAGAAAATGAAAGCGCGTACTCCTCTTTTTCATTGTTTTTAGCAGTGTTTTGCAGTTTCCACAATACTTTTATACCACAAAATTTTATTCAGTTTTGCTAAATTTGTCAATAGCTTTTTGTAAAAAAGTTTATCCGGCGGTGGAATGGAGGAATGTTTTTCTTTTAAAATAACGTTAAAATCAGGAGAGATGCTTATTTTCACTTGCAATCTTTCCGGCAGTATCTTATAATGGATAGCAATAACAACTGTTTCCGGCAGTTGACCTGCCTGGATTGGCCGCTTTCCAGCGGCTTTGGCTGTTCCGAGGTGAGCGGAGCGGTCTTTTTTTATAATGGCGGAACGTTCCGCAGGGCTGTTTTGCCTGCGGATTTTTACCCTGGGGAGGCCGCGCTTTCCGTTTTTTGTCGGATATTCGGAAAACTTCTTTCAAAATGCTAAAAAAAATGAGTGCAAAACCGGCATATTTTTGTTAATATAGGAATATATATGATATTTTCCCGAAGATAAGGAAAACGCCTGTCCTCGGCTTGGAAAATGTAGCAAAAGAAAGGAAGCACTGATTTATTCCGGTGCGTGGAGCAGCGAAGAAAATTTCACGGGAAATTTACCGCTGATACGCGTGCCGGCGATGAAATCTGCGGCTCCTCAACTCTGAGATTAGGGGGAACATGAATGAGTGAAGTAATCGTAATTACCAGCGGCAAAGGCGGCGTCGGCAAAACCACGACTACCGCGAACCTTGGCTGCGGGCTGGCTGTATTAGGCAAAAAAGTGGCTCTGGTGGACGCGGATATCGGTCTGAGAAACCTTGACGTTGTAATGGGGTTGGAAAACCGGATTGTATATGACCTCGTGGACGTTGTGGAGGGCAACTGCCGCCTGAAACAGGGACTGATTAAAGACAAGCGTTTTGACGGGCTGTTTCTGCTGCCCGCTGCGCAGACGCGGGACAAGGACGCGGTTTCCCCTGAGCAGATGCAGAAGCTCTGCGACAGCCTGCGGGAAGAAGGCTTTGACTTTATCCTGATCGACTGTCCGGCCGGCATTGAACAGGGCTTCAAAAACGCTATTGCAGGCGCGGACAAGGCGATTGTCGTAACAACGCCGGAGGTTTCCGCTGTGCGCGACGCTGACCGCATCATCGGGCTTTTGGAGGCAAACGGACTGGCAAATCCGACGCTGATACTGAACCGTCTGCGCATCGACCTTGTGCAGCGCGGCGATATGATGAACATTCAGGATGTTACGGAGATTCTTGCGGTGGACATTCTGGGTGTTGTGCCTGACGATGAGAGTATCGTTATTGCAACGAACAAGGGCGAGCCTTCCGTCAACACCTCGGAATCCCGCGCGGGACAGGCTTACCGCAATATCGTCCAGCGGCTTTTGGGCGAGGACGTACCCATCATGTCCTTTGAACAGGCTCCGGAATCTTTTATGGACAAGCTGAAAAAGCTCTTTAAGAACTGAGCCGAGACAGATTAGGGACGAAAGGATGTGTTTCGATGGACATTTTAAGCTTTCTGCGCAAGAAAAATGCTCAGCCCTCCGGCACAGTGGCGAAAGACCGGCTGAAGCTGGTGCTGGTGCATGATCGGGTGAACTGTTCTTCTCATGTTCTGGAGATGCTGAAAAACGATATTATAAAAGTTATTTCCAATTACATGGAGATTGACGAGGAAGAACTGGATATCCAGATCACACAGACGCAGACGGAGGATAACGCGGGGACGGTACCTGTGCTTTACGCGAATATCCCGATTAAGAGTATGCGCAAATCCAACCAGGAGGACTGACGCGCCGCGCCGGTGATGCGGCGGGCGTAAAGACGTCCCATACATACGAGGAAAAAAGGCCTTCCGCGCAGGTTTTATTGCCGAAGGTCTTTTCGGGTTTCTAAAGACCTTGGGGACGCTGTCCCCAATACCCCTGCAAGGGGCATTTCTCCGCTCCGCTTCGGTCGGCGCAAAGCGAGTGTCCACTGGACACTCTGCGCCCCTTGACCCGATTTCAGCCGCATATACATGCGGCTGGTATATAGGATTTTTGTTTCTGTAATACTTTATATATTCGCAAAACGCAGTTTTGCGCAGTAAAGTTCTTTGCCCCGCTTTCTTTCAAGAAAGCGGGCGGGGTTTGGGGCGGCGCCCCAGGGTTTTACTCTTTTTAATCTTTTATGGAGGAAAGCTGTATGCGGTTCAAAAAACTGTTTCAAAATCTGGATTACTGGCTGATTATCGCAGTCTGCCTGCTGTCACTGTTCGGCATCATCAGCATTGCCAGCGCGACGCGCATCAACCTCGGCGCAAGCTCCACAGAGGTGATAAAACAGGCTGTGTTTTTCCTCATTGGCATTGTGCTTATGCTGATTGCGGCAAATGTGGACTATGAGTATTTTGCGCAGTTTTATATCCCAATTTATATCCTGAACCTGCTCCTGCTGGTGGCGGTACTGCTGTTTGGCGCGAATTTCAATAATGCGACACGATGGATTGCGATTGGCCCGCTGACGATACAGCCCTCGGAATTTGCAAAGGTTATCATGATATTCTGTCTGGCGCGGCTTATCAGCCTGAAACAGCGCAGCATCAGCGAGCTTCCCATGCTGGTGCTTCTGTGTGCTTTCGTTGCCGTGCCTATTGTGCTGATACAGGAGGAGCCCGCGCTTTCCGCAAGCCTTGTGCTGCTGGCGATTTTCTGCATTGAGCTTTTTGTAGCAGGACTGGACTATCGGATTATCCGAAATGTGGTTGTTGTTGCCGCGCCGGTCGTGCTGCTGATACTATGGGACGTCAGCCGCGAGAATCCGCTTTTTACGGATAAGATTTTTCATGGACACCAGTTTAACCGTCTGCTGTCTTTTGTTGACCCAACGCGCGATGCAAGCCTGTATTACCAGACGGAAAAATCCATCAGCGCGATTGGCTCCGGTCAGCTGACGGGCAAGGGACTGTTTCATGGCACGCTGAACCAGCTCAGCTATCTCCCTGAGCCGGAAAATGATTTCATTTTTTCGGTAATCGGTGAAGAATTTGGTTTTTTTGGCTGTATATTTGTGCTTTCTGTATTGCTTTTTATTATATTTCGTTGTATCATTATAGCAATATCAGCCAGGGATATCTTCAGCCAGCTTTTGGCGGCAGGTATCGCCGGTATGTTTGCGTTTCAAACATTTGTAAATGCGGGGGTAGCGACGGGGATATTGCCCAATACGGGGATGTCCCTGCCTTTTGTCAGTTACGGCGGCAGTTCCATGTGGACGAATATGGTGGCAGTCGGCCTGATACTGAACATTAAGAAGAGAGAAACAAAATCATTATTCGAAGGAGGCCTGCTATGAATATCGGTTTGATTGCCCATGATAATAAGAAAAAGTTGATGGAAAACCTTTGTATTGCATACCGGCATATACTCTGCCGGCACGAAATCTATGCCACCGGCACGACTGGGCGGCTGGTCGAGGAGGCCGCAAACCTGGTTGTGCATAAGTATCTTTCCAGCCATTTGGGCGGCGACAAGCAGATGGGTGCTCAAATCATCAATAACGACATTGATGTTATGATATATCTGCGGGACCCTGTTTCTCATCAGGATTACGAATCGGAGGTCAATTCTATCCTGCATCTGTGCGATATGCATAATATCCCTTTGGCGACTAATCTGGCAACTGCGGAGGTGCTCCTGCTGGCACTGGACCGCGGCGATCTGGACTGGCGGAATGTAGTGAGGTGAAAAATGACAGCGGAATCTACTATAACACTGAATATGACCGCGCTTGTGGCTGTGGTCGGATACTATTTCCTGATTAACATTATTATGTATATCGTGATGTCTGTGGATAAGCGGAACGCGGTTAAAAACAGGCGGCGCGTGCCGGAAAAGAACCTGTATCTTCTGGCGATACTCGGCGGCGGCACAGGCGGGCTGTTTGCTATGGTACTGAAACACCATAAAAACCGTCATCTTGACTTTATACTGGTCTATACGATTACGGCAATTCTGCACTGCATTGTGATACTTTTCCTGTTCAGCAAACTCGTTTTCGGGCTTTGAGCGGGAGAACTGTATTTTGTAATCAGAAGAAATAAAACGCTCTCTTTCGGCTGGCGAAGGAGGGCGTTTGTTTTTGTATGAATTTTTTGTTTTTCTGTTGCATATAGCCTGCTGCAATGATAATATAAACAAAAAGGGAAAGGATTTCCTCTTTTTTCAGTTTCGAAATGTATACTTTTTTGTAATTTTTTGTTATATCCATATTTTACAAAAAAGTGTTGAAAGATACTATATTTTGTGTTATTCTAGCGATATAGTCGAAAAGAAAAACGACTTATTAAAAAGTATACATTTCGATAAACTTATCTTTTCAAACAGAAAGTCTTCATTTTATTCAAAAATTTCCTTTTTATTACATTCAATAAAACACAAAATAAGTAGTTTTTCATTCGGTTTTGCGGATATTTGATTCTTTTCCTGTCTTTGTGGAGTTTTATGAAGTCGCGGAGGTATACATGGCATGAGCTATTCAAGGAAAAAGCTGAATCTGGCAGGGCAGAGATTCGGAAAACTTACTGTGCTGGATACGGCAGAAAATATTGGGAAGCGGACGGCCTGGAGGTGTCTTTGCGACTGCGGGAGGGAGATTGCTGTCAAAACCAGCTGCCTGCGGAGCGGACACACGACAAGCTGCGGCTGTCTGGCAAAGCGCGCAGATTCCGGCAGCAGTCCGTTGGGGCTGACTTATGTTGACGGTACCTGCGTGGAGATGCTTCAGGCGAAAACGGTGCGGCGGAACAATACCAGCGGCGTGTCCGGCGTGGACTGGGTGCGGCATAAACAGCGGTGGCGGGCAACTATCTGCTTCAAAGGAAAACGCCGCTATCTGGGCAGCTTTAAGGATTTCGAGGATGCTGTGGAGGCGCGCAAACGGGCAGAGCGCGAGCTTCACGATGAGTTTTTACGGGAATATAATGAAACTGCAAAGGAACAGCAATCAGAGATGTATGAGAAAACGGCAGTTGCAGAAAGCGGCCCGCATGAAGAAAAATTTTTTTGAAGATTTTCTTTTTGTGGTACGATAAAGAGAGGAGGGAGTTTATATGTTGGAGGCGATTCCGCCATGGAGATGTTCCCGCGGTCAGCAGCGTTCCTGGCGGCGGGAGGAATAGGAACGCGCGGCAAACCATTGGAAACAGTGGGACGCAAAGCCAGAGGCTGGGGTGCGGGGCAACCGCACTACGCTCGTTCGGCTGCAATTCGGCAAACCACCGGAAACGGTGGGGCGGCAAAGCCAGAGGCTAAGGCGCATTCGCGCTATGCTCGTTCGGTTACCGAATTCTTTGCGTCCAATAATGGGCAAAGAAGGGAAGATTTACAATGAAAAAATCAAAATTATTCAAACGCGGATTTGCGTGGTTCCTGACGCTGTCCATGTGTTTGGGGATGCTGCAGGTCACAGCGTTCGCAGAGGAAGCAGAGACCAGCGCGGGTGGAGATGTAACCGTCAGCGTGGTTAATGTAAGCAGCACTGCGCAGGAATCATCTTCTGATACGGCTGCAACGCAGCAGGAAAACAGCGCGCCTTCGGCGGCTGCTCCTTCCGGCGATGCGGAAAGTACAGAAAGCAGTACAGCTCCGGCGGGGGATTCTTCCGATGATACGGAAAGTTCTGAAAACAGCACGCCGACAGCAGATGTTCCTGATGGTGCGGAAAATTCAGAAGGCCCTGCGCTGCCGGCAGTTGATTCTGATGATGAAACGGACGGCACAGATGAAAACGATGCAGACAAAAAGAATGAGCAGACTGGGGAAGAAACATCCGAAACAGTGGAAAAGGGTGATTCGGGGCAGGATGACACATTCGATCTGACACAGACCGAGCGTCCGGAACAGTCTGAAACGGTTTCTGTCGGTACGGGAACCACCAGCGACCAGACGGCAGGCGGCACGCCTGAGAGCGGCAAAAACTGGGAAATCTTCTACGATAAAGAGAATGATGTTTACAAACTGACATTCAACATTGATTCTGACGCAGAAGGCGACCAGGTCATTGATATGACACACGCGCTGAAACTGTTGAACCAGTATGCACAGAGTGGCAAAGCCGAGCTGGAGGCAAAAAAAGAAGAAATGCGGGCAGAACTGGAAGGCTCAGAGGATTACCAGCAATATAAGGCAGAATATGCTGAGTATGAGAAAGCCCATGCGGAAGATTTGGTAGCCGTAAAGCAGATTTTGACAAATTTTGGCGGCGGCTATGATATTACCGGCAAATCGGACGACGAACTGATTGCAGAGTTTGACAAACAGTTTGGGACTATGTTTGGTGAGCTTGCGAAAAAACCGGAAATGCCTGAAAGTATCAAAGGCCAGCTGGAAGCAATCGAAAAACTGGACGATGATTTCAAAAACAGAACGGAAGCTGATGTGCTCCAGCCGGGCGATGTTCGGAAGTTCATGATTTTCCTTTCCAGCAGCTCCAACCACACATACAAGTATCAGGAAGGCAGCTTTACGCTGGCAACACCTGATTTTGGTCTGGGCAAAAATCCGGAGGATGGTACTCTGGGTTTTGATGGACAGATACTGCCGGATAAGTATGTGGACAAAGCGGAATATCATGTTACACTGAGGTGCGAACCAATCCGCGAGCTTTTGACAGCGATGGGATTTGATTCCTTCGATGTTTTCAACGGCCCCAAGGGTGAGGACAGGACTATCACAGAGTATCTGAAGGTCAATTACGGCGGTGAAACAGTCGCGGAGAGCATGAACAACTATATCCTGGCGTATTACAACTCCAAGGACGGCACAGAGTATGCCAGCATTGATGAGTTGGTCAAAAACAACCCTGACGCGAAAGCCGAACTGACAAAAACAGAGACTTCCGGCAATAAGTGGTTTACGCTGAATGGTGAAAAGTTCGTTGTTGACGCCCATCTGGAAACGGAAAAATACAACCAGTTCTATCAGGCGTTATTCTCTTTCGCTTATGGCGATAAAGCCGATATTGAAAAGATTCTGGGCGAAATGGAGAAACTGGAAGACGGGCGTTTCGAGTATGATAACGACAGCTGGACAGACAACGGCTACCTGAACGCGCTGTATTATTACATGGCGCATGAGGAAATCTGGGCGGCGACTGACAGGTATTTCCAGGATATGCTTAAGGAAGGGCTGACCGCTGACCAGGCGACATGGGCGTCCTTTATGATGGCCCTGAACATTGACGGCGAACTGACAGGCAATGACTGGCAGGATACACCGTGGCCCTGGTACAATTCCATCAAGCTGGAACAGATGGACATTGATTTCTCTCTGACCAAAACGGATGAAGAAACAGGCGAAGCCATTACAAAGAGCGAAACAGGCTTTCAGGTGTACTACATCGACAAGGTAAAGAGCGATGACGGCACAGTCAGCGACGTTAAAATGTACTGTTCCTATGACGCGGAAACAAACAGCTATACGTTCGTTCCGACAGAAAGCACAGTTTGGACGAAGGAAGGCAAGCTGGATATCAACTACGCCATGATGAAGGACATTGTGTATTACCTTCAGGAAACAATTGCCCCCGAAGGGTATGAGCGTGATGCAAATGTTTATATCATCATGAACGAAGAGGAATACAATGCGATGTCTGAGGAAGACAGGGCGGCTTTGGGCGAATTTGATAAATTCCTTGAAACCCGGAAATCCGAAGACGGGCTGAAGGTTTCGGTGGAATTTACAAATGCAAAGGTAAAAACTCCGCCGGATGAGCCTGAGGAACCCACAACTCCGCCGGACAGACCGGATCGGCCAGACGAACCGGAAGTAGACGTTCCCGAGCCGGAAGTCCCTCTGGCGGATGTGCCGGATGAGCCTCTTGTGGACATTCCGGAGGAAGATGTTCCCCTTGCGGATACACCCGAGGAAATCGAAATTGACGACCCCGAGGTACCGATGGGCGATGTCCCCAGAACAGGCGACGCACCTGTATTCCCGCTTGCCGCAGCAGTTTTTGGCATCTGTGGAATGCTTCTTGTTAAGCTGGGAAAGGGCAATAAAGAAATGAAATAAGCAAAGCCCATATGCGGCGAATTTTATCTGCATACAGGCGGGACCGGAATCCAAAAGATTCCGGTCCTTTTTGTCTTTATTTAGCGGAATATGATGAAAGCTTACGAAGCGTGCATATTTTTAGTAAAAACATATATTTCCGTTCAATTTCCTATTGACGAACAGAAAAAATAAAATTACAATATATACGAATAGGCGTTCCTTATCTGCAATCGGATTTTCTGAAAGAGGGGATTCACATGGACAGAAAAAAACACTTTTATATCGCGATTGACTGCAAATCTTTTTATGCTTCAGTGGAGTGTCTGGAACGCGGGCTTGATCCTATGACGACAAATCTTGTTGTTGCGGATGAGAGCCGAACAGACAAAACCATCTGCCTTGCCGTTTCGCCCGCTTTGAAAGCGCGCGGTATACCGGGGCGGCCGCGTCTGTTTGAGGTAGTGCGGAAGGTGCAGGAAATCAATAGAGAACGTCTGCGCCATGCCCCGAATCACGTTTTCACAGGGAAATCCTGCGACAGAAACGCGCTGGAGGAATCGCCCGAACTGGAACTGGATTATATTGTTGCTGTCCCGCGTATGGCGCATTACATTGCGTGTAATACCGACATTTACAAAGTTTACCTGAAATACGTCGAGCCGAAGGATATTCATATCTACTCCATTGACGAGGTGTTTATAGATGCGACGGATTATCTTGATTTTTACGGGCAGACGCCGCGCGAGCTGGCCGGAACAATTGTTCTGGATGTTCTGAAAACAACGGGCATCACAACAACCGTAGGCATCGGCACAAACCTGTACCTTTGCAAGGTTGCGATGGACATTGTGGCAAAGCACGCTGAACCTGACGAGAACGGCACGCGGATTGCGGAGCTGGACGAAATGAGCTACCGCCATTTGCTTTGGGGCCATCGCCCGCTTACGGATTTCTGGCGGGTTGGCAGAGGGTATGCCAAAAAGCTGGAAGAACATGGAATGTATACTATGGGGGATATTGCGCGCTGCTCCTGCGGCGGAGCAAAGGATTTCCACAATGAAAAGCTGCTTTATAAGCTGTTCGGTGTGAATGCGGAGCTGCTCATTGACCATGCGTGGGGGTGGGAGCCCTGCACGATTGCAGATGTGAAGGCATATAAGCCGCGCCACAACAGCATCTGTTCCGGGCAGGTACTGCAATGCCCGTATGAATACGAACAGGCGAAGCTGGTCGTAAAGGAAATGGCGGATATGCTTGCTTTCGGACTGCTGGAAAAAGGGCTTGTGACGAATCAGATTACTCTGACAATTGGCTTTGACAGGGCAAATCTGGAAAATGCCGCAGTAAGGAAGCAGTATCGTGGAAAGGTGAAATCCGATTTTTATGGCAGGAATGTGCCGGAACATGCGCATGGCACCGCAAACATCGGCAGGTATACCGCATCATCCAAACTCATTACAAATGCGGCGATGGATATTTTTGAGCGGACGGTTGATAAAATTCTGCTGGTTCGGCGGGTTACGATTGAGGCCGCTTATGTGATTTTGGAGCGCGATGCGAAAGAGCAGGCCAGCTTTCAGCAGATGGATTTGTTTACGGACTACGATGTGGAACGGGAGAAGGAAAAAGAAACAGATGCGATGCTGGAACGCGAACGGCAGGCTCAGCTTGCGATGCTAAGCATCCGGCAGAAATACGGGAAAAATGCCGTACTGCGGGCCAGCAGCCTGGAGGACGGCGCGACGGCAAAGGGACGCAACCAGCAGATTGGCGGGCATAGGGCATGAAAGGACGTGAAGATATGAAAAAACAGGAAAAAGAAAATCCATATGATGACATTATCAATCTTCCGCGCCATGTTTCCGAAGTTTATCCGCAGATGCCCATTGCGAACAGGGCGGCGCAGTTTTCTCCGTTTGCCGCATTGACAGGGCATAGCGCGGCGGTACGGGAGGCAACGCGTTTGACGGAGGCAAAAAGAGAACTGGGCGAATATGATAAAGATATCCTGGACAGGAAATTGCGCGTATTGCAGGAATGGAAGGACGGGCAGCCGGAAATTGCGGTTACTTACTTCCGGCCGGACGCCAGAAAAGAAGGCGGAGAGTATGTGACGGTTTCCGGCAGGCTTAAAAAAATCAATCTTTATGACGGTATGCTGATTCTGGCAGATGGATGCAGCATTGCTTTTGATGATATTGCTGACCTTTCAGGGGAAATGTTGGACGGATTCTGGACGGAATAACGCATCCTGAAATAGAAAAAATGGTAAATCTCAGTATGATGTGCTATACTGAAAGCAAGGATATGTTTGGGCATATGAGGAAGGAGTGAAGGATTTTGAGCAATACGATTCAGGTGAATTATGGAGCAAAAGGGGCTGCCTTTTCCGCGGAACGCCATAAAACGAGGGGACTGCGGGCAAGCAGTTTTCTGGATGCGGCAGGGCAAACGGAGAAAAAAGCTGCCGGAATGCCGCCTGCTAGCAGGAACAACGGCACAGGCGAGGGATTTTTGCCGGCGAAGCTGATGATGGAGCTGCGCTCTGCCGGACAGATGCAGACGGAAGGGACGGCGGCGGCAGAAAGCACATCGCTGGAAACCATGCTGAAAACGAAATATCCAAACCTTGTGTATCATGTTTTTGACGCCAGCAGCAGCTATTGGAAATCAAGGAACGATTATCCCCATTATTTGTTATACCAGTCCGGCGACGCGGCGAAGGAAACGCTGGAAAACTGGGAGCCTTCCGGAGCGAATCCGTTTTATGGCTCGAAAGACGGCAGGTTTATTGCCCCCAGGGAAATCCACGCGTTGGGCAGTGTTCCGCCGGGGAGCAAGGCTGTGGTAATCCACCCTGACGTGCAGGCGCGCATGGAGCGGGAACCGGAATACGCAAGGGAAATCTATGCGAAAATAGACGCATGGTTTGCTTTTGACGCGGCGCGGAACGAGGCTGTTATGCCGGGCAGTTCGGTTGGGATGTCGCAGGCTGTTGCAATTGGTGCGGATGGAGATATCTGTAACGCCTGTGCGTCCCGTTCCGGCGGCAGTTTCTCCAAAAGCGGAGATGAAATGGTACGGGCGTACCGCCTCCGTATGGCAAAGAGGGCGGATTTTATGCGCTGGCTGGCACAGGAGCATCTGGAGGAAAAAATAGATGAAGATGCGATTGCCGTTGCCGAGGAAGCAAAATTCCGTCTCGCTGAGATGATGCAGGGCGGAAGGCTGGCAGAAATTTTTGGCAGCCACATTTCCGGTGTTCCGACAGAAACGATTCTTGCTATGACGCAGACACGGATTTGGGGCGGCGGGGCAATGCTGTGATACGTGGTAAATGGAAATAAAATACGGATGCCGCTGTTGTTACCGGAATCGATAAAGGGGCTGCTGCAAAAGTAGATGAATAATCTATCAGAGTAACAGCTCCGTTTTTGTATCTATAGCAATCCGATAAATTACTGCATATAATTACACGAACGAAACCACCCGAAACAATCCAAAGCAATCCAAAACGCAAACTGTCGAAAATGCCTTTCGATTGCATTTGGCGATTCACAGGTTGTCCGGACTTTTATATGCCTTGATCTTTGACCACATTTTTTCTGTCGGATTTAAGTCGGGGCTGTAGGGCGGCAGGTAAAGGTATCTGATCCCAGATGCGTCCAATACTTGCTTCACTATTTTTGCGTGATGGGAACGCATAATATCCATTACAATGACGTCATCCTTAGATAAAGTTGGTATTAATGTGTCACTGATATGGACAAGACCACAAAAATTATGAAGCGGAGTTGCTGACAACACTTTGCGAAACAGGTGAGAAGTATCATTTTTGCGGAGAGATTGTCTAAAATCCTTTTTGGATTTGCCTCACCCTTGCCACCCTTTGCCATCCTGAAGCGCTTGCCCGAAATCCGCTTTTTTTCGTCCTGCAGCAGGTGAAACCCTCAAAAAACGGCTCAAAAAAGTGCCATTTTCAGGCACATTTTTTACCTCTGAAACCACATGATATAGCTTTATTTTTGTTACTCAATCACTATATCTTGTGTTTTATCCGTTTTTTGCAGCAGAACTATAGAATCAACGTGTGCCGTGTGTTGAAACCTGATGTACCAGGAAGGGATTTCGCCCTTGGTGTAAAGCTATTATACAAAACAATTCTTTTTCGATTGATAAGTATAAATCAAAAAGCCTCTGGCATTTATGTCTAAAGGCTTTTTCATTCATACTTTACCTAAATTTTTTATGCTTTATTTGGCTTTCATATACTTTCTTTACTCCAATAAAATATGATGCCTGGTCTGTATAACCTTTATGCAAAGCACACTTGGCAAGCATTAACGGCCGCCGTATAAATTGTTTTTTCCAAACAAATCCCTGCGACGGCCGCTCCTGTTTTTCATCCCACTGAATTCAATGCCATCTGCACACCGAAAGTTGGTATTTACAGTGTTTTGGCAAATGCCGCAACCTCAGCGATGTCTATTGGCGTGGTACGGCAGCATCCCCCGATGGCCTGCGCGCCTGCATCATGCCATTCTTTCGCCCAATCCCCGAAGCGTCTGCCATTCCGTGTACCAAGCCATATCTTCCGTACAGGGTCATATTCTTCGCCTTTGTTTGGGTAAACAATAATTGGCTTTTGGGAACCCGAACGGATTTCCCGTATCAATCCTGTAACATATTCCGGGTGGGTACAATTTACACCGATAGCCTGCGCCAGTTCTTCGTTGTCCATGCGTGCCGCACATTCCAGGATTGGCGTCCCATCGCAAATATGCGTGCTGTCTTTGCAGCTAAAGCTGACCCAGCAGGGGATTCCATAGCCCTTCGCGATTTCAAGAAGCTGTTCCGCTTCCCAAAGGCAGGGCTGTGTTTCAAAGGCAAACAATTCCGCGCCTGCCTCTGCCAAAAGCACCATACGTTCTTTATGGAACTCGTATACCGCCTGCTTATCCGTGCCATAGTTCCCGGTATATTCCGAGCCGTCCGCCAAAAACGCCCCATAAGGCCCAATGCCCGCCGCGGCCGCAAGCCTGTCCCGTTCCGGATGCTCCTTCAGGAACTGCTCCCTTGCGTCTAGGAGGATTTGGAGTGAACTGCGGACGAGATTTTCGCTTTCTTCCCGTGTGAAGCCTTTTTTCATAAAGCCCGGCACTGTTGCCTGGTAGCTTGCAGATATCCCTACGTCTGCACCCGCAGCATAATAGTCATAATGCACCTGCCTGATCAGTTCCGGGTTTTCCGCCAGTACCTTTGCCGACCAAAGTTCATCGTTGATGTTGCAGCCACGGGCCTCCAGTTCCGTTGCCATTGCCCCATCCACAACGACCAGCTTTTTTTCATGCAGCAATTTTGAAAAGATATCCATATGCCAACTCCTTTATTTCTCTCTATCCGTTTTCTTTGTTTCTATCGTTTCATAAGCAACCCGCTCCGGCTTTTCCCCGCGTTCGATGGCAGGGACAAAGCGGTTCCAGAAATCGTTATACAAGCGGAATATTTCTTTACGTTTCCCGTAAATGAATACCAACGTAATGATGACATAGCCTGCGCTCAGGAGGTCTGTGAACGCCCAAAGCAGGTCTGCCTCCAGATCATAGAAAACGAGCGCCGGGATAATGAAATACACCATATAAACAGGCGTCATTTTTTTATTCAGCGCAGTATCCCCCATGGCGTAATTGACTGATTTCGAACAGCTGTAATACATACCGATGATGGTCGTCCATGCGAATACCGTGATAGCAAGTGCCATCAGCGCGCTGCCGATATTGCCGTAAGCAACGCCCCATGCCACCGTTGTAAGCTGTGCGCTTGTTACATCGGGAAAATCAATATAGGCGTTCGTCAGGATGATAGAAAGCGCCGTTACCGAGCAGACAACGATCGTATCCAGGAATACTTCGCCCCAGCCCCACGAGGACTGGCGAACAGGGTGGTCTGTGATTGCGGCGGCGTGTGCCACGATGCCATACCCCGTCCCCGCGTCATTGGAGTAAAGCCCCCTTGCGATGCCGTAACGCAGCGCATCCCGGACGGTTGCCCCGGCAAAGCCACCAATTCCGGCCATAGGCGTGAACGCGCTTTTGAATATCAACGCAAACGCCGCTGGAACCATCGTCAGGTGTGTCAGCAGTATCCCGATGCCGCCAAGTATGTAGATCAGTGCCATAAAGGGGACAATCTTTTCCATGATCTCGGCAATCCTCCGCAGCCCGCCGCCTACGGTAATAAAATACGTTACCGCGACCAGTATGACTGAAACAATAGCCGGAACCCCAAACGCCTCGTTCAAAGAGCTTGTCACGGATTCTGTCTGCACCGCGTTTGTCCATGGCCCGAATATAAATACGAAGAACGCCAAAACAACGGAGCCTTTTTTCCAGCCAAACGCGTTTTTCATGACAAACGAACGGTCGCACAGGTATTCGTCCATGGATTTGTCATATTTCACGCGGTACCTCTGCCCAAGGATGATTTCGCAGGCCTTTGTGGACATTCCAAGGAGCCCGGAAAGCCACATCCAGAATACCGCGCCCGGGCCGCCCATCGTGATGGCTGTTGCCACGCCGCCAATATTGCCTACGCCAATCGTATTCGCCATTGCCGTGCAGGCCGCCGCAAAGCCGGATACTGTCCCTTCGCCGTCGCCTTTTCCTTTGAACATTTTACCAAACGTATTTTTGAAATGGAACCCTATCTTTGTAATATACCGGAACTTGAATTTAACGGAAAGGTAGAGCCCTGTCCCTACAAGGGCAACCGTCATAGGCGTCCCCCATAAAAAGTCTGAAATCGTCTGTATGATCCGCAGTATC
Organism: uncultured Anaerotignum sp.; assembly: GCA_910578425.1. Lineage (GTDB taxonomy): Bacteria > Bacillota > Clostridia > Lachnospirales > Anaerotignaceae > Anaerotignum_A. Next base: position 25,675 of record CAJTQX010000012.1, read on the forward strand.
ATTTCCATTTTCTTTCCCCCTTCTATCAAGCATGCTAAATCAAGAAATTATCCGTTTCAATCCTGTTTTTTATTGATGCCTTACGCAAATACTGACAATGCGTTCCGGATGTCATCCAGGATATCTGCGCTGTCCTCGATCCCCGCAGAAATCCGGATGAGCCCTTCCTCCATGCCCATCTTTTTCAGTTCATCCGGTGTAAATTCATTGCGGAACGCTGTTGCAGGATGGGCGAGGGAGGTGCGGAAGCCGCCTAGCGTCCCAAGGTATTTCACCAGTTCCAGCTTGCGGATAAAGGCATTGACCTTCTCCCTGTCATCCGCTACACGGAAGCTGAGCATGGCGCCGCAGCCGTCCGGCAGGAGCCTTTTTGCCAGCGCGTGCTGGGGGTGCGTTTCCAAGGAAGGGTAGTTGACATATTTTACACGGGGATCCTCTGCCAGTGCATGGGCAATTTTGTCCGCGTTTTCCATCTGCTTTTGTACACGGAGCTGCATCGTGCGGATGCTCCGCAATGCAAGCCACGCGCTGTTTGCATCCAGGCAGCCGCCGAACAGCAGGTATCCCCGGTTGATTTTTTGGATCAAATGCTCCGACGCCGTAATGGAACCGGCTGTGATATCGCTGTGGCCGCCAAAAAACTTTGTCAGGGAATGGACGACGACATCGGCCCCGTGTTCTAACGGCCTTATGGCAAAGGGTGTCGTGAAGGTGCTGTCTACTACGGTCAGCGCGCCGCACTCCTTTGCAAGCGCAGTTACTGCATCAATATCCACCACATTGATCAGCGGGTTGCTGATGATTTCTGTATAAAACAGCTTGGTTTCCGGCCTGACCGCCGCCCTTATTTTTTCGATATCCATAAAATCCACATAATCCGTTGTGATACCGAATTTCGGCAGTATCTCGTCCAACAGCTCAATCGTTTCGCCATATACCGCATTGCTGCAAAGTATCCTGTCCCCGGCTTTTAACAGGGAAAGCAGCGTAGTTGAGATTGCCGCCATCCCGGAGGATGTGACCAAACCTGCCCCTCCTTTCTCCATGTGGGTAATGACGCCGGCGAGCATATCCCTGTTTGGCGCGGATGTCCTGTTGTAAAAATACTTGCCGCCGTTGTTGGCAAAATCATAATCATCCAAATCCTCCGCCTCATAAGCCGTTGCAAAATACAGCGGCGGGGCATCCGGGTTTATGATTGCCTTTTTTAACTTTGCACCTCCGTGCAGGATTTCCGTTTCCCAGCTTGCTGCCATATCCTCTTTCCTCCTTTAGCTACGTTCTTGCCCTCAGCATTGTCCTTACCCTCATGCTAAACGTTATAGTAAGGATAAAGTCAAGAAGAAATTTAGATTTTTTTGATCTGGAAATTTCCTGCATGAAAAAAGGGCATGTGTGTTCATGCATATGTCCCTTTCTCATGTAAAACTGCCCGTTACAGCAGCATTTGTATTTCATACATGGCGTCCGACCAGTCTACAAGGTTATCCTCAAATTCCAACGCGATTACCAGCCTTGGCGGCGCAGCCAACCGGAAACGTTCATTTAGCAGGCGGGTATCCCAGCTTTCCAGCAGAAGCCTTGTGCGGAAACAGAGATATTCCCCGGCCGGAAGGACTCGGAAATGTTCCGCTTGGAAATCTGGTTTTTTCCGCATGTGCAGGAAATAGGAATATGGCTGGAACCTGCCCGCAGCCAAAGCGTCAAACTGTAATTTATAGCCGTATTGCCGCCGGAAGGGCAGATCCTTATATTGTGTCATACCCTTAGCCGCCGCAAGGCGGATTTCCATATCCGATAGTGCGTCGCTTTCATAGCAGGGCACTTCCAAAACATGTCGTTCCTCTTGCCATGTGGTATAGAATGCCTCCTTTGTATTATCTTCATCCATATAAGTAAAACGGCTGATATACCACTCCATATCTTTTACCAGATCCTGCATCTCCATAATCTCATTGTTGAGAGCTTCCTTTTGCCGGTAAAGCGCGGAAAGAAGGGCATCGACCGTCCCCGTCTTAATAATGGTGCATATTTCCTCCAGGGCAAGCCTTGCGGTGCAGCTGCGCAGGGAAGGCGAAGTTTTGCTGCACTGCGCGGTGTTCATAGAGGTTTCCGCACCGACATTGGAAAAGCTGAAGGAGATGCAGGCGGACGTGGAGGCGGAGCTGACGCGCTCCAAGATCGCGGCGGACAAGCTGTTCCTCCGGCAGAAGGAGGGTTTCGAAAGCGTGCAGCCCTGCGGCAAAAACCGTTTCGGCGAGCAGTTCGAGCGCGTCCTCCCCTCCGCCAGCGCGGGCAACCTGTTCCCCTTCAATTACAGCGGGAAGGCCGACCCGGAGGGCTTTTATATCGGTTACGACAAGTATGGCAGCAACCTGTTTATTGACTTCCGGAGGAAAACAGCGGATAAGACCAATTCCAACATCCTCATACTCGGCAACAGCGGCGAGGGCAAAAGCTACCTCATGAAGCTGCTGCTCTGCAACACGCGGGAAAGCGGCATGGACGTCATCTGCCTTGACGTGGAAACGGAATATCAATACCTGACGGAGAAACTTGACGGCTGTTACATCGACCTGATGGAAGGGAAATACCTGCTGAACGTGCTGGAGCCGAAACGCTGGGAGGAAGGGGGCGGCTCCGTACTGTCAAGGCATATCTCCTTCCTGCGGGATTTCTTCCGTTCCTATAAGGACTTCACCGGCGCGGAGATCGATGTGCTGGAGATTTTTCTGGAACGGCTGTATGAAAGTTTCGGCATAACAGATGAAATAAACCTGTCCCTGCTGGGGCATGGGGACTATCCGATTTTATCAGACCTCTATGCACTGGCAGAGAATGAGTTGAACAGCTTTGAGGACAGGAAAAGCAATATCTACACGCGGGAAACGGTGCGGGATTTATGTTTGAAACTGAAATCTATCTGCGTAGGCGCGGACAGCCGCTTTTTCAACGGGCATACGAACGTGACTTCGGACAGCTTCCTGTGCTTCGGCGTAAAGGGAATCATGGACGCGGACGTATCCATCCGCAACGCCATGCTGTTCAATGTGCTGTCGTATATGTCGGACGCGCTGCTGGCGAAAGGGCATACAGCGGTGTTCATTGACGAAGTCCATATGTACCTGTCGAACACTGTGGCAGTGGAATACATCCGCAATGCCATGAAGCGCGTGCGGAAACGGGAGAGCGCGGTGATCCTTGCGAGCCAAAATTTAAGCGATTTCATTCAGCCGAATGTGAAGGAGCTGACGAAGCCGCTGTTTGCGATCCCGACGCACCAGTTCCTGTTCCATCCGGGCAGGATGTCCAAAAGCGAGTACATGGAGATGCTGCAGCTGGAGGAAAGCCTGTTTGACCTGATCAGCCATCCGGCAAACGGCACCTGCGTATTCCGGCATGGTGCGGAGGTATACCATTTAATCGTGAAAGCCGAGAAGTACAAAGAGGAAATGTTTGAAAAAAAGGTGTAAGACCGTGGGGGCGCCGCCCCCACTGCCCCTGCAAGCCCTTTGAAAAGGGCTTGACCCTAAACTTTTTTTACACCGCGCAAAATGCGCGGTGAAGAAGGGTCAAGGGATGAAATCCCTTGCGGGGTATTGGGGCAGCGCCCCAAGGTTTCAGGAGGTGAAATATGAAAAATAAAGAATTGCAGGAGGCGGCATTGGTGAAAGGCCGCCGCAGCCTGCTGGGGCTCTACCAGCTACAGGAGGATAAACGGGACTATCTTTATGCAGGTTCTAAAGAACTGCAGGCGCGGGGCTTGGAGGTGCATCGGGAGAACTACGAACTGGTGTATACCGCCCCGCTTCGCTTTTCCGATACACTGGATAAGATTTACGAACGCTTCAATATTGACCGTCCGGAGGATTTCACAGGCCATTCGCTGTCTGTCAGCGACGTCATCGTCCGGAACCAGAACGGCAGGGTATCCGCAAGGTTCGTGGACAGCTTCGGCTTTGGCACGCTTCCGGCATTCGTCAATGAAATACGTGCGGCAAATCCCCTGCGTATCATTGAGGAACTGGACGCACTGCGGCCGGGCGATACGGTACAATTATCCTCCGGTACAGCATTAAAAATCGAATCGGAACAAAAAATTGACTGGAAGGGCTGGGACAGGACGCTCTGCGGATTGGATTTAGAAAGACAACCCGTCAGCTTTCATATTTTGGAGGCGGAGCGCGTTGTTTCCAGAGGAAAACAGGAGTTTTTGCAGGCGGAACCGGAATGCAGCTCCTGTTTTTATGTCATCGGCAATCTCAAGGAGACATCATTAACGATACACCCTTTCAGGGATTTATCGGAGGCCGAAGCCGTTTACCGCAGCCTGCCAACAGATAAAACGAAAGTCTTGGGCGTGGAAAATCAGCACATGGGCGGCATTGACCTGATGCGGTGCATCAATGGCATGGATATGCCGGTGGAGGATTACAAGCGGCTCTATGGCTGGCGCAACCCCGACATTTTTACGGCTGTGCAGGCTTTGAAAGAACACTTTTTTGACAAAACGGAAGATTTAAGGCAGGAGAACGGAGGGAAAAGGATGGAGCTGGATGCTGGGAAAGAAACATTTGAACGGGCAGAGATTGACGGTGTAGAGGTGCTGTTCACCAACGCGCGGCTGGACAGGGACACTGTTCCGGAAGGTTTATATTGTTACGATGTGCGGGAAACGGACGGCTCCGGCGGCATTGCCGCGACACTGGAACCGTTCGTGGCGGTCAACCATTGGGGGACGGTGCTGTCCAAACAGTCGTTCCCGATGGAGGATGAATACTATCAACTGAGTGCGGACAGCTTCAACTATCTGGGCGAGATGGCAACTGCGGAGGAATATCTGCGGGAGGAACAGCAGGAGCAAAATGAGAATTTGGAGCAAAACGGCGGCATGGATCTTAGCCTGTGACAAAATGTTTGCGAAAGAAATATGTTTTGTCGGAAACTACATTTTCCTACTGCACCGCGCAAGATGCGCGGTGAAAATAAAGTTTGGGATCCAACCCTTTTCAAAGGGTTGGCGGGGGATTGGGGCAGCGCCCCAAGGTCTTTTAGGAGGTGGTGCGGATTGGCAAACCCAATGGCGGTGCTGGCGGTGAGGGCTGCGGGGGACAAAAGGCTGCGGACGCTTGCAGCCTCTGTCATTGTCGGACTGGTTGTGTTCCTTCTGGTTCCGTTTCTGGTGCTGCTTTCCGTTGCAAATGCCAAAGCCGGGTACAGTCAGGAAATCGCGCGGATCGTGTTCGATGGCGGTGAAATTCCGGATGGTACCCCGGAGGATCTGGCCGGATACATGGAGGATATGATGGACGCCTTTGCGCAGCTGGATGTGGCACTGGAGGATTTTGAGGACGGGGAATTGGACGAGGTGAAGGCCAAGTCCTTTTTTTATGTCCTTTATTTCACAGAGGCCAAGTCAGATTTTGAGGATGACTTTTACAGGGATTTCTTGGAATGTTTCTCAGACGCGGACAATGATGAAGATATCTATTCCTCATTGGAATCCTTTCTTCCCCACTCTTTTACAGAAACAGAGAAAGAGGAAATCCACGAACTCTACCTGTTCATCAAGTTTGGGTATTCTTCGACCAACCAGATCGGCGGCATCACAGGCATCCCCGGCGAGGCGTTCAATGACGAAACCTTTGCGAAGCTGATGGGAGAGGCAACGAAGTACATCGGGCGGCCATATGTCTGGGGCGGCAGCACGCCCTCCACCAGCTTCGACTGCTCCGGTTTTGTCTGTTGGTCATATACAAAATCGGGCGTTTATAACCTGCCCCGCACGACAGCGCAGGGGATTTATAACCAGTGCGCGCCTGTGGCAAAGGAAGATTTGAAGCCCGGCGATCTGGTGTTTTTTACGGGGACATACAACAGCGGTTCCCCGGTTTCGCACATCGGCATATACGTCGGCGACAACCAGATGCTCCATGCGGGCGACCCTATAGGTTACGCGAACCTTGGAAATTCGTACTGGATCAAACACTGGTACGGCGGCGGGCGGCTGCTGTAAGCTGCTGGATTTAATGATGGAAATGAGGAAAATAGTCAAGGAAAACGGAGGAAAGGCTGATGAAAAAAATCAGTTTGGAAGAATTAAAGCAGATGAAAAACAGGGGCGGGCTGGTGCTGCAGGGCTGTGGCGGGGACCTGCAGGAATGGGTGGACGGCATCCATAAAATCCTGTCGGACGAAGGAATCCTTCAGGTTGGCAATGCGTTCCATGAGGTTTATACGTTTGAAAATGAAGGGCTGACCTGCCTGCTGTTCAATATGCAGGGCGTGAACCCGGATATGGGGAGGCTCGCCATTTGGCGGATTGCTGCCCACGAAACCTTTGGCGGGATGTGGTTAGAGGACTATCTGGATAAGCACTTCGGCATGGATTTGGAACAGGAAACAGTACAGAAACCGGACTGTGAATTGATTGGGCAGGACGGGAACATCTTCAACCTGATAGGGATTGCAGCAAGGACCCTGCGCAGAAACGGCATGGCGGATCAGGCAAAGGAGATGCAGGAACGCATCACAAAAGCCGCCGGCAGTTACTATGACGCGCTGGATATCATCGGGGAATACGTCAATATCACTGGCCCTGATGAGGAAATGGATGACGATATGGATATGGGAATGTGAGCGGCAAAGTCAGTGTTTGGAATAAAATGGGGAAAAATTTAGGCATGGATTTTATGTGAGGTGAGTGCGGTGAAGCAAACAGCAGTGCAGGTAAAATTTGATTCCGGCAGGCACGCAGCACTGGTACGGTACGCCGGAAAGAAGAATGTTTCGATTGAAAACGAACTTTCGGAAACGCTGGAACGGCTCTATAAACGGCTCGTCCCTGCCGACGTCCGGGAATACATCGAGGAAACGGATACAGAAAAAAGTGAGCCGAAAAAGAAGGATTCTGCTGCGGGAAACAGTGAAGCGCAAAAGAAAGATTTCACTGCAGGCAGTAGGCCGGAAACGGTGGATTTTGGCCTATCAGGGCAGGAATGAACAACCAGCGGCGCGGCAAAAAACAATGGCCGCCCCTTGTGCCGCCCTGTCCGCCCCTGTGTGGGCTCCTTTGGATCTGGACGGGGAGTTGGTGGGCTGAGGGGGTAAAAGCGAGATTTGAGCCGGTTTGAGGGAAAACTGAAAAAGAGGGTTTCAAAGGATTTTCAAAAGGCTTTCAAAAGCGTTTTTTTCATGCCCCAGACATGGGGATTTCCCTGCTTGGAAATGCGGAAATCAGGGGCAAAACCAACTGCAAAAGTGCTTGCTGGTTAAATTTCGGCGCTGGCACGCCGAAAAAAGCCCTCAAATCCCCGCAGTGCGGGGATTTCCTGCTGACGCTGGCAAACGGGCATCGGTGCTGGTCAGCGTGCTGGTGGAAAGAAACAAACAGAAAAATGCCCCAAAGCATCGGCTTTGCCGCCGACGCTGGTACCGACGCTTGGAGCTGGAAGGAGAGACACATGGAACAGACGGGATACAAGAAACAGAGATGCACAGTCTGGCTGACAAAGGAGGCTGTGCTGAAAAGCGATGCGGGCATGGTGCAGGAGGAACTGCCGACCCGCAGTGATTATATTGAACAGGCGATCCATTTCTATGCCGGACATCTGGCAATGGAGCGCAACACAGATTACATTGCGCGGGCGATCCATGAAAGCGTTTCCGGGACGGTGAAAACCTCGGAAAACAGACTTGCCCGTCTGCTGTTCAAGATCGCCGTGGAGATGGCGAAGTTGGAACAGATGCTGGCGACCATTAATGAGATGGACGAGGAAACCCTGCGGCGGCTCCATATCCGCTGCGTGAATGACGTGAAAAAGATCAACGGCATCATCCGCATGGAGGACGCCGTGAAATTCCAGAGGGGGGAAGAAGAATGATGCAGTATAAGTTTTACAGCCCCGTCACAGGAGTGATTGATTATACAGGGAATGACAGGCTGGAATATGCCGCTTATTTTGATTATGACCCGGCAGAAATTTGCGGCGAGGACGGTGAAGAAAACTTCGACTACCTGTCCGGCGAGGACATCCCGCAGTATGCCCGGGTCATCAACGCCGCCATCCGGAAGGACTGGGAGGAAATGAGGCTGGACAAGTGCGGCTTTATGGATTCGTTCCTATGGGGCAGCAGGCAGGCGCAGGTTTCCGTTTATGAAAAAGTGAAATCTGCCCTGCCGAAAATAGAAGTGGTAAATGATAAGGCATACGCCGTAACGGAATGCAGCATCACGTCTGCTTTGGCGGCGGATGAGGTTGAAACACTGAAGGATTTCTTTGCCGGGCAGTACAGCGACGGCTGGGGCGAGGGCTTCGAGCAGCACGCCATACAAACAAAATGGGGTGCGCTCTACGTCTGCTTCTGGCCGGATGATTTCATGATCGAAACGGAAGAAGAATTCCATGACAGGATAAGTTCGGCGACGCTTTCCGAGGGGGCGACGATGGGTGTCTGACAGTAGAGAAATAATGGAATACGCGGAAAAGATTCGTGAGGAGCTGCACGAAATGATCGACCGGCAGATCGACAGCTTTTTGCTGCGTCTGGAAACCGGCGAACAGCTCGGCCCGTCGGAAACCGTGCTGCCGCTTTCTACGATGGCGGCATATTTTAAGGGCAAGAAACCTGTGGCGATCCTCTATCCGGATGGCATGGAGGTACCTGTTTCCACATGGAAAAAAGCTGCGGCACAAATCCTGCGCCATTGTGCGGAGGATGAGCAGATGCGCGGCAGGCTGGAAACGATCCGCGGGAAGGTGTTCGGCAGAAACCGCCTGTTGTTCAGCGACAGCGGACGCGGCATGGATGTGCCGCTGGAGTTTTATCCGGATATGTTTCTGGAATCCAAGTTTGATACGGAAACGCTCCTGAAGGTCATTACGAAACGGATTTTCGATCCGATTGGATATGATTACAGCGGCATCCGTCTGAAGGTGGAAAATCCTGTGTTGAAATTTTCGGAAATAGAATCATCATCAGAAACAGAAGGTATACGAGAAGAAATTTCTGAGGAAAAATTGCAGGAGGAAGAAATCTCCGAGGATGTTGCAGAAGAAGATTTTTTCCCAACCATGTAACGGGAGGATGCTATGCCGAGGATCATATTTACTTCCCGTTATCTTCGCGGCGCCGGTGTGGGACAGGTTAAAAATCTCCTGAACTATATGGCGACCCGCCCGAATGCGGAAAAGATTCCAATTTCCCAATCCAGTAAAGCAACAAAAAAACAAAGGGAATGGATTGAAAAAGAGATAAAAAGGCAGCCTCACCTGATGGGGCTTTTTGAGTATGAAGATTATGTGAAGGACCCGACAAAGGCAAACGCCTCCGAACTGATTGAAAAAATCGCGGAACAGCAGATAGAAACGGCCGAAGGGATTGAAAACTATGTCGGCTATCTGGCAAAGCGTCCAAGGGCGGAGCGCGGGGAGCAAGGTCATGCTCTGTGGAATGGCTCAGATGAGCCAGTCAACCTGAAAAAAGCCATGCGCGAGGCAGCAGAGCATAGGGGCAGGATCTGGACGCACGTGGTTTCCCTGCGGCGGGAGGACGCCGAGCGGCTGGGCTATGACAACGCCGAAGCGTGGCGGGAACTGGTGAAAGAGAAATCCACAGAGATGGCGAGGGAAATGGGGATACCTTTGGAGGATTTCGTCTGGTACGGTGCATTCCATAACGAAGGGCATCATCCCCATGTACATATCTTCTGTTACTCCAAAAAACCGAAACAGGGCTACCTGCCTAAACGCGGAATCCAAAACCTTCGGCGGTCTTTTGCGGCAGAAATCTTCCGCGACGAACTGCACCATATCTATGAGAAAAAAGATGAAGTGCGGAAGGAGGTAAAGGATTACTTTTCGCAGGAACTGAAAAAAGCAGCCGCGAGAAGCCATCAGGCAAACCCAAGGGCGGAAGCCCTGCTGTTAAAACTGGCAGAGAACTTGAAAACAGCAAAGCATAAAAAGGTTTACGGGCGGCTGGATAAAGAAAACCGCTTGTTGGTAGATGAGATCGTCAGGGAACTCAGCAAAGATGACAAGGTTTCTGCCCTCTATGAAAGCTGGCTGGGGCTAAAGGATGAAATCCATGCCACCTACAAGGATTCCGGACAGGCAAGGAGAAGCCTTGCGGACGAACCGGAGTTTCGGAACATCAAAAACATGGTGCTGAAATGCGCGTTGGAGCTTTCAGAGCAGGAAATCTTGCAGGACAGGAGAAATGAGGAGAGAACCGCCCTCCTTCGGCTGCTGAAAAATATCAGCCGCATCATCGAGGAAGATTTTGAACGGCAGAAATCAGAAATGCCACTGACAGATAAAAAGCTGCTGCGGAAACTGCTGGAGAAGAAGGAGGCACTGGGACAGAAGATATAGTGTACCCTTATTGAAAAAATCAATGAAAGTGTTAAATTCTTTGAATTTTACAAATCAAACGCGGTGTGTTATAGTAAAGCCATAGAAAAGGAGATCTCCGGAAACCATAAAAAACGATGAAACCTTAAGGAGGGCTTGGTTATGAAAAATGACAAACTTTTTAAGAACAGCGTTATTTTTGCGGATCTGGTATTGTTCATGATTTTGTGCTATACAGCGTTTCTGGGTACGGCAACAGCCATAGGCGGGTCTGTGGTTTATGCAGCCATCCTGCTGACAGCGGCAATGTTTGTTGGATTGGTAGTCAGCAGCCTGAACTGGCTGGAACGCGGCGGAAGGAAGCCGGTACACGCATAAAAGCCCTAAAAGGGCTTGCAATACAAAGGAATAAAAATCCAAAGCGGTCGTTATGGCCGCTTTTTTGATTCCTGCAAATACAATAACATCTGGCAGCGTCTGGATTTTCGGACGCTGCTTTTTTACAATGACAGGAGGGATGCGGCTTGGTATGGAAAAAATATGCGCTGGAAATGGAATTTACGGGCATCACCCGCAAGCGTGCTGCGGAGCTGATCGCGGAACACTTTGAAACAGCGGCGCAATATTCGTTTGACGGCGACAAGTACAGTGTGGCGGATACGCGAGGAAGGGTATGGACAGTCCTCCCCTGCCCCAGCGTGCGCGCGGAACGTTGGCAGAACAACAAAATGGTCGGCGCAAACCACCTCTATCATATGAAAATCTGTACGCCGCTGTTGTATGAAAATGATTTTGAAACAGTGGAAAAAATCCTGGGGCAGCTGGAAACAGGCGGCGCGGTCACGAATGAAAGCACAGGCATGGCTGTCCAACTGAGCATGGTTGGACTGGACCACAGGGAAAGGTTTGAAAGCAACCTTGCGAACCTTTATGAAAGCAGGGGCGCGCTTCTGCAGAAGGCTGTCGGGCGGGAGTTTGGCATCCTTGCGGACTGTTCATTGCTGGGGGAACAGGGCGTGGTTTCCCTGCCGTTGTTCCCAAGCAGTTTGGACGAAAACGATATGCGGAGCTATGTCCAGCTTTCACAGGGCATTGTTGATTTTGCTGCAAAAAGCAAGGGCATCCGTCAAAAGGAAAACGATTTATCTAACGAAAAGTTCCGCATGCGCACATGGCTGGTGCGGATCGGCTTTGTCGGTGAAGAATACAAGTATGCGAGAAAGCTGCTGACGGAAAACCTCAGCGGCAACAGTGCTTGGCTGCGGAAGGAGCCGGATGCAGTTCAGCCGGAGGAAATGAAAACGGCGGAAATGCAAATGGAAGAAATGGACGCGGAAGAAGTCCAACAGGGAGAAACGGCAGGGATCCGACAGGAAGGCCCACTTGAAAACTCAGAAACCGCTGCCCATGAAACCAATAGTGAAATTGAAAATCTGCCCTCCCCTTCCCCGGCGGACGATGAACTGGAAACGGAGGACGCGCCGCAAAATGACATCTCGATGTAATGAAACCCAACGAGTTCCTAAGACTGTCAAAAAAAACCATCCGTGTCGCGGAAGGGTTCGGGAAATGAAGCGTTTTCTGACTGGAATCCGCAGGACGGGCTTTGCCCGTCTGAGGAAAAGGGTGAGTTTCAAGGCTTTCTTGAAAGCCGATGGAACGAGTCCCTTTATACCGACAGTCCCTCAAAAAAGGCTTGAAGGCGTAGCCTGAGCCTTTTTTGATACGTTGTGGAACCCAGAGTGGTTCCTTTTTTGTTGGAGGCGATGCGGATGATACAGGACTATAACTTTGGCATCGAGATAGAAATGACAGGGCTGACAAGGGCAGGCGCGGCAAAAGCCGCAGCGGAGTATTTCGGGACAGTGCCTGAACATATCGGCGGCAGTTATGACAAGTACGGCGTTAAGGACACGCAGGGGCGGCTGTGGAAGTTTGTCAGGGATGCCAGCATCCAGACTTATCAAAAAGTCCATGGAAATATCCGGCCTGTAAATGACGAGACATATCAGGTGGAGCTGGTCAGCCCGATCTGCCGGTATCAGGATATCGAAACCATTCAGGAGCTGGTGCGGGTGCTCCGCAGGAACGGCGCTGTATCGAATGCTTCTACTGGAATTCATGTTCATGTTGATTCTTCACATTTTGACGCCAACAGCCTGCGGAACCTGACGAACATCATGCGGAGCAAGGAGGATATCCTTTACAAAGCACTGCAGGTAGAATCTCGCAGGGAAAGCGGCTACTGCCGGAAGGTGGATGAAGGTTTCCTGTCACGGCTCAATGAAAGCAGGCCAAAAACGCGGGAGGAACTGAAACGGCTCTGGTACAACGGGGATGACGGGAGCAGGGAGCATTACCATGCTAGCCGCTATTCCGGGCTGAATCTGCACTCTGTATTCCAGAAAGGAACGGTCGAATTTCGATTATATAACGGCACGACCCATGCGGGGAAAATTAAAACCTACATACAGCTGAGCCTTGCCATCTGCAACCAGGCCCTGACACAGAGAAGCGCCCGCTATGTAAGGACACAGTCCGCAAATGAGAAATATACCTTCCGCACATGGCTCCTGCGGCTGGGGCTGATCGGTGAGGAATTCAAGACAGCGTGTTTCCACCTGCTGGCCCATCTGGACGGGAATATCGCGTGGAAAGACCCTGCGCAGGTGGAAAAGCAGCAGGCGCGGCGGCAGGAGGCAGTCCTTGCAGCCGCAAGGCTGGAGGGAATCCGCCCGGAGCAGGAAAACGCGGAGGGACAGAACTTTGGAGAAGAACAGAACCTTGGAGAAGAACAGAACCTTGGTTTGGGAGGGATGGCACTATGAGATATTATATTGCTTACGGAAGCAATCTGAATACAAAACAAATGGCATGGCGATGCCCGACTGCAAAAAAACTGCACACGGCAGAATTAGAAGGTTATCGCCTGGAGTTCCGGGGCAGGGAGGGGAACGCTTATGCTACCATTTCGCCGGATGAGGACAGCAAAGTCCCTGTCCTGCTCTGGAAAATACGACCAGAGGATGAACGGCAGCTGGACCGCTACGAGGGCTGGCCACGGTTTTACCGAAAGGAAACCATACCCGTAGAGATTGAGGGCAAAACACAGAACGCTATGGTCTACATCATGAATGACGGGCATGATCTGGACTTGCCCAGCAGCAGGTACTGGCATACGGTCTGGGAGGGCTATAAAGAAAACGGTCTGGATACAAACGTGCTGGAAACTGCGCTGGAACGGAGCGAATGGTCGTTGGGGCTGATGGATGAGCCTCAGTCTGATTTTGACATGGAATTATGAGAGGTGAAAAAATGGCTTACATGGTAACGTACAGTGAAAATATGTGTACAGATTTTATGCAGTCGCTCTGCCCTTCCGCAAGGCTAGTGCTGAAATGCAGACTGCTGGGCTGCCGGCTGGCGCTGCGCCGTGTGTATGCCGGTGCGGAATTTTCTATCGAGCCCGGCACAAAGGAGGATTCCGTCCCGGCTGTTGTCTGGGAAATCGACGGCGCAGACGAAAAAGACCTTATGATTTATTACCCGGAAAATTTGTTTGAAAAAGTAAAATGCAGACTGATCACAGAGAGGATGCAGCTGGATGTGTTCCTGTTTGCAGTACGCGGCAGGGAAACGGCATTGCCCGATGAGGAATACATTGAGAAAATCGCGGAGGCATATGGGGAACACGGCTTTGATTTCTGGTTTGTGGAACAGGCGATAGACAATGCCGCGGACAGCTTGAAAGGAGGCGGCAGAAATGGCACTCTACACACAGGAACAGCTTGAAAAAGCGAACAATACTGACCTTGAGGAATACCTCCTCCGCAGGGGCGAGAAGCTGAAACGTACCGGAAAGGAAAGCCGGTTTTATTACAGAGATTCGGGAGGCGAGCATGACAGCGTATCCGTCAGCGGCAACCGTTGGTACGACCATAAGAACCAGACGGGCGGCTATCCAGTAAAATTCCTGCAGGAATTCTTTGGGCTGGGTTTCCGGGAGGCGGTGCGGGAGCTGCTGGATGGGGAAACGCCTGTCAATATGCAGGAACAGGCAGGAACGTGCTGCACAGAAAATCAGAAAGAATCACTTTACAATGAAAAAAAGAGGAATGCACCCTTCATCCTTCCGGAAAAGGCAGGAAACATGAAACGGCTGTTTGCCTACCTGCTGAAAACAAGGCTCCTTTCGCGGGAGGTCGTGAAAGCATTTGTGGATGCAAAATTGATTTATCAGGAAGGAAAGCATAACAACATTGTTTTCGTAGGGACGGATGCGGAAGGAAAACCCAGATCGGCAAGCCTGAAATCCTCCGCCAGCGGCGCGAAAGGTTTCCGCATGACGGTATCCGGCTCAGACCCTGACTACGGGTTCTGCTGGCGGGGAGGTGGTGAGAATCTGTTTGTGTTTGAGGCGGCGACAGATTTAATGTCTTTTATTACACTGTACCCAAAGGATTGGGAACGGCAGAACTACATTGCTCTGGATGGACTTTCGCCGAAACCAATGCTGCGGCTTTTGCAGGAGCAGGGAAATGTTTCTGAAATCTTCCTCTGCCTTGACAATGATCCTGCGGGTATCGAAACCTGTGATAAATTCAGGAACCTGCTGCTGGAACGGGAATATACGGAAGAACAGATCTGGCCGCTGCTGCCAGCCTGTAAGGATTGGAACGAGTGCCTGAAAGCGGAGGAAGGATTTTCCGCCCAGCCAGCACAGCCGCACCCGAAAAAGGAGGCTTATCAGAAAACCGTCAGACAGTTGAGAAACTTAAACAGCAACACCGAAGCTGCCTACTGCCAATGGAGGAACCGCCAGGCAGAAAAAAACGGTCAGGCGTTCTACCTCCAACGGATTGCAAAAGAATGGGAAGAACTGCAAAAAGCCCGGAAATCACGCAGTGCGGACAGCATCAGGCCAATGATGGCCGGCACAGTACGGATCGCGGATCTGGCAGTATGTATGCTGTGCGGATTGGAGGATACATATACTTACAGGGGAATCCTTTCAGGATTGGAACAGGGATACAAACCCTATCAGGATAAACAGAAAAGCGATGGACGTTTCAGGGATTTGAAGAAAGGGATTGACGAAGCGCAGAACGCGCAAAACCGTCAGTCCCTTTTTTGCTGCTTGAAATCCATTGCAGATATGGCCCTGCGCCTGATGGTTTACCTGCAAACCGACTATGCCCTCGAACTGGAACGCAGGAATAGCTTCCAGATGAAGGAAAAGCCGCCGCCTGAAATAGCGCAGGAGAAATCTCCTGCAACAGAACAAAATTCGGAGGAACCAAGCATGGTTTGTTGAACCTTGCTTTTTCTTGATGTGAAAATTGGGGGATGAAAAACGATGTGCAGAAAGTATCTGAAATATTTCCAGCCGGACAACGTCCGGCTGGACAAAAGGGTCAAGGGGCGGAGTCCCTTGCGGGAGTTTGAGGGCGGTGCCCTCAAGATTTTAATGTCATAAAGGAGGTGTTCAAAATGCCAAAACAAATCGCGGCACTGCTGCCGCTAATGCTGACATTCGGCGCATTCCTCGCTGTCATGTTTTTCGCCAATAGACGGACACTGGATATCAAGAGTAAGACGGTCGGCGATGGCCAGCATGGCTCCGCCAGCTTCGCCACTCCAAAGGAAATTGCCGAAGCCTTTTGCCGTGTGGATTACAGGCCGGAGGAATGGCGGCGGAAAAATCCAACGGATCTGCCGCAGGGCATCATTGTCGGCTGCGAGATTTTGAAATTTGGAAAAAAGAAAAAAGTAACCGCTATCGTGGATGATGGCGACGTCCACGCGCTGATGATCGGCGCGGCAGGCGTTGGTAAAACAGCAAAATTCCTATATCTCAATATCGAATACTGCTGTGCGTCAGGCATGAGCTTCGCTGTCAGCGACACAAAGGGCGATATCCTCAGAAGCTACGCGCCTATTGCCGAGAAATACTATGGCTATGATATTTCCGTGCTTGATCTGAGGAACCCGACGCAGAGCGATGGCTTCAATATGCTCCACATGGTGAATCGTTATATGGACGATTATTTGCAGACAGACAGCCTTGTCAGCAAGGCGAAAGCGGAAAAATATGCAAAGGTCATATCAAAAACCATCATGAATGCTGGCGGTTTCGATTCCTCCAATGCCGGACAAAATGCGTATTTCTATGATTCTGCCGAAGGGCTGATGACAGCGGTCATCCTCGTCCTTGCTGAAGCCTGCTCGCCATATCTGTTCTGCCCGGAACAGAGGAAACGCAAGGAGGAAATGCTGAAAACCAGAAAGAAGTGGCTGGATTCCATGCAGGAGTTATACGGAGAGCCAGGGCAGCCATCTGCCATAGCCCTAAATAAATACAGTGAAACGATGACGCAGAAGGATATCAATGCCTCTGTCCTGTGGGAGCCTGTGGAACAGGAGGAAACTGGATCGGATAATTCACAGGGGAGCCAGCGGCACATCGTCAGTATTTTCAAACTGATACAGGATCTACTGGCCCCCTCCCCTGTCAAGGGGGAAAGCCGTTTCCAGCTGCTCATGGAGCAGCTCCCCGATGAGCATAAGGCACGTTGGCTTTCCGGCGCGGCGCTGAACACCAGCGACCAGGCGATGGCGTCCGTCATGTCCACCGCGCTGTCGCGGTTGAACGCGTTCCTTGACAGCGAAATAGAACAGCTTTTGTGTTTTGAAACAAAGCTGGATACGGAAAAGTTCTGTAAAAGCAAATCCGCGCTGTTCATTATCCTGCCGGAGGAAGATGAAACAAAGCACTTCCTCGTATCGCTGATCGTACAGCAGGTCTACCGCGAAATGCTGACGATTGCCGATGAGCTGGGCGGCAAGCTGCCGAACCGCGTCATGTTCCTGCTCGATGAGTTCGGGACGCTGCCACAGATACAGTCTGCGGAAATGATGTTCTCCGCCAGCCGCTCCAGGCGGATCAGCTTCGTCCCTATCATACAGTCACTGGCACAGCTGGAGAAAAATTATGGAAAAGAAGGCTCCGCTATCATTCGAGATAATTGCCAAATCGCAATATACGGCGGCTTTGCACCGAATTCTGAGGCAGCGGAGGTGCTGTCCAAAACATTGGGCGAGAGGACGGTGCAGACAGGGAGCGTTTCCAAGGGAAGGGATACCTCGAAATCCCTGCAGATGACTGGACGGGCGCTGATGACGCCGGATGAACTGAAGATCATGCCGAAGGATACATTTATCGTTACACGCACGGGCGTGAAGCCGATGAAAACGGTGCTGCGGCTGTTTTTTGAATGGGGCATCGAACTGGACGAACCCTACCAGCCACGGCAATCCGTGGTACGGAAGGTCTGTTATGCAGACAGGCGCACGGTCGAGATGGCGATCCAGAAGAAATATGGCGCAAAACTGCAAAGGAGGATGTTATCGGCGGTGCCAGGGGAACCGCCAGAGGAACCATCGGAGAAAGAGGACAAAAAGGATAAGCTGCAGAACGTGCGGACTTGAGGATGGAGGGATACCATGATTGACAAAATGAAGGTTTACAGGGATACTGAGCTGTCCGCCAAAGCGATGTCGGTTTATTTATATCTCTGCGACAGGGCTGGGAGGGAAAGCAAAAGCTGCTTCCCTTCCATCAAGACCATCGGCAGGGATCTGAAGCTGTCGGAGAGCTCCGTGAAACGGTCAATACGGGAGTTGCTGGACAGGGGGCATATCGAGAAGGAACACCGTTTCCGGAACAATGGAGGCAAAAGCAGCAATTTGTATCGTATTTTGTAGAGAACATCCCCCTCCCAGCTCGAAAAACGCTGAAAACCCTTGACAGGGGAAGTCTGCGCATCGCATGAACCATGCCATGGGTCAGTATGACCCGAGAATGTGAATGCTTCAATTTAACTTACTGTCACAGAAAAGAAAACTTTACAAGAGACGATATTTTAATATAAGGTAGTAGTGTTTTTTGCGCGGCCCTATCCGAATTATGACGTAGAGATATATAGGAATTTGAAGCGTTCAGGAGGGACAATTCGCTAGATTTGGATATAAGAAATGAGCAGGTTTCTCTAATGTGCTGCCAACTTATTATTCGCATAAAGATTTCTCAATTCGGTACAATATGTATATTAAAAACAGGGAGGAACTTTTTATGCGAAAACAAAAAACCTATGCACTTACTTCAAATTTGATACAGCAGTATGCAGAATATCTTTTGGAACAAGAGAGGGCAAAGAATACGATAGAGAAGTATCTGCGCGACCTGAATTGCTTGTCGGCCTTTTTGGATGGAGCGTCCCTTACCAAGGCAAGCCTTTTGGAGTGGAAAGAACATCTGTCAAATAGCTATGCCCCGGCGACTGTCAATTCCATGCTGGCAGCGGTCAACTGTTTCCTGCGCTTTATGGGGTGGAAGGAATTGTCTGTTCGGCCGTTAAAAATTCAGAGAGCCTTGTTTTGTGATGAAAGCAGGGAACTTACCCGTACCGAATATATTCGTCTGGTAAATACTGCTGATCAGCAAGGAAACGAACGGCTGGCATTGCTCCTCCAAACAATCTGCGCAACTGGAATTAGGGTATCAGAACTTCGATTTATCACTGTGGAAGCTGTGGCAATGGGAAGGGCGGAGGTTTGCTGCAAGGGGAAACGGAGAATTGTTTTTTTGCCAGAGAAATTGCGCTGCCTGTTAAAAAGATATTTGAAAAAACAGAAAACTGCTGCTGGCCCAGTGTTCATAACACGAACCGGAAAACCGCTTGACCGCTCTAATATCTGGCGGGAAATGAAAGCACTCTGCGAAAGTGCAGACGTTGCATCTGGCAAAGTATTTCCCCACAATCTGCGGCATTTATTTGCCAGGACGTACTACGCTATGGAAAAGGATTTATCGCGGCTTGCAGATATCTTGGGCCATTCCAGCATTGACACTACACGAATTTATACCATGGAAAGCGGAATGGTACACATACGGCAGCTTAACCGCATGGATTTGACGTTAACAACATAGTTTTTGTTATGTTGTTTTCTGGACGCTAACTAACCAATATACATACACTATATAGGAAAAATATTTTATTTGCAAGTATTTTTATATTTTACGCATACGAAAGGTAGCAGGACGGTTTTGATTTTTCACTCGGTCTGTTTTTTTGATGTTTATATTTCCTTTGCGGCATTATTTTTGATATAATAAAACATCTCACTGTTTCAAGCAACAACATAACAAAAACTATGTTGTTTTATAGTCATAAATGATTCGAAGGAAGCGTGCAAAAATGGAAAAAATATTGATTGTTGATGACAGTACCCTGCAAGCAGCACAGCTAAAATCCATTTTGAAAGATGAATATGACATCACTATTGCACAGACAGCAGAAGAAGGACTGTGGCTCGTGGAAAACGGAGAATATTCCCTTATACTACTGGATGTTGTGATGCCGGGAATGGATGGTTTTACACTGTTGAAAAAATTACAGGAAGAAATTGTTACTCGAAGTATACCGGTAATTTTAATTACCAGCCTTTCTGATGTGAAAAATGAGCAATATGGGCTTGTTCTTGGGGCTGTCGACTATATTACAAAACCCTTTCATTCCCTGATTGTGAAGGCAAGGGTCAATACGCATATCAAGCTATATAATTACCGTATGCAGGCAGAAGTGCAATCCATGACCGACCAACTGACAGGGGTAGCCAACAGGCGCAGGTATGAACATTACAGTATTGCAAAATGGCAGGAAGCCGCTCGACTTCAGGTTCCTATTTCAATCTGTATGTTTGATATTGACCATTTCAAGAAATATAATGATACTTTTGGCCATCCTGCAGGAGATAAGGTGATAGCCTCTATTGCGAAAACGGCCTCTGCGTGTTTCCGGCGCAACACAGATTTCTTTGCACGTTATGGAGGGGAGGAATTTGTGGCAATTTCCATGGGGAACAGCTCTGAAAAGATGTTTGGATATCTGAAAAAAATCCGGCAGGCAATAGAGAATCTGCATATTCCGCATGACCCCTCTGTATCGGAATGGGTCACGGTGAGCGTGGGAGGCGTTACTACCATTCCGCAGGCAAGCAGCTCCTATGAATTATATCTGAAAATTGCAGATACCATGCTGTATGATGCAAAAAAATATGGCCGGAATATGGTCGTCTGGGCGGACGAGAGTATGAAGCAAATGCGTGAAAAATAATTACTCAAAAACAGAATGCATAAAACCCATACAATAACAGGAGGAAAGAGATGAGATTATTTAACTTGTTTGGGAAAAACACAACAAAGCAAATGCCCCATCAAGAGGAAAAAATGAACCATTCGGAAGAGCTTGAGATATATTCTGGCATAAGGGTTGAAGTAATGACGATGGAAGGACAGATGCTTTTTGTTGCAAAACTGCTTAGCCTGCACGGAGATAAAGCGGAACTACATCAATATTCTGAAACTGCAATTCCCAAAAATGCTGAGCCCCTTCGCGCCAGAATACGAGGATATCTTGACCACGAAAGGAAAGCTGTCCATATGGAGGGGGTTATCATGCCTGCAAAAAAAGGCATATGGACAGTAGAGGAATTGTTGGTTCACAGAGCTGGGAATGACCGCGCCTTTTTTCGCCTCAGTACTAACCTTGACGCGACCGCTACCATGTTCAGCGGTTTGGAAATGGGAGAAAAACCGTGCAGGCTAATAAATATCAGTATTGGCGGAGCATGCATCCGTTCAAAATGCAGATATCATGAAGGCGATAAATTCCTGTTAAAGGTCAGGCTTATGGAGGACAGGCCGATTTCCGCCATATTCAGCCATGTTGTGCGCATTACGGAAAAGGACAATGATGAATTTGAATATGGATGCCAGTTTTTAGAACTGACGGAAGACGATCAGGAAAAAATTACAAAAAATATTTTTGATGCCCAATGCCAAAGACGGCGACAAGCCTAAGTGTTTTGAAGAAGAGGTTCATTTAGTAGTACTTTACTTTCGAATGGTACGAGATATGAATTTTAGTGTTTTGGGAGAATCAGTTTAAGGAGGATTGAAATGAGGAAATTTCATTATGCCTGCCCTGGCAGCGGACTGGATCAGAAAAGGATGACCCCTAAGAAAAGCTATGGCGCAAAGGTTATAGCATTCTTTTTATGCCTTTGCATGCTGTCTGGGTTCCTTCCGGCACTGGCAGCGGCAACGGACGGGAGCGGGAAACTTTCAGATATTGTCAGTATAAATAATATCACGCTCCACTATGCAGAGGAAGATGGCATGCCGGGAGATGCTGTTAAGGATGATGCTCTAATCGAAGCAGACCGAAAACTGGTTCTGCACTATACATACGAAATCTCGGAGGAACAGTGCCGCGAGATTATAGCAGGAACCCGATACTATCTGGAAGTATCCCCACATTTGGAACTGCCCCATTTGGAAGATGGATCTTCGCTGACTATAGAAAGCGAAAGCGGAACAGAACAGTTTGGAATGATTTACGCAGATGGGAAAAAAGCATGGGTCACGTTTGACGCTGGGAAAAATGGCAACGGAACGGTTTTATCAGAATTTGGAAGTCTTGAGAACGCATATTTTTATTTGAACTGCGGCCGTTCTGCTGCGCCTCCGGATGATGAGCTTCCTTTGGAGGGACACAGCAATCTATATGCAATGAAATTTGAAACTGATTCAGAGATAAGATTCGGCTATGCAGAAAATGAGCCGATTATGGCGAAGGCACAGATTGATAAGAATGGAACTTTGAAGGATAAAACGATTACATGGAGTATCGATTATACTCCGTGGCAAAATCCCACAGGAGGCGACGGGATTGACATACGAACCCCCTTTGAATTGAGAGATACGATTGATACAAATCTGCATGATTATATTTCAGGCAGCGCAAAGGTCAATGGAAAAGATGTTCAAGACTATTCGTCCCATCAAGAAATACCGGAGGGTACAGAAGCATATCTAATTATAGAACAGTCAGAAAATGGATCTGATACATCTCTAATTTTTGGCGGTACAAAGTTTAACGCAATAGAAGCAACAAAAGGAAGTCCGGCACAGCCACTAGAAATTTCGTATGAAACATCCATTAAGGATAGCCTTCTTTTGCCGGGGAAAGACAACGGCAAAAAAATCACAAATGCCGCAGAACTGTTTGCCGGAGAAAATGGCATATTTCATAATTTGGAAATCAGCGGCCGAAAAACAGTTGCAATTCCCCAGCCCCTGTGGGTGGAAAAGACTGGGAAGACAACACGTCATACAAACGGTACAGGTTCATCTACCGATTGGACAGTTACCTTTTATCCCAACGGATTTACATTTACGGAGGACAATATGTTAGAGCTCCATGACCAGCTTCCAGCAGGCAGCACACTGGTGGAAGATTCGGTGCGTATAGATGGAGTAAACGCAAAAGCTGTTTCCGACACACAGAACAGCTTCACCATTTCACAAATCATAGCAAAGGGAGATCCTGTAAAAATTACTTATCAGACACAGGTTCCTGAAGAAATGTATGACAGCGGTACAAACCTTGGAAATAATACAGCGTGGTTTACATTTCAGCACAAGGGGATGGAATATATTACACCGAGTGTTACTACGCCTGTTGGGAGCGGGGATGGAAGCGGAACGCCTGGCACTTCTACGTTGGTAAAAACAAACAATGGCTACAATCCGGCGAACCGTACTATCAAATGGAAGGTGGATATCAATCCGCACAAGGCATACCTCAAGAGCGGTACATTTACAGATGATCTCAGCACTGTTGGCGGTGTGTGTACAGTCAGCGGGCATAGCAGTGGATTGGATCTATTAGATGGTATAAGTGGTATTTCTGTTTTGATTGATGGAAGGCAGCCCACAGACGATGAACGAAATATGATTGACTTGAAATATGACTGCCAAAAAATTATTATTCAGGCTGGAAAAATCGGCGCGAAAACCATTACGCTTCAATATACCACAAAAGTATGCGACCCATGTATTTTTGCTAACAACACACAAAAAATACCGTTCAAAAATGTCATTTCCACGGAAAATATGGTGATTGGCAGAAATTCGAATGTAGGAAACAGTGTGAGCGCAGACAGTACGGCAGATGTCAATGCGGCGGTTTTATCCAAGAAACCACCAGTCTATGATTATGCCAAAGGCGTAATGAAATGGGAAATTGAGGTAGATTCATCCGGGCTTCCTATGGAGGGCGTGGTCTTGACAGACTGTTTGCCGGCAGGTTTATCTTATTTGGAAGACTCTTTCTGCACCGAACCGGACATAGGCGGTGCTACGGCATATGCAACAGGGCAGGAACTAAAAATGACTTTGGGCAAGGTCATCGGAAAAACAAATGTATTTTTTGATACAAAAGTTTCTCCAGAGATTTTGGGGTTTGGCGGAAGCGAACCGGTTGTAGTGGAAAATACCATCTGTATGAACGGCAGTGCGGATGGAATAGCATTTGCAGAGGTCACTCATAGGGTACAGCAAAATTTTTCTAATCATGGCTTAGTAAAGCACAGCAAAGTGGATAACCAACAAGAATTTATCCAGTATGAAGTGCTAGTTAATCCTTTCGGCCTTGCCCTTCCGGGGAACCCTTCCCTTGTAGATACATTGGACAAGCGGCTCCAGTTGGATATGGATACGTTGCGTTTTTACAAAGCAGAATTATCTGGAACGACAGCCGCCAAAGACCAAAAGCCTGTTTATAAAAAAATCGGGGAAGGCCAAGCTTTGAAAGCTGCAGGGTATGATCCGGCAGAAAACAGCTTCTCGGTAGTCCTTCCGGTTGAAGCTGGAAGCAGGGATGCATATGTGCTGGCATATACAGCAGATATGCTCCAGCGGCAGGCAGGCGGTTACAGCAACAGTATCCGATTTGATGGCGGAGATATCCTTCTGGGAGGTATCAAACAAAACAGTGCTGCTGTTGGTGGCGGCGGTGGCGGAGGAGGAGGCATCGCCGCCCGAAAAGCGAGTATCGTAGTTGCAAAAAAAGACAGCGAAACGGGAAGCCCGCTTGCTGATGTGATATTTACGTTATATCAGTGGGACACTGAGAACAATATGAGAGGGATACCTTGCGCACAGGGGAAAACTGACGCACAGGGTATGCTTACTTTTAGGGCAACCCCAGGCACGGCATATGAACTGGTAGAAACAAAAAGCCATCCTGGTTATGGCAGCGTAGTGGGATGGTCAGAACTGCCAGAGGGTGCAAAAGCAACAGATGATGGTATTTTTATAACGGCAGGCGCGGCAAAATCGGAACTTAGGCTAGAATTAACGAACAAGGCATATACGGCTGATATCGTGTTCCGCTTGCTAAATGAATTCGGTATTCCGGCTGCGGGGACGAGGGTGCAGCTATTCACAGCCAACCCTGCTGAAACGCCGGATCTGGTTCCTGATGCAGAAACAGAAGCAGCAACAGATGGTACGGTCAGATTCCATGGTGTACGCTGTGGAGCTGAGTATTTTGTCCAGATACCAGACGCAGGGATTATGACTGTAAGAGTACCGGCTGACATAGGGGAAAATATGACAGTAAAATTGCCTGACGGCGCAGAAACTTTACTCACAAAAGATTTCCAAGCAATTACTGCCGTGCCTCCGGAGAAAATATGGACTTTGACAGTATCGAAGATTATCGGCGGTGGAACAACGCCATTACAGGGGGCGATAATTGGGCTGTATACGGAAGAAGATTGCCAGATTTTTGTGAAATCCGGCACCAGCGATTCAGAAGGCAGAATTGCTTTCGATGGGCTTATGAAGGGGCAAAAATATTGGCTGAAAGAAATATCTGCACCAGAAGGTTTTCATTTAGATTCCTCAGTTTTTATAGCAGAGGAGGAACTTCCGCTTGTAACAATAGCCAATAAGCCAAAAAATCAAAATATAAACCCTGATGAGCCTGATAAATCGGAAACTCCAGGAATCCCTGATATATCCGGCAAGCCGGGAATTTCTGACGGCTTTGAATTGCCCAGTAAACCGGAAATACCTGATATTTCGGAAAATTCCAGCGATTTGGGAACACTTGATGAAGGAGAAATATCCAATACTCCGGAAATATCTGCTACTGTAAAAACTCCTGG
Source organism: uncultured Anaerotignum sp. (assembly GCA_910578425.1). GTDB lineage: Bacteria > Bacillota > Clostridia > Lachnospirales > Anaerotignaceae > Anaerotignum_A. Next base: position 51,108 of record CAJTQX010000012.1, read on the forward strand.
CGGCACAGATATTTTTGCTTCATCAGACAATCCCGATGTTGCAGATGAAGAAAACCGCGGCTTTTTGGAAGATGCTAGTATTCCACAGACGGGAGATTGTACACCATGGCTGATCGCATCTGTTCTCCTGTCAGGGATTTTGTTAGCAGGCATGACAGTACATCATTTGAGGCAAACAAAAAAATATGGAAAAAAATAAAGCATTTCAATTTTTTTACAGTGTAATGCTGTGCGGTTTTATAATATCTTGCGTAGCATTAGCTAGCAGATTAGCGGAATCACACTGTGGGAATGAGTTTTATGAACAGATTAGTGTAAAAGAATGGAGGACTGTTAATATATCTTTACCCCAGAGGCCAAAATCAACTATTCCAGAAAATCCAAAGCTCCCAGTAGTGCTCGCTGGATCCTCATCACATTTTGTACAGTTTGCCGAGGAATATCCTAACGCCGTTGCATGGCTTCAAATTTCTGATACATCGGTGGACTATCCTGTAATGCTTGGTGCGGATAATCAATTCTATCTGAAACATCTGCCCAATGGAAGCAAAAATGCCATGGGCAGTCTGTTTCTGGATTGCCGTTCAGACAGCGGCAGCCTTCATTGGATTATTTATGGGCATAATTTGGCAGACGGAAAAATGTTCGGAATGTTGAAAGAATATGAAGATCCAAATTTTTTTGCGGATCATAGTTCGTTGATTGTCGAAACATTAGATTCGGTATACATCTGCCCCATTTTTTCAATACGACGGGTAAATGCAGACAGCGATGCCTTTATGCTGGATTTTACAAATGCAGGCAGCTTTGATGAATATATCAATCAAGCCGCATCAGAATCGCTTTATCCAATTGAGGCCGATTTAGATAAGGCAGTGAAGATACTAACTTTATCAACGTGTACGGAAAGGTATAATCAACGCTTTATTGTACAGGCAATACTGATGTAGCCAAGTGATTTTTAACAGGCTGGGAAATAATTGCACAAAAAAGAATGAAGCATTAAAATATGTATGATGACTGGCAATTTTGCTGTTTATTGATAGTTCAGGCAGAATCTTGTCAGGTTTAATACATCTCTGCAACAGCAAAAGGGCAAAGATAAATATTGCCCTTTTTTATTGCCTGATTTGTATTCATTTCCCAAAAAGGCACAAGAATTGAAAATTGAGTACAGAAAATTTTATCACATAGCAGAAAAACACACCTTTGATAATGGTGTGTTTTTTTGATTCCTCGAAAATGCAGGGCACCGCCTCTGGCTTGAATTTGCAAATTTCAAAAATGTGGATTCAAACTGGAGGTAGCAATATGGAAAAAGTAGAGAAGAAATACTATATCCGGCTGGAAGATAGTAGACTGGTTGAAGTAAGCAAAGAAGTATACATTGTGTACTATAAAATGAAACGAGAGGAAAGATATCAGATAGAAAGGGATTTGCAGCATGGATTACTTCACTATGACGAATGGGATTCGGAGGACACAAATGGTGCAGAATATATTGCTGACAAGATGGCAGATACGGAAAAGGAGGCTCTGGATCATATTGCAAACCAGGCTCTTTGGGAATTAATAGAACAAACAGGCAACCAAAGTGACTTATGTCGGCTCATTGCTGAAGGCAAAACGGAGTGTGAGATTGCCGAAATCTTGGGTATTAATCAATCAACAGTAAATCGAAACAAAAAAAGGCTATACAGCAAACTCAGAAAAATTTTGAAATAATATCAAATTTTTTCAAAAAGTGTGCATAAAAACCCCTCGCTTTTCGGCTTAAAGGTGAGGGGTTTTTTTCTCGCCCTCCTGAACCTTGGAAATTCCATATCCAGCAATAGGGATACCTTACCCTGTACAGCCGGAAACGGAAAGCAGGGCCGACAGTACGCCATGAGGATTATTTGCAGCGGGGAATATAAAATGTTTTTAGAAAAGTCCCGGCAGACTGCATACCAGATCGGAGCGACTGGAGAACTTGTTTTGCATCTTCCAAAACGCAGTCTGGCGGATATTTTTCCACTGTGCTGTGCCGGTTTTTCTTGAAATACCTGTTTTGGTATTCCGGCGAAAAACCGGCTTTGCCCAGCAAAAAAATCTTTCGCCAGCCATCATTCCAAAGATGCAGACAAGTTCTCTCCTGTCGGCTGTGCGTCCTGGCAAGACGCATTGCGATGACCTGTACAGGGGGATAATGATACACCCGCCGAGTCCCAGACATCGCAAGGACGGCGGCCCGCGTGAAGGGGGAGGTGAGATGCCTGTGAGCGCCGCCAGGCGCTGTCCCTGCTGCTGCCCATACCGGGGAAGTAGTGTCAAATACGGTTAAAATAAAACCAGAGGTACAGCCATGCCGTTTTTTTGGTATGGCTGTTTCTCTTTTCAAAATGCAGGAGTCCGATGGGATTTCTGCTGCTGACAGGCAGCTTATTTTATAGTTTTCCTGTTTGTTTTAAGGATCAAAGAGGAAAACCATAAAGTGCGAAAAAATGGAGGGATTTTATATGACAGACATACAGGTTAAAAATGAGATCAACTACAAAAAATCAGTTCTGGTGCTGGAACGGCTGCTGCGTTTTGGCCTGATCACTAAGGAACAAGCGGAGAAAATCGACGTGCTGAACCGCAAATCTTTCTCACCGCTTTTGGCACAGTTATGCGATTAGCTGCTGGATGTGTATGCGTGGTTCTGGTATGGTCTTGCTGAAAGGAGGAATCAGCATGGAAAAAAAGAAAGTGGAGATCCTGCCCGCAATACGGGAAACGGAAAAATCGGACAAAAGAAAACGGGCGGCGGCCTACTGCCGTGTCAGTACAGACATGGCAGGGCAGGAAGGCTCATTCGAGATGCAGAAACAATACTATGAAGCCTACATTGGCGGGAAACCGGACTGGGAATTGGCGGGGATTTACGCCGACAAGGGCATCAGCGGCACGCATATGAAGAACCGCCCCGGCTTCCGGCGAATGCTGTCAGACTGCGGGCGCAGAAAAATCGACGTCATTGTCGCGAAATCCATCTCCCGCTTTTCGCGGAACGCGGTGGAATTCATTGAAACCATTCGGATGCTGGGGAGCCTTGGTGTGGAGGTGTACTTTGAGAAAGAGAACATCAACACCCTTTCAACAGCCGGTGAAATGATGCTGACAATATTTGGCTCTATCGCCCAGGCTGAAGCGGAGGCGGTATCGTCAAACCTGAGATGGGGTATCCGGAGGCGGTTTGAAACAGGGACGTTCCGGCAATACACGGCATTGGGCTATGATTACGATGAAACAGGACAGCTGGTTGTCAATGAAGCGGAGGCAGAAACAGTCCGCCTGATCTTCCGAAGCTATCTGGATGGCATGGGAAGCAGCGCGATTGCAAAAATGCTGGATGAGCGGAATATCAGAGGGAAAAACGGAAGAGTAATTCGTGACAGCGGCGTGCGATATGTTCTCGGAAATGAGCTATATACAGGCGCCCTCCTCTGCCAAAAGACGTTCACAACGGAGCTGCCGGAGAGGAAGAAAAAATGGAACAACGGGGAGGTGCAGATGTACCTGATAGAGGACGACCACGAAGCGGTCATCACAAAAGAGGACTTCGAAGCGGTTCAGGGGATCATGGCGCGGCGCGGGGAAAACCTGCAAAGCGGCAGGCGGTACCTGTTCAGCGGGAAGATACTGTGCGGGGACTGCGGCGGCGTATCCTGCCGGAGGGTGGTTTCCGGCGAGGTGTTCTGGATCTGCGGGAACCACATCAAGCGGAAAACCTGCGGGCAGCTCCTTGGCGGGAAAGTCCGGGAAAAGGACATCCGGCAGGCGTTCGCGCGGCTGTGTGGCAAACTGAAACAAAACAAGAGCATTTTGGAAGGTATGTATGGCAGGTTTGCAGAGATGGAGGAGGCACTGCGGCAGAACGGGGGCAGCCCCGACATCAGAAATCAAATAGCGGCTCTGGAAAAGCAGGAGCAGGTACTTGCCAGGATGCTGGGGGACGGGTACTTGGATCCTGCTTTTTATATCCCCGAAAGAAGCCGGATACAGGCGGAGCGGGAGGAACTGGAAACAGCACTGGCCACGACAGGCAGCGGGAATTTCCTGCGGGATTATGCTGAGGAAACGAGAAAAATCATTACATCCATAAACCACAGCGCGAAGCCGCTGGGGGAGTTTGACGAAACGCTGTTTGAAGAAATTGTGGGAAAAGTGGTTGTGAACAGCCAGTCAGAAATACAATTCTGCCTTGCAAACGGACTGTGTATAAAAGAAATCATTATGTAAAGAGGATGGGAGATGGGGTAATATGCGGAACAAGATTGTTTACGGATATGGAATAGAAAACGGGACGATCTGTATCCAGTCCGGACAAAAAGAGGTAATCCGAAAAATTTTCAATGATTACATTTCCGGAAACAGCATCCGGCAGATCATGCAGGCACTGAACGCGGGAGGCATTTTATCGCCCAATGGAAGGGCGTGGTCACACAAGGCAGTCGGTAAGCTGCTGAAGGACAGCCGGTACATTGGGGACAGCCTGTATCCTGTGATGATTCCCGAAGAAATTTTTGCACAGGCGCAGGAAAAACGGCAGGAAACAAACAAAGCCCTGGGACGGACGCCGAAGACGGAGCGGGACAAGCTGCCCTATGACGGCATGGTGTTCTGCGGGAGATGCGGCAGAAGGTTCTACCGGCTCCATCACAGAGGGAAAACCTATTGGGAATGTGGCATGCATCATCAGGGGAAACGGGCGAAGGAAAGAGCCTGCAGCAACTCCCGGCACTTTGTTGATACGGAGATAGAAAAAGCATTTATCCGTCTGCAGAACAGGATGTTTGACGGTGCAGTGGAGATATGCCAGCCAATCAGCCGCAATACAAAACGGCTGGAAACATTGAAAGCCAAGTATGACGAGATGCTGGAAAACAGCGGCAGCTATGAGGAAAGAAGCCTTGCGGACATCATCTTCTGGATCGCGGCGGAAGAATACGCCCAATCCAAGGGCGCGGAGGATAAAATGATACAACGGGCAATAGATGAAAACGGGAGGACAATGGACTTCCAAGTGGATGTATTCCTGAAAATTGTGCGGAAGATAACGGTCATGGAAGAAGGGTTGTGTTTTGAACTCATCAACGGTCAGAAGATCTCGAATGTATGACATATTCGAAAAATAATAAGCAGAAATACATACACAAAATATAAGGGACAAAAGTTCGAACCGCAAAACTGTGAAAACTGCGGTTCGGACAAAGAGAAGGAGGATACCCATATGTCAGGTACAGCAACGAAAAAAGCAGCGATGCCAAAAAAGAACGTGTCCATCATCCCCAGCCGGAAGGAACACGACAAAGCAGCACGCCCGGCGCAGGAGAAACAGCGTGTGGCGGCATACTGCCGTGTCAGCACACTGCTGGAACAGCAGGAATCCAGCTTTGAAGCCCAGAAAAACTATTATACGGAAATGATCCTGTCCAATCCCAACTGGAAGATGGCGGGCATCTATGCTGATGACGGCATCAGCGGCACAGATATGCGGAAACGTGACGAATTCAACCGACTGCTGCGGGACTGCGAAGCTGGGAAGATCGACCTCGTGCTGACAAAATCTATCAGCCGCTTTGCGCGGAACACAGCTGACTTGTTGAATGCCATCCGGAAACTGCAGGCGAAAAAGATTGCAGTGTATTTTGAGAAGGAACACATCAATACGCTGGAGAATACCGGCGAAATGCTCGTTACAATACTGGGCAGCCAGGCGCAGGAGGAAAGCCGGAACCTGAGCGAGAACACCCACTGGGGTATCGTAAGGCGGTTTGAAAACGGAGAGGTTATCGTAAACTGCAGCCGATTTATGGGCTACACAAGGAATGAGGACGGGGAACTGGAGATCGTGCCGGAGGAGGCGGAGGTGGTGCAACTGATCTTCCGGCTGTATCTTGAAGGGATGAGCGTCGCGGGGATCAAACGGCATCTGGAAGGGGAAGGGATACTGACGGTCACAGGGCGGAAGAACTGGAACGATGTTACCATTTACCATATGCTCTCCAACGAGAAATATATGGGCGACGCGCTGCTCCAGAAAACCTATACGGCAGATTTCCTGACAAAGACAAGGCTGAAGAACAACGGCGAGGTCAGGCAGTATTATATCACGGACAACCATGAGGGCATCATCCCGCGGGAAATCTTCCATGCGGTGCAGCTGGAGAAAAAACGGCGGGCGGAACGCCACAAATCGACCGTCACAAGACGGGCAAAGGAGAAGAAAAAAGGCTATTCCTCGAAATACATACTCTCTAACCTGCTGGTGTGCGGGGAATGCGGCCAGCCGTACCGGAGGCTGACATGGACGAGGAGCGGCGTGAAACGCATCGTGTGGCGGTGCGCGAGCAGGGCGGAGCATGGCACAAAATATTGCCAGCACTCGGCCACACTGGACGAGGAGCCCCTCCAGAGGGCGGTCATGCAGGCGATCCGGAGAGTTGCGAGGGATGCGGAATTCGGCGGCATACTGCAGAACAACATCACGCTGGTCATCGGGCAGTATGCGGACAGTCTGGACAGCGGGAACAACGAGCTGGACAGTAAGATTGCTGGACTGGAAATGCAGATGCTCCAGATGGTGCGGGAGAATCCCGATTTCAATGACGAAGCATTTCTGGAACGCTACCGAACGCTTGGCGGCGAGATACAACGGCTGAAGCAGGAGAAGGTCATGGGAAACATGCCCTCCCCTGCCCTGCCTGACGGGATCGCTGAAAAGATCAAAAGCGTGGAACGCAGTGAGATAGGGTTTGACCCTGTGCTGGCCGGGCAGGTCATAGAAAAGATCGTTGTAAGGAACGCCAAACGGGTGGAAGTGGTGTTCAAGTCCGGGCTGATGGAAAACGCGGTGCTGGAGGCGGAGGATTGAAGGATGGGAGCGGTCATGATAAAAATGTAGTTTTGGGGTTGGTTTGCAGCAGGCATGTCCGATGGCGGGAAGGAACCTGTAAAATCCTGATGCGGCCGGAAAAGGAGGAAAGGATGTATTCACGGATACTATGGTAATGAACCGGACATGGCATATGCCTAACAGCAATACATTTTCTATCAAGCCAATCAGGGAACTGATATGCAGATATGCCTATGGTAAAATCATAGACCCTTTTGCAAACAACAGCAGGCTGGCGTCTGTTACAAATGATCTGGATCCCCAATTTGATACGGATTACCATATGGACGCACTGGAATTTTTGAAAATGTTTGCGGATGGGTCTGTTGATACCGTTTTATATGACCCGCCGTTCAGCCCCCGCCAGGTAAGCGAATGCTATAAGAAATTGGGGCAGACAGTAAATATGAAAACGACACAGGCTTCGTATTGGTCAAGACAGAAGGAGCAGATCGGGAGGATTGTAAAAAAAGGCGGGATTGTTATCACCTGCAGCTGGAACAGCGGCGGCATCGGTAAAAAACATGGGTTTGAAATGGAAGAAATCCTGCTGGTTGCCCATGGCGGTTGGCATAATGATACGATAGTTGTTGTGGAGAGGAAGATAAAATAGCATGGAGGATACAATAAGGAGGGAATCCCATGAAAAGTGAAGGCTTTGGGTTGCTCAGAGCAAAAAGGAAAAACAGCAGGAAATGGCTGGAAGGATACTATGTCAGGGCATTGGAAACGGCGGGGAACAACGGCGTCCCCGCTGTTCGCCATTATATCATTTTCCAGAAGGCAAACAGCTCAGGACGTGTGTGCAGGGCTGAAGTCAATCCGGATACGCTCTGCTGCTGCACAGGCATCAGGGATAAAAATCTCAGGCTGATATTTGAACATGATATTATGCGGCGTGAAATTGGGGGAGAGGATGTAATCGGGGAGTTTGTCTGGTCTGATATAGGGTTGTCCGGATTTTTTCTGGAGGTTACAGATAAAGGCAGGAAAAGTATAACCCACAGCTATCCAATCAGCAGGGGTGAGTTTGACGATGATGAAAGAAATGTCAATACTGACGAAATCATCGGGAATATCTTTGACCACCCTAAAATGCTGAAATGCCGGAGATGGACAAGGCAGGCGGCTTGATAACAGCGCGGTTTTATGGTATCATAAAATCAAAGGCGAGGAGACAGCAGACAGAGAAAGCGGTGGGCTTATTTGGATACAAGAGAAATAACAGAAAGCAGGCGTAGGGGATTATCTATATAAGATCCAAAAGTTACAGTTCAATTTTTCGGTTATTATCATGCATGCTTGAGAGGGTTTCATTATATTGTACATACCACATGTAACGAGGTGAAAGAATGAAAAATGGAGAACAAAAAAGAGAACAGTCAGAATTGGATACTATTGATGTAGTCAAAGATTTCTTTTTAGGAGACTTTGTGTTTGGCGAATTAACGTATACTCCTATAAATTCGGATATAAAATCAAACTTGGAATTGGCTGATTGTATAATAAACTATGGGAATAATGTTATAGCCTTTCAGATAAAAGGAAGAAAAGGATTACCTAAACCAAATGGTGACATGAGTTGGGTGGTTAACCATATTAAAGGAGCCAAAGATCAGTTGGTAAGTACGTTTGACCAGTTGATAAATAATAGTATACCGGTGTTCCAGAATAAAAAGGGTGATTCTTTCAATATTAAACCTAAAGGAATATTTATAGGAATAATCGTTCTCCAAAATAATGCGATGACAAGCTATAAGAGAGTCCTTAGTTGTAAGAGATTGAATGGCAAAGTGCATTGTTTTTCATATACAGATTTCAAATTATGTTGCGAGAAATTAATTCTTCCACAAGATATTATGGACTATCTGCTTTATCGTGAGGGTAAATATCAAATAGATAGAGAATTTGATATATCAGAAGAAATCATGGTGGACGCTTTTTTAATGAAGAAGTATCAGACAACTAATTTCAACGAAGAAAATTTAAACATTTTTAGATGGATACTTAATATGTACAGAGAGCGACTGATTGAAGATGAAGATATAAGTAATTATCGAGAAATCATGGAGGCAATGCTTCAGCTTGACAGACTAGGAGTTGAAGTGTTTACTTCGAGTCTTGGTAAAATTATGAAGTATGCAAAAGAAAAGATAAAAACAGAGGATATTTGTATAACACCCTTGACGCAAAATGGAACATCTATACTATTTATGTCAGATACAGAAATGCGAGAAAAATATATGATTTTTGTGACAGATTTATTTATGTATAAGACCAAATCTGAAAAATGTCTCACAGTATATCTCTACTTTACGGATGAAGAAAATTTTAATATATATTGGTACTATAAGGAGCAAAAATGGACTTATGATAAAGAAAAGGCACGAATATGCTATATGCCTGAAATAAAGGGTAAATGGATACCCAATAAGCAGGCAGTAGGCTTAGTTCCTGCAAATGAGTAAATGAGCCCTTATACTGTTTTTCTAGAAGTTGCAGATAGTAACTAGTAAAGCAATATCCCACATTTGCTCGAACGGCAGGGATAAGTTTGACGATGTCAAAATATGAATTAAGATGAAATTCTCGGCGATAACTTTGACTGTCCAATCTGCTAAAATAATGGAGGCGAATGAAACAGGTGGCTTGATAACACCACTGTCCTATGGTATTATAAGAGAAGGGATGAGAGGTCAGTAGACAGAGAAAGTGGTGTGCTTATTTGAATACGATGGAAATAACAGAAAGCAGGCGCAGGGATTATCTGGATAAAATCCAGAAGCTGCGGCTCATGGATGACGATTTTTTCAACAAGTGTATGGAGGGCAGCACAGAATGCGTGGAACTGATCCTGCACATCATAATGGACAGGAATGATTTGAAGGTCATATCGGCGCAGACACAGCATACCATTAAGAACCTGCAGGGACGCTCGGTGAGGCTGGATGTCCTTGCGATAGATGACAGCGGCAGGCAGATGAACATCGAAATACAGAGAGAAGATAAGGGTGCTGGCAGCAAACGCGCACGCTACCACAGCAGCATCATGGATGCGAACCTTCTGCTGGCAGGCGAGAATTTCGAAGAACTGCCGGAAACCTATGTGATCTTTATCACAGAACGGGACGTCCTCAAAAAAGGACTTCCGCTGTATCGAGTGGAACGGTGCGTGCTGGAAACAAATGAAGCATTCGGGGACGGATCGCATATCATGTATGTGAATGGCGAAAACCGTGATGAAACACCGCTGGGCAGGCTGATGCATGATTTTTCCTGTGCAGACCCGGAGGACATGAACTATCAGGTGTTGGCAGACAGAGCGCGATACTTCAAAAGCGATGAGGAAGGAGTTGGTATCATGAGTAAGATTCTGGAAGATTTTAGAATAGAAGCAATGGAAGAAGGTCGGATGGAAGGCCGGATGGAAGGCCGGATTGAGGGCCGGATTGAGGGCCGGATTGAGGGCAAAAAAGAAGGCGCTGTAAATGCAGCACGGCTTATGTTGCAAGATGGTACGTTATCTTTAGAGAAAATAGCAGTTTTTGCAGGGCTTACTTATGATGAAGTAAAAGCGATTGCAGAGAGCAAGTAAAAATGTACATTCAGAAAAGCAAACCGCTTTATTATACAATGAAGTGGTTTGCTTTTATTTTTGGCAATAGACATTTCGCATTGTATTTTGAAAAAATTTCCGAATAATACAGCGGAAATTTTTTGAGGATATAATCTTCAAAACAAAATAAAAAGAAGCAGATATAGGACTGGTGGAAGTGAATAGGCTTACACCAAGGGCGGAATCCCCTCCAAGTACATCAGGTTTCAATACTCAACGCACGTTGAGTCAGTGGTTCTGCTGCAAAAATCGAAGCAAGCACAAGATATAGTGATTGATGGATAAAGATAAGGCTATATCATGTGGTTTTTAGA
>CAJTQX010000013.1:0-5425 GCA_910578425.1 uncultured Anaerotignum sp.
CATCCTTCTAGCTTTTTCTTTCCTTGTTGTCCAATATGTATTGTAACTCTACACTCTTTCGTTTTTTTCATTTTATCTTCATTCTTGTAAAAACGGAAATATCCAGATATAATATCTCTATAGATAAAAATTATAGGGAGGCCGTTATATGGAAATCAGGCAGATTTATTATTTTTTAGAAGTAGCTAAATATAATAATTTTTCCAGAGCAGCCAAATCTTTGTATATTTCCCAGCCTACCATTTCCCAACAGATTAATGCACTGGAAAGCGAGCTTCAGATTAAGCTGTTCAATCGTACATCTCATGGGATTTCTCTGACTGAAGAAGGTGAAAAATTCCGTAAATATGGGCAGAAAATTGCCGATGCAGTAGATGATCTGCTTGTTGCCTTTGGACAAAGTGAAAAAGGGAAAAAAAAGATTCTCAATATCGGGCTGTTCCCATTTTATAAAACAGCAGGTCTGGCACAGGAGATTAACTATTTTTTCTCAACCAACACAAATGTACTTGGTAATATTAAAGTATTGGAAAATTATCAGTGTTTTAAGCTGTTAAAAAGCGGCCATCTGGATTTTGCCATCATAAAGGCAGAAGAATGCAATTTGCCGCCGTATATCGGCTATGTAAAGCTCTTAGATGAACCTCTCCATGTAGTTATCAGCCGCAGGAATCCTTTGGCGCAAAATAAAGAATTATCAGTGAAAGATATTGCCCATTTGCCTTTGCTCACCGGAGAGATCAATTCCTCCCTGTATGACTACATGAAAAATATTTACGAAAAAAACAATATAGAACCGCATATTGCTTTTTACAATACAAAAGAAATTGATGTACTGATAGACATGATTTGTGACGACGTCGGAATAACCTTTGCAACTGAACACGTCGGAAACTGTCTGCGCAATGAAAAAGTTACATCACTTCCTATTGTTCCGGAGAAAATTTTGAGTACATTCCTCATCTATGACAAAAACAAAAAATTAAGAGGACTGGAAATTGCATTTCGAGATCATTTTATTAATTTTTATAAGAAAAAATATATTGGTTTGTCCAGATAGCATTTGCATGAATGATGCGCAAATGCAAAACTCAACAGCGATATAGAAACCTGTGCTGCGGCAATTTCAGGAGTTTGCGTGCGGCCTCCGTATGGCCTTCCTGCCGGTGTTGAAGCTTTGTAAAAGCGGAAGATGCTTTGAACAAATTTATTTGCTGCAGAGGGCGGGTTGCAGACTATTTTGATTTCGATGGTGTTTTTACGGCCAGTATCCTTTGTGATTGCCGAATGTAAGTTCCCCTGCCTGATTCAAAAAAAATAAATGTTATAAACTGGTAAAAGCCATATGATTAAATATAGAAAAATGACCTTTATCCTTTTGGATTATATACAAGCAGAGGCAAATCTGAATCATCAGGATTCATAAGTGCCGCTGCTTATTTTTGTCAAAAAACTACAAAGATGGTATTTTTTTGAAAGGCTGATTGACTTTTATTTGTCTGAATGTTAAGATATAGAAAACTACAAAGATAGTACTTAATCTATATACATAAACCGATATGGTGACACGATATTGCAAAACGATTCTGAACACAGGCAGGAGGTGACGCGAATATGAAGAAAAAGGGATTGGCACAACGGGAATTAGAGGTAATGAAAATATTATGGGAATCTTCACCGCTCACTGTTAACCAGGTAGTCGAGCTGATGGAAAAGGAATATAATACCAGGTGGGCATACACAACTGCCGGAACCACTCTGAGGCGTATGGAAAAAAAGGGATATGTCCGTTCTGAGAAAAAGAGTCTGGCATTTTATTACTATCCGGTGCTGAGGTCAGATGAAGTGGAGGGAGCTGTATCGTTGGTCGAAAAATACTTCCAGGGCTCGATCGGCAAATTTATGGCGGCGTTTTCCGACGAAAAAGATTTGACCCGTGAAGAATTTGAGGAAATCAAGGAATGGGTGAAACAGCATGATGATGATTATTAACCATGTCTTTATAACAGTATTTTTGCTGTCTGTTGTCGGGACGGTTGTTGGCAGTACATTTCTGGCCCTGCAAAATTTTCTGTATAAACATTCCTCCGCAGAATTTATGGTTAAAATCTGCAGGGTTGTAATTATTATGTTTGTTGTCCCTTTATTTTATCTGTGGGGAATCATGGATCAATCCAATTATTATTTATCCCAATACGATTTGGTGGTTCTGGTGGAGCCGGGAACAGTAAAGGATACAGTTTACAGCCTGAGTGAACACATAGGCTTTGCGGATAAATTATCTCTGGCCTGGCTGATTGGTGTAGCATTGTATCTGCTGATTTATGTTGGTACATATTTCTCTGTCCGGCGCAGGATACGGAACAGCTCCAGGGCGATTGAAAGCGGCCCTTGGCTGACAAATTTTCAGGCAATCCGCAGGAACGGAAGCCTTTCAGAGATGCAGATTGAACTGCTGTCATCGACATGGATGAAACAGATTGCTACATTCGGCGTTATGAACAAAACGATTGTTGTGCCGGAATATCTGCTGGAAAAACTGGACAACGCGGAAATCAGTATCATTTTAAGACATGAGATGACACATATCCGTCAAAACGATGTTGCGCTGAAAATAGGAATGTTCATATTGTGCAGCCTGAATTGGTTCAATCCATTGGTTTACCATCTGAACGAAACACTGAATGAATGGATTGAGTTATCCTGTGACGAAGATATGCTGCGGTACGCAGATTCGGCATACCGGCACGCATATATAAAGGTTTTGATGAAAATTATGGAGGAGCAGAGAGCACAGAAAAAAACAAGGTGGTTTAAGGCTGCTGCATATTTTCAGAACGGCAAAAAGGTAAAATATGTTAAGAGGAGGATGAATGGAATCATAAAAAAGAGGAATGGAAAAAAGGCGGCTCAGGTATTTGCGATTTCCAGCATAATCTGTGCAATGGGCTGCGGGACAGTTTTGGCGAAGGACCTGCAATATCCGGTAAATTCGGTTCTGTCCAATCATATTGCCATTTGGGATGAAGATATGCTTGTCGATGATACTTCCATACAAGATACCGATGGATACGATTTCATCAGCTTTAGCGATGCCGCTATGGAACAGACAACTGCTCCATATATCGGTACACAATTTGAGTTAGTATATGAAGATGGGACAAGAGAACTTTATTCTGGGCGTGCTGAAGTAGAACGTAAGCCCCATTCATGTAATTTTGTAAAAACCAATGCAAAAATGCATGAAGTTAAAAGAGATGGCTCATGTACACTTATAACTTATGCGGCCCAAAAATGCACAATATGTGATAAACTGGTACTTGGTGAACAACTTAGTAAAAACATATATGACCCTTGTTGCCATTGATATTTATATATGTGGCATAAGACTCAAAATAAAAACTGAGGGAATATAGAAAAAGATAAATATGTCGATGAAATTCGACTATATTTATAAATTCAATGGGGAAGGAGAGTGGGTTTTATGAAGAAAAAGATAAAAGCAGAAACGGGGGTGAAAAAATATCCTGAATGAAAACCCAGAAGCGTGCGACCAACACAAAATCTGTTTCAATCAGGACTTGCAGAAAGCATAGCATAAATCGTGAATTTTGTCTATTGAAAAATATAAAATAAAGGAGTCTTCGTATGAAAACCAAAAAGGATAGCCTTGAAAATTTTTTTAGATTACATCCGGTAATAAAAAAGACAGCCAGACAGTTTTTACCAGCGTTGATTACCGTATGGTTTATTCTATGGTTATTGGAAATAAAATCCCCTCCTTTAGATGCAATTATCAGCGTTGCATTTGTGTTGGACGGATTGTTTTTGTCCTATATCTATAAAATGAAAATAGACTTCCGAATTGATCCATACGAAGAATGGAAACATTTTCGGCGTAATATTCTGATTGAAATTATTGTTGATTTTTCAGGGTTGTTTTGTTCTGTATTATGTCTTTTTTTGAGATGACCTCAAAAGAAACAGTACCTCAAAAAAACACCCTGGAGGAATTTGATAATAACACAGATATGTCGTTACTCAAGAGAACAAAAGGGCTTGTTGCAGATAAGAATGGAAGATAACTGGCCCTTTTGTTTTACTTGGAAATACGGCAAGGCGCAGCTTTGTGTGGTGCCTCCTTTTGTGCGCCCTCAAAAGCCACGATGCATATTTTTCCAATCGCCATAACCCAGCGGCAAATCTCTCGGGGGTGCGGTTGTCCTTAAAGTCCAAAATACTGCACTTATGAAGCATCGGCTATCCTCTGCAATCCCTCCCCGGGTTCCGCGTTGTTATGGAAAATCTCCTTTGATTTTTTCCCATGCCCCGTCACTTAAATCATGTCTATAATAAGATTCCATTTTTGGATGACATTCCTTTATTTCTTTTCATTATACCATATCTTTCACTTCGTGATGACACGATCTAAGAAACTGGGTTTTAACAGCACAAATAAATGATCCCATACGGGCGGAAACGACAGACATCATATCATATTTGTGCCCAAATACAGAAGTTATCCGTTTGCTTTTTTAGCAATATTTTCGCGAAAATACATCAGAATTGCGGCGACCTGTGCGCGCGCGGCGTCACCGCGGGGATTGAGGGCATGCTCCTCCATGCCATTGATGATATTGTTTGCGACAGCCCAGCGGAGCGCGTTTTCCGCATAGGCGGACGCTTCCTGCGCATCAGTGAAACGGTCGAGGGACGCCTGCTTTCCATTATCGTAATCCTTGTAAGATGCGTAACGGTATAATATAGCGGCCATCTGTTCCCGCGTGATTGCGTCCTCTGGACCAAAGAGCTCGTCACTGTATCCGTCCACAATGCCTTTTTCCGCTGCCCATGTCACAGCGTTGGCATAATACTGCGAATCGGGGACATCGGCAAAAGGATTCCGGCCGGATGCGGCAGGGCTGCCTTCCATACGCCAGAGCGTTGCCGCAATCATTCCGCGGCTGGCAGGCTGATAGGGGCTGAATGTGGTTTTTGTTGTGCCGCGCATAAGAGTATGAATATAGCAATAGCGGACCGCATCATAATACCACGCGCCTTCGGATACATCTATGAAAGGGTTATTCCAGTTGTCGGCCGTTCTGCTTTCAGCGGGCAGGCTGAAGGTGTAGGTATCCGAACCATCAGCGGTAACCTCGATGATTTCGCCGTTTTTATCCATAACGGATACGGCACCATTCCCGCAGGAAGGCAGCAGGGCGAGCAGGAGCGCGCTGGAAAGGACATGGCAGAGCAGCTTCTTTTTCATAATATATCCCCTTTCATAAATGGTGTTGCCGCATTTTTTTTGAAAAAATTTTCTGTGCCGACTGTCGTCTTTTGCACCGCAGCTTTGATTTTGGTTTTATTATGGGGGAAGATAGTAGGTTTTGCAAGTTTTTTTCAGTTTTTTTAGAAAAGTTTT
>CAJTQX010000013.1:5446-27998 GCA_910578425.1 uncultured Anaerotignum sp.
AAGGAGTCATTTTGTCAATGGACAGGGGAACACACAAACAGGTGTTTTCATCAGTGCGCTGGATTTGCCGCGTCATGTAGCGGCCCGGAAAAAGAAACAGGGGTATCAGGAGATAGGTTGCAAAAAACTGTACCTTTCAGCAAGTACCTGTATCTTGTAATAAATTCCATAAAAATGTTGTAAAACTGCATATTTTGTGCTATTGTATCTGTAAGATATGCAAAATTGAAACTTTTCAAAAAGTACACTTTTTGACAAATGCAGGCATGGGAAAATAGCTGAGTCGGCGATTGGAGGATATGCGGAATGTTAAACAGGTTTGATGACGCTTTCGTGCAGACACCTTTCCGGAATCAAGGGGAGTACATGGAGTATTTGTTTGCATGCGTCAATATGGCAATGGATGCGCATTTGAGCCGGATGAAGCGGGTATTTGCGACAGGACAGGGCGGATATAAGAATGTGCTGTATCCTGATTTGGAGGTTGCCGCGGATATTTGTGCGGAACGCATCCGCAATTTCCAGCATATGGGAGAGGAAACGCCTGCCGCGCAGGCTGGCGACGCGGAGAATCTGGAGGATTTGCTGATGCTTTTCGACCAGTTTGCGGAGGAGACTGCTCCTGAGAAGCCGGAGAATCCCATGACAGCGGCCGAGCAGATGCAGGTTATCGCGCGGCGCGCAGAGGCTGCGCTGGAATCGGGGATACCCCTCCCGTTTTATGAGCTTTGCCGGAAGCTGGATATGGATTCCTTTGCAATATTCTGTTTTGCGGCTGGAATCCTTGCATCTACGCAGACGGATTACGCGGGCGTATTCCAGGTTGTCAATGAAAACGGAGCGTTGTCCGCGCCGACGGTGGAATCCGCCGCAAAGCTATACTTCGGCGGGGCGTTTTCCATCGCAGGGGCATATGGAGAGATGTCCGTCTGCCTGGAGCGGCTGATGATTGTTCTGGATCTGCATGTGCAGGGGAATATGCCGTTTTCTACAGTGATTTCGCCGGATAAGCGCATCATTGATTTCCTTTTTGGAAAAACACCTATGCGGCTGGATGAAAACTATACGCGCTTTTTCCGTATGCTGACAGACGGGAAAGCACTGGATCCGATATTAGCGAATGAAAGCATATTAGAGGCAATGCGTATTTCCTATGGAGAGGGTGTGCGCATATTTTCTTATATTGGGGACGAAGGCAGCGGAAGGAAATTTTTTGTCAGGCAGTTCTGCCAGGAACAGGGGATACGGGCAATTTCCATCAACTGCAAAAAGCTGTTTGTGTATGATTTCCAGTTTGTAGAAAAGGCCCTTTGGGCGGCGGCGCGGGAATGCATTCTTATGAACGCCTGCTGCTGTCTCGATGAACTGATGTTCCGAGAGGAGGAAAAAGAAAAATTTTACGGTTATATGGACCTTGCGTTCGGAAAGCTGACAGCGCAGGACATTACGGTTTTTGCCATCAGCAGGGAAAAGTTGCAGATGAAGGAAATCACATCGGAGGAAACAACGGAGCTGGAGCTGCCAACGCCAGGCAACCAGGAGCGTGAGGACTGCTGGAAGTATTTTTCAAAGGAGTATTCTTTGGGACAGGATGTGGAGCTTGCGGAAATGGCGACAAAATTCCTCTTTACGCCAGGCAAGATCAAGGCTGCCCTGAAAAATGCAAGAAGCCTTGCGGCCATGGATAAGGATATTCTGATTCCAAGAAAAACGCTTTTCCAGGGCTGTTATAATCAGATGAGTTCGGAGCTGACGCAGAAGGCAACGAAAGTAAAGGCGAATTTTGGCTTTGAGGATATTGTCATGAACAGCGACCAGAGAGAAACGCTGGAACACGCCATTGACCAGATGAATTTCCGCAAAAAAGTATATGACAACTGGAACTATAACCAGAAATATCCCTATGGCAGGGGGCTTTCCATACTGCTGTTCGGCGCGCCCGGTACGGGCAAATCCATGTGCGCACAGGTCATTGCGCATGAATTGAATCTGGAATTATACCGTGTGGATCTGTCCAAGGTTATTGATAAATATGTTGGTGAAACGGAGAAATCTATTTCCATGATCTTCCGTGAGGCGAAGAAATGCAATGTCGTGCTGTTTTTTGACGAATGCGATACGCTGTTTGCAAAGCGTTCTGATGACGGAGGCAGTAACCAGGCATCAAACAACAACAAGACTGCTCTGCTTTTACAGGAGGTTGAGGCATACGACGGCGTATCCGTTTTGGCGACAAACTATAAGCACAACATAGATCCTGCGTTTTTCCGGCGTATGAAATATATTGTGGAATTTCAGTTTCCCGATGTGGAAACGCGGGAGATGCTCTGGCGGACGACGATTCCAAAGGGCACGCCTCTGGGCGAAGATGTAGATATTCATTTTCTTGCGGAACGGTTCGAGTTCGTTGGCGGCAATATCAAGAACTGTATCCTGAACGCGGCGTTTCTTGCGGCGGCGGATGGCGATGGGAAGGAGGTCTGTATGCGGCATTATTTACAGGCAATCCGGTATGAATTTGTGAAGGTCGGCAAGGTCTTTACCCGTGCGGATTTTGAGCCGTATGCCTATATGGTGGGGCTGTAAGGAGGCTGTGAAGCTATGCGTGTGACAGAAGCACTGCTGCGGCAGAATAACCAAAAGAAGAAAAAGATTCCTGCGGCGGAGGAAAAGGAGGAAACGCAACGCTATCAGGAGCAGGAATTGGAGCGTTGGGATTTGAATCAGACGAAAAGCATATTTGCCTCCCCTTTTGGCGATGGGCTGAATACGGGAGAAAGTATTTTTGACAGGCAGGCTGTATTTCGGACGGAACGAAAATGACGCGGAGGGCTGGCGTATGATCTCGGATTTTAATTGGATGAAGAGGATGCTTTCCCATAATGTGCGAATGCCAAGCGCGGTCATTGCGGGTTATGGGGAACTGCTTCGGCAGGGGCTGCTGGCACCGGAGGAGCAGAAAAAGGCAATACTGGATATTTGCGAGAATATTGACTATATCAACGAGCTGCTGTGTCTGGTACTGGAGGATGGCGTGCAGGACGGAGCATCGGAGGAACGGGTCGAGCTGACGGCACAGTTGGAACGTATGCGGCGATATATCAGCGAGGTGACAAAGCGGAATGCCATCCAGATCACACTGCATACGGAAAGTCCGGAAATGTATATCTCTATGCCGCAGCCTGCGCTGATGCGGGTGCTTTACCAGCTTTTTGAAAATGCCGTAAAATATATGGACGAAGGAACTACAATTGCCATACAGGCGTATTTTGTAGAGGAGGAGAGCATTCTTGTCGTATTCAAAAATGACGGCAGAGGGATACCTGCCAAGGAGGCGAAACGCACGCTTGAAAAAGGATTCCGCGGCGGCAACAGTCATGGCAAGGCGGGCTGCGGTTCAGGGCTTGCGGAAGTAAAGCAGATCATGGAGCGGTATGGCGGGAGTATTGATGTTGCCAGCGGAGTGGAGAATGGTTTTTCGGTTTTTTTGCGGTTTCGGACATACAGGGAGGAAAGGAAGTGAGCAGGGGTGGAATATATTTTGCTGGTAGAAGACGATGAACAGCTTTCCTTTATTACAAAACGCCTTTTGGAAAGCCGCGGATATGCCGTAGTTGCCGCACCGACAATATCGGCGGCAAAGGACGCTATGGAACGCCGTGTGTTTGACATGATACTGCTGGATATGATGCTGCCGGACGGTTCAGGGACGGAATTTTGCGGAGAGATCAGGAAAGCTTCCACCTGCCCTATCATTTTTTTGAGCTGCCTGAGCGACAGCCCTTCTAAAATTTCCGCGCTGAGGACGGGCGGAGATGATTATATTACAAAGCCTGTCAACTTTGAAGAGCTTATTACACGGATACAGGTGAATATCCGCAGGGTCAAGGAATACGGCGGCGCGCGGGACCCGCAGAAGGTGCGGTTTTCCGGACTGCTCCTGTGCAAAAGGAAGCGGGAGGCGTGGCTTGTTGGGGAGGACGGCAGCCCCGGCAGTCTGCTGGAGCTTTCGCCAATAGAGTATTCCCTGCTGCTGTGCCTTGCGGAGCGGGCAGGGGAGCTTGTGCTGTATCAGGACCTCTACCAGCAGGTATGGAGGGCGGAGGATTTGGGCGATGTACGGACGGTTATGGTGCATGTTTCCAATCTGCGCAAAAAAATGGGGCAGAGCGGGAAGAAGCTGATCCATACGGTGCGTGGCGCGGGATATATTTTTTCTGACGAATAAAAAACGGCATGAGCAGAAGCGTTCAAGCCGTTTTTTGTTTGTCAGATATTTTTTGGGGATTGCCAAAGCGTTACGCCCTGCCGGAAACCGGCAGTTGAATATAGATTGCCATGCCGCTGCCTGGGCTGCTTTTTGCGTAAATAGTGCCGCCGAACGCTTCTACGATCATTTTTGTCTGCGTCAGGCCAAGGCCGTTCCCGCTGACGCGGTTGGAGCCCTGAAAATTCAGCTCAAACACATGGAGCGTTTCCTCTTCCGGCAGACCGTTGCCCGTATCCTTCAGTATAATAAAAATATCGTCTCCCAGAAGGGAGATGGTAATGATCATATGCCCTGGACGTCCCATGTATTTAATGGAGTTGTCGATGATGTTGCGGAACAGTATCCGGATGCTTTCAGGATCGGCGCGCATCATCAGCTTTTCGCAGGAGGAAGAAAGGTGAAGCCGTATCCTCTGCGCGTCCGCAAAGGAGGAAAGGCTGTCGATGGCATCCTGCGCGGCGGAGATCAGGTCGATTTCCACGCTGTTTTTTGGTTTTGCCAGAAAAGCGTGCAGAGAGGAAACAGGGGCTTCCTCCTCCGCGTCCTCTGGGAAACATGCTTCCGATGGTTCCGGAGCGGGCATTTCTTCCGGCGGCGCGGACAGGGCAGGGGACTCTACAAGCGTTTCCCGTACTTCCGCATAGATATGGCGGAAGGGGTCGTTTTCCATATCCCAGACCTCCTCCTTTTCAGCAAAGGCCTCCGGCGGGGCAGGCTCCTCCCATATGCGTTCTTCCCACTCCTCCGGTTCGGGAGGAAACAGAGAATCTCGGCAGAGCAGAAGCAGGGAACAGCTATGCACGACCAGACAGGCAAGCAGGGGGATGCCGCTGCTCCCCAGGCGGAAACAGAGAAAAGCAAGTATCAGAAAGGCTGCCGTAGAAATGCCGGCAAGGAGCAGCTGTTTTTTGGGGAAACCGTTTTCATTCATTATGTATCACCTCGTAATTGCAGTGTAAAGGAAATTTTGCAGTTTTTCAAGTGCGGCAGGGAAGGATTTTGGCTATCCTATGAAACTTTAACAAATCTTTAGTTTTCTCGCAGAAAAAAATGGTAAAATGAATGGCAGAAAATGTTGAATTTTAGGGAAATACAGAGAGAATTGGAAGACGCCCGATGTTTCCCTGGATTGCTTTGGAGGTGTGATGATGACCAGCAACCCGTTATTTCCTTTTGAGAGAAACCGTTATTATGCTGGCAAAATGCTGACTTCTGCGGATTTTGCGGCGGAGCAGGGATATGTGAACAATAAAAGAAGATTTCTGAATAACCTGATGTTTGGTTCTGGCATCGTATGCGGATGCAATGTATACAGCCTGGACGATTTGTCTATTTTTGTAGAGAGCGGCCTTGCGATCGACAGGCTGGGCAGGGAGATCGTGATTGATGTATCTGCTGTGAAAAAGCTTTCCTCGATTTCCGGCTTCGATGCTGTGGAGAGCAATCTGCTGACGCTCTGCCTGAAATATAAGGAGGAACCGGTGCATCCTGTTTATTCTGTAAAACAGCAGGGAAGTACAGCGGAATATGAGTTCAACCGCATTCAGGAGGGCTATGAGCTGTTCCTGATGGACGCGGCGGAGGCGAAAAATTTTTTTGAAATGGAAACGGAATTCCTGACGCAGGGGATGCTGTATCAGGATGGGGATTATGAAATACAACTGATTATGCCGGCGACAGTCTGCCGGAACAGATATGCAAAGGTGCAGCTGAAGGCAACAAAGGTTTCTTCTGCGGATGTGCCGTTTTCCTTTGAGGGGAAATTGCAGGCACCCTCCTTCCTTTCTGCGGAGGGGACGCATGAGCTGGAGATCAGTCTGCCGAGCATGCGCCTGATGGAGCGGGAGAGCATTTCGCAGGAATACTGGGTGTTTGTGCAGGACGCTATGACGACAGAAACCAGCCTGATACTCAAAAAGGATTCCATGAAAGTAAGGGGAGAGGAAAAATCCCTGGATACGGATTTTTCCATGAAGATACTGATTTCAGACATATCGCCCCGCGCATTGGTGGACAGGGAGCTGGGCAAGGTCAGTCTGGAACTTCAGAGCATGGGCAACGTGCAGGATTTCATCTGCCTGGCGGATATTTCCCTGCTGCGGACAGAAGGCGCGTACATCATTGAAAATATCGAGGAAAAGAGCGTTAAGAAATACATAGAGGCTCCGGCGCAGAGCGTGGAACGGAGCGAATATCTGGACTTTTTCCGAGGGACGGAGAGGCTTGGCGCGGGGATGCGGCAGGATATGCCGCTGGATCTTTCTGTGCGGAATGATTTTTTTTCGGAGAACAAACTCCAACTTTCGACCGGTACGCTGGAAATCCCTATTGGCGGGAAGGCGAAGGCGGGAGATATTTTCTATTCCGGCGAGGTCATGCACGGGCTGGGCGCGGGCGCGGTTTATGCAGAGATCGGGCAGGAATTTATAGACGAGGACAGGGTGAAGGGCGCGAATACGAAAAGTACGATATTTGGCAGGAATGACCTGTTCCCTGAGGTGGGAAAACGTATCCCGAAAACGGAAACGGCCGTAAAGGTGCTGAATGATAAGGGCAGCTTTATCGCGGCGGTAACGTTTGCGGAGGATACGGACTGCCTGATGCTTTCCTACCGCTGGGTGGCTGTGAAGTTTGCCGGTATTGATACGCGGGAGGAAGAACTTGGTACAGACAAGCAGTGGATCGAGGCAGAAACACCGACAGTAGTTCTTGGTGTACGGGAAAGCTATTACTTCGGCGTCCGGTTCCATGAGATGGAAAAATGCAGCATTGGCTATGAGGTATCCGAGGAAGGCGGCGGACAGGTTTCTGTGGACGGCGTGTATACCGCACCCAACAAGGAGGGTGTGTTTGAAATCAAGATTACATGTATAGACCGTCCGTATATCTGTACCTACGCATACGCCATCGTAAAGAAAAAATAAGCCCCGTTTGAAGCTGAGGTGACGATATGGTTTATCATGTGGGAAATATGGCACTGCGGGAAGTGCAGGAGGTTTTCCGCGGAAAAGTGAATGATGTGATCGTCTGTCAGGATGTGGCAAATGGTGGGAAAACATATTATACCGTTCTGGCAGTGCATGAACGGGGAACAGCGAAACGCCTGCTGGGGCTTTACCACGCGGGCGGGGAGCGGGCAAAGGAAACCTTTGTTGCAGACTTTACCTGGAAGGATTCCTACCTGATGGTATTTGACTATGTAAGGGAACGGCCGCTGGACGCATTTTTTTCCTCGGAGATATTCACGCTTCAGGAATGCGAGCTGCTCTGCCAGAACCTGACGGTGGAATGCCTTGCGGGCGGAACTCCCTATCCTGTGCTGTATTTGCAGCTTTTGCAGGATCAGATACATATTGCGCGGGACAAAAATGTTTATCTGGGCTGCTGCATCGACCTGAAGCAGCTTTCCCCGGGAATCGGAGAAAGGGAATGCGCTACGCTCTGCGCGCAGAAGATTTTCGCACTGCTGGGCGGTTTTAATTCCGGCAGGGCAACGAGCTATAAGCTTTTGGCAAAGCGCGCGCAGAAAAGCGGCTATCAGCGTTTTACGGATTTGTATAAGGATTTGAAGATGGCATCTGTGCCGCTGCAAAAGGAAGGCATATGGCAGAAGGTCAGGCGTTTTTTCCGCTACCAGCAGGACAGGATTTTCCGGCTTTTGCTGGTAACATGCGTGCTGCTGGGGCTGTTTGCGCTGATCATGGTCGTTTCGCAGATGATTTTTTCGGACGTCCCGTTCCTTCGGCTTTTTGTAAACACATTTAAGCAGATCGGGACGGAATCCTTATTGCAGTAAAGCAGGGAGGAAAAGCGATGAGAAAGTGGCTTGGCATATATATCGCGGTTTGTGCGGCGGCGTTGTGCATTCTGAGCGGCGCAGTCGGCACAGGCACGGCAGGGCGCGCTGATTTCGGCAGAGTGAAGGAAGAAAGCGGGTGCGTCTGCCAGGTAGTGCAGACGAAGGATAACAGCTATGTCCTTTATCGGAGACCGGAACAGAAAAAATTCAGGGCCGCGAAAACAGAGGCATCGGCGGATGGCGTCGAAACGCTGGATACAACATACTGCGGCGAGGTGTACTATTTATACCGCGGTGAAAAAAACGGCAGACAGTTTTTCGGTATAGACGCCCTGACGGATGGCGGCGGCGAAAGCTGGGAGGCACCTTTGCTGGAAGCGGAGGGAAAGGCCCTTGCTTTCAGCAGCAATGAGCGCGAATTTATTTGCGGCATACAAAGCGCGGACGGCGCGGGAATCACAGAATACAGTCTTTCCCTGGCGCAGCCTGAGGAATGGACGATAAAGGCGGCGTTTGATCTTCCGAAAGGGCATTTTGCAGTCTGCGGCGCATACGAGGGAGAGGATCTCTGGTTCGCGCTGGAGGATGGCAGGGTTTACCGCAGGACGACTGTGCTGGAGCCTGTGAATGAAGCGGCGGAGGATACCCTGCTTGCAGGTGTTCTGGCGGCGCGCCCCCTGGAAGATGGCATAGGCACGTGGAAGGCTTATTGGATACTGGAAACGGCGAAAATGCTCCTTATTCCTGTGCTGGCGGGCGGCGCGGTGTTTGTTTTCCTGCTTTACGGTGCACGAAAACGGAATCATATTGTGTTCCGGCTGCTCTGCTGTACAGAGGTGCTTTGCTGTGCGGCAATGCTGTTTGCAGGCTGGCATATTTCAGAAGGGCTGACAAAGCAGAAGGTGCTGGAAATCGGCGTAGAGGCAGGGCACCTGCTTGGCGAGATGCAGGCAGGACAGAACGCGGACGGTACAATCGCGGGCGATGCATATTGGACAGCGATGGAGGAACGGAAAGCCCTGCTGGATGAGCTGATGATACTGCGGCCGGATGGGAGCGTGCTGCTGGCAAAGACACTGCCGGCTGGCGCAAAAGCCGCGGCATATTACGGAGAGGATATTGACGGGATTATCGCCCAGGTCGTTGAAGGGAACCGTACCGTAATGACAAGGCTGAAAAACAGGGGCAGTCGTCCTTATGTAGTCGCCATGCGGGACTGGACAGCAATGCAGCCGGATTCTGTGCTGCTGACGGTGCTCTCTGAAAGTGGTTTGGAGCGCGCGGTGAAAGGGCAGACAGTGCGGGTATGGCATACCCTGACAGGGCTGCTTGTGGCTCTGACGCTGCTGCATCTGTGGCTGTATGCTTATTTTTCTAAGAAATGGGAGAACTTCGTGAAAGGGATTTCCTTTGTAGCAACAGAGAAAAAGGCATATCCGGAAGTGCCCGCCGGAAGGGACGGTCTGCAAAGCGTATGGGTGCCCCTGGACAGGATTGGGCACAACCTGAGCGAATTGTATTATGAGCGGGACAGGTTTTACCGCAGCTATTACCGGTTTGTGCCGAAGGATATGGAACGACTGCTGAACAAGCCGGAGATTGTGGATATGGAGATCGGCGACAGGAATAAGATACGCGGCTGCATGGTGCATTTTGTGCTGGAGGAGCAGAAAAGGGCAGACGGCGCGGATTATATGGAGATAATGACAGCAAGCATGGAGCTGCTGCATCAGGAACGAAAAAAATGGGACGGTATTTATTTGAGCGGAACGGCAGATCTGCTGGAAAGAAAGATATTCTTTGAGCGGAATGCGCGGAGTGCGGCACAGTTTGCCATAGAGCTGCTGCATGCCTTTGCGGGGCATGAGATTTTGGGAGATAAAAATTTGATTATGATGCTTTACGCGGCGGATTTCCAGTATGGGATATCCGGTGTAAAGGATATGACGACACCGTATATGTATGCCAGAGAGGAACGGACGCTGGAGCCATATGTGAAATCTCTGGCGCGGGCAAAGGTCAGGCTGGCGATGACAGAGCAGACTGTAAAGCTGCTTGGCGCGGGTTTTTCTGTGCGGTACATCGGCTTTGTCACAAATGGGGACGAGGCATGCAGCCTGAAACTGTATGAATGCCTGGACGCATATCCGGAAAAGCAGCGCAGGGTGATGCTGGAAACGGACAGGCTGTTCCAGAAGGGGTTGCAGTTGTTTTATTCGGACGATTTCTACCTTGCGCGGAACACGTTTAATGAGGTGCTGAAGATTAACGAGCAGGACTGCATCGCAAGATGGTACCTGTTCCATTGCGAGTACCATCTGAACCAGACGGATGCGGTGGTATCCTATGGTTTGTTTGAAAATACGGTTTTGGCACAGGAATATGATAACCTGTAAAAATCTTTGGGGAAAGGAGGATAGGAAGTGAACGGTTTATTTCAAGGCTTTCTGAACGCCCTGAAGGCGCGCATCGTACCGCTTTGGACAAGGATACGGCTGTTTACGAATCCCAGCTATCTGAGGGGCGAGCTTTTACGGCGGCTGATACAGTATTTCAGGAATCTGACGGATGTACGCCCGAAGGATAGAAATGATTACTACGGTTTTTTCGGATGGCTGGTCAGCAAGCGTCTGGCATTTCTTATTGTGATCGCGGTTGGAATGCTTTCGGCGTTTTATATCACAGTAGTGCAGCCCATCTCGGCGTTTACAGCAAGTGCGGACGGGGTCAAAACATATTCCTATCGTTCAGTGCCCCTGAGGTTTACGGATGGTAAGGTGCGCATACTGGCGAAATCCAAATATATCGCCTACGAAGGACTGGTGAGCAAAGGCGCGGCGAATGGCATGGGCACGCTCTACCGGAAGAACGGCTCAACGATATACGAGGGGCAGTTTGAGGATAATGAATTCAGCGGGACGGGCACGTCTTTTTATCCAACGGGGCAGACCGAATATGTCGGGAGCTTCCGACATAATGTATTCAGCGGAAACGGAAGGTTTTACCGGGAGAATGGTTCCCTGGAATATGAGGGCGGCTTTCTGGAGGGACAGAAGGACGGCGCGGGTGTGTTGTATGACAGCGGGAGCAATAAGGTTTTTACGGGGAATTTTTCAAAGAATCATCTGCTGTACGCGGATCTTCTCGGGAAAAGTACGGCAGAAGCCACAGGGATATATACCGGAAAGAAAACAGTTTATACAGATGAGGAATATTTTGTTGTGGATATGGCGGACATTGACGGGGTGTATTACGGGAAGCAGTCGGAGGAAAACCTTGCGGATACTGTGATGATCGAAGGGGTATATGTGCTGAAGGACGCTTTTGCCTTTGGGGACAGAGAGTATACGCATATTGCGGAGATCGCGCAGCTTTTGGGCGAACAGGTTTACGAGGGCAATACTTACCTTGAGATGCCGGACGCTGTGGCGGTACATGTTTTGAATCAGACGGAATCTGTGCTGCATGGGGACGTTGCGGGGGAATGGGAGCAGTACCTTGCGGACGCAGTTACGGTAAACAGCTATGACAGAAGTTATAGCGCGTATATTTATACGTTTGTGCAGGAGGATATGCGGTATACGTTTTTTTGCAGGGACAGGGGCGGAAAATTCGCCATGTATCTGATTGAGAAACAGGAGTAAAGCCTTGGGGCACCGCCCCAAACCCCGCAAGCCCTTTGAAAAGGGTCTGCCCCCAAACTTATTGTTGCCGCATAAACCGCGGCGGAGGGGGTCCCCCTGCAAAAACGTGATTTTGCGGAAATGGGTCTGGGATGGCTTTTTCAGGAAGAAGAAAGGAGGAGAGGTATGCGCGGTTTTTGGAAAAAACTTACGGCGGCAACACTGGCAACCGTTTTGCTGACGGTAACGATACAGCCCGCACAGACTGTGCAGGCGGCGGCATACACCCTCTCGCTTTCACAGGCAAAGGCAATGGCCCTTGCCGACAGCGATTCCTACCGACGAATCAAGAGCAAGATTGCCCTGAAGGAGGTTGCTTATAAGCAGGCGGTGAAATCGGTACAACTGAAAATTAAGAATAAGCGGACGTTCCGCTGGTCGCCTCTGCTATCCTTCAAATTCCCTGAAAAGCTGAATTTTGAGGACGAGAGCGATTTTGTATATAAACCGGCCCAGATACAGAACGAGATCACGAAGCTGCGGCATGATCTGACAGATGAAATCTATGCGGTTTACGAGAGTGTGGAGCAGGCGTTTCTGAAAGCATATACCTATCAGGAGCAGGTCGCTTTTGAGAAGGAGCAGTTGGAAGGGCTGCAGGATACGCTGGCGAAAAATCAGGGCAGGCTGATTTTGGGGCTTGCGAGCAGGGCTGACGTAGATGCAATGGAGAAGAATATTATTGCAGCAAAGGAAAAGCTGGCGCAGGATATGAAAAACTTTGAAAATGCAAAGACAAAGCTGGGCGATCTGCTTTCGCTTGACGTGACGACAAGATATGTTTTCGGAAATCCTTATGTCAACGCAGAGATTCCGAGGACTGCACTGGACGGGCTGGTCGATTATACGCTGGAGCAGGATCAGTCCTATTATGAGGCGAAGATGACAACGCAGCTTGCGCTGCTACAGCTGGATAAGAATTATTCCCTTTTGCAGAGCCAGTACGGCGGGAACATCGGCATGATCAGCCCCTATGTGATGCAGGTGAAAAACGGGCAGAAGATAGACGGCGATGCGTTCAAGGCGAGTTATGACAAATTTTTGGAGAAAATAGACAGGCCATGGCAGGGAAGCTGGCGGATCCTTTTTATCCGCATTCCCAAGGAGTGGCTGAAGGGCTCCATCGACGGGGTGCGCTACATAGAGGACGAGCCTTATACGCTTTATGAAAACGCGCTGGAATATCAGGACGCGCTTGCGGACCAGAAGGCTTTGGCAAAGGAGCTGGAGGCACAGGTGCGTGACAGCTTTGAATCCGTTGTGACCACGCGGGGAACCTGCCTCAAGCTGAAAGCGGAAGCGGGAGAAATGAAGGAACAGCTGCAAAAAGAACAGGTACTGAACCGCATGGGTGAGCTGACTTTTGAGGAGTACACAGAATCTCAGAAGCAGTATGAGGAAAAGCAGATAGAAGTCATGGAAGGGCTGGAGCTGTATTCCTCCCTGCTTTATGGGCTGGACAGGCTGACCTGCGGCGGTGTGACAAGGTATTTCAAGGACATGGGCATTGCGCTGGACGGCACAGGCGGCGGAATCAGCTATATCGTGGACGAAGAAACAACGGACGGCGCGCGGTATTTCATACAGGCCATTGTGGAGGACAATATGTTTGAATTCGGCATTTATCTGCCGGAGGATTTTGAAACGGACGTAACGCACTATGAATTATGGTGCGACGATTATGTCATTGGCGAGAAAAAAGAGGCGGACAAGACGCTGCGCCACCTGACGCTGACGCTGACAGGCGATGAACGCCTGTTTGTACGGCTGTATAACGATGAGGAATTTGTTGAGGACTGCGAGATAGACCCTTACGCCTACCAGGGGCCTTTGGAGATTACCGGATATATGGTGACAAAGACGG
Source organism: uncultured Anaerotignum sp. (assembly GCA_910578425.1). GTDB lineage: Bacteria > Bacillota > Clostridia > Lachnospirales > Anaerotignaceae > Anaerotignum_A. The sequence continues at coordinate 19,063 of CAJTQX010000013.1, forward strand.
AGGAGGCGAAAAAGAGGACGATCGGCAGCTACGAGGTGCAGAAGCAGGGAGCGCGCGGCACAGTGGAAATCAGCCTGACGATAAACGGCGCGGAGGAGATACAGTATTATACCCTCCAAAACGAGGACGGGCAATTCCTCCTCCGGGAGGAACAGACGCCTATCACACAGCCGTTTCTGTATCTGGAATTTTTGGCGGAGGATTTGGATTTCCTGCGTATACAATGCTATGGCGCGGACGGAAGCCAGAAATATGAAGCATATTTTAATACGGCGGAACACACAGTTTATGTGGTTGAAGAATAACGGGAAGGAGATGAACGGAATATGAAAGAGAGGCTGCGCGGGAAACCGCTGCTTCACATGCTGCTTTCGGCAGCGGCGGTACTGGTCCTGGTCGGCGGCTCCGTACTTGCCTTCGCGATGATTGATGATACCAATTCCGTACATATCCGCGCGGACGAAATCGAGGATTCCACGCTTATCATTGGCTCGCACCTGATTTATCTTGGCGCGATGAATGACCAGATATATCAGACCGCTATGGAATCGGCACAGGATGCTTCGCAGTTTAAGCGGTACTACAAATCTGAACTGGCAGGCGGCGTATGGTATGACGTGACGGAGGCGGGCGCGCTGGCGGATATTACAACGGCTGGCGTTGTTGTGACAAACAGGGAGATTGAAGATCTCTACATGACGCACCATACAAAATCAGATGGCATTACCTATGACCTGCGGACAGGGAAATCAGTCTGTGTATTCGATATCAACGATCCATACGATTTAGAAGGGCTTTCTGAACTGGAGCCGATCAAAATGCAGTATGACGTTTTGGCGCAGACGCCTGACCTTTCCGAAACAAATGAGCGGGACATGCAGTTGATAAAGGAGATTTACGAAAAAGAGCGGAAAACTGAGAAAACAGAGGAACTTGACGCTGCTCTTTATGAATTGCAGATATATTATGAAATACTGATACGCGATGGCGCGGACACAGCAATGAGCGATATGGTAATGTCTGTGATGGAAAAAGTCGATGCTGCACGGCGGGCAGAGGTGCTCTCCTCCCTTCAGGACAGCGAACTGGAAAACCTGAACCGCGCGGTCGGCAGGGATTATACTTACCTGAAAGGGGAAGTCACAGGAGATTTGGAGGAGGAAGAGACGGAAGCGGAGCCGGAGGAAGACGATGAGGAACCGGAAGCAGGCGAAGAAGGCGGAGAGGAAGAAGACGCCGGCAGGGCGAAGCTGGACAGCTTTACACTGAATACAGACCTGCTTACGGCGATTGGCGAGGCCATCAGCAATGTGCAGGAAAGCTATATTGACGCGGTTTCCAATATGCTGGAGGAAGGAACAACGGTGCTGAGCATGGTGGAGTATGAGCTTTCCATGCGGCTGGCAGACAACGCGGCGGCGGAGAACTTTGCGGGCTGTGATGATGCTGTTACGCGGCTCATTTATCTTGAGCGTATCGGCAACAGCGTGATACGGGAGGAGGACGCGGAACGGGAGTTTATTGAAACGGAGCTGCTCCCGCGGTCGGAAAGCGCGTACAGGGCGTCCCTGTCCGCGGGCATAGGGGAGCTTTACCAAACGCTGCCCAGCACGGCGGCGGCAGCAACAAGGGCGAACGTGCTGCGGCAGCAGAAAAATGAAACAGAAATCATTCGCAATGAATTGCAGTTTATCATACAGGCATATACCAGCCGCATGGCAGCGGAGACGGCAATGGAGCATATTTCGGAACGAATCGAAGGCTGTGACGATTTCCGAAACGGCATACGGAACGATGCGTTTGCGGAATATGCGCAGTCCTCTGTGGACGCGCATCTGGACTGGCTGCGGCAGACGCTGACAGGACTTCAGGATTCCCTGGGCAGCCGGACAATGGATCATTTGATGGAGCAGAAGGAACAGTTACAGACCGAACGCATGACCGCGCTGGATAAGAACCAGCTTTCCATTGCGAAAAAGCTGGACGCGCAGATCGCGGCGGTGGATCAGGAAATGGAAGATTTGGAGGACAGCCTGAATGCCGTATTGCAGTCAGACAATACCTCTGAATCGGAAAAGGCGCGGGCCGCGGCACAGCTGGGCGAACGGAACGCTTCCGCCGCGCTGCGGGCAATGCGCCAGAATGCTTTGGACGATCTGCGGGACGGCAATCTGGAAGGCGTGGAAAATATTGTTGACGGCGTCGGCGCGCTGGCGTCGGTACAGCCGGAGGGCGCGCTGGGCGCACTGAAGGACATTTATCAGGAGCTTTCCAATCAGGAATTGACAGGCGCGGGCGCGAATACGGGTGCGGTCAGGGACCTGCTTTCCAAAGTGGAGGAGGTCACAGCGGAGCAGATGTCCAATTTTACGAACGATTTTTCCAAGGCGGATATTGCGCGGCTGATACAGGGCTTTTTGGAGGAAAACGGCGGCGATGTTGAGCTGCCTGTGGAGGGCCTTTTGGATTCGCTGACGCTGGAAAGCCTGATGAAGGGCATGACGGAGGAGCAGACGGCGGCTGTGCTGGCAGGGTTGGAGATGTACGCGGAGCAGACCGGCGCGGAGGCGGCGAAGCAGGTAGTATCGAATTACGGCAAGGCTGCGCTGGGAGAGGAAAACAGGTATGTGTTCCAGCGGCTTTCCGCAGAGCCGGAAACGGAATTCGCGCCGACGGACAAGATTGCCTTAATCTGTAGATACCGTTATATTTTCAATGACAGCCAGAAAGCGGTTACGCTCCAGCAGGGCAGCCTGTATTATAAATTCCGCGCGTTTGACAGAATCGCGGAAAAGGGCGGAACGATAGAGGACATGAGCAGGCCGGCAGGGTTCCAGGGCGTAATCTATATCCCCTGGGACGCGGCGGAAGGATATTTTGGGCTGGAGGTCATGTATTTGCAGGGGACTTCCTGCGGACTGCTGCTGACGGAGGAAATGAAGGCGTCAGCAACTGCATTTCTGGATTACTTGCTGGAAGCGGGAGGGGAGGCATAAATGGCGGATTATCCGATTATTGCGGACGTGAGCAATTACATTGTGCGGACGCTGCGGGGGAAGATGTGTCCGGAGCCGATTCCTTCCGCGAACAATATACAGGTATCCTCTCCGGCGGATCAGGATGTGGACTATATTCTGGGGCTGTATCTTTATGATATACGGGAAACGGCGGGCATGAGCACGCCGCCGTATATGCCGACCGGAAGGGTCAGGCTCCAGAAAGCTCCCAGACCATACGACCTGTATTATATGGTGTTTATTAACGGCTCATCTCAGATGGGGCTGAAGGCTTTGGATATCCAGAAGATACTGGGACGGGCGGCGCAGATCGTGAATGACAATAATTCCGTTTTACCGAACCAGCTCCAGACATGGCTGGAAAGCAACGAGCCGCCGATTACCCTGACGCAGGCGAAAATTACGCTTGAGGAAAAGGTCAGGGTATGGCAGGCGATCAACAAGCCATATCAGGTCAGCCTGTTTTATAAGGCAGGGCCGGTATTTTTGTCCAGCGAGGTTGTTATCGACGCGCCGAGGGTCGTCGATGCGACCTTTGGAATATATGCAAGAGGCGCGAACGATACGAACGAGTAAGGAAGGAGGCAGATGCCGATGGAAGCGCAGGCGGAGATACGCCACCGTCTGGATATCGCGCTGCGGCTGATCGACAGTGTCAGCGGCAGGGCGATAGAGGAAAGCAGCGTACACTTTTCCCCGCAGAAAGCAGGGGAGACGCCGCTGCGCAAGGGCGGCGGGATTTACCTGTTCCTGAATACCGGACGGGAGCCGCATGAAATAGGGGTTGACGTCTACGGATATGAACCACGAAGATTTATGCTGGATTACCCTGAGCCGGAGGAACGGCTGCCTATCCGAGAGGTATACCTGCTTCCGCTCGACGACCCGACACGGGATGATATCCTGACCCTACGGGGGAGGCTGCCGGGGATAGAGGCGATAGAAGCAGTTTCACTGACGGAGGCGGACTGCTATATCAAAGCGTTTGACGCCAGAAAAAAGAGCATGGTGGTGCTGAACCAGCGCAGCAGCCGGTTCCACCATATCCATTACGGGCTGCTCAATCGGGAAGGGGACGCTTATGAACACTTTGAGGTGGAGGAGGAGCTTTCTCTGTATGAGATCAAATGCAGGAAGGCTTTGGAGCGGGAATTCCAGGTGAATCAGCCAATCGCGCGGGTCATTTTCGGACAGACCACAGAACAGGGAGAATATGTTTTGAAGGTTCCGAACGGGGAACACGCCCGGTACCTTGTGCGGTTTGAAGCAGGAGGAAAGGAATATTTTCAGAAGGTGGACTTCCACACAGGCGGAACCCTTTTGGAATATCAGGAACAAACAGAGGAAAAGGAGGGTTAAATGGGAGCGGCAGTAGTAAGCGGGGCGGTACTGATGTGTCCTTTCGGTACAATGACAGCGCAGCTGAACGCAACGTCGCAGGTTTCGATATTTGGGGCGTCAAAGCCCATTGCGACGATTATGGATATATCCCCGGGGAGCAATATACCGCCCTTTGGAATGTGTATGTCCCTGGCGAACCCTCAGGTTGCGGCGGCAACGGCAGCGGCACTTGGCGTGCTGACGCCCCAGCCCTGCATGATGACGCCGGCGGGGCCATGGCAGGCGGCAAAGCCGACACTGATGGTCGGCGGCAAACCGATTCTGACACAGGAGGCCATGCTGCTGTGCGGCATGGGCATGGGGTCGATTTCCATTATCTCCCCGGGACAGATGAAGATAATAGTTGGATAAGGCAGGAAAGGATCATTTTAAGGAGGAAAGAGCATGGCAGAATATTTATCACCTGGTGTATACGTTGAGGAATATGACAATTCCCCTCGTTCCATAGAAGGCGTTGGGACAAGCGCGGCAGGCTTTATCGGCCTTGCGGAAAAGGGGCAGACAGTCGGCGCGCCTGTGCTGGTCACCAGCTTTGCGGCGTTCCGCAAGAGCTTCGGCGGATTTTTGAGCGAATTTACACATGAGCAGTACCGCTATCTGGCGTATGCGGTCGAACAGTTTTTTGCAAACGGCGGCACACGCTGCTATGTCAGCCGCGTTGCACCGGAGGACGCAGCATGTGCGAAGAAGGAAACAGGCATTCTTTCTTTTGAGGCGGCGAACGAAGGAAAATGGGGCAACCGTATCCAGATTACCTTTTCCATGATCGCGAAAAAGAAAATGCAGCTGATGGAAAAAACAGGGGAAACGACATATGCCGCGAAATCCGCGGAGGGCTTCCGAGAAGGCGATATTGTAAAAGCGGGAGAGGAATACAACCGTATCCAGACGATTTATGACAATATGGTATCGTTTGAAAAGCCGTTTGCGGCAGAGGTCGTTGACGCGGGCATCATTCCCAGTGTGCTGGTTTATCTGGTGGAAACGGACGTGCTGGTGCGCTACAACGATGAGGCGGAGGTTTATAACGGTCTGAGCTTTAACCCTGTCGCAAGCAATTACATAACGACGAAGATGTCCGGCAGCGAGCTGGTAAAGGTTACGGCAAAGCCGCTTGAGGAGGCCGGCAACCCTGTTGCGGCGATACTCGGCGGGGACAAAACGAGCGGCATGGTGACGCTGGAGGGCGGCAGCGACGGTACTATCGACAAGGTGACGGCAGGCACATTCATCGGTGAGGACAATGGCCCGGGGCAGCGGACGGGCATACAGGCGTTCATTGAGAATAACCAGGTCAGCATGGTGGCCGTACCCGGCATTACGATACCGGAAGTGGTCGTATCTTTGGTGGGTCACTGTGAAAACATGAAAAACCGCGTGGCGGTGCTGGATATGCCAGCGGATATGGCGAAGCCGAAGGATCTGATCGAATACCGCGGCATGATCGACAGCACATACGCGGCAATGTACCACCCCTGGATACAGGTATATGACAGGGCGGCGAAAAAGCCTGGCTTTATCCCTCCCTCCGGCGCGGTGATGGGCATTTACGCGCGGACGGATATGACGCGCGGCGTGCATAAGGCACCCGCAAATGAACCGGTATACTGCACAGGGCTGAAGACGAATTACACAAAGAGCGAACAGGATATTTTGAATCCGGAGGGCGTAAACCTGATCCGTCAGATTCCGGGGCAGGGCATCCGCGTATGGGGCGCAAGAACGGCGAGCAGCAACGCGACATTCCGCTATATCAATGTCCGCAGGCTTTTCATCTATGTGGAAGAAAGCATCAAGGCAAATACAAACTGGGTGGTATTCGAGCCGAACGATGTAACGCTGTGGTCGAGAGTCAATCTGACGGTATCCACATTCCTTGACAATATGTGGAGGAGCGGCATGCTGGCGGGAGCAAGCCCCGCGGAAGGGTATTTCGTGGAGATTGGCAGCACAACGATGACAAGGGACGACATTATGAACGGCAGGCTGATCTGCAACATCGGCATTGCGCCGACACGCCCCGCGGAATTTGTTATCTTCCGCGTATCCCAGCTGACAGCGGAGGCCGGCGGCGGAGAAGCGGCAGCGGAATAACACACAGGCGGACGGACAGGACGGGCATTTTGGCCGCATAGAAAAAATGAGCAAAGGAGAATGATAAAATATGGGAACTTATGCAAATGAGGCAGGAATGGCTTACCCCTTGACCAAGATGAATTTCCTCATTACGGTAGACGGCGTGAGCGGGACTGCGGCTTTCAGCGAGGTCAGCGGCATTGAGGCCACTGTGGACGTGATCGAGTTCCGGCAGGGCAATTCAGGTTCTTTGGCTCCTGTGAAGATTCCAGGGCTGGTAAAGCATGGGAATGTGACGCTGAAATTTGGCTATACACTGGACAGCGCGTTCAAAACATGGATACAGGAATGTGTCAGCGAAACAAGGGGCGAGATTCCCCGCAGCCGCGTCCAGATTGAGATGATTGACATTAACGGCGGCGCGCCTAAGACGATTGTGGAATCTATTTCCGGTACAAGAGTATGGGTGCTGACAAACGCATGGGTATCGAAATATAACGCGCCGGACCTGAACGCTTCTACAAGCGAGGTGGCGATTGAGTCTGTAGAGCTGGCTTATGAGGAACTGATTATACCCAACTGATTTAGAATATTGCAGGAAAAACAATTTTCCCCGGCCCTGCCGCAAATGCGGCAGGGCATGGCTGGGGAAAGGAAAACAGATGGCTGAATTTTGCTTTGGAGGAAAACTGCCGGCTCAGGACGAAGTTTCCTTCCTGCAAGGTCTGCGGCAAAGGGGTAGCCCAAGGCAAAATTAAACTATCTGACTTCAATATTTGCATGGCATGGATGCGGCTGGGAAAAAGAATAATGAATTTGGTATACGGATTTCCGCAAAGCGTCAGCTTTGCGCAATAAAGTTTAGGATCAAACCCTTTTCAAAGGGTTTGTGGGGGTTGGGGGCAAAGCCCCCAATAAAGAAAAAACAAAGAAACGAAAGGAGTACGGCATGGAAACAGTTTATGAATTTACGCTGCCAAAGGGCTATGTAGACAATATGGGAGAAGTCCATAGACGGGGGAAGATGCGGCTGGCAACGGCAGGCGATGAGATCAGCGCGACACGTGACCCGCGCGTATTAAGCAACCCTTCTTACCTGACGGTCGTTATCCTGTCCAAGGTGATTATGGAAATCGAAGGGCTGGAGGTTATCACGCCGACGCATATTGAACGGCTGTTTACCGCCGACCTGGCGTTTTTGCAGGATATGTACCAGAAGATCAACGATATTACGCCGCCTGTGATGCAGGTAGTCTGCCCGGAATGCGGCCACAGGCACGAGGTGCCGATAAATTTTACGCAAGAGGGATAACGCTTTATCCGGAAAAGGAAATGTACCGGGAAATGTCTTTCATTTCCTATTATTTCCATTGGAGCAGCGGGGAGGTGCTTGCCCTTGACCATGTGTCAAGACGGAGATGGTGCAGCGAGATCAGCGCGATCAATCAGGAGCTGACTCCCTCGAAGCAGGGGAAGGAAAAGAGCATTTTGGATATGAAGCCGACCAGAAGGTGAGGTGAAACGGTTTGAGCATTGTCAATAACGAAGGAAAAAACGTACTGGTCAATTACAATTTTATGCTGCGGGTAGAGGGAATTTATGACCTCCCCTGCAAGGCGGTACATAGCTTTACAAAGGAAAACGAGTTTGAATTTGTGCAGGAAGGCGGCCTGAACGATTACGTCCATATGCTGCGAAAACCGATTTCAAAGCCCTTTACCTTTACAGTGGAGCGGTATGTGGGGACAGATCTGATGCCGCCGCTGCCGCTGGGGGCGGAGCTTGTGCTGCCTGTTATTTTGTTGGTTTCCCCGCATCAGCACCGTTTTGATATTGCAAAGAGGACGTTTGTGTTTACAGGCTGCACAGTTATGAGCAAGACTTTTGGAGAGCTGACCGCGGAGAAAAGCGGACTGCTGACGGAAACGATTGTCATTGGCTATCGGGAGATGCTTGAGGTGACGGTTCCTGTGCATCCCGGCAGTGACGCGCAGCTATGGGCGTTTGAAAAAGAAAATCCACTGGGCAATAACATGCGCTCCGCACAGCCTGGCGTGGACAACGGGAAAGCGGTGCGGCGGTACTGGACGATACGGGACGCCATTACGCCCCCTGCGAAGGAAAAGACAGATATAACAAACATAGAAGATGGACAGGAGATAAAGCTGGGTGATCCGCCTAAGATCGAAACGAATGTGCGGGAGCCGAGCGCGCGGACATACGGACGTATCGGTACAGACGATGAGCCGGATCAGCGGAGCTGGTCGATAACGGGAAAGGTGAACCAGAGGACGCCTGGCAACAAAACGCTGGCAGGGGCAAGGAAGCAGATGAAGAAGCCGCAGGTATTCGCTTCCAGCGCGAAAAGCATAAAAGAAACAGAGGCGGAAGGCCGGAAATGGGAAATGAAGAAGCCGGAGGAAAACACCAGCGCGGCGAAGC
>CAJTQX010000013.1:28097-59913 GCA_910578425.1 uncultured Anaerotignum sp.
AGAAGGCCGGAAGTGGGGCATGGATAAGCCAAAGGAAAACACCAGCGCGGCGAAGCTGGAGGAAACAAAGGCGGAAGGCCGGAAGTGGGGCATGGATAAGCCAAAGGAAAACACCAGCGCGGCGAAGCTGGAGGAAACAAAGGCGGAAGGCCAGAGATGGGATATCCATAGCGGAGACAGCAACCGGAGCGCGAAGACAGAGGCGGACACAGATGCGGAAGGCCGGAAGTGGGATATTCATAGTGAAAGCAGTAATCGGAGCGCGAAGACAGAGCAGGACACAGATGCAGAAGGCCGTAAATGGGATATCCATAGCGGAGAGAGCAACCGGAGCGCGAAGACAGAGCAGGACACAGATGCAGAAGGCCGGAAGTGGGATATTCACAGCGAAGGGAGTAACCGGAGCGCGAAGACAGAGGCGGACACAGATGCAGAAGGTCGGAAGTGGGATATCCATAGCGAAGGGAGCAACCGGAGCGCGAAAACAGAGCCGGACACAGATGCAGAAGGTCGTAAATGGGATATTCATAGTGGAGACAGCAACCGGAGCGCGAAAACGGAGCCGGACACAGACGCAGAAGGCCGTAAATGGGATATCCATAGCGGAGAGAGCAACCGGAGCGCGAAGACAGAGCCGGACACAGAAGCGGAAGGCCGTAAGTGGGATATTCACAGCGAAGGGAGTAACCGGAGCGCGAAGACAGAGCCGGACACAGAAGCGGAAGGCCGTAAATGGGATATTCACAGTGAAGGGAGTAACCGGAGCGCGAAGACAGAGGCGGACACAGATGCAGAAGGCCGTAAATGGGATATTCACAGTGAAGGGAGTAATCGGAGCGCGAAGACAGAGCCGGACACAGATGCAGAAGGCCGGAAGTGGGATATCCACAGTGAAGGGAGTAACCGGAGCGCGAAGACAGAGCCGGACACAGATGCGGAAGGCCGGAAGTGGAGCATTGCAAATCCGGATTCTGGCGGCAGCGCGGCAGTTTTGGGCGATACAGACGCGCAGGGAAGAGCTTGGAGCATAACCAGCCCGAATACCGACAGAAGCGCGAAAAGCGGGCCGGATACAAAGCCGGAAGGCCGCAGATGGCCTGCGATATCCAGCGCGAAAAAGCTTTAAGGTTATGTGGCGCGGCTTTGCCACGCTGCCCCAGCGACAGAGCCGCTGGACGGGCATTTCTGAGGCTTTTTGTAAAATGCGTGTAAGAAGCTCCGCTTCTTGCTGCAACAGCGCAAAACATTGTACGGACGGAAAATTTACCGCTGATATGCGTGCCAGAAATGAAATCAGTGGTTCCTTGGCAGACAGTAAACGGAGGGAGTAACATATGCTGACGATCAGGAAGCCGATCGGCCTGAAAACACAACGCCCCATTCAGACTGTGCGGGAGGATATGGCGGCAAGGATACAGGCGAATTATGGACTGATGCAGAGCCCGATCCGGAAAGGGGAACTGCTGCATATTACAACGGAGCCGCCGGAGGTTTATTTTGCGGAGGGGGACAATATCCAGTTTTTTTCCCAAACATCGAATGATGTGAAGCAGGAAATCAGGCTGGATGTTATCAACAACCTGATAAACCGGATATTGGTGGCGCAGACAGAGAACTTTACGTATCAGGATACTGTATTTATCAGCAGCATACTGCGCAGATTGGGGATACGGGACGAAAAGCTGTTCATGAAGCAGGTGTTTGCCCTTCAAAATGAAAAGAAAGAAAACTATGTACTGTTACAGAAATATGAGGAAAACAGGGAACTGCTGCAAATGCTGTTTGCGCGGGAACGGGAGCGGAAGCAGGAGGAAAGCGGCGGTCAGGAAACGCCCGCGGCGGAAAAACAGCGGTATTATATTCATGACACGATATTCCGGCGGCTGGATACCGGCAGGATCTATCAGGATATGCGCGCGTACACCAAAGGACTGCGGCATGACAGCCAGCAGATTTTTCGCACAGAGCTGCATATGGGCGAACAGGCGGCGATGACGCAGAATTTCCGGCTCCACGCGCTGAGGCAGGAGATTACAAAAAATGAAATGCCATTGTATTACAACCATGCGAACCAGTATGAATTTTTGCAGGAATTGACAGAGGAAAGTGTGCAGGCGTTGGAAGAACAGATCAGCGCGGCAATTCTGCTGAATCTGACAGACCAGAGTTTTGCCCTGCGGCAGGGGCAGATCCTGGAAAACAGCCATAACTGGTATTCCATAGCGGGAGCGTTGTTCCAGACAGCGGAAAACACATGGAAACGCTATGAAGCCAACCTGCTGGAAGGGAAGCGGGTTTCCGGCGAGATCACGCAGCTATTGGAGGCTGCCATCGGAGAAAGACGGATTGAAGGGGATACTGTTGAGAATATCGCGGCGGAGTACCGAAGCATGCACCAGGAGTGGAAACGGGCGGCAGAGCTGCGGCAGACGCTTTTGCAGCAAAGGAATATACAGGAGACACATGAGGGGCCGGTTTCCATTTCGGGAGGCTCCTACCACCTGACACAGGAGGAGATGGATCTGCATTACCTTTGGCAGGAGGAAGACGGGGAAGACAGCGGCGCGCCTGCCAATATTACTGCGGAACAGCTTCAAAAGCAGCTCGAAACACTGAACCAGAGGAATTATGAAAATTATCAAAGGCTGACAGAAATACAAAAACAGCAGCCGCATATAAAGGAACGCAGGCTGGACCGGAGGAAGGCGCAGACGGACGCTTTGCGGGCACTGGAAAACCAGGGAGAGGTGCTGCGGGAATACATTGCGGCAGAAACCGCCGACCCCGCGGAGGAAACCAGAAGGCAGGCGGAAGCGCAGATTTACGCGCTTTTCTCAGAGGAAACGAAGGAAATCTACCGGCAATACCTGATACAAAACAGGACGGAGGAAACGACGTTTTTACAGCACATCATGGCGCAGCCGGAGGAGGATGAGACCCGACGGGAGGTTGTGCGGGTATTGGAGCAGGTGCGGCAGACGGAGCAGACGCGGCAGATCCAACAGCAGATACAGAAGCAGACGGAGCAGATGCAGCCTGTTTTGGCAGAGAATATTACACAGGAGCTGCGCCGCCGCATGACTGTTTTGCAGGAATGCCAGAAGGACGCGGTTTATCAGAAATGGGTGCAGCCCGCAGAACTGCGCTGGCAGGAAACAGAGCAGATACAGACGGAACTTGTGCGGCAGGTGCAGACGCGGCAGAGGGAGAACATACTGCGGCAGGCAGAGAGCCAAACGGTTCTGGAAACAGACGAGGCAACAGTATCCGCGGAGGAAACGGCGGGGCATACCCTCCGGCATGACAGAAAGGTTTCCGAAACGGAGGAAATCTTCCATACGGAAGAAGAAAGAAAGCGGATAGCGGAAACGGGGAAAAGGCTGGAGGAGCTCCGGCAGACCATGGAAAGCAGGACGGAACAATATCTGGCGGAGCAGACGGAGGCTTTGGCGGAAACACAGAAATATACATTGGACAGGCAGATAGAGCTTGTGCATAAGACGGAGGAACAGGGTATCAGCGAGGAAATGCTGGAGGAAATACGGCTGCGGGAACGGACGCGGCGGGAGGTGCATCAGGAGGAGACGACGGTGCAGCAGAACAGGATAACGCAGAGGACGGTCGAGGAGACTGTGAACCATATCCAGATGAAACAGACGGAGGACATAGAGGCGTTGATCCGGCAGAATGTGAAAAAGCAACTGGGGAACCTCTCCGATCAGGTCTACGGCAGGCTGGAGCGGAAATTGCAGACGGAGCGGAAACGCAGAGGATATTCGTAAAGTACAAACCTTGGGGGTTCTGCCCCCAACCCCCCGCAAGCCCTTTGAAAAGGGCTTGACCCAAACTTTACTTTCAACCACGCAAATGCGCGGCTGCAGAAGGGTCAAGGGCTGAAAGCCCTTGCGGGGTCAGGCATTTTTGCCTATGGCAAAAACGGGCTTTGCCCGCCCTGCGTAGCAGGGCGCCAGAGGGCAGAGCTCCGCGGTCTTAAATAAGGAGGGAAACGGCATGGCGGCATTAGATGTGCTTTCTAAAATAGGCAGCCAGGCGGGCGGCAGCATCATCGGGCATGTGGCCAAAGCCATTATCGAAATAGAGGACGAGCGTATCCGGCCGGAGGATATTACGGTGACCCGGGAACGCAGCCGGAGCGTTGCGGGCGGCCTGCCGCTGGGCGGTGCATTGGGCGGTATTATGCAGGCGGCAGGGAGCAGTACACTGCCGCTGCCGACAAATCTCGCGCAGCAGACGCTTCAAAATGCACAGCCTGCGGGGAGTAAAAAACGGCGATTTCAGGTGAAATTTAACCCAAGCGAGATCACGTTTCAGGCAAAAGGCGGCAGTACGGTTGCGCGAACGAATTTCTCCGCCAGCGGCAGGCAGGCGATGCATTATGTGGAAATGAGGCCGAAGGTGCAGATTCGCGTGCCTCTGGTTTTTGACGACTACGAGCGGACAGAAGCTTTCATGATGGAAAAATTCAGCGACCCGACCGCGATACTGCGGACAGGGGCGACAGCGGCGGTTTCTGCTGTGACGAAAAGGGTACACAGCGTGCGGCCGCAGGTAGAAGGCTTTGTTGGCGCGCTGCGGAACACGCATACCAGGAAGCTTACGTTTTACTGGGGGAATATGTGCTATAAAGGCGTGCTGAACGAATTGAGCGCGACGTATACCATGTTTTCCATAGAAGGGCGGCCTGTCCGCGCAGTTGTGAACATTGGCTTTATCTGCTCAGATGAAAACGAGGCGGACGGCAACATGGGCCAATGGACAGCAAGCTACCGCAAGGCGTTTGAGGGAGAATCCTCCAGGCTGGAGGGCGCGATGCAGAATGTTGGGAATATTTTTAATGTGAATTTGTAGTTTGGAGGGATCATGATGGGAGCAGGAGCCGATTTAGGCGCGAATCTGGCCGGCAGTATCACAGGCAGTATCGACAAGGCTTTGCTTTGCGTGAAAAAACCTGCTGCCGCCAATGTATCGCGGGGGATTGCCGACAGGGTGATGCGTCTGAATTCCGTGAGCAATGTGGATTTGCAGGCAAGGCTGGCGGCTGCGCAGGGGAGCAGGAAAAACATCGTTTCCAGCTTCAGCGCGGTGATGGATATTGCGAAACCGGCAGGCTACCATGTGATACAGGTGAAATACAACCCGTCCAAAATTAGCCTGAGCGCGGCGGGCGGCAGCTTTATGGAGGCGGGCGCGGGCGGCGCGGGGACGAATACCCTGACGCAGATAACGATGCCGACGCAGACGGTGATGCGGGTGGAGCTGGTGTTTGATGATGAAAACCATCCGGATGCGTTTCTGTGGGAGAAATATACAAACCTTACGGCGGGGGCTCTGGTTTCGGACGCCGCCGCGCTTGGAAAAACCATTATGGGAAAGGAATATTCCGTACAGGCGCAGATAGAAGGGATGATTGCCCTGCTTTCGCAATCGGAAACGCGGCAGGTGGTATTTTACTGGAGCGATCTGAGTTACGCGGGCGAGGTGACGTCGGTGGAAGCGAAATATACGATGTTTAACCCGCAGGGGAATCCTATCCGCGGCATTGTGACGCTTTCCATACAGCAGGGCGGCGAGGATGAGCCGCAGAGCGGCGTTTATTGGGACAAAGCGTTTGATACTCTTTTTGTGGACGAAAAAAACAGGGCGGCGCAGGCTATGGACCGCTTCAGCGGCGCGCTGGATTCCATGGGCAGCATTATCAATCGGAGATAAGACAGGCGGGAAGGAAATGGCGACATATAATTATGCAGACCTGAAAACAAAATATGACAGCTTCCAGCACCCGATCATCGTGCTGACGGTCAACGGGAAGGATTTCGCGAAAAACAAAGAAGGTTTTATTGTTTCGGATATTGAGGTGGAGCTGACGAGCGGATATGAAGCGTCTATTGCGGCGTTTACGCTGTATAACGTATTCGATAAGGATACTTCCGCCTTTACGATTGATACGGCAAAGCCCTATATCCTGCTTGGCTCCTCTGTGGAGATCGCGCTGGGGTATGAAAAGCAGGCGAGAAGCATTTTCTGCGGCTTTATTTCCCGCGTGAATTTTGTATATGAGGCAGGGGATATGCCGGGGATACGCATTACGGCGATGGACGCAAAGGGCCTTATGATGGCGAACAACTATTCCAGACAACTGACGGCGACAAGCTACGGCGAGGCGGTGCGGGAAATTCTGAACAAAAACGCGTATGCCAGAATGACGAACCAGCAGATTATACGGAGCCTGAATATTTCCGATACGCCGGATAAGCCGTTGACGCCGCCTTCGCCGCCGCGGGCTTCCGACAGGACGATAGAGATGGTTGCAGAAAGCGATTATGAATTTGTGGTGAAGGCGGCAAAAAAATATAATTATGAATTTTTTACGGAATGCGGAGATGTGTATTTCCGGAAGGCGAAAGCCGGAAGCGAGGTCATGCTGGAAATGGGGCCTGCGGAGGGGCTGCGCAGCTTTGATGTGGAATATGACATTACGGGTCTGGTGGAAACGATACAGGCGCGGAGCACAGACGTTGGCAAGGCGCGGCTGATACAGGCGAAACGGAAATTCAGCAACAAAATATCCATCGGGAACAAGGCGGCGGCATATATTAAGAAAACAGAGAAGGTCTATCTGGACGCAACGGTGACTTCCCAGGAGGAGGCAGATTACAGGGTGCAGTCCCTGATGGAGGAAATGTCCTACCGGTTCGGTTCTCTGGAATGCGACTGCATTGGTATGCCGGAGCTTTTGCCGGGGAAGCTTCTGCGGCTGAAAAGCCTGGGCTGCCCGCCGGAAAATGAATTTTACATTGTGCGCGCTGTGCATAAGATCAGCGATGACAGGGGCTATGAAACGAAGCTGTACGGCAAGGCGGCAAGCATCAGCCCCGCGACAGGCGGCCTGCTGTGAGGGGAGGAAAAGCATGGGATTATTTGATGTGATCGACCAGATTGCGGAAAACCAGGTCATGAAAACGGAAACAGGGGACAACCGGATCTTTGGCGTTGTGGTCGGTATTGTGGCAAAAAATTATGATAAGGATATGCCCGGCAGGGTTTGCGTGACGATACCGGTGCGGGACAAGGACGCGAACGAATTGCAGTGGGCAAGGGTTGCTATGCCCAGCAGCGGGAAGGGCTGGGGGCATTATTTCCTGCCCGAGGTGGGCGACCAGGTGCTGCTGGTATTTGAGCAGGGGAACATCGAAAAGCCATATGTCATCGGCTGTGTGCCGAAGGACGCCAATTCCTTCCTGCGGAATGCCGTCGACAAGGACAACCAGTACAAAAAAATTGTAACAAAATACGGAAATTCCATTATTTTTGAGGACAACGCCCAGGGAGAGGGCGAAAAGGACAAGATTACCATACATACGGCAAAGGAAGCGCATACCATATCCATGGACAATGAAAAAAAGATCATTACCATCACAGATAAGGAGAAAAAGAACTATATCCAGATGAAAACAGAGGCTGGCCATATGGAGATACGCGCGGAGAAAAAGCTGACCATAAAGGTCGGCGAGAATATTACGATGACGATGAACGGGAACAACGGCAGCGTGACGCTGGAATGTTCCAGGCTGACGATGAAAACAACGGGCAACACTACGCTGGAAGCGGCAGGCTCCCTGAAGGCAAGCGGCGCGAATGTAACACTGGACGCCTCTTCTATGCTGAAAGCGGGGAGCAGCGGAGCGACAGTAGTAGGCGGCACCCCGATCAAGATTGGATAAAGGGGGAGGAAATATGGCACAGGGCTTTTTAGGCGGCGGCATGAAATTTCCGCCCCAGATCGACCCGGCGACGGGCAGGTTCCGGACAGCATGGGGGGAGGAAAGCGTCAAAGAATCCATTTACCTGATTTTAATGACACAGAAAACGGAGCGTTGGGTGCGGCCGGAGTTCGGCTCCTCTTTGATGAGCTATACGTTTATGGACACCGGCACAACGATGCTGAATATGGTATCACGGGAGATCGCGAGCGATCTGATGACACAGGAGCCGCGCATTTCAGACGTGGAGATACGGCTGGACGCGGCTTCCAGGCCGGGGACGCTGATTATATATATTGGCTATACCATACGGGAAACAAATGTACGGGACAATCTTGTGTTCCCCTTCTATCTGGATACCTCCTGGGAGGAGCCGGAGGAGAAGATAATGGAAATAGAAGAATAAACGGCAGAAATTCTGCACCGGAAGAAAGGGTTGGGAGCAATGAAGCGGGAGCAGTATAAAATGGACTCCAGAACAGCGGAAGATATTAAAAACCAGATTCAGCAGCTTGCGAAGGGCTATGTTCCGGAATGGAGCTTTGACCAGGCGCACCCTGATATCGGCTCTGTGCTCGCGCTGCTTTTCGCGAACCAGATGGGACGCAATGTGGAGCGATTCAACGGTATGCTGGAGCGTTACCGTATGGAACTTGTAAACCTGATGGAGATTTCCCCCATGCCGGCGCGCCCCGCAGAGGCGACAGTGCTGATGGAGCTGGCACCGGAGGCGGCAGAGGGCGTTTCCATACCGGCGGGCAGCCGCCTTCTGGCAGAGCGGGAGGAGGAAAGCGTCATTTTTGAAACGGCGTTCCCTGTATATCTGACGCCCGCGAAGCTGCGCACGGCGTTCATGACCTCCGGCGAAAAGGGCTGTGTGCTGCCGATACTGGGAGATTTGAAGCGAAAGGAATATGTGCCGACGGAGGACGTTTCTTCCGGTACGGAGGAAGAGCCAGGCATGCGGCCTTTCCGGCTGTTCCAATTTGCACAGGAGGGGTTGGAACGGCAGGCTGTCGTGCTGTATCACAGCAATATTTTCGATGTGGAAAATGAAACGATATATTGCCGGATAGAGGGAAACCCAGCGTTTCTGCAAAGGCTGGAGGCGGGAGAATTCCGTTTTCTGTATTATACGGAGGAGGGTTTTCTGCCTGTGGAGAGCTGTCGTGTGATGGGCGGGCATATCCTTCTGGTAAAGGAGAAGCCAAACAGACCCGTAACGCTGGAGGGCAGGGAATACAGTGTATTTGTGCTGGAGGCAAGGGAGCCGCAGAAGGAAACGGTGTCGTTTGAGGCAATCTCCTTTTCTTCGGCGGGCAGCCCGCGGACGGTGGAATATGTGGGCAACGGCATGACAGATTATGAGCCGGAGCGGTTCACGCTGTTCGGGGATACGCTTTCGCTGTTCTCAGAATGCTATATTGGCATGGATCACTACTTTTCAAAGGAAAACGCGCGAATCACGCTGCGTTTCCGTTGCGATTTTGAGGAGCGGCATGCAGGGCTTTCCGGACAACAGGAAAATGAGAACCTGAAAATCATTAAACGCAAGCCCCGCGCGGCAACGGAAACACTCGTTTCCTATGCGCTGGCGGAGGAAATTTCCATAGAATATTACAACGGGACGGGCTGGAAAAGGCTGCGCTGTGAAAAGGAATACCGCCGTATGTTCGCGGAGGCGGCAGAGGGGGAATTTGAACTTGTGTTCCAATGTCCGGAGGACTGGGAGCCTTCCGCGGCGGGGGCATATAACGGCAGAATGCTGCGGGTGCAGCTCCTGCGTTCGGACAACTGCTATTACCAGCCATGCATCCACAGGATACCTGTCATAAAGGATCTGATGATTTCTTATACTTATGAGGACCGGTTTGAGCCGCCGGAAATCGGGAAGGTCTTTTCCGGTACGGAGGAATGGGACATTACAAAGAATTTCCAGGAAAACAGGCCGTTTACGGCGTTTTCTAAGGGGAATTACAATGACACCTCCTTATACCTCGGGTTTCACCAGAAGTTTACGGGCGGGCCGGTCAGCCTGTGGTGGCAGCTGGAAGGCGAGCAGAGGAACAAGAACGTGAAGCTGCGCTTCTATTATTCCACGATACATGGCTTTAAGGAAATGAAGGTCATTGATTATACGGCGAACCTTTCCAGAAGCGGCATCATGCTGTTCCTGCCGCCTGCCGACCTTTCGTATGTGACGCTGGAGGGACAGCGGCTCTGCTGGCTGCGGGTGACGCTGGAAGGCGGGCAGGAGTTCCTTTCCGCCATAGAGGTGCGGCAGATTGCACTGAACGGCGTGACGGCATACAACATAGAAACGATGGAAACGGAGGAATTTTATCTGGACGATGTGCAGACGGAGCTTTCCTTTCCGCTGCGAACGGAAGGGATACTGGACGCGGAGGTCTGGGTCAATGAAAAGGACGAATTTACAAAAGAGACGATGGAAAAAATGCTGGAGGAGTACCCGGAACGGGTACGCGCGGAACGCAATTATCTGGGGGAAATCTCTGAATTTTACATAAAGTGGGAGGAACGCGATCAGTTTTACGGAGTGACAAAGGAGGAACGCTGCTATGTGCTGGACCGTATGAACAGCCGAATCCTTTTTGGCGACGGTGTGCGCGTGCGCGTGCCGAAACATACGGATGGCGTTGCCTTTACCGTACAACTGCGCTGCTGCGGCGGCAGGAAAGGCAATGTGCCGGAGGGCGCGATCACAGAGAGCGGGAATAACTGGATCTATGTGCAGAATATTTATAATCCGGAGCCTGCCTTCGGCGGCAGCGACATGGAGACAATGGAGCGCGTGCTGCAAAGGGGAGCGGGCCTGCTCAGCTCTCGCGGGCGTTTTGTAACGGCGCAGGACTATGAAAGGGAGGCACTGCATTTTTCTGACACGATAGACAAGGTTGCCGTTATTTCGGGAATGGGCAAGGACGGCGTTTATCGGGAACGGATGCTGTATATCGTGCTGCTGATGAAGGATTACCGGAAAGGAAAAAGCTCGTTTTACCGCTTGCAGGACGAACTGAAGCAGCACCTTCTGGAGCATTGCGAGCTGTCCATCGCGGCAAAGGAGATGCAGATGGAGGAGCCTGTTTTTGTGGAGCTGAGTGTGGACGTTTGGGCCGGTGTGATGCGCATGGAGGACAGCTTTGAGATACAGAGTACGGCGCGGGAGGCTTTGGAGCAATATCTGAATCCTATATCCGGCGAAAACAGCAGGGGATGGCGCATTGGGGAACTGCCGCGGAAGTCGCAGATTTTGATGAAGCTGAACAGCCTGAAAAGCCGCGCCATCATACAGCAGATTGTCGTAACGGCGAGATACAGTGACGATGACGGGGTGCATGAGATGGATCTGGAGAATATGAAGGTTTCCCCATTCATGGTGGTTTGCAGCGGCAGGCACCAGATTCATATTTCTCCCTTGCAGGAAGTTGAGAAATAGGAGGCGGCGGATATGCTGAGCTATCATATGCTGCAGAAGCAGTCTTTTGAAAATTTAATATTGGAGGCAAGGAATCAGATACCGCTCTATACACAGGAATGGACAAACTTCAACCCTTCCGAGCCGGCAGAGACGATATTGGAAAATTTATCCGCATTTACCATACTACAGCAGGAATATATCGACCGGATGCCGGAGGAGGTACAGGAAAAGCTGTTTGCTATGGCGGGTTTCTACAGGGAAAAAGGCAGGAGCGCGCGCGTGCTGCTGGAGGCGAAAAACGTAACGGAGGCTGTGCGCATTCCGGCGGGGCAGAGGTTCCGCGTGGGCGATCTGTACTTTGAAACGAACAGAGAATTTAAGCTGTGGGGAAACCGCCTGATCGGGATTTATGGCAAAGAGAAAGGGGAAGTGAAGGATTTTTCGCAAATTCTGGACGAGGATTACCCTGTGGACAGCGCGGTTTTTACGGAAACGCCGAAGGCTGGCATGGAGCTGTACTTTCTGGCAGACGGCATGGGGGAACCCGGGGAGGAAATCATTTTGTATGTGCGGCTTGCACAGGAATACCGCCGGAATACGTTTGCGGGAAAAAACCTTTTTGCGGAACTGCAATGGCAGCTATACACAGAAAAAGGATTTGTGGATATCCGAAGCAAGGACAGTACGGGCAGTTTCCTGACTTCAGGGGAACTGCGCTTCCGTTTGCCGAAGGAGAAAGCTTCGGTTTTTGAAGGGCTGCCGCGCAGGGGCTATGTGATCCGCGGCATACTCAGGCGCGCGGATTACGATATTCCGCCGAAGATTGCCCATGTGAGCGGCTTTTTGTTCGAGGTATGGCAGAAGGAAACAAAGGCGATCTGCCATACTTATGGAAGGCGGCAGAGCATTGAACTTTTCAGCGATATTCTGGAGGAGGGATATGTCCGCATTTTCTGCAAGGAAAGCAGAGACGGCGCGTATTACCTGTACGAGCAGGCACCGCCGGACGCGGGGAAGGGCAGATATTACCGGCTGGAACGGCTGGATTATGGCATATACCGCTTTGCATTTGACAGGGAGGCCTTCGGCTTCGCGCCTGGGGATTTTGAAAACGCTGTGAAGCTGGTGGCTTACAGCGGAGAAATGATGCAGCAGTATGCTCTTGGGACACTTTACGGCTATGACAGGCAGGAAATTGCCCTGCCTGTGCAGCGGATTGTAAAGGACAGCTTTTCTGTGATAGTCATGCGGCAGGATTCGGCAGGAGAAACGGTATATGACTTTGTGAAGCCTGCCGGTGCGCAGGGGGAAAACACTGCGGAAAACAGCAAAACAGAAAAGTTCCGATATACACTGCTGGAAAACGAGGGCGTTATGATCATCGAAGACGCTGACGACTGCATGGACTGCCGGATATTTTTGGGCGGCTGCGCGGTTTCCGGCGGGGAAGAAGGAAATATTCGCGCGGGAAGCAGGTTCCTGCCGTTGGGCTATGAGAGCGAGGTCATTTTTGAAAACCCTGCGCCAGGCGCGGGGGGCTGCTGTCCGGAAACGATTGCGGGGGTGCGGCAAAGGCTGATCGCCGATCTCAGGAAGCATTACACTGCTGTGGAGGCGGGGGATTATGAGGAGCTGGTGCGGACGACGCCGGAGCTTTGCATCCATAAGGTCAAGGCTGTGCGGGACGATGTGAAGAACCAGATACAGATCACAGTGAAGCCTGCGAGCAGAGAGCCATTCCCCAAGCTGAGCGCGATCTATCAGAAGGCGATACACGAACGGCTGGAAAGGGCGCGGCTTCTGACTGTAAATATCAGCATACAACAGCCTGTCTATACACCTGTTCATGTGAGAGGGACGATTTATGTCAAACCGCATTACGATGGCAGCAGAGAACAAATTGAAGCAACGATACGGCGGGCACTGGATTATATTGGTACGGAACGGAATTTCGGCGAGAGGTTCCATTTCGATATGCTGTTTCATGAGATTGAGGCTCTGCCGTGTGTAAAATATATTTTTGAGCTTTCTGCGGTACCGCAGAGCCTGCAATATGCGGCGCGCAGAGGACTGGATATACAGCCGGCTGACAACTGCCTGCTGTACCCAGGGGAGATTGAACTGGAACTGAATACAACAGAATAGGAGGGAAGAGCATGGAGGAATATCATAAGTATTCGATACGGAAAAACAGATTCCGACGCTCCTTCCTTTCCGGACTGGAGATAGAAGGAGAGGAAAGCCTGCGCTGCGGCGCAGGGACATACCGCCGTGTATTCATCAGCAGCCCGATTGATGGAATTATGGAGGGGGCTGGCTGGGGCCGGCTCCATCTGGAATGGGAGCTTGGGCCGGATATGGTCGTGACGGTTTACGCCGCCGCTGCGGATATACAGAGCATCTGGATGGAGGACAGACAGATCTCCTGCGGCGATGTGTTTTACAGCGATGAAATTCCGCCGGAGCAGAAAAGGCATCTGATGGAACGGCTGGGCGCAAAAAAAGCAGTCAACCAGCAGGATATACTGTTGTATGAGCTGGAAGGCAGATACTTATACCTGTTCATTGACATACAGGGGTATGGGGAAGGAAAAATTTCCCGGATTTGGGTGGATAACAGGGGGGACCTGTTTATGGATACCTTCCCTGAGGTCTACCGCGAGCATGGAAGCTTTTTCCACCGCTATTTATCGGTTTTTTCTTCGCTTTATCTGGATTTCCAGGAAAGGATAGACCGCGTTGCGGAACTGATGGACATTGATACGGCTCCGGCGGAACTTTTGCCGACATTTGGCCGGTGGCTGGGGGTGGACGTGAGCGGGGATTTCCTGAAAGAAAACAGGCTGCGCCTGCTGATACGGGAGGCATACCAGCTGAACCGGATGAAGGGGACGAAGGCGGCTTTGCAGCGTGTTTCGGAAATTATTCTGGAGGAGAAGGTCATTATTTTGGAGAAAAACGTCATGCGGGAGGATACGCAGGCGGAGGACCAGAGGTTATATGAAGAACTTTACGGAGAGGGGACGTATGATGTGACAATGCTTATCAGCACTTATGTGCCGGAACATCAGAAATCACAGCTTATGTTCCTGCTGAACCAGTTTAAGCCTGTTCGGAGCCGCCTGAAAATACGTTTTCTGGATACAAAGGGAAATTTGGACGAGCATGCGTATATGGATATGAACGCATATGTCTGCGAGGCTGCCCAGGGTGTGCTGGACGAACGGCAGGGCATGGACGGGAGCATACTGCTGCCGGAGTGAGGATATACGGAAGCCGGACGGTATCAGCCGATACAGGCGCGAGATATGATTTTGGAGGCCGGGCGGCCCTGTGAAGGGACGGCAGGGAGGACGCCAGGCGGAGGAAGTTTCATAGAAAAATGAAGGAGGAAGGAAAATGCAGATCACGGAACAGAGGGAAAACGATATGATCACGATCTCCATAGAGGGAAGGGTGGACACCAACACAAGCCCCCAGCTCCAGGAGGCCATCCTGAAGGGATTTCAGAAGGTAAACCAGATCGTTCTGGATTTTGAAAAATGCGTGTATGTATCCAGCGCGGGCCTGCGTGCCCTGCTGATCGGGCAGAAAACAGCAAATTCCAAAAAAGGGACGATGAAGCTGGTGCATGTGCCGCCGATATTGATGTCTGTTTTGGAGGTATCCGGATTTGTGAACATTCTGACGATACAGTGAGGACAGCGGCCCCGCCTGCGATAACAGGGCTTTTGACATGCCGCATCTGGCGAAAGGGCCGCATACAGCTGGAAAGGATATAAAATTATGGACGAAAGCATACAGAGGTTTCAGGAGATTTGCAGCAGGGCTGTGGAGGTGAGCCACGCCACGCTGCGGACGCTGCTGGACGAAAACAGCGCGACGGAATACGGGAAGGAATACGGCTTTGAAGAAATGCGGGATATTCGCGAATACCGCAGGCTGCCGCTGACAGCTTACGCGGATTTCGCGGAGCACATTGCGCGCATGAAGCAGGGGGAGAAAAACGTTCTGACAGCGTATGACGTCAAATATTTCCTGCTGACTTCCGGCAGCAGCGGCGTGCAGAAAAGTGTGCCGCTGACGGCGCGCGCGCTGGAACAGGGCTGGGACAGAGTTTATGAAGCATCCCTTGCGCAAAAGGAAGGCATGGAGCGGGAAAAGCATCTGCATACCAGCGTATTCCGGATAGACGAGGGAGAACGGGAAACCCTGCTTTCCTGCGCGTATTTTTCCCGCTTTCGAGAAAAAGACAAAAAGCACTGTGAGAAATATGTCGGCGGGGAAAGGCTGCTTTTTACAAAGGGAATCGGCGATGTTTGCTATGTGAAGCTGTGGCTCGCGCTTGCTGAGCCGGATTTATATTCGATACAGAGCATTTTCCTGTACGACCTTCTGCTGCTGATGCAGTATTTCAGGGAGAACTGGGAGCGGCTCCTGCGGGATATGGACGCGCGGCATATCCCGGAGGATGTGCCGCTTTCGGCAGAGGTACGGGAAAGCCTGCTTGCGGTTCAGCCAGAAAAGGAAAGGCTGGCTGAGATACGCAGAGAATGCGGAAAGGGCTTTGCGGGCATCTGCCGCAGGCTTTGGAAACGGCTGAATTTTGTCAGCGGCATTGGCGGAAATACCTTCGAGGCACAGGAACAGCTGACGCGCTGGTTTTTGGGCGGCGTGCCGATTCATTATTTTACATATACCTCTACGGAAGCCCTTGTTGGCATTGCCATTGAGATGGAAAACACAGGCTATGTCTGCATGCCGGACAGCGGCTTTCTGGAATTTCTGCCCTATGGGGAGGATACAGAGGAAACGAAATGGATAGAAGATGTGGAAGCCGGAAAATGGTACGAACTTGTGGTAACGAATTTTTCAGGACTCTACCGTTACCGGCTGGAGGACGTTGTGGAGGTCATTGGATTTTATGGGCAGTCGCCTGTTATACGCTATTTGTTCCGAAAAAACCTTGCGGTAAATATCGCGGGGGAAAAAACGAATCAGATGATGATAGCCGGAGTTGTCGCGGAGGCGGCGGAACAGTGGCAGGCGGGGCTGGAGGATTACAGCGTATGCGTGGACAGGGACGTACTGCCTTGCCGGTACTGTTTTTTCCTGGAGGGCGAAATGGAACTGCTTACAGAGGAGGAGCGGGACGCGTTTCTGGACAGGGCACTGCGGAAACAGAATCCGGATTATGACGATTTGCGGAGCCTGGGAGAGATCGGCATGCCCGTCTGCTATATTGTGCGGGAGGGCGCGCACGGGGAATGGAAGGCGATGCAGAAGAAGAAGGGGCACAGCAAGCCAATGCCCCTTACTGCCGCGGAAGGCTACGCGGCGTTTATGAAGGAGAGGATAAAGCCCTATGGGACAAGAGGATAATAAGCTTTTGCAAAATGTGTACCGCAAGGCTCTTTTCCCGAATATGGCGGCGATACTGGGCGGCACCATCAACGTATTTGTAGATGGGATACTTGTCGGGCAGAAGATGGGAGAAACCGGCATTGCCGCGGTCAATCAGAGCCTTGTGGTTTATCTGCTGCTCTGTACGGTCGGCTCTTTGTTTGCGGCGGGGGCTTCGGCGGAATCCTCCTACGCGATGGGGCAGAGAGATGAAGCGGCGGGAAAGGAATATTTTTCGTTGGCGATGGAACTCGCCATTGGCTGCGGCACAGCACTTTGCGGACTGGGGCTGGTATTGGCACCTGTACTGGCGCGGCTGCTCGGCTCCGCATCAACGACAGATTTGATTGAGATTTATATTCGCATCACGCTTTTGGGCGGGCTGTTCAAGATATTGCTGTATATCCCTTATTTCTACCTCCGGCTGGAGGGGAAGATGAAGCAGTCCGCCTATGCCATGCTGACGATGACAGCACTGAATATCGCGCTGGATTATGTATTTCTGTTCGTGCTGGATTTGGGGATCGCGGGGGCGGCCTGGGCAAGTGTGCTGGCAACGGTCGTTGCCTGCGTGATGAGCTTTGGCTTCCTGTTCCAAAAGGGCGGGATGTTCCGGTTCCGCCCGGTCAGGGTTGACGGGGGCAAGCTGAGGCGTATCATCACGAGCGGCAGCCCGATGGCGGCAAACAACCTTTTTTCCGCGGTACGCATCGTCGTGCTCAACAGCATCATGAATTTAGTAGGCGGCAGCAGTATGGTCGCGCTGTTTGCCATTACGAATAACCTGAATGAATTTTCTATCTGCGTGCAGAACGGCGTGCCGCAGACGGGCAGCGCGCTGCTGGGCGTCTGCCACGGGGAAGCGGATAATACGATGGTGAAAAAGCTGCTTTGGCTCCAACTGCGGACGGGTCTGCTGCTCTCCGCGGTATTCGCGGCGGCGGCAATCGTGTTCCATCGGCAGATTGGGCTGCTGTTCGGCTCCCATCAGGAAATGGGCTTTGTGATCGGCTGCTGGGCTGTGAGCCTGCTGCCCGCGACCTGCAATAATATTTTAAGCTATTACTATTACGCGATACGCAGGGCGGGGCTTTCCAATCTCATAACTGTGCTGAGGGTCTGCGTTGTTACAGCGGCGATGGCATGGCTCCTGCATGGCCTGGGGGCGGGTATCTGGCTGTTTTACCCTTTGGCGGAGCTTGCATCGGCAGCAGTCTGGACTGCGTATGCACTTTGGAGCGCGAAAAAGCAGGGAACGAGCCTGTATTTTTTGGAGGGCTTCGAGGGCAGCAGTCTGCGCTTTACGGTGGAATGCAATGCGGAGCAGATATGCAGCATCAGCGCGGGGGTTTCGGATTTTTGTGAGGAGATCGGGCTGACGCCCCAGCAGTCCATGACGCTGAGCCTTGCCCTGGAAGAACTGCTTATCATTACGGCGGAAAAGACGATGAAAAACATCGGGACGATGGACGTGCGCGTTTTGCAGAGGGAAAACGGCGCGCTGCTGCGCATCCGCTCCGAGGGCGCGCCCTACAACCCGCTGGAGCATGCATCGGAAAACCTTGATTTTATGGGCGTGCAGATGATCATGAACATGGCGACGCGAACGGAATACCAGAGCACGCTGGGGCTGAATACGCTGATCGTTGAGATATGACGAGGGAGGAGAAAAGAAAATGAAAAAAAGACAATCTCTGGCGGCAAAGTTTGTCATAGGGTTTGTCACAATGGGAGTGCTCATTTGTACGGCTGTGACGGGCATCGGCTATGTCCATTATAAAAACTATATCCAGGCGCAGTACAATAAGAACGCTTACCAGGTGGCTAAGGTGTTCCGGGAATATATGAAGGATGATGAGATAGAAAAATATATCCATATGGCGGAGGCTTACACAGCGGGCGAAGCGACAGACGTGGACACAACGATACTCCGGCACACAGCCTCCTACCGCAGACATGAAAGGCTGATCTATTCCCTGCGGGAGCAGATGGGAGCGAACGATGTATTTATGGCGTATATTGATCAGGACATTGTAAACGCCTATGACGGGGACAGGGAAAGCTGGCAGCCTTTGACATATATTCTGGACTGCTATGTGGAACCTGACCTGAAATTCAAATTCGGGGAAAGGGGCGGCTTTAACCCGATATTCATTGAGGAGCTTCAGGAGATATTTGCGACAGGGGAGCCTGTGGATAATTACTTTATCTCGGAAGGCGATTTTGGCTACAATACCTCCGCGCTTTACCCATTGACTGTGGACGGGAAGGTCAAGGGGCTGATTTGTGTGGAGGTGCCAATGACAACGCTGGAAGGCGCGCTGCGGGAATATATTGTTTACTCTGTCGGCGGTACGGTCTGCTGCATCGCGCTTGTCCTTGCGGTCTATATGATATATCTGTACCGAAGAATGGTTTCGCCTATTAACCTGATCGTGCATGAGGCGGGCAGCTTTCTGGAAAACAATACGGAGATTTCCCAACAGTTGGGCACAGTTTCTACGGGTGATGAAATACAGACGCTGAGCGAAGCCGTATTGCAAATGGAAATCGGCATCAAGGAATACATCGCCAACCTGACGAGGGTTACGGCGGAGAAGGAACGCATTGGGGCGGAGCTGAACGTGGCGAAGCAGATACAGGCGGACATGCTGCCGAGCATATTTCCGGCATTTCCCGAGCGAAGGGAATTTGATATTTTTGCGAGCATGGAGCCCGCGAAGGAGGTCGGCGGCGATTTTTACGATTTCTTTCTTGTGGATGACGACCATCTTGCGTTTCTTATCGCGGACGTTTCCGGAAAGGGCGTTCCGGCGGCACTGTTCATGGTCATTACAAAAACGCTGCTGAATAATCACGCGATGGTCGGGGAAACCCTTTCCGAGATATTCGAGCGGGTCAATAACCAGCTTTGCGAGAATAATAAAGAAGGAATGTTCGTAACGGCATGGATGGGGCTTCTGGAGATTTCGACAGGGAAGCTCAGCTATGTGAACGCGGGGCATAACCCGCCGCTGGTGAAGGGTGCGGACGGCGTGTTCCGTTACCTCCAGTGCCGCCCGGGCTTCGTGCTGGCTGGTATGGAGGATATGATGTATCAGGAAGGGGAGGTACTGTTTGAAAAAGGGAGCAGCATCTATCTGTATACAGACGGTGTGACGGAATCCATCAATGAAAAAGAGGAGCTGTATGGAGAGGACCGTCTGGATGTTGTGCTGAACCGGCACAAGGAGGAAACACCGGAGGAAATACTGAAGGCAGTCAAGGAAAGCATGAATGAATTTGTAGGCGAAGCAGAGCAGTTTGATGATATTACGATGCTCTGCCTGACCTACCGAGGATAAAGGAGGCGGGCGCATTGACAGAATTGACACTTGCGGCAAAAACGGAAAATCTGGACGAGGTACTGGATTTTGTCAATGAACAGCTGGAGGCGCAGGGGTGCTCCATGCGGGCGCAGCTGGAATTGGACATTGCCATTGAGGAGCTGTTTGTAAATATCGCCAATTACGCGTATATGCCGGAGGAAGGATCTGTGACGATACAGGTGGCGTTTCGGGACGATATGGTTTCCGTCATATTTATTGATGGCGGCACGCCCTATAACCCCTGGGACAGGCCGGACCCGGATGTATCGCTTTCCGCTGAGGAACGGCAGATTGGCGGGCTTGGCGTATATATGGTGAAAAAGAGTATGAACCATGTGGATTATATCCATCAGGATGGGAAAAACATCCTGACGATACAGAAGCAGATACAGGAAGCGTAAGGAGGGACGGTATGGCTAAGAAATTCCATCCGCAGGACGCGGAGCGGGAAGCAAATGAAATTGCGTTCCGTTTTCAGGACAGCAGCGATGTGATGGCGGACATGGCGCGGGCGTACCATGTGGATTTTTCCAATATCAAAATCCATACGGACAGCGCGGCGGACAGCAGGGTAAAGGCGGCGGGGAAGGACGCTCTGGCGAAGGGGAACGACCTTTTTTTCGGCAGGGGCATACTGGAAAGCGGCGACCCTGCCGGAAAAGGGCTTCTGGCGCATGAGCTGGCGCATACCATGCAGCAGGGCGCGGCAGGCGGCGAGGCGGCGGTCAGCGAAATGGCACCGATGGGCGCGGAGCAGGGCGGTCTGCTCGACTGGTTCCGAAGGAAATTCTCGAAGAAGCCCAAAGTCAACGCCATGGGTATCATAGAGGGCAGCGGGCATAAAATGACGGACGAGGCGTCTATGAGCTACATGAACGCGATGCGGGCGCATGAGGCGGAAATTACCGCCAGCAGCAGGAACGCCGCGCTGGCACCCGCCCTGCACCAGAATACGGGGGAAGGGCTGTCGGCAGAGATACGGCAGAGGATGGCGGAGTTTGCCCCGGCATCGGTAGGGAAGGCCAACAGCGACCTGGCGGCAAGCATAGGCCGCGGAGATGAAGCGGCTATGCAGCTTTCCAGCGCGTATCAGGGGTTCGGCCACAGGAGTACATCCTCGGAAATCGGCAAGTTTGACAGGGACGTCCGGGCGGAGCATGTGCTGAATGGCTCCATCGCCTCCTATCAGGATTATATCCGCGCGAGGGCTGGCAGCAAGGAGAATTTCGGCAATCTGATGGCAGGCTCCATACAGTACCAGGGCGGAACAGGCGTACAGACCATAAGCCAGGGCATTGCGGGCGGCGCGGGCGACCTGCTTTCCATTATCGGCAGCTATCTGACGGATGACAAAGGGCTGGATTATATCCAGAGCATGATAGATCAGGTGAAGGATGCGGATATTTTCAAGGATGGCAGGGTTGACCCGATGAACTATATCATGACGACGATTTTGACGGGCGAGGGCATCCGCGGCGTAGGCTCCATGAAGCAGGCAATCGCGGGAATGGGGCTGGACGATGAAAGAGCGACACAGGCAGGTGATTTCGCAGCGAAATCCATGAAAAACCTGATGGCTTTGCCGGTCATGGAACGGCAGACGCAGGAGCAGCGGGACGCCCTGCCGGACGATGTGAAGCCGCTGTTTGCGCAGTATATGCGTTTGCAGCAGGAAATCCGCGAAAAACTGGCGGCAAGATAAATATAGGCGGGAAGTGGAAGGATGAAGCGTTTGGCGGCGATGGGGGCTTACCGGCTCTCCCTGTATCTGAAGGAAGAAGGAAAAACGGAAGTTTTAAGTGCATACCCGCGGCTGCTTTCCACAGAGATTACGCGAGGGGAGCTTGCGGCACTGGAAACGGCGTACATGGAAAGCATTTCGGGCGAAGGCGGCGGTATTGGGCGGCTGTTCCGGCTGCTTTCGCCTTATGATGAGGCGGGACGGCTGGCCTGGTGCGCGCTGGAGCTTGCGCTGCTGTACTGCATGGACAGCCAGGCGGCCGAAGCGTTTGAGGCGGCGCAGACGGGCGGCAGGAATGGCGCGACGATCGGGCTGGCGGCAAAGCTGCTGTATGGAAATACGGCGGCACTGCAACGGTTTGCGCTGCTGGAGGAGGGCTTTGTACGGTGCGAATTGCTTTTGCAGGCGGAGTACCCGCCGAAAAGCATTGCGGACGAAGTGCTCCGCGCGGACGACAGGCTGGTACAGTGGCTTACGGACGAGAACAGCCTGCTTTCCCACCCGCTGATTTACAACGGGGGGCGGAAGGACGATGCAGGTTCCCCACTCTGGGAGGAAAAGCTCCGGAATATCCTTGCGGAACTGCGGGGAAGCGCGGCGGCGTTTCCGGAGGAAATGACTGTTGGGGTATTCAACGGCGGAAGAAACAGCGGCAGGAAGTACATGGCAAGGCAGGCGGCAAAAGCCCTTGGGAAACGCCTCCTAATAGTAGACATGGGCTTTTTCGGCTCTATGGAGCGGCTTCTGACGCAGTGGCGGCAGGTACTGCGGGAGGTTCTTCTGAAGCCTGTTCTGGTCTGCGTGGCAGGCGTGGAAAAGCGGCCCTCATGGGAAAGCATGGTACGGATACTGGCGGACGAATACGAAGCGGCAGTAAAAAAAGCATGGAAAACAGGAATGCAGGACGCCCCTTCCCTGCGGCCGCTCTTTTTTACGGCGGCGGAGGACGTGAAGCTGATTCCCCTGCTGCGGCAGACAGCCGTACAGGAGCGGCTGCCAATGCCGAATATGGCAGAACGCGCGGCTTTATGGGATTATTTTGCGGAGAAATACCTGCACGCGCCGCTGCCCTCACAGGAGCTTGCGGTCAAGATGAAGCTGCCTGTCGGGGACGTGGAGAAGGTCGTGAAACGGCTTGCCTGCCGCCCGAATGCCACGCTTCTGGAAAGCAGGGAGATTTTCCGGCATTGCTATGAGCTGCTGGATGATGGAAGATACGACAGCATCAAGCGTGTGGAAACGGCATATACATTTGACGATCTTAAGCTGGAGGAAAGCCAGAAGCATATCATTCGGGATATCTGCGTACAGGTGGAGCAGCGCAAAAGAGTGCTGCATGACTGGAATCTGCAAAGCCGCTATTCTTACGGGACATCGGTGAGCGCGCTGTTCAGCGGCCCGCCGGGAACAGGGAAAACTATGGCGGTGCATGTGATGGCGGGGATTTTAGGGCTGGAGCTGTTCAAGGTTGATCTTTCGCAGATTGTGGATAAATATATTGGGGAAACGGAGAAACGGCTGGACGAAGTGTTCCGCAAGGCAGAGCAGAGCAATATGATATTATTTTTTGATGAAGCCGACGCCATTATCGGCAAGCGGAGCGAAACGAAGGAAGCAAAGGATAAATACGCGAATACGGAAGTTGCGTATTTATTGCAGCGCATGGAGGAATATGACGGCATCGTTATTCTGGCAACGAATTACAGCCAGAATATTGACGCGGCGTTTATGCGGCGGATACGGTTTACGGTGCATTTCCCCCTGCCGGACGAGGCGCGGCGGAAGGAAATCTGGCAGTCCGCATTCGCGGCGGAAACGCCGAAGAGGAATCTGGATTACGATTATCTTGCGCGGCAGTTTGAATTCAGCGGCGGGCAGATTAAAAACGCTGTCTGGAACGCGTGCTTTTTTGCGGCAGGGGAAGGGGGGCCTGTAGAGATGCGGCACATTGTGCGGGCGATACAGATGGAGCTGACGAAGGAAAAGAAGGTATCCTTTCAGGAGGCACTGGGGGAGTACGCGAGACTGGTGTATTAGAGCCTGCTTTTGCGGGCAGAGGCGGCAGATTTGGCCGGAAGGCTTCAGGCAGTGTCGTCACAAGTTTCTGCAAACGTCTTTCCGACAAAATTATGCTCGAAAATACGTATGCATGACTCATGACGACACTGCATGGGATATAACATAATGCTTTGTATAGAAAAGCTTTTATCAAGATGGCAGGCAGAACGGCAGTTTTGCCTTTTTCAGAAAGGACGGTTGGCATGGCTGAATATTTCAGGATTACAGAAGACACCCTGCACTGGTTTTTGCCGTTGCTCCCCAAAAATGAGGAGGACGCGCTGAAACGTGGACAGGACATTTTTGCGGTGGGCGCGGCCTGCGGCAGGCGCGCCTGCGGGATACTTGTGTTCCAGACAGGGGAAATCGCAGATATCCGGTATCTTGCTGTGGCGGAGGAATACCGCCGGAAGGGAATCGCAACGGGAATGGTCGAATTTCTTTGCCGCCATATGTGGGAATCCGCTACGCCGGTGACCTGCACATTTTCCGCGGAAGATATGCTTGACCCGCTATACTGCCTATTTGACGATATGGGGAATTTCTCCGTTGCGCGGGAGGAGGGCTTTGCCTGCCGCATTCCGCTGGCGGCTTTGGCCGAGAATAAAATGCTTGCGCCGCTGATGGGGAAGGAACTGGGACATCCTTCCTTTTTCTCCCTGACGCCGCTGGAGCAGAAGAATTTTTTGCAGAAGATGCATGAACAGGGAAATCTTTATCTGCGTGAGATAAAAGAAGAACAGTACATAAAGCCTTTGTGTCTGTGCGGCGTGGACGGCGGCGATGTGAAAGCGGCTGTTTTTGTGACACAGGAGGAGGCACCGGATTTGGAGCTGGCGTTTGCCTGGTGCGGGCAGGGCTGGCAGAAAACGCTGATTGAACTGCTGGCACAGGCGGGCGCGCAGATTCCCAGGAATGCGGAAGGATACCTTTCTATCGCGGCAGTCACGCCGGTTTCCGCGGGAATCGTGGAAAAGCTGCTGCCGGAGCGGGAAACACTGGGCGGCTATTACCGTGCAGTCTGGGATATGGAACTGTAAAAGGAGGGGACGGCTATGGGATATATGACTGCGGAGGAAAAACAAAGAGCAAGGCAGGTTTTGGAGCAGCAGAGAAAACGCCACTTCAGCAAAATGGCATCGGAGGCAAGGCAACAGCAGTTTTGGAATAACGAATTTGCACAACTGACACATCAGGACAGAATGACTGCACCGGTACAGAATATGCCGACGCAGGGAGGAGAGGAAGTAAATGAGGAGGCCCCTCCTGTTGTTCAGGAAAGCCGGAAGGAGCGCAAAAAAAGAGAAGAACTGAGGAAAACGAACGATATGGCAGTGCGGCAGGCACAGCGGCAGGCGGAATTGGAGGCGGATATTTGGGAACATCGTTCCGCTATCGCCGAAGATGGGCAGGTTGAGGAACTGTATGGGGAAGAATTGCAGCGGAGAAGGGAACCAATCACCGAAGAGGAGGAGCTGCACAGGGAAAAGGAACTGCGGGACGAAAAGCTGAAAGAGTCAGTCCTGATTGAGAGGACAAAACTTCTGGAGGCGGGCGATGATGCGACAGAGCAGGAAAAGTTGCAGATCCGCTGGGAACAAGAGGACGAAAGGGCGAAAATCCTTGGGGATTACGCGCGCATGCTGCCCATTGGCTCAAAAGCACGGGCAAAAGCGATGGAAGAAAAGGAAGAACAGGAGATCAGGGCAGATAAGCTGCACAAGCAGTTAAAGGTGATGCAGATTGTGGACAGCACCGAACGCGGGCGGGAGGAAAAAACGCTTGCCCGCCATGCCAGATATGATGCGTTGAAAGCAGTATTTCGTGATGAAAATCCCCTTTCCCATGAGGATTCGACATTGCTGCTCCGGCGGGGAGAGCATGAGAGGGACATTCACCTGGTCAATGTCGGACGGGCATTTTTCGGCGGCACAAAGCCAATGTATATCTTCGAGGACCGTAACAGCCCAATTGTGGACGAAAACGGTGTGCTGCAGGGCTACGAACAATATCTGTTCAAGGAGGCGGTAAACTGCGTTGGCTTCAATAAGCCGGAGGGCGCGCTTGTGACGGAGGCGGCGTCAAAGCTGCAGGAGAGGATATGCGGGCCGTATTCCATTCCGGCCTATGCCATAGAGCATGAAGGCAGGATACTGGGTTCGGTACAGAAAAAAATAGAATCAACGCCGATGGAGCCGGATCTTTTTGAATGGCAGGCAAACCCGCAGGCGTATCCCCATCTTACGAAGGAAGTTACGGACGAGATACTGCGGGAGCATACGCTGGACTGGCTGCTCTGCAATTTTGACACAAAAGGGGAAAATTTCCTAAGACGCAAAGAGGACGGGCATCTCTGCTCCTTTGACAAAGAGGCATCCTTCAGCAAGCTCAAGGATGCAGGCGCGGCGCATATGAGCACGGAGTATAAGCCGCATTCCAATGATACGATTTACAATGTGATATTCAGGGAATACGCCGCGGGACGGCAGGCACTTGACCTTTTTACAACAATCACGCAGATTGAAACTGTGGAGCAGATATCAGATGATGAGTATATGCAGATGTTTGACAAAATGCTGACGCAGAAATACGGCAGGCCCGGCAGGCTGAACTGGCGGCGGCGCAGGGCAGAACGCGCCATACTGGAACGAAAGACGGAGCTGCGGGAGGAATACCGCAGGTTTTTCGAGAAGCTGATAACGCAGCGCAGAGAGGCACTGGCCGCGGCAAGGCTGCCGGACGATACCGCGGAGCTGATGAATGAGGACGGGAAGTTTGAATTTCCGCAGGAAAAGGTAGAACGGCTGGAACGCGAGGCAAGAATGAAGACTGCCAGCAGGAATGCCGCGCTGGAAGCTTCCATACACCATAATACCGGAGAAGGGCTGACAGAGGAAGCCAGACGGCAGATTGCGGGCTTTAAGGAAATGGCAGAAGCAGGCTCCAACGCGGAGCTGGAGGCAAGCAGGACCCGGGGTGATGTTTTGGAAATGCAGCTTTCCAATGCGTATCAGGGGCTGGGACACAGGAACACGTCTACAGACGTGGGTTTGCTGGACAGAGATGTGCGGGCGCAGCAGGTGTTTAACGGTACGCTGCATTCCTATCAGGATTATATCTGCGAGAGGATCAGGCAGGGGGAGCATCTCGAAAGGCTTCTGGCAAATTCTACGCAGTATCAGGGAGGGTCAGGCGTGCAGACGATCAATACGGGCATTGCGGAAGGCGCGAGCGACCTGCTGTTTATTATTGGCAGTTATCTGCTGGATAAAAAAGGCCTGGATTATATCGAAAGCATGATTGACCAAATAAAAGACGCGGACGTTTTTACAAGCGGAATGGCAGACCCGATGAATTATATCATGACAACGCTGCTGACGGGCGAGGGTATCCGTGGCGTAGGCTCCATGAAGCAGGCAATCGCGGGGATGGGGCTGAGCGACGAAAAGGCGGCACAGGCAGGCGATTTTGCGGCAAAATCC
Source organism: uncultured Anaerotignum sp. (assembly GCA_910578425.1). Lineage (GTDB taxonomy): Bacteria > Bacillota > Clostridia > Lachnospirales > Anaerotignaceae > Anaerotignum_A. The sequence goes on from CAJTQX010000013.1 coordinate 55,370, forward strand.
ATGAAAAACCTGATGGCACTGCCAGTTATGGAACGGTGGACACAGGAACAGAGAGATGCTATGCCGGAAGAAGTGAAGCCGCTGTATGAGCAGTATCAGTTCCTGATACGGGAAATCAGGGAGAAGCTGGAAAGAAGATAGGCAGATAAAATCCTGCTGAATGACGAGGAAAGGCTGACAGTTTTCCGAAAAAATTTGTACAATTTTTAATGAGAATATTGTGCCATGTTTTATGGCCATGATGAGACAAGCGGTGTAGCTGAAAAGCAATGCCGCTTTTTTCATATTTATAAAGAAAATAAACATAAACAGGCAGATGGAAGAAGCAGGCTGACACTGTGGATAAAATTGCCTTTTCTCAGACGGCTGCGCAGGGTATCCCTGCAAATCCCAAGTTCCCGAGACGCCTCTTTTGGCGAACGACATTTAAGCTGTTGTCTATCCATATGAGAAGGGCGGAAATAAATAAATGAAAAGTAACTCAATTTGGCCTTATGCATAAGATATAGTAAGCCAAGCATAGAAGATGGCGGGGCTGTTTTAGAATTCAGAAAGGGGCGTATTATGTTTTGAATGAGTATGGCAAATATGAGAAAGCAAAAGACTGGTCTGAGGAGAACTGTCAGATATTCGCGATGCAGTGCTGCGGGAAGCGGGGCTGCGGGAACCATTGCTGCGATGACTGCTGTATAGATTCAATGGGATATCCGGAAACAGGGTATGAAAAGGTATACATGTTCGTAGAGGGAACTCCCTATAGTGCCGGAACCAAGGTATTCTACAATGGGGCACTGTATCAGGCAGCGAAGGATAATCCAATGGGAATTCCGGGAACTTCTCCGGACTTTTTTCTGGCGAATACCGAAAATCCTACAGGATCACTAGGCTCATCGGGAGTGACGGGACCACAGGGCCCAGCCGGAGCAACAGGGGCAACAGGAGCAACAGGAGCAACAGGCCCGCAGGGACCAGCCGGAGCAGCAGGGGCGACAGGCCCGCAGGGTCCAACAGGAGTGACAGGTCCAGCCGGAGCAGCAGGGGCCACAGGTCCGGCCGGAGCAACAGGGGCAACGGGTCCACAGGGTCCAACAGGGGCGACAGGCCCAGCCGGAGTGACAGGAGCGACAGGTCCGCAGGGTCCAGCAGGAGCAACAGGTCCAGCCGGAGTGACAGGTGCGCAGGGTCCAGCCGGAGCAGCAGGGGCAAGAGGTCCACAAGGTCCAGCCGGAGCAGCAGGGGCGACAGGTCCGCAAGGTCCAGCCGGAGCACAGGGTCCGGCCGGAGCAACAGGGGCAACGGGTCCACAGGGTCCAACAGGGGCGACAGGTCCAGCCGGAGTGACAGGTGCGCCAGGTCCGCAGGGTCCAGCCGGAGAAGCAGGGGCAACAGGCCCACAGGGCCCAGCCGGAGCGACAGGGGCAACGGGGGCAACAGGTCCAGCCGGAGTGACAGGTGCGACAGGTCCGCAGGGTCCAGCCGGAGAAGCAGGGGCAACGGGTCCACAGGGTCCAACAGGAGCGACAGGTCCAACCGGAGTGACAGGTGCGACAGGTCCGCAAGGTCCAGCCGGAGAAGCAGGGGCAACGGGTCCACAGGGGCCAACAGGGGCGACAGGCCCAGCCGGAGCCACAGGTGCAACAGGTCCGCAAGGTCCAGCCGGAGAAGCAGGCCCGCAGGGTCCGGCAGGAGTCGCGAGGCTTACAGATATTTTGTCACTTGCCAGTGAAGGAGGGGTGCTGCCGAAATCCAATGAGGTTTTTAAATTTAATTATGAACAGGCGAAATTAGGGACAGCAATTTCCTATTCGCCCAGTACAGGTACCATTACCTTGGCGGAAAATGGCCTTTATGAAATTCGTTATCATTCCTCATGTGGGATTGCGAACTCTTTCGAGCCGCCTATATCTATAGGGTTATATCTGACTAATGGAGGGATTCCGATTCAGGGCACTTTTTCTGCAATTACCATTAAAGACAAAAGTGATACAGCGTTTTTGTCAGGTACTTCAGTTGTGAACGTAACTTCCTCTCCCACGAATATTGCATTGGTAGCAAACAATGCAGGAGGAGCTTACGGCAGTTCGTCTATAACGATCCAGAAGTTAAACTAAGTAAATGAGCAGAAAAAAATACAGCAGGATAATCAGGAAAAAGGCCGATAGGATACATCGGCCTTTTTCTGAATCAATCGGACAGAAAAAATATATTGTTGAACCATACCTTCGCCTGACAAGGGGAGATACCCTTTGTCAGGCGAAGGCAGTTAAGTGCGTAGATAAAAATTCGTAAAAATCCTGTAAGTCAAAATCACAGTTTTATGCAGCGGAAATTCGTTTCCGCTCGGCATATGGCGACAGTATGTGGCCATACAGAATCGTAATACGCTTCGATAAAAGATATCCGCCTGAGTTGGCCGCAGAGCGATACAGTTTTTTCATCAGACTGTGGACGCGCTTGCGGAAGCAGTGGATTATCAGCTTCAGCAGACGAAAAAGCTGTCCGGCCCCATTCTGGGATATTCTGGAAGATACTGATAAATTCAGGCAGTGTCGTTACAAGTGTCTGTATATGCTTTTCCGACAAAATTATGCTCGAAAATATGTATACATGACTCATGACGACACTACCCGGAAAAGCTACAAATTTTTCAGGTAAGGACAAAATCCAATGAAATTCTATTGTTTTTGTGAAAAAAGCCGATATAATAATAGATAGGAATTGGAAATTTTCAGCAGATAAGAGGTGAAAGAGTATGATGGGTATTTCAGGAATTACTTTAAACAGCAGTATTTCAAGAATCAATCCATATAGCAATTATGTCCGGAAATATCAGGGGACACAGGACGCAAAAGCAGCACAGCAGGTTTCCCAGCCCGCAGAGGGCGGTATGCAGATTCAGCTTACGGGTACGCCAAAAGCTCCTGTGCAGCCTGTACGCCCGATCGGTGCGCCTACGCCCCATACGCCGGAAGGTATGGATGCGGCGCAGAAGCTGCGGCAGGGCGCAGATCCGGCGGAGCTGGCAGTTCGCATGAGGATACAGAGAGATTACCCTGAGGCGGAGCAGCAGGCATTGCTGCCAGGACAGGAAAAGGATCCTGTTGGGGCAGAAGGCGTACAGAAAGCGGCGCAGGAGGGAGAATGTCAGACCTGCAAGGAACGAAAATATCAGGATGGCTCTGACGATCCGGGCGTGTCCTTCAAAACAGCGGCACATATCGCGCCGGAGGCTGCCGGTGCGGCTGTACGCGGGCATGAGATGGAGCATGTTGTGAGAGAACAGGCAAAGGCACAGCGGGAAGGACGCCGCGTAATCAACCAGAGTGTTTCCATACATACGGCAATCTGTCCGGAATGTGGGAAAACATATGTTTCCGGCGGTACAACGCGCACAACGACAGCGGCAGAACCAAAACAGGAACAGCCTGTACGCAAGGGCGAAAGATTTTCCGCAGTGGCTTGATTGCGGGACAACAGGCAGAAAACAAACCGGCTGTGAAAAAATTCATAGCCGGTTTTCCTTTACAGAAAGCTGCAACTGCGGGAGTGCAAAGCACAGGGCAGGCGACTCTCAAAGAAGCGTACAGTAGTAAGGCGGCCTGACCTGAGAAAGCATATCGTTTTTTGAGTGGTTTCTAAAGACAAACGCCAACGGCTGCTGCCTGGGGAAACTTCTTCTAAAATTGAAGCTGTACTGAAAAATTTTTTCTTATGACAACGCCCATTTGCATTTGAAATGAAAAACAGGAGGAAAATACAATGAGAAAAAGATGGATGAGTTATTTTGCGGCGTTTTTAGTATTTTGTATGACGCTGTTTGGCGGCTGCGGCACGTCTGCGGAAAACCAACCCGCACAACCACAGCAGGAACAGAGCCAGGGGCAGGCGGAAACAGACGCGTCAGATGTGGATTCGGCAGAGGAAATTGCCGAGGATGGCAGTTATACCTCGCCTGAGGACGTTGCATTATATTTACATACCTATGAAAAGCTGCCGGGGAATTTTATCACGAAAAAAGACGCGGAAGCACTGGGCTGGGACAGCAAAAAGGGCAATCTTTGGGAAGTTGCGGACGGCATGAGCATAGGCGGCGACCGCTTCGGGAACTATGAAGGGCTGCTGCCGGAGGAGGACGGCCTGACGTACAAGGAATGTGATGTGAATTATGCGGGCGGTTTCCGTGGCGCAGAGCGCGTCATATTCTCCAACCAGGGGGACATTTATTATACGGGCGACCACTACGAAAGTTTTGAACAGCTTTATTAAGAACCTGTTCAGCATCTTTTGAAACACCGCCTTCCTCAGCCTTTTACCGCCATACTTTGGTAATTTTTCTTGAAATACTACCAGTATTCCTGCGAAAAATTCCCTTTGTCTGGCGACAAAATTCAGACAAATTCGGCATTCCCCAAGATACTGAACAGGTTCTAAGGAGAATGGATAAATAGAGGACAGTTCATTTGCCATTGAGAAAAAGCTCCGGAATTTGATGAAGTGCCCCCGAAAAGTTAGACAAAGTTTATAGGTTAAAATTATTCAAGCAG
>CAJTQX010000014.1 GCA_910578425.1 uncultured Anaerotignum sp.
AGCAGCTTGCTGCCCACAATCGTCGTTCCAACAACTTACCGATGAGGCCCCTCGGCTGGCTTTCCCCTGTTGAGTTCCTTGTCCAATATGTTTGACAATCTTACAATTCTTGAAAAAAGATAAAGCCACAGTTCTTCCCGAAATTTCAGAAAAATTGCAAAACCCTCTTGACAGTGCTGACGGGATGTGCTAGCATTAACTCTAAATTCATAGCTGTGATGAAAAAAAGGAGTACCCGCGGAGGACTTTCAGAGAGCCGTTGTCTGGTGGAAAACGGCAGGACGATGCGGTGAAGGGCGTTTTGGAGCAGCAGGATACACGAGAGGGCTGGCAATATTCTGTCAGTCAACGAGGGTGGAACCGCGGAAGAATATACAGCTTTCGTCCCTTGCTTTTACGGCAGGGGAGGAAAGTTTTTTTATTTTATAAAACTTGCAGAACCTGCACCACAACGATTGGGGGGCTTTCCCCCGCATCCGTTTCAGTAATAAGATTTTTGAAGGAGGAAAACAAAATGGCAGTAGAATCTATGGAAAAAATTGTTGCACTGGCAAAAAACAGAGGCTTCGTATATCCCGGCTCCGAAATTTACGGCGGTCTGGCAAACACATGGGATTACGGCCCGATTGGCGTGGAGTTAAAAAACAACGTAAAAAAAGCATGGTGGCAGAAATTCATTCAGGAAAGCCCCTATAACGTTGGCGTGGACTGCGCTATCCTGATGAACCCGCAGACATGGGTGGCATCCGGTCATGTGGGCGGCTTCAGCGACCCTCTGATGGACTGTAAGGAATGCAAAGAACGTTTCCGGGCAGATAAGCTGATTGAGGAATACATGAAGGAAAACAACATGCCTGAAGTCACAGTAGACGGCTGGAGCAATGAACAGATGAAAAAATTCGTAGACGATAATCAGGTTGCCTGCCCTTCCTGCGGCGCGCATAACTTTACGGATATCCGTCAGTTCAATCTGATGTTCAAAACCTTCCAGGGTGTTACGGAGGACGCAAAGAACGTTGTTTATCTGCGTCCCGAAACGGCGCAGGGCATTTTTGTCAACTTCAAAAACGTACAGCGCACAACGCGCAAAAAACTGCCTTTCGGTATTGGCCAGATTGGTAAATCCTTCCGTAACGAAATTACGCCGGGGAACTTCACATTCCGCACAAGAGAATTTGAGCAGATGGAGCTGGAATTTTTCTGCGAGCCTGGCACAGACCTGGAATGGTTGGATTACTGGAGGAAATACTGCAAACAGTGGCTGCTTGACCTGAATATGACGGAGGAAAATATCCGCCTGCGCGACCATTCCAAAGAGGAGCTTTCGCATTACAGCGCAGGCACAACGGACATCGAATTCAAGTTCCCGTTCGGCTGGGGCGAGCTCTGGGGCATTGCGGACAGAACGAATTACGACCTGACCTGCCACCAGAACACCAGCGGACAGGATATGACATACTACGATCAGGAGAAAAACGAGAAGTTCATCCCCTACTGCATCGAGCCCTCCCTTGGCGCGGACCGCATGACGCTGGCGTTCCTCTGCGACGCATACGACGAGGAGGAGGTCGGCGAAGGCGATGTACGCACAGTGCTGCATTTCCACCCTGCGCTCGCGCCTGTAAAAGCCGCCGTACTGCCGCTTTCCAAAAAGCTGGGCGATAAGGCGCGTGAGGTATACTTCGCGCTGGCGAAGGAGTTCCACTGTGAATATGATGAAGCCGGCTCTATCGGCAAACGTTACAGAAGACAGGACGAAATCGGCACACCGTTCTGTATCACATATGATTTTGAATCCGAGCAGGATGGCTGCGTGACCGTCCGCGACAGGGATACTATGGAGCAGGAGCGGATGCCGATTTCCGAGCTGTCTGCTTATCTGAAAGAAAAAATGGCGTTTTAAGAAAGATAGAAGACCGCGGGACTCTGTCCCGCACCCTGCAAGCCCTTTAAAAAGGGCTTGACCCTAAACTTTACTTTTCCACCGCGCAGATGCGCGGTGGCAGAAGGGTCAAGGGATGAAATCCCTTGCGGGGAGATGGGGCAGAGTTCCACGTTTTTAAAAGAGGTGGCAATATGGAGCGTTTTGAAGGGTTTTCCGCAGAAACGATAGACTTCCTTTGGGAGCTGCGGATGAACAATAGCAGGGAATGGATGGAACAGAACAGAGAGCGGTATAAAGCAGCCCTCAAAGAGCCGTTTGACCGTTTAGCGGCAGAACTGGCTCAGGCCGGAGAAACATATAGCGGCGCAGAGCTGGTAAGCTCTGTCTCCCGCATCAACCGCGATATCCGCTTTTCCAAGGACAAAAGCCCCTACCGCTCCTGCCGCTGGGTTGTCCTGCATGGCACGCAGACAGTCGGCACAGGCTGGAAACTGCGTCCCGCGTTTTATTTTGAACTGAACCCGGAAACCTATACCTACGGCATGGGCCTGTACCACGCCACCCCCGTATACCTGACAGCTTTCCGCAGGAAACTGGCAGAAAATCCTGCCGCTTTCCTGCGAATTGCCAAAAAGATTGAGAAGGACGCAAAATATGAGCTGGGGGGCGAAGAATACCGAAAAATAAAAGATGAAACGCTCGACCCTCTCCTGCAAAGCTGGTACCGGAAAAAGGAACTTGTAGTTTCTGCAACAGAACCATTAGGCGATGTGCTTTTTTCAGCGGAACTGCCCGCATTCCTGACGAAAGAATGGAAACGTCTGCGGGAACTGTATCAATTTCTGGAAGGAATCGCAGAGGCATAAAAACAGGCTTTGGGTATTCTCCCAAAGCCCGTTGCCTTTACTCCGCAAATGTTTTCGCCAATGCTTTTACAGCCTTATCCCCAATAATGGTTTCGCCATGTTCCAGCAGATAATATTTCGCAAGCGGTGTGGAAATGTGTTTCTGACCGTATTCCTTCAATATCATTTCCAGATCCTCGCTGCTTTCTTCCGCAGTGTATGTATCCCCCTGCAAAACAAGGAAATACTTCCCCTGATTCTTGTAAAGTCCGCTGTCCCCCCGCCAGCTTTCATACAGCCGCAAGCTGACGTCTATCACATCGTCCAGCGTGGTGAACGAATAGATGAGGATGTCCCCGTTTCCAGCGTCTTTATGCTCTACGGTATCAAGAGGTTTCTTTTTCCAGCGGCGCAGGTCGTGGGACTGGCTGATGCCGTCGGCTTCCGCCCCAATATCGCGTCCGCTCACTTTTGTGACGATAATCATAATTCCGTCCATGCCGACAGGAACAGCCTCGACCATCAGCGGCGTATTCTCCGCAATGAAGTCGTATTCATCCAGAGCCTGTTCCATGATGTCCCGAAAAAGCCTCTGCGCCTTTTCAGTCGGATGGATCAAATCGTCCAGGCTGATGTCGCGTTCCATGAGGTCTGCTTTTGTCAGGGTGAGCTTGAGTTGATTTTCACTGACTTTTTCTATCTTCATGTTATCACTTCCTTTATTTTTGTCAGAAGGAAACGGTCGTGCTTTTCCACTATACAAACAACTATAAATATAGTATAGTATAATGAATTGACGGGAAGATGTAAAGAGGATAATTCCGTCATTCTTTTTAATTTATTTAGAAAGCCCCGCACTGCGGCTGCGTATCGGACGAATAAAATTCGTTCCGAGGCTCGGACATACAGAATACGGGGCAGTGCCCCACGGTCTTACAATCTACAATATGAAAAGGAGGAGAAAGATGTGAGCAAAAAACGCTTGCTTCCTGTTTTACTGACACTGATTATCTGGGCCGGTATGTATTATTACTACCTGCCCGCCCTGAACATCCATTCCAACCAAAGCTGGGGCTTTTTCGTGGCAATGGTTGCGGTTGCTCTGATTATCAACTTCTGGACACTGTTCAAGGCAACGTTCCTGAACCCCGCGAATACCGACCGCGCCACAAGGCTCCGGCGGATGAAGCGGATGCTTGCCCTGCCGCTCGGTCTGTGCGCGGTATACTTTCTGGGTGTGCTGCTTTCCTCGCCTATTCTGCGCGCGGCGGCATACCGCGAACTGCTTGCCGTTGAAACAGGAGATTTCGCGGAGGATATCCACGAAGTCGATTACAGCCAGATTCCCATACTCGACAGCGATTCCGCCGCAAAACTCGCGGAGCGGGAAATGGGCAACATGGTGGACATGGTTTCGCAGTATGAAGTCAGCCCCTATTTCAGCCAGATAAACTATCAGAACAAGCCGGTACGAGTCACACCCCTGCAATACGGCGATGTCATTAAATGGATTATGAACCGCGGCACAGGCGTCCCCGCCTATATCCGCATTGATATGACAACACAGGATGTAGAGCTGGTGCGCCTGGAGGACGGCATTAAATACGCCCCGTTCGAGCATTTCGGACGGAACCTGAACCGCTATATCCGGTTCCGCTACCCAACGGCCATGATACGCACAAGCAACTTTGAAATCAACGAGGACGGCGTCCCCTTCTGGGTCTGTGAGGTAGAGGACAAAACCATCGGGCTGTTCGGCGGCACGGATATCAAAGGCGCGATCGTAGTAAACGCCATTACGGGCGAACATGAGTATTACGATGTTTCGGATGTGCCGAAATGGATTGACAGGGTTTATGACGCGCCGCTTCTGGTAGAGCAGTATAATTATTACGGCACACTGAAAAAGGGCTATATCAACAGCATTTTCGGGCAGAGGGAATGCCTGCAGACAACAGAAGGCTATAACTATATCGCGCTGGATGATGACGTCTGGGTCTACACAGGCGTAACCTCCATTGGCGGAGATGAGTCCAACGTAGGTTTTGTACTGATGAATTCCCGCACGAAGGAAACGAAATATTACCAGATTTCCGGCGCAAAGGAGACCTCCGCGATGTATTCCGCAGAAGGACAGGTACAGCACCTGAATTACCGCGCAACATTCCCTATTCTGCTGAATATTGCCGATGAACCAACGTATTTCCTTTCTCTCAAGGACAACGCCGGTCTGGTAAAAAAATATGCCATGGTAAATATTCAGAAATATCAGATCGTTGCTATCGGGGATACCGTAGCGGAGTGTGAAAAAGCCTATCGCGCGTTGATGGCGGGCAACGGCATCGAAATAACGGAAAGCTCCGACACAGAGGAGCTCACAGGTGTAATCCAGATGATGAAATCCATTGTTTCAGATGGAAACACCTACTACTACCTGATGCTGGAGGGTGAAAGCACACTCTTTGAAGCAGAGGCCAAAAAGCATCTGGATATTCTGCGGAAGGAAACAGGAGATGAAATTTGGCTCAAATACATTCCCTCGAAAGACGGAATTTGTGTTATTACAGAATTGAAATAAAGAAAACAAGGCCAATATCGCGCGCAAAGTCTTACAATTTTATGAAAACAGCCTTGTTTTGTTGACACTTCCGCAGTATGAATGTACAATAATAAGATATAATGAGAAAATTATGGATTGAAATATACAGGCAGAAACAGCGGAGGCTAAAACATGAGTGATGATAGATTTGACCGTACAAACGGCGGAGCAAATGACATGAACGAAACAGACAAAGGCTATTATGAAGATCTTTACAACGACCTGCCGAAGGAAGTTGTGGATATTCTGGTGCAGACCCACCCGCTTATGGGCAAGGGCGGAGAAAGGAACACAGAAATGAGGAACGGCCGGACAGAAGATACTATGGATTCAAGGACGGCCGGCGGAAACTCCCGCATGGGTACAGGTATGCCGCGCACGGGTACGGGTATGTCGCGCACAGGTGCAGCCGCGCCAACCTATCGGTCCCGCCGCCCTTCCCGCGAAGATGTGGAGGAAATCAGGGAGGCAAGAATGCAGCAGGTGGGCAGCGAAATCAACGAGATTCGCCGCGCACCCCAGCAGGAGGGCGACCCGACCCGCTACGTTTCCCGCAGAGACAGAAACCGCGAGCCAATCGGCGAGGATGCGTATCTCCAGGAACCCCAGCCAGTCAGGGCAGATGAGGAAGATTATGACGATGGAATACAGTATGTCAGCGTAATGCCTGCACGCAAACGTTCCAAAATCGTAGAGGAAGTCACATTGCAGACGACCGCCGCGCCGCAGAAGCGGCGGAAATCTCGGCGTGAGCCCATGCCCTTTGAAGACATGGGACGGGACAGCCGCGATAACCGTCCCCGCTACGAGGACATCGACTTTGAGGAACGGGCAAAGCAGGAGCATCTGGACAGCCTTTACAGCAATGATTATGAGGACGAATACGCCAGCAGAGGGCACAATAAACTGGCGATCCTTCTTGGCGTTGCCGCGCTGCTTTTGATCATCTTCCTGATCTTCCAGACCGTAAGCCTCAGCAGCAAACTGGAAGAAGCTCAAAACAAGCTGACAGACAGCGAGGATTACAAAACAAGATATGAACAGGTGCAGCTTGAAAAAATGCAGGTGCAGGAAGAATTGGACCAGTTGAAAAACCCTGTATCTTCAAATGCTGAAAACGGCGGACAGGGCGAAGGCGAAAACGAAGGCAGCAGTACGCCCGCAGGCACAACAACATCCGGCTCCTATACAGAATATACCGTAAAAGACGGCGAAACAGCATGGGCACTGGCACAAAGATTCCTTGGCAACGGCATGGAATATCAGAAAATACTGGACGCGAACAATATGAAGGAAAGCGACCCTCTGCGTCCCGGCACAACAATACGCATCCCCAAAAAACAATAAGGGAGCCGGAGCCACCGGTCCCACACAAAAGACAGGAGAATGATATGGGCAATGATTTAGAGCGCAAGACTCTCGCAGAATTGAGAAAGCAGGCAAAGGAGATGGGTATACCCGCCATTTCCGCCTTGAAGAAAAGCGAACTGATTGCAAAAATTGAAGAAAAACTGGCGCAGACAGAAAAAGCACCCGTAAAACAGGTGACCGCTTATGGCTTTTCTCTGAAAAAGCAGGAGGAACGCCCCGAACGTGAGCCAGAACAGGAAGAACCGCAGCACCGCCAAAGGGCAGACAGGTTTGAGCGGGCAGAACCATCCCAAAAAGATAAGCTGATGGAAAACAGCCCGATTGGGGAAGGCATACTGGAAGTCATGGCGGACGGCTTTGGTTTTCTGCGGACGGATAATTTCCTGCCCGGCACAAACGATATTTACATCTCCCCTTCCCAGATCCGCCGTTTCAGCCTGAAAACGGGCGATGCGGTAAAGGGCAATATCCGCCCTGCCAGAGAGGGTGAAAAGTTCGGCGCGCTGCTGTTTGTACAGTCTGTAAACGGCGATAAGCCGGAAGATGCCGCAAAACGCCCGAATTTTGAAGAACTGACGCCCATTTACCCTGAAGAAAAACTGCGTCTGGAAACAGAACGGGAGGAGCTTTCCGGCAGGATTATCGACCTCATCGCGCCCATCGGCAAAGGACAGAGGGGCATGATCGTCGCGCCGCCGAAGGTGGGCAAAACGATACTGCTCACAAAGCTGGCAAATGCCATTACAAAAAACCACAAAGAGGTTTACCTGATTGTGCTCCTGATTGATGAACGTCCGGAGGAAGTAACCGATATCCAGCGTTCCATCGAGGGCCAAAATGTGGATATCGTCTATTCCACATTTGACGAAGAACCCGAGCACCATAAACGTGTAACGGAAATGGTGCTGGAACGTGCCAAACGGCTTGTAGAACAGGGCAAGGATTTAGTCATTCTGCTGGACAGCATTACAAGGCTTGCGCGCGCCTATAATCTGACGATACCGCCCAGCGGACGCACCCTTTCCGGCGGCCTTGACCCTGCTGCACTGCATATGCCGAAACGGTTTTTCGGTGCGGCGCGTAATATTGAGGGCGGCGGCAGCCTGACAATTCTGGCGACCGCGCTGGTAGATACCGGCAGTAAGATGGACGAGGTGGTTTTTGAGGAATTTAAGGGTACCGGCAACATGGAACTGGTGCTTGACAAACGGCTGGCAGAGCGGCGCGTATTTCCGGCTGTGGATATCGCCAAATCCGGCACAAGGCGTGAGGAAAAGCTCCTGAGTACGGAAGAACTGGACTGTAACTATATGCTCCGGCGCATGGCCGGAAGCATGAGCGCGATGGAAATGACAGAAGGCTTTTTTGATCTCATGCGCAAAAGTAAAAATAATAAGGAATTTATGGAGCGTCTTCCCGCCTGGGAAAAACTCCTGCATTAAATCCATATAAAAATGGTCTGAGGATAGCGGGCGTTGCCATAAGAAAATTTCATTTTAGAAATGCCTGAAAAACGAGGATTTTTCAGAACAATTTCTATTTGTAAGAAATTTTCTCAGGCAACTGCCGTCAGCGTTTGACTTAAGAAATCAATCTAAAGGAAAAATTTGTTTTCTTAAGTCAAGCCGCCTTTGCCCGTTATCCTTATCGGAGTTATCAGGCTTCAGAAAACCCGGAGATTTTTTCTCCGGGTTTCAGTTTACATTTCGTACATCATTTCTTTTCTCCGCTGCATAGCCTTCGACTGTTCGAAGGTATACTCAATCTCAATCAGGTTCCCCTCTGTTCTGGAATATTTCTGCCGCTTTTCATGGACATAAATCTTCCGCACGAACTGGTGCAGAATCTCAGGCGTAACCTCTGTAACGTCCGCATACTTTCTTGCTTTGTCCAGAAAATCCTGAATGAATTTTTCTTTCATTTCTGTATCATTTACTTTTATCCTTAGATTTTCCAGTTCATCTTTTAAGATTTTCTGCTCGTTTTCATACTTTTCGGACAGCATTTCATAGCGTTCGGCGGAAATCCTTCTGCTTGCCCTATCCTCATACAGGCACTGGATAATCGTATCAATTTCTGAAACACGAACTTCTTTCTGTGAGATTTCCGCTTTCATTGTCCTATACTGTTTTTCCGCTTCTTTCTCCCCTTTTTCAGCAGCCATCTGATAGAAAGCGTCTGTTTCCTCCTTTGCGAAACGGAGTATCCGCCGGATACTTTCCAGCACAATGCTGTCCAGAATCCTTTCTTTTATGTAATGCGCAGAGCAGTATGCTTTGCCGAAGGTCCGGTAGCCACCGCAGAAAAAATCATTTTTCTCGGTTTCCTGCTGATGACGGTGCAGGTAAAGCCTTGAACCGCAGTCTGCGCAGTACAGGTATCCCGCATATTTATCCATTTCACCCGATGGGCTTGGCTTTTTCCTGCCTTCAAAATGCTTCTGCACAGCTTCAAAGAGATGCTTCTCAATGATAGGTTCATGTGTATTTTCAAATATGAGCAGCTTCTCCTTCGGTGTCTGCAAAGTCTTTTTCAGCTTGTTCGACTTTGTCCATGTCTTATGGTTGACAGTATTGCCGATGTAATCCTGATTGGACAGGATGTGCCGGATAGTTGTCTGGTGCCACGCATATGGCATACCAAGGTTGGGGTGTGCCATCATCGAGCCTGTTTTCTGGAAAGCGTATACGCTGGGCGTCACGATTTTTTCATCCTGCAGGATTGTGCAGATTTTTCTGGCTCCAATGCCGGAAGCATACAGCTCGAATATCTTTTTCACGACCGGCGCAGTTTCCGGATTTGGGATGATTTCCTTTGGGTTATCCGGATTTTTCATATATCCATACGGCGGGTTGGAGGCGAGCCGTTCCCCACGCTCTGCCTTTGCTTTCTGTGCGGCACGGATTTTTTTGCTGATGTCCCTCGCATAAAAATCATTGAAATAGTTCCGCAGGCCAACGAATTCGTCAAGGTTTTTATCACTGTCCACGCCATCGTTTACGGCGATATACCGAACATTGTTCTGTGGAAAAATCAATTCTATGTAGGTACCTGTTTTCAGATAATCTCTGCCCAGACGTGATAAGTCCTTCGTGATAATTGTTTTAATTTGTCCATCTTCCATGTCGCAGATCATCTCTTGAAACGCCGGGCGGTCGAAGCTAACTCCCGAGAATCCGTCGTCAATATAGAACCTTGTGTTGCCGAAATGATTTTCCAGTGCGTATTTTTCCAGCATAGCTTTTTGATTCGTGATGCTGTTTGACTCCCCCTGAAGCTCGTCCTCATGGCTGAGGCGGCAATAGAGCGCCGTTATGTTTTGCTCCGTTTTTGTCATGGTTTCCCTCCCTTCCCTGAAGCCTGATGCATAAACCAAATAGGATTGCAGGCAAAGCATACTGCAAAAAAGTTCACACATCCAGCGTCAATATAGGAAATTCAAGAGTTTTTCATAGGCTGTCTGCGGTGCGTCTATGGCAAACATGTGGAGCAGGGGGTAAGTTTTCCCGTTGACGCAAACCTCATCGAGCATCGTATAGCTGCGCCTTTGGCGGCACATGCTCTCTTCCACTGCTTCCGAATGCGGTGCAATATGGTTCCGCTTTTGCTTGGCTCATTCATGTTCAAAAGCCTTCATCGCATCTCTAAAGAGCCTGTTTTTGATATTTTTCAATAGGCATCCCTCATTTCCCTCTTTGGAATTCCACAGCATCCTCCATGCGGATAATGCCGTTAATTTTCTTTACATCGTTCACACAGCGGATATGCAGCCGCCGGATTGTTTCTTCGTCCATGTCATTGATTGTCGCCAGCATCTGCTCCAGCTTTGCCATCTCCACAGCGATTTTGAACAGCAGACGGGCAAGCCTGTTCTCTGAGACCTTCACCGTCCCAGAAATGCTTTCGTGGATTGCCTGCGCGAAAAAATCCACATGCTTCTGCGCAGAGATATATCCGGCGTAAAAATCTATCGCTCTGGCTATGAAATCGTTACGGACAGTGCAGTCAGAAAGAACCATTGCACTCTCACATTTTTTCAAAATTTCATCAGATAACCGTATCGTAATCTTGTTATTTTTCGTTTTCATTGTCTTATCACCACCATTTTCTAAAAGCCCTTGAAAAAAGGCTTGATGCCAATTTTAACGTCGTGGAAAACAGGCTGGAAATCCCCGGTTTTCCCTATTATTTTTCTGATAGCCCGCAAACCAGCGCCCTGATTGACGCCAGCCCCTCATTTTTGATGCCAGCTTTGGAACTCGGGAAAATCCCCGCACTGCGGGGATTTGAGGGAACCGCGCGGCAGGCTTGATGCCGCGCTTTAACCTGCAATACAATAGAGCAGGGCAAAAGCCGGGGAAAAGTGGTTTGCAAAAGCCATTCCTCATTTCTTTATTTTCCTTCTCTGGAAGCCTTTCTTTTTCCATTCGTCTTTCTGGCGCGCACATCGCCGCCACCTGCCTTCGGACGGGTTTCCACGTCTATTTCCCCGCTTTTGCCTTCGAACGCCACACAGGGGCGGACAGGGGGCGACACGCCGCCGCAGGGTCAGCAGGGTCAGTGTTTTACGCTCCCGCAGGCTGCCCGTCCAACTGTCCCTCCTGTCCCTTCGTTTCAGAAAGCCGGAAAATTGTGATCGTCCGGTTGCCGTTGCTTTTGCGGCTTTGGAAGGAAAATCCGAGGTTTTTCAAATCCCAGCGGTTTTTATCCAGACGTTTCAGCAGGGTCACCGGGGAAATTTCAAAACCGCTACTGCCACTCAAAAGGCTGGCAAGCTCTGTCGGCGAAGCCTTGAAAGAATCTCGTCCCTCCATAAATTCCGCAACTCGTTCCGGAAGGAAATCTTTTTTCTGTTCGCCGTCCTCGCTGTCCCGTAGCATCTCCCAGATTTGGCTTTCGTTTTTCTTGAGGGAGATTTCCCGATACGCGATATCCCTGCCAATGCAGGACAGCAGTGCGGAAGCACCGCCGCGCTTTTCCTCCGTTAAGGTAAAACAGCCATCGACCGCGCCTTGAATGGCAACCGTTCCAGCAATCTGGTGGAACACGTCGTCACTGTTTTCCTTGCGAAGATGATGGATCAAAAGCATTGCTATATGGTGCCGCTGAGCAATCAGCCGCAGAACTGCAAGGTCTTTGTAGTCACCTGCGTAGCCGTATTCGAATGTCGATGGGCGAACCATTTGCAAAGTATCGACCACGATGAAAACAGTGTCTTTGTGTTTGTCCAAAAAGTTTTCCAATTCCCGTTCCAAACCTTTTCCGAGTTGCGGGGCTTGCGTGGAAAAGAAAAGATTTGCCGGAGCATCATCTCCTAATGTGATCAAACGGTTCTGCAAGCGGTTTTCATTGTCCTCCAGCGCAAGGTAAAGTACGGTACCCTGCTCCACGGGCATTCCCCAGACGGATTCGCCTTTGGCAACCTGCAAGCAGAACCAGAGCGCCATCCACGACTTCCCGGCCTTGGGTGCCCCGGCAAGGATGTGCAGCCCGGGAGCAAAAAGGTTCTCGATGATGAAACGGATGGGCGTGTAAGCCTTTGCCATCAGCGTTTCGCAGTCTATGATTGAAAATGCATTTATATTTTGCATGATGATCCCCTCCTAAAAAATAATCTGTCTAAATGAAATATTTAGCACATGGCGTTCACCTTCCTTTCCACAAATGTTATAATAGGCGTATCGGTGGGATTAAGATAACAGAAAGAAAACGGCTTTACAATAGATTACACATCGAACGGGGAAATAAAAAATTATGTCAATCATTTTACAGCTTGGTTCATTGAGGATTCCGTTATCATTGGAAAAGCGGATGTCCCTTTGGGGCAAGTGTGCGTTGATATGCTGAATGTGGATGATGAGCTTTTGCTTGATATTGAAACAAAGGCAAAGGAACTTCAAGTATTAGCAGACGAAAAGATTTTCAATCCAGATTTTCCGATAGATATTGCGCTAGCAATCGAATTGAAATTGGCTTTCAATGCCCTGATCAAGCTGATCATAAAATTGCCGTTATATGAGCACCTTGGGATTCCCTTTTTTTTCAAACCAGAATATGCTCGCGGAAAAGAAGGATGTAGAAAGCCTGAAAAAGATGGCGGAGCCCGGAAGCAAAGAAAATATCCAGCTTCAGGAATTTATTAAGGACTGCCTGCTGGTTCCCGCAGACATCCATTGTTTTCAATACATCTGTGGCCTTATGGCAGATTGCTTTTTCGAGAAAATTTCCAAACGAGACGCAGGGGCATATGCAAGGCAGCTGTATTCGTTTTGGACGCATGAAGGCACGAAAAAAATATTTGAAAAGCTCCCACTGGATGAGGTGGCTGCCCGCTGGAATATGCCAGTGTTCGTTTCCTATGGCTGCACCAACCACCCAAAGAAGAAATCCTATTGCATTGCCGAGCGTATGGAATTTGAAAGCTGCCTGTCTTTCCTGAAAACAGATTTCCATAAAACCCTGATGCTTGGCCGGGCTCCTAGGCGATGCCAGAACTGCGGGAAGTTTTTCTTGTTGGAGAATGGGTACAATACTAAATACTGTGGACGGGTTGCGCCCGGCGAAACGGCAAGAACCTGCCGCGTTGTCGGGGCACATAATAAGGCATCCAAGCAGGCAGGGAAAACCCCGATCCAGAATGAATACCAGCGGACATATGACAGGCTGAAAAAACGGAAAGCGAACGGGAAGATTTCTGCGGAGGAATGGAACCGGCAGGTGGCATATATCCAGGCAGTCAAGGATAAAGTTGAAGCCGGGCAGATGGATGAGTTTGAGGGGATGGGGAAGCTGCAGGGGATATAAATTTCTGACAGATGGAAAGGCTTCCTGCCCATTTCCGGCAGAAAGCCCCATCTTTTTCCTGAATTCTTTTTGCCCACAAACTCCATTTTTACAAAGCAAAAAGTGATAGTCAATTAAAATCTTGAATTTATAGCGTTGCATCTGATTCCGCAATCGTTTTCAAAATCATCCTCAGCAGCTCCGCAATCGTTTGGACATCCGCAATGCGGCAGGTTTCATTCGGCGTATGTACGTCTGTAAGAGTAGGGCCGATAGAAATCATATCCAAGCACGGGTTTTTCTCCGCAAAAGCACCACATTCTACACCGGCGTGGACTGCCTCAATGACCATATCCTCCCCCGTCAGCTTCTTATACTGTTCACATGCGATCCGCGTCAACCTGCTGTTGGGGTTTACCGCCCAGCCCGGCACATGGCCGTCACAGCGGAACGCAAAGCGGAAATGCTCTGCCAACGCCCTGCAGATCGTGATGATCTGCGTTGCCTGATATGCAACGGAGCTCCGTGCAAATACAGAAAATTCTATCATATCTTTATCAATAGACAACACCCCAAGGTTTGATGAGCTTTCCACCAGCCCGTCTATGAACGGGCTCATGGTATGTACGTTGTTCGGCACTGCTGTCATCAGGTCAGCCAAAGAACAGCTTGTTTCCATGCTCAATACTTTTTGAGGGATTTTATCGCTGAAAACTGCTTGTATTTCGGCATCTTTTTCAATATTTCCATATGCTGCGGCAAATTCCTCCCGGAAGTGCTCTATCACCTGCAAAGATTTTTCCACCGCTTCTTTCGGAATTACAATTTCTGCTGCTGCCGAAGCGGGGATAGCATTTTTCGCCTGCCCGCCGAAGAACGATGCAATCCGAAAACAGATGCCGTCCTGTTTCAGCATGGAAAGCAGTGTTGCAATGCTCACAATTGCATTTGTGTGCCCCAGGTTGATGCCAACGCCGGAGTGCCCGCCCAGCAGTCCATTCAATTGAAGCGTCAGGGTTTTGCTGCCTGCCGGAGGTTCTTCCCAATCTGTTTCCCTGCTGTAATAGCAGAGGTCGCCGCCCGCGCAGGAATCGCAGAGGGAGCCGATGGTTTCCCAGTCCAGGTTGACCAAATAATCCCCCTCCAAATACTTAGGATTCAAGGCAATAGAATCCATGCCGTCTTCTTCATTTGTTGTCAAAATCACGCGCAATGCACCATGCCGCAGGCTGTCATCCTGTAAAATATACAGGCAAAGCGCGACACCAATGCCATTATCCGCGCCAAGGCTGGTGCCTTCCGCAGTCAGCCTTTCCCCATCATTCACCACTTTGATTGCGTCAGTGAAAGGATTATATACAACACCTTCCTCTGCCACGCAGACCATATCCATATGCGCTTGAAGGATCGTGCGCGGGGCATCCTCTCGCCCTTCAGATGCGGGCTTGTCAATGATTACATTTCCCATATGGTCTTTTTCTGCTTTCAGCCCATGCCTTACTGCCCATTGGTAAAGATATTCGCTGATCTTCTCCTCATGATGTGATGGTCGGGGGATTTCCGCAATCTTATAAAACTCCTCCAAAACAATGCCAAGTGCTTTCTGTTTATCCATAAATAGCCTCCTCTCCGGCAATTCTGCGGTTCATTGCCTGACTGATGAAAAAAGGAATCGGCAGCCAACGCCACAGCATGCCTGCCGCGCCATTGCTGCCAATTCCCAAAACCACAATACTTTCAAATATCTTACATTAAAATTCTTTTCTGATTACAAGTTTAGACGGATATGCGCCGCCAAAATAAATCCGGTTTTCCGCAACCTGCGTTTCTGTGCTGTTATATCCGCCTTTCGTATTACTGTTCGGCATGCAAAGCCCTGCCGCACTGGAAGTAATGGTCATCCGCAGCCTATGGCCCGGAAACAGCGTTTCCGAAATTTTACCAGTCCTGAGCGAAAAGCAGTATACCTGACCTTTTTCCATAAACTGCGGATTGCCAAAACCTTCCCGGTAGCGGGCACAAAGCAGGGCATCCGTCATTTTGTAAGCATTACCTTCCAGATCTACATGCTCCGTTTTTACCACCCAATCTGTATCCGGCGCACTGCTTCCGGCGTAGAACTGTACCAGCATGTCCCCGGTAATAGTCATCTCCTCCTGCAAAGGCTCTGTTTCAAACACAAGGACATCAGACCGCTTGTCAACCTCTTTATAATTGCCGGGGACGCCAAATTCATTTTCGGATACATCCACCAAATATGGCGTTTCGTCCGTCGGGTCATACAAATAGGAAACCGAGTCTTCCTTTTCTTCCGCTCCTTCCCGCAAAGCCCCGCCACTGCCCAGATACCATACTTCCTCAGCCGTATTTGGTACCGGCCAGTTTTCAGCTGTTTTCCACTTGCCACTGCCCACGGTATAATATTCCACCATTGGCGTTTCTTTTATCCCGTTATCCTTATGGAGCAGCTGGCAGTCCAGCCATTTCTGCACGACCAGGTCAATATCATAGCGCAATGCATTATTCCCCACAGGCATGCCATGGAGTTCCCTGTTGGAATTTCCGCTGTGCGTCCATGAGCCAAGGATCACCTTGCGGTTCCCAGGAGCATACTCCGCTGTAGCTTCCAATACTTCGGATGTCCCCATTTCATTATCATCATACCAGCCGGAAATGACCAGAGCAGGTGCTTTGATGTGTTCCCTGTGGCGCATAAAATCCATAGCCTGCCATATTGGGGCATCATCCATTGTCTCAAACCACCTGTTCAGGAATGGGATGGGGCGGCCCAAAGCCGTTTCACAAAGTTTCTCTAAGGGCCGGAGCTTCATGATGTCATCCCAGTCATCGCGCACCATCCGCATAGGGTCAAAAACCTTTTCGGATAATGCAAATGACCAGGGCAATATGCCGGAGCTCATCGTGCCGCCCTTCCTCGGAAGGTCTGCAAACGGCGTGCCCGATGTCACAAAACTCACGAGGGCTTTCAGGTGCGGGTTGCCGCTGCTTGCCGCCGCCCACTGCACATAGCCCAGATAGGAGCCCCCGATCATGCCGACATTCCCGTCAGACCACGACTGTGCGGCAATCCAGTCAATGGTGTCGCTGCCGTCCTGCCTTTCATGCACCATGGGGTTCCATTCGCCTTCCGAAGCATTGCGGCCACGCACGTCCTGGATGACGACCGCAATACCCCGGCGGACAAAGCCGTAATATGCCGCTTCCAGCATTTCCTTCCCATAAGGCGTGCGGACGCATATCGCCGGAATGCCGCCTGCTATACCCTTAGGCAAAATCACCGACGAGGAAAGGCGGATGCCATCCTCCATAGATATCCAAACCGTCTGCGTTTTTTCCAGCAGGAAAAGCTGCCGCCCTTCTTCATACTCCTCCCAATCTTTTAATATCGTATAGGCTTCATATCCTTTCCGCACAAGCACGGTAATCCGTTCCCTGCTGGGGACTGTGATTGCGGCAATCTTCCCATCCGCCCAGACAACATCCATCGGGAATTTGATGTCCCTTTGCGCCCAGACGGTTGCCCCATCAGGTTCCCCGTCTTCCCAGCGTGCATAAACAGTTCCGTTTTCCAAACGGATTTTGTTCCCTTCCAAGCCGGAAAAACAGGAAGAAAAGGATAGGAGTTCGGCGGTCTTTTTGAAGTCGATATTGAATATGCCGCGGTAAAACGCCTGTTCCTCCGCAGACATCGGGTGAGTCTCCCCCAGCTTGCCCGTCCAGAGGTCAAGAAGGCGCAGGGTCACTTCCTTTCCGGAAAATGCGGCAGTTCCATAGTAGAGCCCTGATAAATACAATTCAAATATATGTTCCATCATTCAACCCCTGCTTTCGTTTATACTCCAATGATCGCTCTGATGATATATGCCACCGCAACGCCCAGATAATTTCCTGCAACTGTCCCGATGATGCCAAGCACCACGCCGATGCTGACAAGGGAACGCCAGCCGCCCGTTGCCGCAACCATGGCTGCGCTGCTGGCGTCGGAGATCGCTGCGACAATAGAGATCAGTACATACTGGTACTCGATTTTCAGTAGCCTTGCAAGAATCAAATGCAGTGCCAGAGAACCAAAGATGGTGAAGGCACAGAACAGCGTAACAGAAACTGCGGCACTCGCAAACGTGCCAATGTTCAGCGTTAATCCGACAATGCTCAGGAAAAACATGATAATAAACATTCCCAAATCCATGTTGCCCTTTACCATTTTGGCAAACGGCGTCTGTGCAGCGATAACAGATACCGTCGTGATGGACAAAATCCTTACAACGCTCCCATATCCATCAGGAGCCAGTGCCGCCAGATAATCAGCCGCAACTGTCAGTGCAAAGCCATAGGCGAGCATGATTGCGATATCCTGTATGCCCCATTCCTTTCTGCCCATCAATTCGCCGGAGCCGTCGTCTTTGCACAGTTCTTCCTCCGGCAGGCTGTACGGCCAGAATTTTTGGAACGCTTTGGATTTTTTCATGATGGCAGGCATGGCAAACATGAGCATCAGCGTTGGCATGCCAATCACATAATCCGCACCGTTCGCAACGGCAAGCGTTGTCGGGGAGGCGTCCAGCGCGACGGCGATAGCGGAAAGGTTCGCGGAACCGCCTGTATAGGTGCCCACAAACATGCCGCCAAGTTTCCAGCCCTCTTCAATGCGTCCTGCAAAAATCAGGCTGCCGATGATCGTTATGACAGATACGCTGATTGCCGCAATGACCATTGCCAGCAGCGCGCGTTTAGATAAGGAGAATATCCCTTTCAAATCTACGTTAAGTAAAGCGATGGAGATAAAAAGCGGTATCGCGTAATTCATGATGACCGCATAGCTGTCATGATAAAACGGCATTATGCCAATGTTGGACAATATTGCCCCTAAAATGATCACGACCAGCGCAGGCGGCACAAAGCTTTTCATAAATCCTATTTTCTGGGTCAGTAGGGCAACGGTAATCATCAGCAGGATTACAGTAAGGATGCCCATCGTGCTGTTAATCATGGCTTTTCCCCCTTCGTATCATGGATCGTCACATATTGATTTCAATGCCAAGGCCCGGCTTCTCCGATAACGTGATAATATCGCCTTCGATTTCAAAGCCGCCGGTCACGGTCGTATCGTTAAAGAACTTGAAGCTGTCTACATCTGCCTCCGTGATGTTGTTCATCGCGGCAACAAGGCTGGCAGCCGCGGTGATGGCCAGCTTTGTTTCCAGCATACAGCCAACCATGCAGTTCACGCCTGCGCTTTCCGCAATCACGTTGATCTTCATTGCCGGGTACAGCCCTGCCGATTTCATCAGCTTGATGTTCATAAAGTCAGCCGCCCTGCTCCTTACAATATGTAATGCATCTTTCGGGGAATGCAGGCTCTCATCCAGCATGACGGCGGATTCGATGCGCTTTCTCAGGAATGCAGTCCCTTCTATGTCCCAATACGGGAGGGGCTGTTCAATCGCGTCTATCGCAAAGGGCTCCATAGCTTTCATCGTCCTGATAGAGGAATTTACTGTCCAGCCTTGGTTTGCGTCGATCCGCAGGCGGATGCCATTCCCGACCGCCGCCCGGATTTGGCGGATAGCCTCAATATCATCCTCCGGGGAAATCCCGGCTTTTATCTTCAAAATCCGGTAGCCCTCTGCAACATATTCCTTCGCCAGAGCTGCCATTTTTTCCGGCGTATCAATGCCGATAGTGATATCGGTCAGGACTTTTGGCGAATCCCCGCCCAAAACCTTATATAATGGCTGGTTCAGGACTTTGCCCTTGATGTCGTATAGCGCAATATCAATCCCTGCTTTCGCTGCTGTGTTCCCGTAAAAAGCCTTATCCATTACCGCATGGATATGCTCGATTGCCAGAGGGTCAAGTCCGATCAGCAGTTTTTTCATCTCGCCTAACACGACCAGCGTGCTTTCCAGAAGCTCGCCGGTCACAGGAGCAAACGGCGCCGCCTCGCCAAAACCAACAATCCCTTCATCTGTAACTACCTTGATCAAAATGGTTTCCCCATATTCCAATGTTGCGAATGCAACAACAATAGGGTCTTTTAATTTGATTTTTACCTTTTCGAATTGAATGTCTGTGATTTTCATTTTGCATCGCTCCCTTTTGTCGTATTTTTTGCCTGTTCCGGAAAATGGTGCCCGCCAAAGTATTGCCTTGCGCTGCCAAATTTCCATTTTTGAATATGACGATTGTCATATTATTGTTGATATTCTACAATTACAAATCCGAAATGTCAATACTTTTATTTCGATTTTTTATTTTTCTTTCAAAAAATATTGTAAATCAGCAAAAATATGGTATACTATACAGAAATTTACAGAATGGAGCGTCTATTATGCCTACACAAACATTTTTTGATTTACCAAAAAGAAAAAGGGAACGGATATTATCGGCAGCCAGGCAGGTTTTTTTATCCGCTCCTTATGAAAAAGCCAGTATTCAAGCAATCGTAGAGGCCGCGGATATCCCAAGGGGCAGCTTTTACCAATATTTCGCGGATAAAGAGGATTTATATTTATACTGCCGGCTGGAAAGGCAAAGGAAAACATATGACATCCTTTATGCTGACGGTATGGACTATGCCGTGCATATGATTTTGGATGATTCAGAAATAAATTACTGGGAAACAGAATGGCATGCGAAGGCTTTTGAAAAGCTGAAACGCGTTATGGACAGCGATGAATTTGTTTTTGACGAACCCACGTTGAAAACCCCGGCGAATGTTGCCCGCGCTTATCATGCGGCAGAAGCAGAACTACTGTACCCTCGTTTTTCCGCATATCTGAAAAAGCATTTAGAATCCGGTGAGGAAGAAAAAAATAAGCTGATGGCTTTTGTGATGAGCGTAAGTAATCTTTTATATCAGGAATATATGCAGCTGATGGACGTTCCAGAGGATGAGGCAATTAAACAGATCCGGAAGATCAACAGAATTATTTGGAATAGACTTTATGAAAATGAATCATAATATATTTCGGTTTCAAAATATCTTTAATGGCAAGGCTATAAGGCTGAACGTAATTCGTAAGCTTTATAGCCTTAGCATCTCCATGTAATAATTTGATATAGTGCCAAGGCACGTTAATATTCCAGTTCATAGCCAAAGAGAAATCCAGTTTTCTTTCTGCAATAATATCATTTCTATACATCCATAGTTATATAAATTCTTATACAGGTGCTATCTAATAAAAATTATAGCAATCCCCTTTGAATATCTTTATACATTTTGTCTATTACAGGGAAGTGCCTGCAAATATCATTCTGCAGGCACTTCCCCCTATTTTAATTTATTCATATTAGTTTCTTCGATAAGGATAACGCCCTTTATCCCAGACCATTTTATTTTGCCGCAAAATGCGTTTCATTTTTTTCCTTCTGTACAGACTCAACCTATGCCGGACCTATTGCCCACCGGCGTCCTCCCAAAGCACGACTTCCCTTTTTTCCAAGGACTTCCGGACATCTATCGTCCGCTGATTCCGGCTGCCCTTAAACTGCAAATCCAGCGAGCGTTCCGCCAGCAGAAACGGTCCGTCAATCAACACATCTGTTTCCCGCAGAAGAGCAAGCCGTTCCGTATTGTTTTCCGCGAGCAGCTCCTCCCATGTATAGCCTGTATACGTCCATACGTCCAGCCCCAGCCTGTGCGCCTCCTTTGCCAGCGCAAGACAGGGAACAGGCTGCAAAAAGGGTTCTCCGCCCGAAAGCGTAATACCGTCCAGCAGGGGATTTTCCGCCATTGCCGCAGCAATATCCTCCGTATTCCCCCAGGAGCCGCCTTCAGGGTCGTGCGTCTGCGGGTTATGGCAGCCGGGGCAATGGTGCGGACAGCCCTGTGTAAAAATGGTGAGGCGAATGCCGGGACCATCCACAATGGAATCCCCTGCAATGCCGCTCAAACTGATCCTCATGCGTTCTCCTTCGGCGTCAGCTTCACTTCCGCAACAATAGAATGCTTCACGCGGTCGCGCACTTCCGCCCGTTTTGCGTTATTGAACCGCTCCAACGTGCCGACAAGGTAGCCTGTGATACGGCGGATACGCTGGAACCCAATGCCGCCATCGCCCTCTTTCCTGCCGCACTTCGGGCAGGTATCGCCGATGATGCCGTTATAGCCACAGACAGGGTCACGATCAACAGGATGGTTGATAGAGCCATAGCCCACACCCTGCGATTTCATATACCGTATGACCTTCTCAAACGCGTCCAGATTGGTGCTGGGGTCGCCGTCCAGTTCAATATAGGTAATGTGCCCCGCATTTGTCAGCGCGTGGTAAGGGGCTTCCAGCTGTATCTTCTTATACGCGCTGATTGGGTAATACACCGGAATATGGAAACTGTTCGTATAATATTCCTTATCCGTAACGCCCTCAATCTCTCCAAAACGCTCCCTGTCCATACGGATAAAGCGGCCGGAAAGCCCTTCCGCCGGAGTTGCAAGCAACGTAAAGTTCAGGTGCGTCTGCTGGGAAAGCGCATCCATACGGCTGCGCATATGGCTCACAATATCAATCCCCAGATTCTGTGCCACTTCACTCTCACCATGATGTACGCCCAGCAGGGCTTTCAGCGTTTCCGCCAGACCGATAAAGCCAACGGAAAGCGTACCATGCTTGAGCACTTCGCGCACTTCCTCATTGTAATCCAGCTTATCACTGTCAATCCAGACGCCCTCGCCCATCAGGAAAGGATAATTGTTGACTTTTTTCTTCGCCTGTATTTCAAACCGTTCCAGAAGCTGCTCCACAACAAGATCAATCTTATGGTCAAGCTCATTAAAAAACCAGTCAATATTTTTATTTGCCAGTATGGCAATACGCGGCAGGTTGATGCTGGTGAAGCTGAGGTTGCCGCGCCCCGTCGTAATTTCCCGCTCAGGGTCGTATACATTGCCAATGACGCGCGTGCGGCAGCCCATATATGCAATTTCCGTTTCCGGATGCCCTTCCTTATAATATTTCAGGTTATACGGCGCGTCCTGGAAAGAGAAATTCGGGAACAGACGTTTTGCACTGACACGGCACGCCAGCTTGAACAAATCATAATTCGGTTCACCGGGATTGAAGTTAATGCCTTCCTTGACGCGGAAAATCTGTATCGGGAAAATGGCGGTTTCGCCGTTCCCCAGCCCCTTCTCCGTCACAAGGAGCATGTTTTTCATAATCATGCGCCCTTCCGTAGAGGTATCCATACCATAATTGATGGAGGAAAACGGCGTCTGCGCACCGGCACGGCTGTGCATGGTATTCAGGTTATGCAGCAGGGCCTCCATCGCCTGATATGTCGCGCGGTCGGTTTCCTCTGTCGCCTTGCGCGCGGAAAACGCCTGTGCCTTCTCCACAACCTCCGCATTTACGCCAGCCTCTAAAAGCATTGCCCGCTCCTTCTCGTCATATGCCGGATTCGGGTCCAGCGTGGGGATAAAGCCCTGTTCTTTCAGCGTACTGAAAACGCTCTTTGCCGCCTGCGCACTTTCCGGAGAATCCATTACTTCAATCAAATTCGTAAATATGGAGCGATAGCGTTTCTGGTATGTCTTTGCCACGCCGGGCGCGAGGCCATAGTCGAAATTGGCAATCGACTGTCCGCCATGCTGGTCGTTCTGGTTGGACTGTATCGCGATGCAGCAGAGAGAAGCATAGCTGGAAATATCGTTCGGCTCCCGCAGCACGCCATGCCCTGTGGAAAAGCCGCCCCTGAACAGGGAAAGCAGATCAATCTGGCAGCAGGTCGTTGTCAGGGTATAGAAATCAAGGTCATGGATATGAATATCCCCATTCCGATGCGCCTCAGAATGAGCAGGATTCAGCACATAGCTCTCATAAAAATGCTTCGCGCCCTCAGATCCATATTTCAGCATAGAGCCCATCGCGGTGTTCCCGTCGATATTTGCGTTTTCACGCTTAATATCGCTGTCCGTTGCGTCTTTATATGTAATATCCTCAAATGTTTTCATCAGACGGTCATTCATATTGCGCACGCGCGTGCGTTCTGCACGATAGAGAATATACGCCTTAGCCGTGCGGACATAGCCATGTTCAATCAGAACCTTTTCGACGCCGTCCTGAATCTGTTCCACTGTGGGAGAAACTACGCCTTCCAGTTCCAGACTGTCAGAAACCTCCTGCGCAAGCCGCAGGCAGGTATCTGTGTCCTTTTCTCCGATTGTTGCCTGAAACGCTTTCTGTACCGCACTGGCAATTTTATTGATATCGAAATGGACGGTACGGCCATCACGTTTTTTTATGCTTGTAATCATGTAAACCTCTCCCCCTTGTATTTTAGAACAATAAACCTGAGGACTTTATGGGCGTTGCCATAAGAAAATTTCATCTTTTTGAAGTATCTGAAAAATCAGGATTTTTCAGAGCGGCTAAAATTTCAGAAGAAATTTTCTCATGCAACAGCCGTCAGCGTTTGACTTAAGAAACCAGACCAAAAGAAAATTCTGTTTTCTTAAGTCAGGCCGCCTTTGCCCCATTTTCTTGTTTTTTCGGCAAAAACCACAATATATTGTCTTTGCAAAATTTGTAAAAGCATATATATTGTATTCCATATTACAGGGCGCGTCAAGAGAAAAAAGAAAAAAATAAGCAGAACGGGCAAGGCCATAGCCCCGAAGCGCATAGAATAGCAATGGAAGGAGATGGGAACGGTATGAAATGGGAACGCTTTTCCTACCTGCGTGAAAAAGAAGTCATCAACATCTGCGACGGCAAACGGCTCGGCTTTGTCTGCGATTTTGAGTTTGAGCCCGCAACAGGAAAAATCTGCACGCTGATCATTCCGGAGGAATGTGGAAAATGGAATTTTTTCGGAAAGGAACGGGCATATTTTGTGCCGTGGCGGTGTATCCGGCGGATTGGGGACGATATCATACTTGTAGAGGCAGACACAGACGATATTCTGCGTTTGGATGAGGTTTCATGTTGACCGGAAGCAGTTTTTTCGGTATACTGGAAACTGAGAGGAACTATGGGGATCGGCAATGCCTGTCCTCTGGATAAAGACAGTAAGGAGGAACCACTTTGAAATGCCCGTTTTGTAATTATGCTGATACGAAGGTAATTGATTCGCGGGGGCAGGATGATAATTCTGTAATACGCCGCCGTCGTCTGTGCGAAAGCTGCGGAAAACGCTTTACAACATATGAGCGGATTGACATGATACCCGTTACCGTTATCAAGCGGGACGGCACGAGGGAGATTTTTGATAAAAACAAGCTGCTCGGCGGCATCCTGAAATCCTGCAACAAACGCCCCGTAACAGCGAAGCAGATAGAAACGCTGGTAGACGATATTGAAAACACACTGACCGGAAGCGGCGAGAGAGAGGTCCACAGCAAGGACATCGGGAATATGGTAATGGAACGGCTGAAGGAGCTGGACGAAGTGGCATACGTGCGCTTTGCGTCTGTATATCGTCAGTTTAAGGACATTAACACATTTATTGATGAACTGGAAAAAATGCTGAACGAGAAAAAAGAGGGCTGACAACTCCGGACAGGCTCTGCATGTCAAAGCACTGCCCAAAAGTTGGAAGCAGCAGCCCGCTTACGGGAGGATCATGATGGAACAGAAACAGGTTAAGGCCCTTTTTGCATGGGCAGAGCCGGGGCATGATACCGCAGTGCGCATTGCCGAACAATACCGCAGAGCAGGTATGGAAATTTTCCTGTACGGGCTTGCTGAACCAGAAGGTCTGGCAGAATCCGGCGCGGCACGCAAAATGACCCACGTGCTGTATTTTCTGGACGAAGAACGGCTGACGCTCATCAGCCTTGCAGATGAAATGGGCGGCTTTACGGCGGAAATATTCGTTTCGGAGCTGATTCTGCCCGGCGAATGATTGTTATGTAAAGCAGCGAAATATAAAAAACCGATGGTTGGAAAAATCCAATCATCGGTTTCTTGTTTCCATCTTATCGGCTCAGTGCTCCGTATCCACCACAACAATCGCAGAATTTCCCTGCCTTGCCTGTTCCAGCACAGCCTCGGCCAGCTTTCCAAATGACCCGAAGGAAGACGATGCGCCCGCAATGGCGTCATACTCTCCATTCCCCTGCCCTGCCAGCATCTGGCCGGCATAATAGCGGGTGTATTCATTCGGATAAGTCCCTGTTACATGGAACATATTCTGCATATAAGCACTGTCCCAGCTTTTGATGAAGCCGCTGGCGTTTTCCGCATTATATTCAACAGAAACGATTTCACCGCCCTTCACCATAATCGTGATATATTCTTTCCATCCATGACTGAATTCAGCCGCCTGAGCAGTATAGTAGCCATCCTGAAGTGCCGCCTTATTACCGCAGCCCGCCAGCATTGTCAGAGAAAACAGCAGTATGCTTATCAGTATCCGTCTCATTTGCCATGTCCCTCCTTCAGTCTGAACCTTCTCACATGAGATTGCAGCCGTTCCGCTTCATCCGCCAGCATGCCGCTGGACTGCTCGGTCCGCGCAGCGTTTTGCAGGTTTCTGTCCGCAGCGGAGGAAATCACCTCTATCCTGCCTTCCATACTGGCAAGCGCGCTTTCCTGACTCTCTACCGCAGTAACAAGCTGGTCTGCAATCGTATTGATCTGAGCAGAAACCTCAGAAATCGCCCGAAGCGAATCTGCCGTATTCGCGGTCAGTTCTACGCCCGTCTGTATAATCGCGCTGGTACTCCCCACCATCTCCGTTGCATTTTTCGCCGCCTCCGCGCTCTTAGCCGCCAATTCCTTAACCTCGTTTGCCACGACCGCAAAGCCCTTGCCGGAAACCCCTGCACGCGTTGCCTCAACAGAAGCGTTCAGCGCGAGTATGCTGGTCTGGAAAGCAATGCTTTCAATCGCCTTTGCAATCTTAGTAATCTCCTGTGCATTGCCGCTGATATTATCCATCGCGCCGGAAAGAGAAGCCATCTGCGTATTGGCCTCGTCAATGCGCTTTGAAATTTCTTCCGTCTTGGAACGGGTCTGTCCTGTGCTTTCCGTAACGCTCGCAAGGCGTTCTTTTACATTGGATACCTCCTGCACAAGCTCCTCCGTAGATTCATTCTGCTCCATAGAAGCCTGATACAACTGCGCAGACTGCCCTTTCATTTCCTCCGCCATGCCTGTCAGGCGCGACGCGGCAGACTGGAAGCCCAGTATTGTACCATTCATGGAGCTGATAATTTCATACAGGCTGTGCTGAATCAATGCAAAATCACCTTTGTAATCTACCTGAGATTCTGTATCCAGATTGCCGCCCGCAATCTGCGTCAGCACTCTCTGGATATCGGATATGTAGCGGTTGATGCTCTCGACCGTTTCCCCCAGCGTCCGGTTCATAACTTCCATCTCATCCCCGGAATCAACAGGCAAAACCTCGGTATGCAGGTCACCGTCAGAAAGCGCGACCATACGGCTCGTCACACTCTTTACCGGACGGGAAATCGAACGGGAAAGCCGGAGAACCAGCAGTATCGAAAGCACCAGAACAGCCAGCGTGGCCGCAGCCGCCAGCAGCATCGCGCTGTTTATTAAATAATTATAGTCAGCCTTTGGAACCTGTATCACCAAAGACCACTGCGTACCACGAATGGGCGAAAACGCGACAAGCATTTTTTCTCCATTGATGGAAAATTCCGTTGCGCCGGTCTCCCCTGTCGTCACTCGGCTGCTGGCCTCCTGATTGCCGCCGCTGAGCTCCAGCAGCGTGCTCCCCGCCAGAACAACGGACTGATCGGGGTGGCCTGTAACAACGCCTTCCCTGTTGGCCATGAACGCCATGCCGTTTTTGCCAATGTTAATACTGCTGATGACATCATTCAGGGTATCATATTTATATACCCCGACTACATATAAAGCTGTTTCCCCATTCTCCTTTACCGGCATGCCGATTACAATTCCCAGCTTATCCCGGAAAATCGTTGAGGAATATACTGTCAGGTTGTCCGTTTCCTGAAGAAGTGAAATAAAATTCTGCTCCAAACTCTGCGGCGCGTCCTTAAGTCCCTGTATCAGATGTCCGCTCCTATTGTACAGCCCTATGGAATGAAACTCATAAATTTCAGCCGCCTCTGTCAAAAGCGTTTCCCGATTCCTGTATACTTCATCTTCCGGAATATCCCCTGCCTTTATTTGGGCCGCGCCCGCAATGGCCATCATACGGTCTGCCAGCATATGTATATTGGCTTCCACCGTCTTTGCCGACTGCCTTGCCATCGGCTGAAGGCTGTCCAGCAGTATCTTGTTCGCCAAAGACTGCATTGAAAACGCCATAATGATACAACTGATCACTACCAGCAGCAAAATATTCAAAGCAGTATTTTTCAATATCCGCCCGTTAAGGCTGTGCTTCATTCCCTGACCGGAATGTGAATCTTTTTTCTTGCCCGTCATGCTTTGACCCTCCTGTTTTCCAGCATGAATCCGCTGTTTTTCAGTCTTTCCGGCACCCCATCAAATGCGGCCTGTATTCTGCCTGTTACTGCCATATGCCGTCTTTTGTCAGTTTACAAAAGTATAGATTAAAATGCAATTGTCAGCTTACATAAAATAACCATAAATACCGCTGATACCATTTGTTTATTTTGCAGATTTTCAGGAACAGACAGCCCTGAATGACAAACTACGCAAATTCAGCTTTGCAGACATTCATAAACCGCATCATTCAGAGACACAATTTCCTGGTTCATGTTCTGCGGCGGAAACGCTCTCTCTGTTGAGTTCGTTCTCATTTTATACTATAATAACGACATACAAAACAGCCAAAAGGAGAGAAGGACATGGCAAACCGATGGACAGAACAGCAAAAACAGGCAATCGCAGCGCGTGGGTGCGATCTGCTGATTTCCGCGGCAGCCGGCAGCGGCAAAACGGCGGTGCTGGTAGAACGCATCATCACTCGCATTATAGAAGAAAAACAGGATATAGACAGGCTGCTTGTTGTAACGTTTACAAAGGCGGCGGCCTCTGAAATGAGCCAGCGCATCGGAGCGGCAATTTCCGAACGTCTGCAAAAAGAGCCGGATAACCAGCATTTGCAGAATCAGATTGCATTCCTGCCGAGGGCGGATATCAAGACGATACACGCCTTCTGTTTACAGGTTATCCGCGAATATTACCATATCCTTGCCATTGACCCTGCAACCCGTACCGCTGATCCCTCCGAAATCACGCTTTTACAGCGGGAGGTGCTGGACGACCTGCTCGAGGAGCTTTATGCGGACGAAGCCAACCAGTGGTTTTTTGATCTGCTCGAAGCCTTCTCTCCCTCCACCGGGGACAGCCGTCTGCGGGAATTTGTATTACAGGCGCATACCTTTGCACAGGGCAGCCCCGAACCAAATATCCTTCTGGACAGATTCGCCACACAGTACAGCCTTGCGGAAGATGAGCCTGTAGACAGCTATGTCTGGTTTCCGCTGATTCGGGAGGCTGTTTCTGATGGGCTGGATTTCACCCTGCATTTGCTGCGCCGAGCGGAACAACTTGCCTCCTTCTCCGGTTTTGAGGGATATCATGAGCGGCTTGAAACAGAGCTGGAGCGCGCAGAAGCCCTGCGGGACGCCCTTTCCGGCCCGTTTAAAAGCTGGTATCCGGCTTTTGCCGCTGTTGATTTTGCCCGCTTGCCTGCCTACCGTGGAGAAGATAAAGATACTGCCAGAGAAATAGGAGATCTGCGCAATGAGGCAAAAAAAACGCTTGTAAAGCTGCGGGAATCTTATTTCCGTTATGGTGCGGAAACGCAGGCACAGCTTCTGCGCAGCCTTGCGCCCACCGTACAGAGTTTTGTACGGCTGACAAAACTGTTTGCCGAGCGGTTCGCGGCGGCAAAAAAAGAAAAGCTGATTATGGATTTCAACGATTATGAGCATTTCTGCCTGAAAATTCTTGTCGCGGAGGGCAGCACGCCGGAACATATCCTTCCGACTGCCGCAGCGGAAGAACTGCGCGGGCGGTATGACGAAATTATGATTGACGAATATCAGGACAGCAATATTGTACAGGAAATGATACTGACAGCGGTTTCGGGTGAAAGCACAGGCGAAAACAATCGTTTTATGGTGGGTGACGTCAAGCAGAGCATTTACCGGTTCCGCCACGCAATGCCGGAGTTATTCCAGCAAAAATATGAAGCCTATCCGGCAGAAGAAGGAGGAAAAACGCGGAAGATCATGCTTTCGCAGAACTTCCGCAGCCGCAAAAACATACTGGACGGTATAAATTTCCTGTTCCGCCAAATCATGCGGAAAGAATTTGGCGGCGTTGCCTATGACGCGGATGCTGCGTTGTATGCCGGTGCTGTTTTCCCGCCCTGTGAGGATGGTTTCTGCGGAGGGGAAAATGAAATTCTCCTGTTGGAAACCGCACAGGCGGAGGATATCGAGCTGCCCGAGGAGCTTGCGGAATTAGACCGCCGCCAGTTGGAGGCAACGGTGATTGCGGCAAAAATTCACGAACTGATGGAATCGGATTTCAGGGTGCTGGACAAAAGAACCGGCGCGTATCGTCCGCTTGCTTATGGCGATATCGCTGTGCTGTTCCGCAGTATCCAGAACTGGGGCAGCACACTGGACGATGTATTCGGCAGGGAGGGCATCCCCTATTATGCCGAAACTGCCGAAGGTTATTTTAATATGCCGGAGGTGGAAACGATGCTGCAATTCCTCTGCATTCTGGATAACCCAAGGCAGGATATCCCACTTTTGGCAGTGCTTCATTCCCCTGTTTACGGGCTGACTGCGGAGGAACTGGTGCTGATTCGACTGGAGGGCGGAAAGGACGGACTGTTTTTCGACTGCGTGACCGCTTATCTGCGCGACGGGGAGGAGGAACCCCTGCGCGGCAGGCTTTCGTCCTTCCTTGCGGATTTAGAACGCTGGCGCAAGGCCGCGCGCGACCTTTCTCTGCCGGAACTTCTGCGGATGCTTTACCGTGAAACCGGCTACTATGATTATCTCAGCGTAACGGCGGGAGGGGCACTCCGCCAGGCAAACCTGCGGCTCCTGCTGGAAAAAGCGGAACAGTATGAGAAAGGGAGCCGGAAAGGGCTGTTTTATTTCATACGCTATGTAGAAGATATGAAAACAGCCGAAGCTGAGATCTCCGCCGCAAAACTCCAAAGCGAAGGCGAAAACCTGGTGCGCGTGATGACGATTCATAAAAGCAAGGGGCTGGAATTTCCCGTCGTATTCGTTTCCGATTTAGGGAAGCAGTTCAATGATATGGACGCGCGCAGCCCCGTCATTTTCCACCAGAATTGGGGCATTGGCATGGATTTTACTGACCCGGAAAAACGGACGGTTTCCTATACGCTTTCCAAAAAGGCCCTGGCAGAGGCTGTGCGGCAGGAAAACCGCGCGGAGGAGATACGCGTGTTGTATGTCGCGCTGACGCGTGCCAAAGAAAAGCTGATACTGACAGGCGCAGTAAAGAATATATGGAGCGGCGGACTGGCAAAATGGATAGACCGCGCGAACTGCGAAACAGAGCCGCTGCCCATCTCCATATTAAAAAAAGGGAACTGCTATCTGGACTGGGTGATGCCTGCCTATCTGCGCCATCCGCAGGAGGCAGAGCTTCGGAGGTCGTGGAGCCCTTACGGGTGGGCGGATCCCTGCACCTTCCCTGGCGAACCTTCCCGCTGGCATTTATCCCTGTTATCACGGGAGGACATTTTATCCGCGCCTGTGCAGGAGCAGAAAAAAGCGGAAGATCAGAAAGCCTTTTTCCAAAGCTGGGAAAAAAGCGCGGAAATGACGCCGCAGAAAGAAGAACTATTCCGGCTTTTAGGCTGGCAGTACCCGCATGAAAAAGCAACGCTGCTGCCTGCAAAAATATCTATTTCCGAAGTCAAACGGAAATATCAGGCCCAAATGACAGAGGAAATCCTTCCAAATACAACGCGCCTGGAACTGCCGAAGCAGCAGAAGGGAGCCGCGCTGACAGCGGCAGAAATCGGTACGGCAATGCATATTTTCATGGAAGAAGCCGACCTTCGGCAGATGTACCGTCTGCCGGAAATCGAAGCACTTGCGGCAGAGCTTGTAGAGCGCGGCAGGCTTTCCGCAGAAGAAGCGGCTGCCCTGCGCAGAAAGGAACTGAACCAGTTTTTCATGTCGGATATTGCGGCTCGTCTCCGCTCCGCGAAACAAATTGAAAAAGAACGGCCATTCGCCATGCTGATGCAGCCCAGAGAACTGTATTTCGGCGAGGAGTATGCTGATGTATCAGACAAAATTCTTGTAAACGGAATCATCGACTGTTATTTTACAGAGGAGGATGATTCTATTGTCCTGCTTGATTATAAAAGCGACAGGATCTATGACGCGCAGGCGTTGCGGGAACGCTACGCCGTACAGCTGAAACTTTATCGCACCGCTCTGGAACAGGCAACCGGACTGCCCGTAAAGGAAACCTGTCTGTATTCCTTCGCGCTGGGCAAAGCTGTCTTATTGTAATGCAGAAAATCCTCCGGCAAAGGTACCTTCGCCTGACAGGAGGATACACGCTTTGTCAGGCAAAGGCAGCCTGACTCAAGAAAACAAATTTTCTGATGCCAGCACCCATAAGACGGCAGGCTCCTGAACGGGGCTTGCCGTCCTGCCGGAAATTCCAGACAAACGCCCCCATATTTCATGGGTCACAGCGCGCTTTTCATTCTTACATGAAATGGTACATATCCCCCGAACGACGCCATAAAGCTATTATAAGAATTGTACCAGAAATTGCCGATAAAGGCGAAGGAAAACCCGCTGAGTATCCTGTCGCCAAATAAGTACCGCGCTGTTGTTTTGTGGAACAGCTCATAAAACCCGCTCCGGTACAGACCGGAACAGCCATACAGCAGTTCTGCCATTTCCAGCTCCTGCCCATTCATTTCATAAACCTGCTCCATCGCGGATTTCATTTCCTGCCAGTCTAAATCCTTTTTGCGTCTCCGCACAATGCGGATGGTATGGTGGATTGCCGCCAGCTTATAAAACCGCAAAACCCCTGCGCAGTCCAGACGATGCAGATTTTCCCTGAAATAGTTGTAGGCCAGCGGCGTTTCCAAAAATACTTCATGCGCGTCTGCCGCTGTGCTTTCCACGCACTGTGCGTAAAACGCACCGTAAAACGCGCAGTCCTCCGCAAGCGCGTATGCCCGTTCTGACAGGCGTTCCCGTTCTTCCTCTATCCATTGGCGCACCAATGCGCCCTGCTTTCTGCGTTCCATCATAGTCCCGCCTCCTTTCCCTTCTATTCTAAAACGAAACGAAGGCGTATGCGTATTTTTCCGCCGCAAAAAAAGACAGGCTCCCGCAAAATACGGGAGCTTCTGCCTGTCGAAAAACCTGCTTTCGTATCGCGGAGGGGTGCGGGGAACGAAGGGCTCCCTGCATGGAATCCGCAGCCGGAATTTATTTCCGGCGAGGAAAACAGTAAGTTCCAAGGCTTTTCGGCCGATGGAACTCATCTGTTACTTCCTCTGTCTAAACAAGTCGAAATCAGGATTTCGACTCAGGTGCCGACTTTTAGCAAGTCGCGCAGTTGTTCAGCTGATTTCCGCAGCTTCCGTTGCCGAACCAGCACAGCAGAATCAGAATCCAAATCCATGAATTCTCATTCCCTCCGCAGCCGCAGCCATTGCCGTTGTTGTTCCCGCAAAGGCACAGCAGAAGGATAATCCAGATGATGCTTTCATTCCCACAGCCAAATCCACACATAATAAAATACCTCCTTCAGGATAAAGGTTTTTTCGTTACAGTTTTATCCTATGAGGTATTTTGTAAAATATTGCCTGTCTTAAATTTTTTCCCTGCCCTGTTTTTGAAATATGCCGATGCGCCGCGCCATCAGCCGCCTGCTGACCTCAGCAGTTCCAGCCGCCGGACGAACATATCATAATATTCCGGTAAATTCCGGAACAGATCTTTTTCCACCTCTTTGATCTGGTTCAGCCCGATTCTTTTCACCGCCTGAACAGCCGCCTCCTTCTGCGTCACGCCGCGGCGGAACAGCGTCTGGCAGTTCGCGCCCTCCAAATCTTCATAGGCGTGAAAAGTCTGATTAAAATCCATCAGCTTATGCAGCCGCTTCGCTTTATTGTTTGCATTATCGACCAGAACGCCCCAGTTTCCCCAGTGCCTGTCCGTATTCCCGACCAGATAATCCACAATGTTCATCATATAGTAGTTGTGCCTGTCCAGCCTGAGGATATACTGCTTTGTATCCCTTCCATAATTTTCTGAATGAATCATAAACGCCTCCATCGGTACAATAGAGTAGTCCTTTGACGTAATGTTGTCACTCACTGTGACCTTTTCCCCGTCAAAATAATCCTCTTCATACAAAACCTGGGAAACGTCAAAGCATCTGCAAATCCGGCTTGCGAGCAGCTCCCGCTCCACAGCCTCCGCGTCCCCGTCCTTTAACAGCCTGAAACCGTTCCCGAACCTCTGCCACGCCTTTGGAAAGCAGCCGTTTGTGGATAAATCCCTTGCAAGATATTCGTTTTGTACAGTATATTGCTTTCCTCTCAGGGCAATATCAATAAACGTATTGCTGAGATGGTTCTCGTAAAGATTTATATTTGAAAAACAGGTTCTCTCCCCCTTTTCCCTGACCCAGAACACATCTGTCAGCGATGCGCAGCGATAAGACAGCGCGATTTTCGCCCGTTCCCTGTCCGTTACAGCCTGTGCCACGCCAATGCTGTTCAATATTTCTTTTGCATATTTTCTGTCCAGCGTCAGAACTCTGGTGGCGCACCAAAAGTTAAAATTCGTGATATTATTAACCAGTGAATCCATTTCTTCGCTTTCTTCCAGATAGAGATTATACGGCATAAAGGACTTGAAAAATATTCTGCAATGCCCCGCTTCGTCTATTCTCGCGACACGTCTGTCTTTATGCATAAGCTCATACGTTTTTTTCTGCATTCCGGCGCCTCCCCTCTGAGCGTTTTACTGATTCTATTATAGCATATCATTTTTTGATATACCAATAACTTTATCCACCAGTTTTCCACAAAATAACTTTGATTTGCAGAAAGTATCCAAATTTTCAAATATCCTGCCGAAAACGAAATATAATCCATAGAAAGAAAAATTTTGTTAAAAATTTAAGATTTTTTTCATAACTTTGTCCAAAAAATATGATATGATAGTAATGACAATTTTCGACATTTATTCGCCACTAAAGGAAGGGGAATTTTCATGATATTTTATTTCAGCGGAACAGGCAATTCTTATGCTGCGGCAAAAACACTTGCGGCCGGACTGGGCGAGCCGCTTACAAACATCGCCGAAGCCATTTCCCAAAATGCTTTTGCATACACATTGAAGCCCGACGAGAAGCTCGGCTTTGTTTTTCCGGTCTATGCATGGGCTCCGCCCAGAGCAGTGACCGATTTTATCAAAAAGCTGGAACTTACTTTTCCGCAGGACCCGTACACTTTTGCCGTCTGCACATGCGGCGGCTCCGCCGGAGAAACCATGTCCGTTCTGGAATCCGCTTTGGAAGACAACGGGCTCTCGCTGGACAGCGGCTTTTCCCTGCTCATGCCGGATAATTACGTTGCGGGCTTTGACGTAGAACCCAAAAAAGTACAGCAGGAAAAGCTGCTGCATGCAAAAGAAATTCTCCAGTTGATACTGCGCGCCATAAAGCTGGAACGGAAAAAATTCTTCCGCGTCAAGCGCGGCAAAGCGGCAAAGTTCATGACGTCCGTTGTAAATCCCGCCTTTTGCCATTTTGCCACGCGCACAAAGCCGTTTTATGTCACCAAAGGCTGCATCGGCTGCGGACTCTGTGAATCCGTCTGCACAGATAACTGTATTTCCATGGCAGGTGAACGCCCCGTCTGGACGAAATCCCGCTGCAATATGTGTCTGGCATGTCTGAACCACTGTCCGACCGCTTCTATACAATACGGCAAAAAAACAGAAAAGCGGGGGCGTTATCTCCACCCCTCCTATGAAAAAAACAGCACAAAGGAGGATTTGAAATGAAATTACGGAATTTTTTCGCCCTTTTTTTAAGCCTTGTACTGCTGATGGGTCTGAACGGCTGTGCTCCCGGTGCGGACAGCTCCAGCGCGCTGATTACAGTCAAACTGAAAAAAACGCAGGAATTGAATGCCCGCGCTGCTGCCTACTGGGCAGAATCAAAAAATCCGCAGCAGGTTGGAGAGCCCGTTTCTGTTGTGGAATATGCCGCACCGTTTTCCTATGGTCTGCAATATCCCAAAACAGGCTATCAAAGTGTTGACGATATGATCGCACAGGCTGTGGCAGAACGCCGCGCCGCGTTTGACAAAAAATATCTCCTGCCGGAGAATTTACCTGAAAGCGGAAAACCTTCCGCTGATACCGCGCTGTTTCTGCGGTACGAAACGTATCTTACAGAGGACGGCAATCTGAGCCTTGTGCTGTTCGAGCGGGAGGAACCGGTGAACGCCGCTCCTGTGACACAACTGCGTATCCTCCACTATGACCTTGCGGCAGGCACTGCACAAAAGCCTGAAGATTTGATGTGGGAGCGTTTCAGAGAGAATGCCTCCGCCTACACGCAGAGATATTTTCTGGAAACAGAGCCGTACAAAAAGGGGCTGTTTGGGGATTACACAAAAACGCTTGCTTCGGACAGCGGAACGTTTGACCGTTTTGCCCTGACGGACAACGGCGTGTTGTTCTACTTTGATCCCTACCTGCTGTTCCCCGGCAGCTACGGACTTGTACGCCTGACAATCCCCTATGAGGATATGCGGGCAAAAGCCGCGCCTTCCAGACCTTCTCCGGATACAGCCGCGCCTGACCTTGAAAAGCCAATGGTCGCCCTGACATTCGACGATGGGCCAAACCCGAAAAACACAAACGCAATTTTGGATACATTGGAGGAATACGGCGTTGTCGCAACGTTTTTTGATTTAGGCAGCCTTGTAGAGCGGTATCCTGCCGTTGCCCAGCGGGAGCTTGCGCTGGGCTGCGAAGTCGGCAGCCATTCCTACAGTCATAAGGATTTCAAAAAGCTGTCCAACGCGGAAATTTCCAATGATGTCAAGGCTGTGTCGCGCGCTTTCCAGAACGCCATTGGACAGGAACCCACATTGTTCCGCCCGCCCTATGGCAACACAAACCAACGTGTAAACGGCCAGATTCCCATGCCGCTTGTGCTGTGGTCTGTAGATACCC
Organism: uncultured Anaerotignum sp.; assembly: GCA_910578425.1. Lineage (GTDB taxonomy): Bacteria > Bacillota > Clostridia > Lachnospirales > Anaerotignaceae > Anaerotignum_A. The sequence continues at coordinate 36,651 of CAJTQX010000014.1, forward strand.
TGGACTGGAAGAGCCGGAATGCCGCCTCTGTTATGGCGGCTGTCAAAAAGGCCGGAAACCTTGACGGAAAAGTCATACTCATGCACGGGATTTATGAATCCAGCGCGGAAGCAACGGCTCAGCTTGTGCCTTACCTGCTGGAGGAGGGCTATCAGCTCGTAACTGTTTCCCAGCTAATCGAAACGAAATACGGCGAAACACCACAGCCCAGCAAATTGTATGGATACGATTATTTTCAATAACTGTTCGGCAGGCGTTATAGATAACACCGGACGCCGCAAGCAGCAGAAACGAAAAAACCGACAAAATTTGCCGGAACGGTGTGTGCAGACACTTGTGCTGACACTGCCTGGAAAGGAGACATGAAAAATGCCTGAAAATGCACCTGAAAGCGAAGAATTAGAAGCCCTGCTTGGGAGTCCCCTGTTCGCTGTCTGGAATAGTCTTTGCGACGCTATTGAAGAAAAGTACGATATGGAACAGCTTTGGGGCAGCGGCGGCAAGGCGTGGGTTTATGAATATAAATACCGCCGTGGCGGCAAAACACTGTGCGCACTGTATGCAAAGGAAAACTGCATCGGCTTTCTCGTGATTTTTGGGAAAGCCGAGCGGGAGAAATTTGAAGCCGCCAGAGAGATGTACCCCGAAAGCATACAAAAATTTTATGACGAAGCAACAACGTATCATGATGGGAAATGGATTATGTTCCAGCCAGAAGATACCTCCCTGTTTGATGACTTTATCAATCTGCTTGCCCTCAAGCGCAGGCCAAACAGAAAATAAAATACAGAAAAAGCAGATGCCGCAGGAATATTGCCGCTGGCCATACTTTAGGAGGTATTCCAAATGGACTTCATTACAATTTTTCAAGCACTTCTCCGCCGAGGTATCCCCGCTTTCATCGGCGGCATTGCATTTTTTTTGCTTTTCACAGCAGTTTATCAGATTTACAGGAAGGCACTTCATGGGCAAAAAAACATTGACCAAAGTACAAATAATCAGCGCAGTTCTTTTATGCTGTTGGCTGATTCTTGTGGTTGGGCTAACTTTATTGAGCCGTGGTTCTAATTTCACAGGTTCGCTCAATATTGATTTCTTCAGCAGCTATATGAGCGCGTGGAATAATTGGTCTGTCAGCGAATTGCAGCTTATCATCTTCAATATGCTTATGTTCGCCCCGCTTGGGTTCTTGCTGCCGCTGCTGTGGAAAAGAGCAGAAAAACTGTGGGTCATATTAACCGTTTCTTTAGATAGTGTCGTCATGAGTCATGCATACGTATTTTCGAGCATAATTTTGTCGGATTTTAGGCAAAAATTCGCAGGCGTACTTGTGGTACGGCAAGAATTTTTAACGAAAAAGCCGACAAAATTTGCCGGAAAGGCGTGTGCAGACACTTGTGACGACACTGCCTAAGTCTGACTGCTTTTATCGAGGTAACCCAGCTTCTTACAGGAACCGGTATTTTTGAATTGGACGACTTATTCCATAATCTGGTTGGCAGTCTTTTTGGTTATTTCTGCATTATGGCAATTCTTACTTCAATCAATGAAAAAGCCATTCGATTTGCACCGGTTGCCAGAGCCCTATTGATACCTTGTGTCATCAGTCTGACGCTGGGAATCATGTTCTATGCTTATAACCATCAGCTCTATGGAAATATGAGTATTCTGCCCGCAGTTAAGCAGGATATGTCTGCAATACAAATTGTGAAAGAATGGGAGCCATCTGAACAGAGTACTGCCTGCGCAGTTTATAAAAACAAATATGCGGAAGATGAATCTTATATCCAAAGTATTAAATCAGAATTGGCAGAATTAGAAAACTTAACCTTTTCTAATTCCACTCGTCGGGAAGATGAAAATTGGGGATTTACTGGAACGGACTCAAACGGAACTGCTGTTCAGATCCTCTTTTTCTTTCGTACAGGAGAATGGAATTACACCTCTTTTGCAGTAAATACGCTCCAACTGACGGAGGAAACTGCCGTACAATTCAGAAGCCGTTATGAAAACTGGATGAAAGGGCTTGGCCTGCTCCCCGAAAATACGGAATTTTCCATTCAGAATGGGGATACCCTGCGGTGGGATGCTGTCCCAGCCGAAAATGTATCCAAAGGATCTGAAGCATTTCAACAGGGCTCTGTTATGATGCAGTTTGATGAATCCGGCAAATTAAGCAGTTTTTTATACCAAATGAACTGGAATGAGTATATTGCAGATGAAAATATTATTTCTGAAAGTGAAGCGTATGCACAAGTGGAGCAGGGAAACTTTGAACAATATATTCCTTTCCAGCCTGAAGATACGCTGTATGTCAACCAATGTGAACTAATCTATCTCTACGATACGAAAGGATTTTATCAGCCAGTATATCAGTTTGGCGGATATGTTAACAATAACGAAAATTCGTGGATTTGCCAGATTCCTGCCATAGCAATATAGAAGCAAAGGCAGATCAGCTAACTGCATTCCCAGGATTACCTCAAAGAAACGCATTCTCTGCCAAATGGCGCAGGACTGCTTCAAGTCAGAGCTGCTGGCAAATGCTTTCTGAAAAAGCTGCGCAAAAAAATGTCATTGGTTTCTAAAGGGCAAAGCCAATTTTTTCAGGCTTTGCCCTTTGTTTTTCCGTAACTGACGGTTGAAACTCTCAATGGCGTTTGTGGTATCCATCAGCCTTCGGGCAGAGGCCGCTTGCGTTAAGAAAATAAATTTTTCCCCGATTGCTTTCTTAAGTCAAACGCTGACGGCAGCTGCCTGAGAAAATTTCATCCAAAATGGAAACCGCTCTGAAAAATCTTGCCTTTTCAGGCATCTCAAAAAATGAAATTTTCTTATAGCTGCGCCCATAACTTCTGAATGCCTGAAATCAGCGGTATCTGTCTTTCCACAAATTTTTAATTTCCGCATTCAATACTGATTTCTGTGAAGATTTCCAAAATATCCTCCACCCTCACACATCTCTTGTCTTCCCCCGCCTTATCCAGCACAATACCGCCCTTATCCATCATGATAAGCCGTGTGCCATACTCCGCCGCATAGCGCAGATTATGCGTTACCATCATCGCTGTCAGCTTTTTTTCCCGAACAACCTTATCCGTCAGCATCATGATCGTTTCCGCTGTTTTCGGGTCAAGTGCGGCAGTATGCTCATCCAGGATCAGAAATTCGATTGGCGTCAAGGTAGACATAATCAAAGCCGCCGCCTGTCTTTGTCCGCCGGAAAGCGAACCCAGCTTCACATGCATTTTATCCTCCAGCCCAAGCCCAAGGATGGAAAGCTGCTCCTTATAATAGTTCTCCCGCGTTTTATTTATGCCGCGGCTCAGCCCAAATATGCCGCCTTTATGATCCGCAAGGGACATATTTTCCAGCATCGTCAGATTTGGGCAGGTGCCCATAGAAGGGTCCTGATAAACGCGCCCAATGGTGCGGTAGCGTTGATAATCTTTCATTTTTGCGATATTTTTCCCGCCAATCAGCACCTCCCCGCCTTCGATGGGGATGCTGCCGCAGATGATATTCAGCATGGAGGTTTTGCCGCTGCCGTTGCTCCCAACGATTGACACAAATTCCCCATCGTCCACTCTGAGGTTAAATTTATCAAACAGACACATTTCCGTTACTGTGCCGGGATTATAGACCTTTGAAATGTCCTTCAGTTCAAGCATGCTCCGCACCACCTTTCTGCCTGTTGCCCACAATCAGCACGATCAGGAACAGCACCGCCGTTGCCAGTTTCAGCAGGTTTGCCGGAAGTCCAAGGCTGATGGCAATTTGGATACAGATTTTGTAGAACACACTGCCCACCAGTACCGCCGTTGTCCCTTTTACAAAGCTCATCTTACGGAACAGCGTCGTCCCCACAATAACCGTTGCAAGGCCGAATACAACCTGTCCCGTACCCATCGTACTGGAAAATGCCCGCTGTTCCTGACAAACGATACTGCCGGAAAGCGCGACAAGCGCGTTTGCAATCACAAGTCCGATGATTTTCACAGTACCCTTATCCTTCGCAAGCGTTGTAACCAGCGTACTGTTGTCGCCCACCGCACGCAGGAGCAGACCGCTTTTCGTCCGCAGGTACCAGTCCAGAATCAGCTTGAACAGCAGAGCGATGATAAACGAAATGATAAACTTCCGGTACATCAGGGAAAGCCCGCCTAAAGCCGCCGCAGGGCCTGTGGTAAATACTGTGTCAATCGCCCGTTCAACCGCCAGATTAGACCCTGCAATCTGCAAATTGATGGAAAACAGGGCAGTCATGGTGATGATGCCCGCCAGAAGGTCGCGCACGCCCAGCTTTACATGGATCACGCCTGTTGCGAGCCCTGCAACTGCGCCTACTGCAATCGACGCAAGCATTGCAAAATACGGGTTTACGCCGTTTACCAGAAGTACCGCTGTAATCGCCGCACCAAGCGGGAAACTGCCGTCTACTGTCAGGTCTGGGAAATCCAGAATTTTATATGTAATGTATACGCCGTAGGAAAGCAGGGCGTATATAAAGCCCTGCGTCAGCGTACTGATGAACAAATCTACAAAAGCCATCGTTCCAACCTCTGCCTTTCTTTTTAATATCGTAGGACTCTGTCCCACACCCTGCAAGGGATTTCAGTCTTCGCTCCGCTCCGGTCGGCGCAAAACGAGTGTCCACCGGACACTCTGCGCCCCCTGACTCGTTTTCCGCCACGCACAGCGTGGCGGGATATAAAGTTTGGGGGCAAGCCCTTTTCAAAGGGCTTATGGGGTTTGGGGCAAAGCCCCACGGTCTTTTTTTACTCCCCTGCTACGTCAACCGCGTTTTCGTCCAGCTCAGCCGAAACGCCCAAATCGGACATTACACTGGAATTGAAGTAGATTTCATATTCCGTAACCGTTTCATACGGCATTTCCTCTGCTGTAGCTTCGCCCCGCAGAATCTTCGCCGCCATCGCGCCTGTCTGTTTGCCCAGCGCGACATATTCAATACCCGCAGACGCGATACAGCCAATCTTCACCTGTTCAATTTCGCTGCCGTATACGGGAATACCCGCGTCATTCGTCTTTTCCAGTATGGAGGGCAGTACGCCCACTACCGTATTGTCCGTCAGATTCGTAAAGCAGTCCACTTTTTTTGAAATCAGCGTATCCGCCGCCTGTATTACCTCTGCCTGCTGCATTACGCCAAGTGCCTCAATGGTAAAACCATAATCCGCGCCCTTCGCCTGATACTCCTCTACTGCGGAAACAGAATTTGGCTCACTTGTGGTATACAGAATACCAATTGTCTTTGCCTCCGGCTGCATCTTCCGGATCAGTTGGAGCTGTGCCTCAATCGGCAGCTTGTCGCTCGTTCCGGTGATATTGCCGCTGTCCAGCTTCGCCTTTACAGGGTCTGTAATCGCCGTAAAGATAACAGGGATATTCTTATCCTCTGCCGCCGCGTAACAAGCCGTAGCGGAGTTTGTCGCAATGCCGCACATCAGGGCAACATTATTCGAGGAAAAATTCTGCGCGATCTGTGTCGCAATCGTATCGTCAAATCCGGCGTTCTGGTAGTCAATCCTGTAATCCACACCTTCCACAAGGCCGCTTTCCTCCAGCCCAAGCAGGAAGCCTTCCCGGCAGTTGTCCAAAGACGCGTGCTGGCCATACTGGGAAATCCCAATTACAGGGATATCTCCGCTGGCCTGTTCCCCATCGCCCTGTGGTGCGGAATTTCCACCGCAGCCCGCCAGAAGCATTGCCGCCGCCATTGCAAATGCAGTTGTTTTCGCCATAAATTTTTTCATTGTAATCCTCTCCTTTTTCTTTCCCTTTATCGAAATGTCTGGCTGTTTTATGGGCATTGTCATAAGAAAAATCTGTTTTCCTAAGTCAAGCCGACTTTCGCAGCGTACCGTTATTTTTGTGAATAAAAAAAGCCTTATCCACATATTTCTATGGGACAAGACTTAAAATCCTGCGGTACCACCCAAATTGATGAAAAATCATCCGCTCTGTTCCCGTACAGCCATACGGTTCCGTCCTGATAACGGGTACGGATTCCCCGTCGGGTACTACTCGCCTGCGCTTTCGCCCGCCCTCATAAGTCCATTCACCCTGCTCCGTACTGCCGCGTTCCCACCGTCCGCCGCTCTCTGAAAAGCCGAACTGCAAGGCTACTCCTCTTAATCACTGGTTTTTCCTTTGGATAATGGTATTATAGCACGCCGCCGGAATTTGTCAAGCATAAATTTTGTAATATCCTCATTCGCAACTATTGAAAATTTCAGCATACCATAACGCTGAATCGAATTTGCAATTTATTTTATCACAATCAATCCACACTTCTCACACCTTTTTGCATCGACGCAATAATATAAAATAACATCCTCGTTTCTTTTCAATAGCATTGCCCCTTTGGCATTTCTAGGTTTTCTGACTTTTGATGGTTCCGACAACCATACAATATCCGTAACACTTTCTATTGCACCTTTACACATTTCTGTTCCGCAAATAGGGCATTTCATAAGTTCTCTCCTTTTTCACTCTTAGGTTTGACGCTTACCAAATTTTCATACGTCCCTTTCCCAAAAGGCAGGAAGTTATTCCTCCATCCTTTCGATCTTCATGATTACCGGACGCAGCCCATCATTGCAGGAACAGATTGCCACCCCCTTATGCCTGGGGTCAATCCATGTATCGTCATACCAGCCTTCCGCCCCGTTTGCCAGCGCGAACACATACTGATAAACAGCTTTCCACGCCTCGTCACAGAAACCGTCCGGCTTTGCATAATCAGAATAAAATATCTGACCTTCCTTCATAAGCGGACAAACAGAAAAGCCAGGAATGCCGTATTCCTTCGCAAGGTCCTCCTGCAAAGTCGTTTTTAATATTGTAATTTTACATTTTTTCATGTTGTTTTCCTCCCCAATGCAGATTTATCATGCAGCCAAAGCAGGGGTTTTCGTCGGCTTTATTCGCCGCCCTGTGACGCTTTGTCGAACGCCCGCAGTTTTTTCATAACTCTGCCATGCACACTGTTCACCGGAAAAGTCCCATTCTTGTTCTTCTTTCCTGCCGGTGTGCTCATCAGCAGCTCGATTCCTTCGTCAATATGCGAAATCGGATAGATGTGGAACACGCCGCGCTTTACAGCCTCCACAACTTCATCTTTCAGCACCAGTTCCCGCACATTTGTCATAGGGATGATAACGCCCTGTTCCCCTGTCAGCCCGCGTTTTCGGCAGAGGTCAAAAAAGCCTTCTATCTTGTACGTCACGCCGCCGATAGCCTGTATTTCTCCCTTCTGGTTGACCGAGCCGGTTACGGCTAAATCCTGCCGGATGGGCAGTTCCGCCAGCGAGGAAAGGATACAGTAAAGCTCTGTGCTGGACGCGCTGTCCCCGTCAATGCCATTATAATTCTGCTCAAAGCAGACCCTGCAGGAAAGGGAAAGCGGGAAATTCTGCGCATAGGTCTGCCCCAGAAAACCGCTGATAATCTGCACACCTTTGTCGTGCGTCTGCCCGCTCATGCGCGCCTCTTTCTCAATGTTAACAATGCCGGATTTGCCGACATACGTTGTCGCCGTAATGCGCGTCGGGTTGCCGAATACATAGTTCCCCATATCCAGAACAGCAAGCCCGTTAATCTGCCCAATCTCGCTGCCCTGTGTATCAATCATGATAACGTCGTCCGCGAGCATTTCGTCCAGCTTTTCTTCATACAGGTTCATACGCTGTTCCTTTTCATAAACCGTTTTGCGGATATGCTCCGCAGTTACGGTTTCCGCTCCCTCCAGCTTTGCCCAGGTCACCGCCTCGCAGAGAATTTCTGCAAGATGGTTAAAGCGCGTGGAAAGCTTATCCTGCCGCTCTGCCGCGCGGAAGGAATATTCCACAATAGAGCAGACCGCACTTACATCAAACTCCATCGTTTTCTCCCGCTCCACAAAGCCCTTTACAAACTGTGCAATTTTCCAGATATTTTCTTTTGTGCCCGGCATTTCATAATCAAAATCCGCCTTGATTTTGAAAAATTTATCAAACTCATCGTCATACTGGCTCAGCGTTTCATAGTAATAATTGCTGCCAATCATAATAACCTTGATATCGGCAGCAATCGGTTCAGGCTTCAGCGTTGGCGCAACCACCGCGCCCAACTGCTCCCGCACAGAATCCATATTGATTTCCTTCGTCTTGATCACCCGGCGCAGGGCCTCCCATGCCTGCGGCGCGGAAAGAATATCCTGCGCCTGCACAATCAGGTAGCCGCCGTTTGCCTTATGGAACAAACCGCCCTTGATTTTCATGAAATCTGTTGTCAGGTTGCCAAATTCGCTGTCATACTCCACTTCGCCCACAAGGTTATAATAAGTCGGGTTAAACGTCACAACAACAGGCGCGCCCTTTGTTTCCGAATGGTCAACAATCAGATTGACCTTATATTTCAATGTTACGTCCTCCGCCGGCTTTTTGGAAAGCATCGGCAGGAGGGAAGCAAGTGCTTCGTCTCCTTCTTCCTCCTCCTCAAAAAACTGGCTGATATTTTCCAGAACATCCTCCTGCATGGCGTTGATATAGGCAATTGCCCGTTCATATTCCTGATATTTCTCCTGTACCGCGCCGATATGGTGTCCGATGGCAAACATGCCGACTTTGTAGTCCAGCTGTTCCACCCGTTTTTTTGAAGCTTTATCCAATTCGCGGATATCCCGCATAATGCTCCCTGCTTTTTCCTGCACTGTCTGGGATTTTTTTTCAATATCCGCCTTTACGTCCTCCGCCAAATCATCGTATTCTTCCTCGCCGACTGCCTTGCCCTCCACCAGCGGCATGAAATAGATGCCGGAATTTGTCGTTTTGACCTGAAAATCATATTCTCCCGCCATCGCGCTCATATCGTCCATCAGCGCGCCGCGCTCCTCATCGAAGGAATGCAGCAGCTCGCTTTTCTGCTTTTCATAATCCTCCGCGCGGAATACTTTTTGCAGCTCAATCTTCAAAAGCTGCACCAGTTCCTCCATATCCTCCTTAAACTGCTTTCCCAGCCCCGCCTCAAAGCGCAGCGCGAGCGGACAGCGCGGATTCTGGAAATTATAAACATAGCACCAATCAGAAGGGACAGGCTCTGTCGCCGCCAGCTTTTCCGTACTGGCACGGGCGTACGTTGTTTTTCCCGTACCGGAGGGTCCGGCCATATAAATGTTATAACCCTTCATCTTCACAGCAAGGCCGAAATCCAACGCCTGCACAGCGCGCTCCTGCCCGATGATGCCCTCCAGCGGCGGGATCTCCTGTGTTGTCCGGAAAGAAAATTCCTCTGGGGAACAGCTCCGTTTCAGCTGTGTATAGTCCAGTTCCAAATGCTTTGCCATGATGCTTCAACCTCCATTTTACAAAACTGCCGAAAAACCCTCGGGACGCGCCGGAACAGCCCGCCCCTTTCATCCCTGTGCCGTTTCCTCATAATTCTCATAAAACGGCAGGTATTTCCACATAATCACCGCGTCCTCATGCGTATCGGGATAGTAATTTTTCCGCAGACCTTCCGCACGGAATCCATATTTATGGTAAAGTCCCTGCGCCGGAGCATTCCCGATCCGCACCTCCAGCGTCAGACCTATCATTTCTTTTTCCAATGCCGTTTCCACCAGCTTCTCAATCAGCATCGCGCCGATCCCTCTGCCGCGCACTTCTTCCAGCACCGCGACATTCGTAATATGCCCCTCTGTCACAACGTGCCACATTCCGGCATATCCCACAATTTTCCCGTTCAGCAAGGCGACATAATAAATCGCCATAGCGTTTTCCCGCACCTCACGCTCAAAATCCGCCCGCGTCCATGGAATGGAAAACGTTGCCTCCTCCACAGCCAGCACGCCGTCAATATGTTCTTCCCGCATCGGTATAATCTCAATCATTCTTCATGTTCCCCTTTCCGGGAAAGGCGTTCCTCCCGTTCCCGCTCCGCCTGGGATTTCCGCAGATAAATCAGCTCAAATTCCCCGTTCTGCTCTATTTTCTTTTCCTCCGCCAACATGCGCCCCAGAATGGCAACAGACGCCGCCCTTTGCTGGCTGCAATGCGCCGGTGCAAAGACAAAATCCGGATTTTCCGCCAGCCGTTCCCTGTGAACGAGTACGCCGTCCCCAAGAAAAATGACCTTCTGTTCAAATCCCTCAGCAATTTCAATAATGGTTTCGATGCTCTCCGCCATCCAGTCTGTTTCACGGCAAAGTCTTCCGTCCGTCCATGTATAAAACGCAGAATAAACCTGCTGCCGTCTTGCGTCCATAATCGGACAGATGATGCCGTCTGTTTCATACACATTATATGCCAGCGCATCTAATGTGGGAACCGGAATGACAGGCCGCCCAAGCGCGAGCGCGATTCCCTTTGCGGTTGCCGCACCGATACGCAGCCCCGTAAAGGAGCCAGGCCCTGCTGAGCAGGCAATATATTCAATTTCCTCCCGCGCGGTTTCCGTCCGTTCCAGCAGTTCCGCGATCATCGGCAGTATCGTCTGGCTGTGCGTCAGCTTATAATTGAGCGAAAACTCCGCCAGCAGCTTGTCCCCATCCAAAAGGGCCGCTCCTGCTGTCTGTCCCGTTGTATCAATCCCCAGTATTTTCATGCTTTTCCGCCGCCTTTCCGCCGCAGTGTGATTCTGCGGTAATCCTCATCCCTGCCGTAATCTTTTTCTATGGTAATCCAAACCGCGTCCTTCGGCATCGTGTCCCGCACGATTTCCGCCCATTCCACAAGACACACGCCATCGCCGTAAAAATATTCCATACATCCGGTTTCTTCCAATTCATCCCCGCCGGAAATGCGGTAAACGTCAAAATGGTACAGCGGCAGTTCCGCCCCTGCATAGCCGTTCATGATGGCGAATGTCGGGCTTGTCACCATCTCCGAAACACCAAGCCCCTTTGCAAAACCCTTTGTAAATATCGTTTTGCCAACACCCAAATCTCCGCTCAGACAGTACACCTCGCCCGAGCGCGCTTCCCGTCCCAGCTTTTCCGCAAATTCTGCCGTTTCCTCCGGAGACATACTTTCAAAAATCTCATCCATATGCTAACCCTCAATACATAAACAATGCTGTCACGCCTGTATCCAGCAGGCGGGACTGCTTCCCGTCATAGTAATATAAATCACCCACGCCTGCTGTCAGGTCATAGTTTTGCAGATAGGCAATCTTCCCGTTCGCTCTATATTGGAAGGCAAACGTATTTTCAGCAATGATGGTCTCATTTTTCCCATCCCAGCGTTTCAGCGTACCATTACCGGTCGCGCCGTTTGGTGCGGAAATGAAATACATTGCCTTTTCATCATCGGCATAATATACACCGCAGGCATTGCCCTGTGCGTTTCCTTCGCTTGTCGCAACAGTCCCTACGCCGTTGGCATAATTGCAGTAATACCCCAGCAGGCTGCTGCTGCCAAGGAACGCCATGCTTTCCACATTGGTCTGCACCATGGCCGCGTTTTCCGTATCCTGCGCACTGGCAAGCATCAGGTCGCTTGTGCCCATTTCCATATTTCGCACGAGATAAGCCACGCTGCCGCCATCTTTGGAAAGCTGCACCGTATCCGCCTGCACAGGGGAGTCTGCCGGCAGGGGAAGCTCCTGGCAGTGCCCCATAGCGTCCGCAAGAAAGGCTTTTTTCTCTCCGTCCATCAGCGCGCCGTAATAGGCATATTCCGCAAGCTGCAAATCCCCGTCAAGCTCTGAAATCGGTATCGGCTGCGGCTGCACCGCCTGATAGCCCGTCACAAACGGCCTGTCGTTTGCCACTGCGGCAGCAGAAATTACATTTTCCGCTGCTTTTATGGTTTTCCCATTTGTCAGTATATAGCATTCCAGCAGGACAGGCTCAAAGCCCTCCCCGTCGCGCATTGCCTGCCGGATTTTATCCCGTTCCAGCTTTTCCGCAAGTTCCGGATTTTCCGCAATCTCCGCTTCTGTCGCTTCTTCCGGCAAAGCCGCGTCTGCCTCCTGCATATCGTCCACAATCAAATCCCTGTACAGAACATTCCCTTCCGCCTTTTTGCAGTAGAGCAGATCGCGCCCATTTGGCATGACTTCCATATAGGCCGCGCTTTCCGCCAGACATTCCGTTTTTCCTTCCGCAAGGCCATAGCTATAAATATCATAGACCTCTCCCATTTCGCTCTTTGCGACAAAGTAAACCGTGTCTGTTTCTTCCGCAAGCGTATACATCTGCACAGAATCAAAAACCTCCACAGGTTCCGAGCCCGCCTCAGTGGAAAGCGCGTACAGCACATAGCCGCCCGTCCCGCGTCCCGTATAGAGCAGGTATTTTCCGTCCCCACTCAAATAATGTACCAGATCGCTCAGTTGTATATCCTGTGCAACCTCCCGCGATGCCCCGTCAAAGAGCCATAGCGAATACCTTTCGCCCTCCGCTTTCAGGTAAGCCGCCTGCCGCCCGTCCCTGCTGACAGTATATTCGGATACAGAAGCGCTGACTTTTTCCGGTTCCGCCAACGGGTCAGCCGTATTCTTACGGAACAGGTCAAACCTGCCGTTTGCGTCAATATTCGCGGGGTAATAGGCCCAGTCGCCCTTTTCAGAGAGCACCGCGCCCCATGCGGAGTAATAATAATGATAGGAACCCTCCTTGCTGACGCTTTCTGTCAGCAGGTACGGCTCGTTTTTCAAATCAAAAAAGCGTATCTCATCATTTTTCGCATAAAGCACACCAACGTCCCACGTCTTTTGCGTACTTCCCGCCATATGCCAGCAAAACGCCAGCACTCCCGCAAATACCGCAAGACCCAGCACTATCGCCAGAATATTTTTCCCCCCGCCGGAACGCCCTTCCGTTTCCTTCGCGCTTACTTCCCCCGCCGCCGTTTCCGGCTGGGCAGGATTCTCCGGCTGTTCCATCCCTTCCTGCTTCTCCAAATCCTTGTTCAATGTGCTTTCCTCCTGTTTTCAAAAATAACGTTTCCGCAGCGCGAACCACGCGGCCTGCCGCCTTCGCATTCCGTTGAAGCGTTTTTCTCTGCATCTGCCCTCTGGCTTTCCGTTCGCTGTTCCGCAGCAGTTTTTCTTCCTTTTTCAATGCTTTTACAGCCGCTTTCGCTGCCGCTTTTTTCCGCAGGGGTGGCAGTTTCTTCATCTTTCCGCCCAATCGGAACACTGTCTGCCCGCCTTTCATAACGCGCAGCCCCTTTTTTGCCAGCCCAAGCCCTTTTTTTACCTGTGGATTCATACGCATGTCCCCTTTATGGGTCTGTTTTTTATCATTATATATCTTTATTATGATACCACATTTTCGCCATACTCAAAACCCTTTTTCCTATTTCTTACAAAATATTGCCAATTTCCACAAAATTATTAACTAATTGTTAACTAATTTAACTTTTTGGTAAAATTTCTATTTACAAATTCATACTTTTCCTTTATAATACAATTAACAAATGAAAAAGAAAGGTGATTGAACCTATATGAACGATAATAAGAAGGAAACAAAAGAACAGAAATCCAATTTTATGACACTGCATATGACCCATAAAGGGCAGCAGAAAACACTGACTGTTGGCATCCGCCATGCGGCTGCGGCATGCCTCGCGGCGTCACTGGTACTGAGCGGCTCTGTTTACACTTTTGGCGCATACCATAAAACAAAAAACGCGCTTCAGGCTTCTGAGGAGCAGCTTCAGGCAAGCGAACGTGAAAACCGCAAACTGGAACAGAAAACAGAAGTTCTCCAGAGTGAAAAGACGGAGTACGCAGACAGTATTGAAGAAATCCAGACAAAAACCACAGAGCTGGAACAGAAAATGAACGAGCTGGAAACCATGAAGCAGAATCTTTATGAACAGATTCAGCAGTTGAACGCAAATGAGGTTTCCTCCTCCGATCTTTGCACCACAATGGCAAATACGCTGGAAAACCCTGTCCTTGCCGCACCGACCTTCACAAAAATCGTCAATACCTCTTACCACAAGCTTTCGTCTCTCTCCAGCCAACTGGAAAAAATGGACGTTATGCTGGACGAAACCGGATACTCTTTCCAAAACGTTGCAACGGACGTAACAGAAGCCCTTTCGGAATACAACAATATCCCTATGGGCTACCCTGTGGAAAGCACGATCATCACGACAGAGTTCAACCCCAGCGGCAGCTCCGCCATCAGTGACGGACGGAAGCATAAGGGGATCGACATCTCCACCAGAAGCCGCATTATCCCTGTAGTAGCCACCGCAGGCGGCACAGTGGTTACCTCCACTTATCATAACGGGTTTGGCAATTATGTTGTCATTGATCATGGCAACGGCTTCACTACCCTTTATGCACACAATTCTTCCCTTCTGGTCAATGTCGGGGATACCGTGCAGAAAGGCGATACCATCGCTATGACAGGCTCCACAGGCTACTCTACAGGCGTTCACTGCCACTATGAAATACAGTTGAACGGTGTTTATCAGAACCCTAGGGATTACCTTTAATATAGATGAAGGGGCTCCCCCCCCAAGGGTTAATACTTCCCAATCTTTACTACATTATGGGCGCAGTCATTAGAAATATTTCTGACTGCGCCCATAAATTTTCAGGAAATTGTCTGAAACAGAAAAGAAACAGCCAACGGTTAACAGACAATAACAGGCCCGTACCCGGTCCTCTGTTGCCTGTTAGCCGTTGGCTGCTTCCATGCCTTATCTGTTACAAAGTATATTTTCAAATCTTACTTTTCCTTCATCTGCTCCATATGCTCCCCGCACCAGACTACCTGATTCCTGCCCAGACGCTTTGCATCATACAGCATCGTATCCGCGAGTTTCAAATAGGTTTCGTATGTATCCCCGCGCTGCGGCGTCACCGTTACGCCCCCAACGCTGACCGTTACCCAATCGCAAGTCGGCGGTGTATGCCGGATATGCTGCATTTCGATTTCCTCCCGAACCTTTTTCAGGTATCCGAAGGCCTCGTTTGCATCGCCGCCCAGAATGATAGCGACAAATTCCTCCCCGCCATAGCGCGCAACAAAATCTGTTGTCCGCCGCAGCCGTGACGCAATTTTGTCCGCTACAGTCGCAATGACTCTGTCCCCTGCCGGATGCCCGTAGGTATCGTTATACAATTTGAAATGGTCAATATCGAACATACAGATTGAAATAGGGATTTTCAGACGAACAGCATCGTTCCATTTCAATTCACAGTATTTCTCATAATACCGCCTGTTTGCAATGCCCGTCAATTCGTCAATCATCGCTTCGCGCTCAATCTGCGCCTGATAACGGTGTAGTTTTACATGCGTATTCACCCGCGCTGCCACGATCATCGGGTTAAACGGCTTTGTAATGTAATCCACCGCGCCCATAATAAGCCCCTGCACCTCGTGCTCCACATCAGAAAGGCTGGTAATCAGGATAACGGGAATCCGCCTTGTCAGTGCCGCCTCCTGCAGTTCCTTCAGCAGTGTAAAACCGTCCATCTCCGGCATAATGACATCCAGGAGAATCAGTGAATACATTCCCGAAGCCGCGTGCTGCAGCCCTGCTTCCGCCGTATGAACTGCCGTCACATCATAATTGTCTTTCAGAATTGATTTCAGAACGTCTGCCTGCACAAGGCTGTCGTCAATAACCAGTATCTTTTCCATGTTTACTCCTTTCTGTGCGTATCTGTTTTGGAAACTTTCCGGTACTATCTTCCATCTGTTCTGCACAGTATATGTATTTTATATTTTTTATCTGTTATGTGCTTTGCACACATTTTCCTTTGTACTTAATATAACATATCAGCAAAGCAAAAGAAACAGCTTTCAGGCAAATTTTCCTATTTATTTAGAAAGATTTTCCGTAGAAAGTAATTCCTATTTTACCTGTATCTTTTCTTCCCGCCAAAAAACACCTTGTCAGCACATGGCTTAACAGGTGTAAAAAACGCAAAATATGACAGGTCCCGTTTTTTTATTCGCTCAATGCGGCCTGCACCACCCAGCGGGTCGCGTATCCCCTGCCGGTACAGGTCGAAAGTGTCAGGATATGGCTGTCCGCATCCAGCGCAGCCCCTGCATCATCAGCAGAGCGCGCTGATACAAAATCAATCAGCTTCTGCTGAAGACCCTTTTCTTCAATATTCCTCTCGTATACAATTTCCTGCACGCCAACCTCATATGCCGCAAAAACATCATATTTCCGCACACCTGCATCCGTTACAATATATATCGTCGGATGTTCCCGCAGATACTCTCCATCAGCGTATTGATGCAGGCCGCCAAACATCGAGCCATCCCTCATCTGGTGCCCGTACAGCATACTGTGAAAACCGCTGAAATCAGGCAAATCCCGATATTCCATAAATACCGCGCCGACAGAACTTTTTTCCTTCTTCCATGTGTGATTCAGATAATAGTCATTATCCGTTGTCTGCAAAATGGGATAATATACTTCCGTATCGGGTATGGCAATCCAGCCGACAACCTCGTCATTGACCTCCCGCAGTGCCGCCAAATCCAGCCCCGCCAGCATCGCGTCATATGCGTCCGTTTCCTCAGGCGGAAGCTCCGCAGAAACCTGCCCTCCCTGCGCAATCTCCGCCGCCTCTCCATAGTCCTTCGCGCCCTTACGGTAATCCAGCAGCTTTGAAACGATGATACCCGCCGAAGTCAGCATAACCGTAATCAGCAGTATCCTCACCAGCAGTACCGCCTTTTTTCCCATTCCACTCATTCCTCCTCTGAAAGATGGACCGGAACCCAGGGATTCCGGCCCGTTTGCCTGTAAGCGGATACGTTTCCTTCCGCTCATGCAGGGCTTTGTTTACATGATTTCTTTAGTTGCTTTTTCTGAGCTTCGCAAGAAGCACTCCGCAGATGCCGAAAATCGCCATAGCAAGCGGGAATACCGGTGCGTCGCCTGTTCTGGGAACATCACCCAAAGGAACTTCGGGATCTCCAATTTCTATTTCCTCAGATACATCCGAAAGGGGTACAGCCTCTTCCGGAATTTCAACTTCAGGCGTCTCAGCCAGAGGAACTTCCGGCTCGGGAACGTCTACATCGGGATCCTTTTTCGGTCTGTCGGGTCTGTCAGGCGTGTTCGGCGTCTCGGGTTCTTTCGGTTTTTCAGGCTTTGTGTATGTGTTTTCAAAAGCAATGCCCGGCAGTTCTTCCGAACCATACACGGGATTTCCTTCTCCATCATACTTCACATTGCCATTTTCGTCAAGTTCCGCTTTATAGAACTTCGGCTCTCCAGCGGTAAGCTCGGAGTGTTTAATGGTATATTCCACCCCGCCAACGTTTACAATTTCCTCTGTAATCTTTTCTGTAACCTCAATTACGACTACATACACATTTCCATCGTAAATAACCGTTGTTTCGCTGTTCGGAGCGTTGCCGCTGTTTTTCTCGCTCACAAGGAATGTATATTTCCCCGGCTCCTTGAAATCGGGCAGTTTGATGTTTACTTTGCCGTCTGCGTCATTCTTTACGCTGCCAAGCTCGTTGCCGCTTACATCGCCCAAAATGAACTCAAACTCGCCGTCCTGCAGCTCGCGGTCAGGAGTATCCTCCGGCGCGTTTTCGTCTTTTTCCAGCGTCTTATCCATTTCAAAGTCTTTGGAAACTTCATCCGGCGTTTCATCAAATTCTTTCTGTTCCACGCCAATTGTCAGAATGCCGTTGTTTGCAATGCCGCCGCCATGAACAGAAGATTCGTTGCCGCTGATAATCAGATAACCGCTGAGCGCATTGTTCATTACCTCCAAAGCCTTCTGGACTGCTGCATCATCGGGATTCGATGTCAGCCCAAGAAGCCTGTTGGCATAGATAACCTTGCCTTCCTCATCGTACTCAACCTTATCAGAAACAATCTCGCCGTTTTCATAGTAGAATCTGTAACCTTCCCAGGAAGTGTCACCGTCAAACAGTGTCTTGTTACCAATGAGGATGCCGCCCATATTGCCGTCTGTATCCATATCGCTGGCAGTAAAAATATCCTGAGCAAGCTTCTTGAATTCCTCGTTGTCCTTCCAAAGGTTATTCCCATCAATTTTTGTCCCATTTCCATTGTGGCCTAACGTAACCGCATTTCCAAGGCTCTCATTGTCAAAGAAAATCATGCCATTCTTAGTAAATACAAGAGTTCTGCCATGGACGCAAGCAGCAAGTCCGCCGCCAAGACCCTGCGCGATGTTCGCCGTAACAATAGCGTTCTGGATATTCAGCGTACCCTCGTTATTCACATAGATACCGCCGCCGCCAAGGTCATTCTTTGTCAAAGTTTTATTGCCAGTGATTTTTCCGGCAGTGATGGTATTATTTTTGCTGGCGTCTCCAAACCTGCTGTTGATAAAGATACCGCCGCCTTCGCCATACAGTGCCGTATTGCCCGATACCTCGCCGCCTGTCATGGTAAACAAAGCGCCATCGCCAGGTTTAGCATCTTTATTACGGGTATGGATAAAGATACCGCCGCCTGCACCAGCTTTGTTATTGGAAATTACGCCGTTTCCAGACAGTTCAAACCTGCCATCTGTACCAACAACATATACACCGCCGCCAAGACCGTCAACCTTAGTGCTGCCGCCGATTTCATAGCCGCCTATTCCATCATCTGCCTTATTGCCATGAATTTTCCCGCCAGTCATGATAAAAACGGATTCATCCACAGCTACACCGCCGCCGTTGCCGCTTTTACCGCCAAATTGGCCGTATTTGGAATTTTGGCCATTGTGGTCTTCTGCTTTGCCATTAAAAATAGCTTCATTCCCTGCAACCAGGCCGCCGTCCATGATAAGCGTGCCGCCGTTTTTCACACTGATGCCGCCGCCGTTCAGCTTCGTGCTGTTGTTCACGATTGCCGCACCGTCGCTGATTTCAGCTTTGCCGCCGTTAATGATAACGCCGGAGTTTGTCATGTCAGCAATCACGCCGCCGGACATTTCAAACGCGCCGTCTTTCTCTACCTTAACGCCTGTCACACTGCTGTTTGCACCAACGCCATTTTTGATAATGCCGCCGAACAGGTTCAGCTGGCCGCCCGCTACCACATTGAAAATCACGTTTACGGCTTTTTCAGTTGTGATAACGCCAACATCTGTCAGCACTTTGTCTACAACTTCCTTTGTTTCCTTGACACTTCCATCTTCATTCACCCAATTTTTCAGGGTTTCCTGAAGCGCGTCTTTCTGCTCTGCCGCAACGTTGTCTGTTTCAGGCTTATCTGCGGCCTTATTTTCGCCGGTCTGTTCCTCCTTAGCAGTAACTACGTTGCTGCTGTTTTTGTGTTCAGACCTGCCGGAGTTGCCAGAGTTGCTGGAATTATTGGAATTACTGGAATTACTGGAGCTGCTGGAAGACGCACTGCTCTGGCTGCCGCTGCTCTGACTGTCATTGCTGTCCGTCGTTTCCTTGTCATAAACAGAAAGGCTGCCTTTAACCTGGAACATTGCATCGCCCTCTCCGGTAAAAGTAAGCTCTTTTCCGTCAAGAACCAGCTTGATGTTCGCTCCCTCAGGAATAACGATTGTTTTGTCTATTGCAAAATCCTTTGTCAGGGTAATCGTTACTTCCTCACCCTTTTTCGCAGCCGCATCGATAGCCTTTTGCAATGCATCTGCCGAATCTATCGTGCCATCGCTTTCTTCCGTTCCCACCAATAGCAGCGCAGGGTTTTCAAACTCCGCAATTGCCGTTGTAACTTCGTTTATCTGCTCTTCCGACACATTAAGAGGAGGAAATTCAGATTCAGTTGTTTCGTCTGTATCCTGCTCCTGCTCTGTCTCCGGCTGTGCTTCTTCCTCTGCCGGCTGCTCCTGTTCAGGCTCTGCCGGTTTCTCAGCAGTCTGATCCTGTTCAGGTGTTTCCTGCTTCGTTTCTTCCGGTCCAGCAGTTACCACTTTGTCTGTTTCCTCACTGTTGGAAACAGGCGTTTCGTCAGCTTTGGGCTGCTGTTCCTCTGTATTCGAAGCATTTGTTTTTTCCGCGTCTGCATTGTTTCCAGCAGATGCGTCTGTCCCGTTGCTTTCGGAACAGGAAACCTGCGAAGAGTCAGCCGCGCTGTTGTCAGGCGCGCCGCTCTGTTCTGCTTTGCTGTCGGAACCGCTTTCACTGGAACTGACGGAACCGCTTTCGCTGGAACTGCTGGAATCGCTTTCGCTGGAACTGTCGGAACCGCTTTCGCTGGAACTGTCGGAACTGCTTTCACTGGAACCGCCGGAACTGCTTTCGCTGGAACTGCCGGAACCGTTATCGCCGGAACCGCCGGAACTGCTTTCGCTGGACGTGGTTGCTCCAGCCACTCCACCGTCAGCACCATCATTTGCAAATGCAGTCGTGCCCAGGGCAAGACTCATGCACAGTGACAGCACAATGACCTTTGTGAAGAAGGCAGAAGCGATGCCGAGCCCACGCCTGCTCTTTTTCATTAAATTTTTCATAGGATTACTTCCTTTCTTTGCTCATCCTCGGACGCAAAGAATCCGGTAGCCGAACGAGCGTAGCGCGTAAACACGCCTTAGCCTCTGGCTTTGCGTCTCAACGTTTCCGTTGGTTTGCCGGATCGCAGCCGAACGAGCGTAGTGCGGAAAACCGCACCCCAGCCTCTGGCTTTGCGTCCCATTGTTTCCAATGGTTTGCCGGCGTTCCATTTCCCATCCCATTGCCAGGAACGCATCTGACAATGGGCGGTCCCCATGGTGGAATCGCCTCTTCCATACAGCTTCCTCCTTTCACAAAGGCAGCCCTATGAATGCGCTGTAAGCAGCTATTTCCCCTTGTCTATGGAAGACTCACGCAGAAATTTATCCAGCAGGTCAAAATTCGGCCTGCCCGCCGGCTTTTACTGCATCCTGAAAACGCGCATATCTGCCCAAAATCGGTGTTTTCTTTCCATAACATATCACTCGTCAGTATTATTTGTGCCGTATCCAATTCGCGCACGCCGCCAACATGATTTCGGCGCACAGCTTTTATCGGATATATCTCAATGCCTGCCACCTCCCTGTCCGCAGATACTTTCCTCGTGATAAAAAATCATAAAATAATTTTGGAGCTATTCCAAAAGCCTTAAAATTCCATTTGCACTGATCGCATTATCCTCTATAAAGCCCATGCGTTTTGAAAATCTCAGAAAATTTCTTCCTGTCCCTACTTTGCTTTGAACCTGTGCATTATAATATATAATGCACAACAAATTGCAGCATAAATCTGCCAAAAAGTGTACTTTTCGACATGGCTTTACTAAGTGATAAAATTTTCATAAAGTTTTTATAAAACTGTATATTCCAACTACTTAATTGCATATAAACACAAAAAAGAACTTATCAAAAAGTACACTTTTTGATAAGTTCTTTTCCGAAATCTACAATACTAGAATAACACAAAATATAGTGCTTTACAAGATGGAATTGAAAAAATATGGTA
>CAJTQX010000015.1:0-468 GCA_910578425.1 uncultured Anaerotignum sp.
TTCATGGTATTACCTCCTTGGTGCAAAAAAAAACATTTGTTACAAGGATATTATAATGTTGTATGGAAAAATATGGAACGAATAGCATAGTCAAAATGGGATTATTTGATACGGCTTCAGGTATAAAATACTTTTATGATAAGTGGCTTATCAGTGGCTTATTTGGAAGGAAATTGCGTAAATAGCTAAAAGACAATATCAGAATAAGGTACCAAAATCCCTATAATATCAAGGCTTTGAGAAATGTCTAATGAGGGCAAAAAATATGTTTGATTTCTCCGGACCGAAAGGCCGCAGGTTCGAATCCTGTAGAGTGCATGGAGAAAGCCTTGAATTTTCAAGGCTTTCTTTGCGTGCCGCATCTTTGCCGCATGTCAGGGAAAAGCCCGCCTAAAAGATATTGCCGCCTTTCAAATGGTCAGAACGCTGCGCTATGATGGGTTTGCAATTATAGCTGGGTTGTGGTAA
>CAJTQX010000015.1:533-56949 GCA_910578425.1 uncultured Anaerotignum sp.
GGCAAATTTTGTTGGCTTTTTCGTTAAAAACTTTTGCCGTACCGCCTGCCTGGCGGTTCCGCCCGTATGGTGCGGCAATGCCGCGCTATATTGTACGCCTGCGAATTTTTGCCTGAAATCCGACAAAATTATGCTCGAAAATATGTATACATGACTTATGGCGATACTATCTAAGAATATGAAATATGGAGGAAACCCTCAGCTTTTGGAAAAAATTGCATGAAAGCGGGAAAAAATTAAAAAAATCGAAAGGATTTTTTTATCGGGCTGTGGTATGATGGTAACAGGGAAAGGACGTCCAGACTTGACGTCTTTTTGAAAGAAAGCGAAATCATTCATTATGAATGGGGGTAGGTTTTTATGAAGAAATGGGTAGCATGGGTGATGGCGGCGAGCATGGCAGCCGGCAGCATGGGCGTTACGGCGTATGGCTCGGTGTTTGCGGACATTGGTTCGGTGCCATGGCCCGGCGCGGCAACATTTATCGACCAGGCGGCGTCTATGGGGCTGATGAACGGCTACAATGAAAACGGGAAGAAATACTGTAAGCCGAGAAACAACGTCAGCTACTGCGAGGCGGTACAGTTGATGTATTCCATTATGAAGGCGCACAGCAAGCAGGATGTAAGCGATACAGTCGTGACAAAGTGGAAGCCTGTCATGAGCGCGTACAACATCCCTTCGTGGGCGTATAACGCTGTGGCGTATGGGCTGGAAAACAACATACTCGCAACGGAAGAACTGGGCAAGATGCGCAACGGCACAGGAAATGCCAACCGCGAGGATGTCGGCAGGATTTTCGGCAAGGCTCTGTCAACGCTGGACGGCTACAAGCTGGTTAGCAATCCGTCCCTGAGCTACCGCGATGCAATGCAGGTTTCCAGTGATGCAAAGCCTTATCTGGAACTGCTGAATCGTTCCAAGCTGATGGTAGGGGATACAAACAATAATTTTAACCCGAAATCGAATATCAATCGTTCGGAGATGGCGGTGCTTTCCGTAAAAACGTACAACACGCTGACGCAGAACGGATCAGGCGGCACGCAGACGCCCGGTACGGTTGTTGGCACGGTTGTGAACAGCATGGTGCTGAGCAACGGCGATCTGTTCCTGAGCCTGCGGACAAACGCGGGGGCGGGGATGAATCTGTTTGGCGCCAAAAACACTTTGAAGCCTACTTATGACAACAAAACGATTGAATTTACGGATATAGGCACTGGGGATACCGTTACGGCGGCATATACCGGTGACCAGTTGAAAAGCCTTATCGTAACCAACTCCAAGGCGGGCATCAAAAAGGACGTTACATATGAGCTGTCGAAGATCACTTCCAGCAGAGTGACGATCAAAGACGGCAGCAAGGAAAAATACTACGATATCGACAGGAATGCGGATATTCGTCTGGAAGGCTCCCGTTCTACAACATCGAAGATTTCAGACGCGCTGAAAGACGCGAAATACAATGTCACGCTGACGCTGGACAAGGACGAATATGTAACAAAGCTGGACGCGGTAAAGAGCAGCGACAATCCGACAAAGGGGCTTCTGACAAAGCTGACAGATTCCAGGATCACCATTAAGAGCGGCAGCAAGAGCTATGAATACACGCTGGACGATGCTGTTACAATTAAGAAAAACGGCAGTAGTGTTGCATTCAGCAAACTGCAAAGGGATTACGATGACAATAATTATACTGTTTCCCTTAAGCTGAACAGCAAGGGACATGTAACGGATATCACTATCGAATCGGAAGAAGACGAAACACATGGTCAGCTTTATTTCCTGAATAGCCGGAGAATCGAAATCAAGGCAAATGGGGAAATCCATAAATACGATATTTACGATGATGACGTTGATGTTTATATTGACGGAAAGAGTAAACCACTGGATACGCTGAAATCCAGTTTTAATGATGATGAAAAGGGATACACCATTGAACTGGAGGTAGACAAGTACGATTATGCAACGGTAATCCGCGCGACTTCCAAGAACGCAGAAAATTCCGAGGGCACGCTGAAGAAAATCTCAAGCAGCGAGGTCCAGATTACAAACAATAAGAAGGATTATACCCACGAGTTGGCAAGCGACGTCAATGTAACAGTAGATGGTAAGAAAAGCAGTGTGGACAATCTGAAAAAGTATTATGATGAATACACCTACAATGTGAAGCTGGAATTTAACACAAAGAACAAAGTTTCCGAGATTGAGGCGGAAATTGATGAAGTCACAAAGGGTATTCTGAAAGATATTGACGACCGCAGTTCCGAGATCAAAGTAGAGGCGGGCGGCGTGAATTATGATCTGGAATATTCCAGCAGCGTAAAAGTAACGCTGGAAGGTGATAACATTAGCCTGGATGATCTGGATGATGAACTGGATGGCAGGGATGATATCTATGTGGAACTGACATACAGCGGCAGCAAGGTTTCCAAAATCAAGGCTTCCTGGGATAGCAAAAGCGGAGATACTGTGAGGGGAACGGTTTACAGTATGGACGTGGATGATGACGAGATCCGGATCCAGAATAATTCCGGCAAACCGACATACACGCTTTCCACCAGCAATATTGACGTAAGGCTGGACGGGAGCAGTTCCACATTTGTGAAGCTGGAACGCGCGTTTAATAATTTGAAAAGCTATGAGGTAATCGAGGTAACGCTGACGCTCAATTCCAGGGGCGATGTGACGAAAATTGTGGCGGATATCATAGATGAGGACGATGTGGATGACAGCAAGCCGAAGGCTGGTTATCTGCGCAATATCAGTACCAGCGGCAATGGCAGAATTACCATAGCGGAAACAAAAAACAGTTCCAAGGAATATACCTGGAATCTGGAAGAGGATACGCAAATCGTCTTTGTGATTAACGACAGCATGACTTATGACAGGAATTATAAAACCACATTGAGCGGGCTGGACATTTTCTGGGACGATTGCACCGATAACAACGATGAATGTTATATTGAACTGCGGACGAGCAGCAGCAATGGTGATGTAACAAGGGTTACAGTCAGAGATATGAGATGAGTGTTTTCCACCGGAAAACGTAAAAAGGCTTTTGCAGGGAAGAAAAGAGCTGAAAAACATGGTTTTTCAGCTCTTTTTGTGTGGAGTTTAGTGGCAGTGCCCGCCGCAGTGGTGGTCGTCATGCTCGCCGCAGTTTTCATGGTCGTGGTCATGGTGGTGGCTGCATTCGATGCCTGGATTGAACGCCAGCGTGCCTTTCAGGTATTCCGCAACACATGCGTCTGCATCACCGCTTACGCCGCCGAACAGCTCAATCTGTTTTTCCGCCAGCGCGGCTTTCGCGCCGCCGCCGATGCCGCCGCAGATTACGGCTGATACGCCGTTCAGCAGCAGGAAATCAGCCAAAAGACCATGGCCGCTGCCATTGGTCGGCAGAACCTCCGTAGCTGTAACAGCACCGTCCTCAATGGTATATACCTTAAATTCGGACGTATGCCCAAAATGCTGGAACACCTGCCCGTTTTCATACGTTACCGCGATTTTTTTCTTCATGCAAAACCCCTCCTGTCAAATTTTTTCCAAAAACGAAATCATCGGGTCGAGCCATTCACCCTGTAAATCCTCTGTTTCGCCTCTGTCGCTTCTTGCGGCAACTGCCGGATCAATCGGCAGGCGGCAGACCACAGGGATATTATGCTTTGCGGCAATTTCCTCAATATGGCTTTCGCCGAAGATATTGTGTGTTTTTCCACAGTCCGGACAGACAAAATAGGAAAGATTTTCCACAATACCCAGTATGGGTACGTTCATCATCTCTGCCATTTTAACCGCCTTATCTACAATCATACCGACAAGCTCCTGCGGGGAGGTGACGATAATGATGCCGTCCATCGCGATAGACTGGAATACCGTCAGGGGAACATCGCCTGTTCCGGGGGGCATATCAATAAACATAAAATCCACATCACCCCAAACAACGTCCTTCCAGAACTGCTTCACTGTTTCTGCAATAATGGGACCGCGCCAAACCACAGGGTCGGTATCATTATCCAAAAGCAGATTTACGGACATAATTTCGATGCCTGTTTTTGTTTCGCAGGGAAGCATACCCAGCTTGTTGCCGTAGGCTTTTTCTTTGATGCCAAAAGCCCTGGGTATGGAAGGGCCTGTGATATCCGCATCCAAAACGGCTGTTTTGTAACCTTTGCGGTTTGCCAGTACGGCCAGAGAGGAGGTTACCATAGATTTCCCCACGCCGCCCTTACCGCTGACGACCGCAATTACTTTTTTGATTTTGCTGTGTTCATTCGGCGGCACAAGGAAATCCGCCGGCTTGCGGCTGCTGCAATTCGAGGAGCAGCTCCCGCAGTCATGAGAACAATTTTCACTCATTCGATTCATCTCCTGTTATTGTACCTTCGGCTGAAAAAGCGTGTATCCCCTTGTCAGTCGAAGGTATGTTCTGTTTTTTTGCAACAGGCTGCCCGGCATTTTCTGGCGCAGCCGGGGCCTTTTTCCCGACAAAGGTTGTAGTCGCCGCCTTCAATCCAGAGAGCTTTGCCGTTGACAAGTACGTCCGCCAGTTTTTTGCGCGCATCGTTATAGATTCCCTGCACCGTCGTGCGGGCAATGCCCATCTGGCTGGCGCATTCCTCCTGCGTGTAGCCCGCCAGATCAATCAGGCGTATGGCTTCGTATTCTTCTATCCGCATGACGATTTTTTCCCGGCAGACGTTTTCCCCGATTGGGGCAAAGCTGTTGTTTTGCGGCATCGCGCAGACCCTTCTGCATTTTCTTGGCCTTGCCATAAAATAGCCTCCAGTTTCTGACATATGTTGCTAACTCTTAGTATACGCCGATTGGCGGAGATGTCAAGGGCGGGAGAGAAAAAAGATGGATATGGCGTTTTCTTACAGATTTCTTACAATGTAGGTAGTTTTGTTGCGGGCTTGCGGCAGTTCTGGTATGATGGTATTAACAGGGAATGGAAGGGAGGAAAGGCATGTGAAATGGAATTGGCGGAGAATGATTGTACCATTTGTATTTTGCACAATGACAGCTTTTACTGTTGGGACAGCGGTATGGCGGCAGGGCAGGAGTGTCGCGGATTTGATGGGGATTTCCGGCAGGGAGGAAATCAGGGACATAGGCATATTGAAATTGGAAGCCGGTACACTGGATTCTGTTTCTTTTTACCGGAATGACCCGATGCTCGCAAAAGAGGTGGCGGAGGAATTGGAAAATTTGGAATGCCATTATCACTATTCCGCCAAAGATGCCAGCGGGAATGTGATTACATATCCTCATAATGGACTGCCGAGGTATGAACTGTGGTTTTACGGCGCGGAAAACGGGAAGGCATGGGAGGCGGACGAAATCAGTGTCTTTGGGGACGGGAGGATTTTTCTTGACGGAAAATGCTATTATTTGAAAGAGGGATATCCCGCCGACAGCATTACAGGGCGTTTGGAAAGGATCATGCAGGAGTTTCCGGAAAGTATTGCAAATTGATATTTTGTTTTATTGTAAAGTTGCCGCCGATAAAATATGGGCAAAACGTTTGTTTTGCCCCATGAAAGTTTAGGGTCAAGCCCTTTCCAAAGGGCTTGCGGGAGATTGAGGGCGGAGCCCTCATAGTCTTTTTACATCACAGCCGGAAATTTTTGACAGAAGGGTCATTTGCAAAAATTCCAGCCAGATCCGTACAGGTGATGGCGTTCGCCCGACTGACGTTCAGCGTCACTGTGACAGTATCGTCCGAATTTTTTTCCATCTGTATGTGGTGAATGACAATGTTCCGCATGGCAAGCTGGCTTTTCAGAAGTTCCAGTCCATTCGGGACATTCTGGTAGGTAATGGAAAAAATTTCATGTATCGGGCCGTCCAGCTTTTTCAGCGGTCCATAGGAAAGCAGCTGTACGATGAGAATCAGCAGCGTGGCGAATATGCCGACCGGATACATGCCCGCGCCAATCGCCAGCCCGATGCCTGCTACAGACCATAATCCCGCTGCTGTTGTCAGCCCTTTTACAGAAACATCGCGCGTGAAAATGACGCCTGCACCAAGGAAGGAAATGCCTGTAATGACGTTTGCGGCGATACGCGAAGCATCGACACGCATCCCCGGCTGGTCGATGATATCGGGGAACCCGTATTTTGATACAATCATCAAGAGGGCAGAGCCCAGCGCGACAATGATATGCGTGCGCAGACCGGCCTCTTTGCGGCGGCGGCTGCGTTCATAGCCGATAAAGCCGCCGCAGACGCTGGCAATGACGATGCGCAGAAGATATTCAAGATTTTCCATGATAAATACCCAAGTTCCGTCCATGTTGATGATTCCTTTCTGAAATATAATGGAAAAGCGGAAGGGGGACGCCCTGCCGTTTGCTTTCATTATATCAGAAATTTATAAAAAAGCAACGCTTACCGGACGGATGATAGGAAGGGTATGGGGCATAGCCCCAAACCCCACTTCTTTATCTAAGAGAAAGAAGCAAAGAGTATTTGCGAAACTACGTTTCGCAAAGGAGCAGAGGAAAGGTAAAAATATAATAAGGACAGAGAGTAAAACCAGAAGATTTTCCGACGCACGAAAGTGCGGCGGCGGAGGGGTCAAGGGATGGAGTCCCTTGCAGGGGATTGGGGACAGGGTCCCCAAGGTTTTGAGGTCTTTATATGGGGCGTTGCCCCAAACTCCACTTCTTTCTCTAAAAGAAAGAAGCAAAGAGTATTTGCGAAACTACGTTTCGCAGAGGAGTGGAGGAAAGGCAAAAATATAATAAGGACAGAGAGTAAAACCAGAATGATTTTCCGACGCACGAAAATGCGGCGGCGGACGGGTCAAGGGACGGAGTCCCTTGCAGGGGATTGGGGACAGAGTCCTCAAGGTCTTGCTGTCTTTATATGGTGCATACCCCAAACCCCACTTCTTTTCTCTAAGAGAAAGAAGCAAAGAGTATTTGCGAAACTACGTTTCGCGGAGGGGCAGAGGAAAGGTAAAAAAATAAGGACAGAGAGTAAAACCAGAATGATTTTCCGCCGCACGAAAGAGCGGCGGCAGACGGGTCAAGGGACGGAGTCCCTTGCAGGGGAGTTGGGGACAGAGTCCCCAAGGTCTTAAAAAAACCAGACACAGGAATTTATTTCCCTGTATCTGGTTTTTGTTTTTACTGTACGATTACATGCAGAACGAACTGGTCTAAAATCAATACGGCACCAAGTATGAATACATATACGGAAAACCATTTCAACCGTCCTTTTTTGATGATATCCACCATAAAGCGGATGGCAAAATAACCCGAAACGGCAGCAACGATGAAACCAACTGCCATCGGCACTGCGCCAACAGATTCTGCCAGCGCGACCTCGCCTGTTATCATATCCTTGATTGTCAGCGTCATCGCGCCCAGTATTGCGGGAATGGAAAGCAGGAAGGAAAACCTTGCGGCGTTTTCTTTATCCAGACCGCGGCTGAGGCAGGTGCTGATGGTCATGCCGGAGCGGGACACAGCGGGCAGTATTGCCACGCCCTGCATCGTGCCGACAAGGAGCGCGTCAAATATGGACATATTTCGGATTTTTTTCCGCCCGCTGCGGCGGGTGTCGGCGTAGAGCAGGATAAGCCCTGTGAAAACGAAGTTGAACCCGATGAATTTTCCTTTGCCGAAAATGGCGTCAAAGGTATCGTTAAACAGGAGGGCAATGATAACGGTCGGGATTGTGCCCGCGATCAGCAGGGCGGTCGTCCGTTGAAACGGGCGGCGTATCAAAGCCCAGATATCCCGCCAGTAATAAACGAACACCGCGATAAGCGTTGCCATATGCAGGAGTATGGAAAACGCCTGCGTTGCTTCTTCAATGCCAAACAGGTTCTGGAACAGTACCAGATGCCCGGAGCTGCTGACCGGCAGGAATTCCGTCAGCCCCTGTATAAGACCTAATATGATTGCTTCTGAGATTTTCATTTGAACGATCCTCCGAATTTTTCCGCGAAAGCGGCACAGCACATATGTATATGCAACAGTATATTTCCCTGTACGTTCCGGCAGAACAGGAACGTAAAACTCTTAGAACTTATCCATAAATAAGATACGTGCAGATTGCGCAGTCAGATTTTTCGGCAGGCAAGGAGCTTTTTTGCAGACGTACCGAGTGGTACGGCAAGGAAAAGCGACAAAGACTGCCGGAAAAGATGAAGCAAGACGTGCGTAGACAATTTACGGACAGGTTCTTATTATCCTACCACAGGTGGACGCTGTATGTCTATACCTGCATAGGTTAATATTGCTTTAAGTTTTTGGGGTGTTTTGGAAAAAGGCTGTCAAAAATCTGACGGACAGTTTTTTGACAGCCTGAGAATCTCGGTATTTTGGTATCTATCTATTTTCGGTATTTTTTGAAGGCCGCGCAAAAGGCTCTTATATTCCGGAAATCTTTTTTGCGGCAAGGATACAGTTTTTCATCAGCATTGCGACAGTCATGAGCCCAACGCCGCCCGGCACAGGTGTAACCGCCGAGGCTTTTTCCGCTGCTTCATCATACACAACGTCACCGCAGAGCTTTCCCTCCGCATTGCGGTTCATGCCGACGTCAATCACGACTGCGCCGTCCTTCACCATATCCCCTGTCACAAGCCCTGCCTTTCCTGCCGCGCTGACCAGAATATCCGCCCTGCGGCAGACCTCTGCCAGATCCCGCGTTTTGGAATGGCAAAGCGTTACGGTGGCGTTTTCCCGCGTCATGAGCAGAGCCAGAGGTTTGCCGACAAGGTTGCTGCGGCCGATGATGGTACAGTTTTTTCCGGCAATTTCGTGGCCGTTCCGTTTCAAAATCTCAATCACGCCTGCGGGGGTGCAGGGCAGGAAACCATCCAGTCCGCTTGTCAGGCGTCCTACGTTTATCGGATGAAAGCAGTCTACATCTTTTTCCGGCGAAATTGTTAATATGACCTTTGTTTCGTCCATATGCTCCGGCAGAGGCAGCTGCACCAGTATCCCATGCACAGAAGAATCTCGGTTCAGTGTATCGACCAGCTGGAGCAGTTCCGATTCCTCTGCGTTTTGATCCAGTGCATAAGATACAGAACGGATTCCTACGGCTTCGCATGCTTTCTTTTTGTTGTTTACATAAACCTGTGACGCGCTGTCATTCCCGACAAGTATAACGGCAAGACAGGGTTCGATCCCCTGAGCCTTCAATGCCGCCGCCTCAGCCGCCGCCTCTTTCCTGATTTCGTCTGCAATCGCCTTGCCGTTGATCCGTTCCGCTGCCATGTTTGTCCGCTCCTTCTCAGAATAACCCTACTACGTTTCCATCCTCGTCAATATCAATATTCAGCGCAGCCGGCTGTTTCGGCAGACCGGGCATTGTCATAATATCGCCCAGCAGTGCGACAATAAAGCCGGCACCTGCGGAAATGCGCAGTTCCTTTACTGTAACCTCAAACCCTTCAGGCCGTCCTAATGCCTTGGGGTCGTCGGAAAGGGAATACTGCGTTTTCGCAATGCAGACAGGAAAATCTCCAAAGCCCAGCTTTTCAATCTGCGCCAGTGCCTTTTTGGCGGCTGCAGAGAAATTAACTGTACCCGCGCCGTAAATTTCGCGGCAGATTTTGTTTACCTTTTCCTCAATAGAAAGACTGTCCTCATACAGCACATGGAAATTGTTTTCCTTTGTTTCCAGCGTTTCCAGCACCTTTTCCGCGAGGGGAATGCCGCCTTCGCCGCCGTCTGCCCAGACCTTTGCTACGGCAAATGTCGCGCCCAGACCTTCACAGCGTTCCTTCACATACGCGACTTCCGCATCTGTATCCGCAACGAAATGGTTCAGCGTTACCACAACAGGCACGCCGTATTTCTGTATATTTTCAATATGCTTTTCCAGATTCACAAAGCCCCTGGCCAGAGCATCCAGATTTTCGCTGCTCAGATCTGCTTTTGCAACGCCGCCGTTGTATTTCAGCGCGCGGATGGTAGCCACTAGCACGACCGCATCCGGACGGATGCCCGCCTTGCGGCACTTGATGTCAAAGAATTTCTCCGCGCCAAGGTCCGCGCCGAAGCCTGCCTCTGTCACAACATAATCTGCCAGCTTGAGGGCGGTTTTTGTTGCGCGCACGCTGTTGCAGCCATGCGCGATGTTTGCAAAGGGGCCGCCGTGGATAATGGCGGGCGTATGCTCCAGCGTCTGCACAAGGTTGGGCTGGAGTGCATCTTTCAGCAGGACTGTCATTGCGCCGTCCGCGCCTACCTGTTTCGCGGTAACGGGCTCATCGTCATAGGTATAGCCCACGATGATGCGGCCCAGCATTTCCTTCAGCTGCTTCAGGTCGCTGGCAAGGCAGAAGATTGCCATAATTTCAGACGCTACTGTAATCTGGAAACCGTCTTCGCGCGGCACGCCGTTTACCTTGCCGCCCAGGCCGGAAATGACGTTCCGCAGCTGCCTGTCGTTCAGGTCAACACAGCGTTTCCACGCAATTTTGCGGGGGTCGATATTCAGCTCGTTGCCCTGCTGGATATGGTTGTCCACCATAGAGGCAAGGAGGTTGTTTGCGGTTGTGATCGCATGAAGGTCGCCTGTGAAATGCAGGTTGATATCCTCCATCGGAACAACCTGCGCATAGCCGCCGCCAGCCGCGCCGCCCTTCACGCCCATGCAGGGACCGAGGGAAGGCTCACGCAGACAGGTAATGGCGTTTTTTCCCATTTTCTGCAAAGCCTGTGTCAGGCCAATGGTGACGGTCGTCTTGCCTTCGCCCGCGGGGGTGGGATTGACTGCCGTAACCAGTATCAGCCTGCCGTTGGGGCGGTCCCTGAGCTCCGCGTCATATGCCGCGCTGATTTTCGCTTTATATTTGCCGTAGCATTCCAAATAGTCTTCCGGGATACCTGCTTTTGCCGCAACGGAAACGATGGGCTCCATTGTGCATTCCTGTGCAATCTGTAAATCTGTTTTCATGCAAAAATCTCCTTTCATGCTCCTGAAATTTGGACTGCCACGAAAAAAGACCGCAGTCCAAGCGTTCTCGCCCAGACGGTCGGCCTTCAACAGTCATACTTCATGTGGTTACTTCCACTTCCGTCAGTCATATGACCTCTACTGCAATGGTACTATACCGCTCTGCCTTTGTCAATGGGAAAATAAAAAACGGCGGCTTTCGGAATTTTGGGTTTGGCATACCGGCAGCTCATTTACAGCTTTTTCAGATATTCCGTTAAATCGTTGGGATTGACGATTGACCGGAAGGAATCTTTCCCTGCATAGTAAAAGTTTGCGTGTTCCGGCTGTCCCTTAAGGCCAATCATGATATGGAATCTTACATCAGAAGTATCCCCCGCCTTTTCCGAATCTATGCTTATCTCATAGCCTGTCCTGCCATGATAATTGTATTCGGCGAACAGCTTTGGCAGATAAATGCCTTTTATATCTCCTAAGATTGCATATAGTTCTGCGTTTTCCTGCTCTGTCAGTTCCAGCGGCATATCGCCGTCCGGCCCTCTTTTCAGTACGTTGATAACGGCATTTTCATATTTCGGCAATGCTGCTTTTCCGGGGGCAAAGCAAACGGCTGAGAAACACAGGACAATCATTATAAGGAATATTTTTTTGTATTTTTCCATGGTTTTGTATTGCCTCCTTTTCAGAAAATGACTGCACGAAGATTTTTATGCGGATTGCGGCATTTCTGGCTTTTCCGTAATTTTTTCCAATATCCTGCATGGAAAAAACTTTATTCCCGTTTTTCATAAATCAGTTCGGCGATGCCGCCATACGTCTGCACGTCTTTCAGCCGCAGACGGTGTTCCTGCCCCGTTTCTCCGAACAGGCGGACGCCGCCGCCGAGTATGGCCGGTATGACGGAAATCCGATATACGTCAATCAGGCCGGCTTCATCTGCCTGCTGTGCGAGGCTCGCGCCGCCGCAAAGCCAGATATCCTTTCCGTCCTCCCGTTTCAGCCGTTCTATCAGGGAAACTGGGGATTCGTCTGTGAAAAGGATACCGTCTTTTGCCGCTTGTTTTCGGTGCGTCACGACATAACTCTGCATGCCCTTGTAGACCCAGCTTTCAGGGGAAAGTTCCGTTACAATCTGCTCATAGGTGTTCCAGCCCATAATAACAGTGTCCACGCTTTCCGCAAACGTTTCATAGGAGCCGGAATTTTCTTCTGTACTATACTCGGACAGCCAGCCAACGCTGCCGTTTTTGTCCGCGATATACCCGTCCAGACTCATTGCGATGTAAAGAACAGCTTTGCGCATTATCCCGGCCTCCTTCGATAGATATACAGTTATGTTAGCTGATGCGGCTTTTTCTGTCAAGGGCAGGGGGCGGACTGAATTTATCTGCATTTTGCGCGGAAACATTGAAATTCATATTGTTTTATGCTATACTGTTACATACTGTTATTGGAAAAACTGCATAAAATTTCGGAAAAGCTCTAATTTTAGGATTAGGGCTTTCCGCTGTGTTTTGATATTGCAAGAATATGGGAGGAAACGAAATGGGGTTATTTGACAGATTCAAAAATCAGGAGCGCGGGCAGGAGTTTTTTGCTGTTGTCGGGCTGGGCAATCCTGGGAGGCAGTATGAGGAAACCAGGCATAATGTCGGCTTTCATGTGATAGACAGGCTGGCGGAGAAGCATGGCATTGACGTCACGAAATTCAGGCACAGGGCATTTGTGGGTGATGGGACGATTGGCGGGAAACGCGTACTGCTTATCAAGCCGCAGACGTTTATGAACCTCAGTGGGGAAAGCGTGCGGGAAATTGTGAATTTTTACAAAATACCGCAGGACAGGTTTGTCGTGATATTCGATGATACCAGCCTGCCGGCGGGGAGTGTGCGTATCCGCGAAAAGGGCAGTCATGGCGGGCATAATGGCATCCGCAACATTATCGCGCAGATGGGTACGGATGAATTTTGGCGGATAAAAGTCGGTATTGGGGAAAAGCCCAACGGCTGGGATCTGGCGGATTATGTGCTTGCGAAATTCGACGCGGACGCTCTGCCCCTGATGGAGCAGGGCATGGACAAAGCCGTACAGGGCGTGGAACTGATATTGTCCCGCGGCATCAACGAAGCGATGAACCGCGTCAATCAAAGGCCGAAGCCGCCCAAAGAGCCGAAAGAGCCCAGGCCGGAAACGGAAAATGAGGTGAAGGCATGAAGGGTCTGACAGAACCGATGCTGGAAATGGAAAGCTACCGGCAGATTTTGGAAGGAATTGAGCGGGGGCGCACGCCCGTTTTTGCAACGGGCGTTATTGACGCGGCAAAGAGCCACATCCTGCTCTGTCTGCGGGAACATATCCACCGTCCCCTGCTGGTGTTGACATACAGTGAACTGCGTGCGCGGGAAATTTTGGAGGACATGGTGTTTTTGCAGAAGGACTGCGCCTACTATCCGGCAAAGGATATCCTGTTTTACAGTGCGGATGTACACAGCATGGAAATGAACCGCCAGAGGTTTGCCACACTGGAGCGGGTTTTGGCAGGGGACTGCCCTGTTATTGTTGCGCCGATGGAGGCATTGATGGACAAATATCCGGAAAAGGAGGTTTTTTCCGGCTTTTTGCTGCGCCTGAAAGCGGGGGATACGGCGGAAATTTCCGAACTGAGCCGCCGCCTTGTAAGGATGGGGTATGAGCGGTGTGAGATGGTGGAAAGCCCGGGGCAGTTCAGCCTGCGCGGCGGAATACTTGATATTTGGTCACTGACAGCGGAGGACGCTGTGCGCATTGAATTTTGGGACGATGAAATTGATTCTATACGAAGCATGGACGCGCAGAGCCAGCGTTCCATAGAAAAACTGGGTGAAACCGTCATTTTCCCTATGCGGGAGCTGGTCTTTGAGGAAGAACGTGCGGAGGAAGCGGCAGGGCGGATTGCGAAGGAATACACCAAAACGCTGAAAAACCTCGAAAAGCAAGGCATGGAGGAGGCGGCGGAACGGCTGCGGGAAACTGTTGGGGAGGACGCGGAGTGTCTGCGGGCGGAAAAAACGCTTGCCGCCCCAGGGGCTTATGTGGATTATTTTTATGAAAAAACAGTCAGCCTGCTTTCCTATCTGCCGGAGGATACGCTGCTTTGCTTCGATGAGCCGGAACGCATACGGGAGCATATGGACACGCTGACGGAGGAATACAGTGAAAGCGTGAAGGGGAGGATTGCGCAGGGTTATCTGATGCCGGGGCAGAGCCGTATGTTTTTCGACTATACGGAGCTTTTGCGGCAGGCGGAGGGCTTTTCTGCTGTTCTTCTGGCAGGTCTGAGCCAGCGCGCGGCGGATTTCAGCCCGAAATGCATTGCCGATTTTGCCGCGCGTTCTACGCCGTCTTTTCAGCAAAGGGCGGATTTATTTTGTGAAGAATTGCAGTTTTTGAAGAAAAACAATTATCGCACGCTGATACTGACCTCCTCCGGAACAAGGGCGCAGAGGGTTGCGGCGGAACTGGGGGCAATGGGTCTGGAGGCGGCATATGTGGAGGGTCTGGAAAAGCCTGTGCCGAAAGGTGCGGTCTGGGTGGCGCGGGGCAGCCTTGCGCGGGGATTCCAATATCCGTTCATCCATTTTGCCGTATTCTGCGATAATGAGCTTTTTGGCGGGAAAGGGAAAAAACGCCGCAAAAAGCGCAAAAAAACAGAAGCCTCTATAGAGAGTTTCACAGACCTGCATATCGGCGATTACGTGGTGCATGACAATCATGGCATCGGCGTATTCCGCGGTCTGGAAAAAATTTCCGTAGAGGGCGTGGAAAAGGATTATATGAAAATTTCCTACCGCGATGGCGGGAATCTGTTTGTGCCTGTCAGCCAGATGGATATGGTGCAGAAATATATCGGCACAGGCAGCGCGGCTCCGAAACTGAACAAGCTGGGCGGGCAGGACTGGGCGAAGGCCAAAATAAAGGCCCGGACAGCCGTAAAGATACTGGCGGAGGACCTGGTCGCGCTGTATGCCAAACGTGCGGCGGCGCAGGGCTATGTTTACGGTGCGGATACAATCTGGCAGAAGGAATTTGAGGAATCCTTTCCCTTTGAGGAAACGGACGACCAACTGAACGCTATTGAGGACGTAAAAAGGGACATGGAAAGCGGCAAAGTAATGGACCGGCTTATCTGCGGCGATGTGGGCTATGGAAAAACGGAGGTTGCCATACGCGCGGCGTTCAAGGCGGCGCAGGAGGGCAAACAGGTGGCGTTCCTTGTGCCGACAACGATACTGGCACAGCAGCATTACAATACTTTCGTACAGCGCATGGCGGGCTATCCTGTGAAAATGGAGCTGCTTTCGCGTTTCCGCACGCCCAAACAGCAAAAGGAAAGCCTGAAAAACATGGAACGCGGCTATTCCGATATTCTCATTGGCACGCACAGGCTATTATCAAAGGATGTAAAATTCAAAGATTTGGGGCTTGTTATTGTGGATGAGGAACAGCGGTTTGGTGTGGCGCATAAGGAAAAGCTGAAGCGTCTGCGGGAAAATGTTGGCGTGCTGACGCTGACGGCGACGCCCATCCCCCGCACGCTGCATATGAGCCTTGCGGGGATACGCGACATGAGCATTCTGGAGGAGCCGCCGCAGGAACGCCGCCCTGTGCAGACGTATGTGATGGAAAACAATCCGGAATTTGTACGCGAGGCCATACACAGGGAGATTGCGCGCGGCGGGCAGGTGTATTACCTTTATAACCGCGTGGAATCCATCAGCGAAGAGACGTTCCGCCTGCAAAAGCTGATTCCCCATGCCCGCATTGCTTATGCGCATGGGCAGATGTCGGAGCGGGAACTGGAAAACATCATGGAAGAATTTGTCAGCGGGGAACTGGACGTTTTGGTCTGCACAACCATCATAGAGACGGGTATGGATATTTCCAACGTGAATACGATTATCATACAGGACGCTGACCGTATGGGACTTTCCCAGCTTTACCAGCTCAGGGGACGAGTGGGGCGCAGCAACCGCATTGCCTATGCCTACCTGATGTACCGGCGGGATAAAATGCTGAAGGAGGCGGCGGAAAAGCGTTTGCAGACGATACGCGAATTTACGGAGTTCGGCTCGGGCTTCAAGATTGCCATGCGGGATTTGGAAATACGCGGCGCGGGCAACCTGCTCGGCGCGGAACAGCATGGGCATATGGAATCCGTAGGGTATGATATGTATTGCCGCCTGCTGGATGAGGAAGTGCAGACGCTCAGGGGCGAAACGAAGCCGGAAGCATTTGAAACATCCATAGATTTGAATATCAGCGCGTATATCCCCGAATTTTATATCAAAAATCAGGAGCAGCGCATGGAGCTGTATAAAAAAATTGCGGGGATACGCACACAGGAGGAATATTATGATATGCAGGAAGAGATGGAAGACCGCTACGGCGATCTGCCGAAAAGCGTACAGGCTTTGCTGGAAATTGTGCTGCTGAAGGCGGAGGCGCACGCGCTGGGCATTACGGCAATCAGCCAGAAGCACGGGAATATCCTGCTGGAATTTCATTCTTCGCCGAATATCGACCCTGTTCGGCTGACGGAGCTGATTACGGCGGAAAAGGGACGCTACCTTTTTACTGCCGGTGCAAAGCCCTATTTGACAATGCGGCTGAAAAAGGGCGAGGAAGGAAAAACGCTGGAAGGAATTAAAACTTTATTAAATAGGCTGAAAGCCTAGAATTATTCTGTGAAAACGTGTATAATAGGAGCATTACACAAAGGGTCTGCTCTGCTGAATGGGACGTGCGGGCTGACTTAAGAGAAAGAAGGAGTATCTATGAAAAAATACGCAAAACGACTTCTTTGCTTCCTGCTGTTTGCCATACCTGGGCTGACATCCTGCGGAGGCGGGATCGGTTCTGTCGGCAATGAAACGGTTTTGAAAATAGATGGGGAAAATATTACACGGTCTGAATATATGGTTTACCTTTATACGGCGACGCAGAATTTCCTTTCTGCCGCAGGGGAAGACGTCTGGAACATGGATTTTGACGGGCAGACAGCCGATGAACTGCTGGAAGAAAGAACGATCAGCACGCTGCAAAGCGTGATCGCCGCAGAGGCGTATGCCGCCGAAAACGACATTGCGCTGACGGAGGCGCAGAAAGCGGAATCCAAAACAGCGGCGGAAGATTTTATTGCAGGGGTATCGCCGGAGGATCTGGAGAAAATGGGGATTGACGCGGAGGGGATGGTCCCGCTGATGGAAACCTCCTACCTCTATTCTCTCGTTTATGATACCATCGCCGCGGAATGTGAGGTAGAGCCGGAGGAAATGGCGCGGTACTATGAGGAAAACCGCGAACAGCTCCGCGCGGAATACACCACTCTGCGGCTGAACAGCATACTGCTGGACAGCGCGGAGCGCGCCGAGGAGGCAGCGGCACGCGCCAGAGCGGGAGAGGATTTTAACGCGCTTTTTGCGGAATATGACGTAGATGATACGGCAAAGGATAAGGAGAACGGCGGAGAAATTACGTTGGATCAGGGCTATCTGCGGACGGTGTTTGACGTGCGGGAGGACTGGGAAGTCGGCGATATTGTCGGGCCGATTCCAATTAACGGCAGGTTTTTTGTATTCGAGGTACTGGAGCGGAATGTGCCTTCGGACGAAACCGTAAAGGCGGCGGCCGAACAGGTTTACCGCGATGCTGTCCGTGCGGAATATGTGGAGAACGCAATGGATAAGGCAGCGGCCCTGCAGACGGTAGAAAAAGTTGAGGGCGTGTGGGACAGTCTGGAAAAGTTCCATTAAATAATAAATACAGAAGGCTCTGACCCATGCGCCGGATGGGCGGAACCTCTGCGGTTTTCAGGTTCTTCCTGCCGTTTTTGCGTTTTTTTTGCTCAAAACGGCAGGAAAATTTACATTTTACAGTAGATTTTCAAAAAACGGTATGCTATAATTGACTTTGATTGTGCGGTCATGACGGACTGCATGGAACCGGCGGCGCATTACAGCGTGCAAAAGAACAGGAACAGCGGCCGGGAACAACTATTTTAGGGAGGAGCTTCATACAATGAACGCAGTAGTATTGAACAAAGAAAAAACAGATGTAAAATTCTCTTTCGAGGTAAGCGCGGAAGTTTTGGAGCAGGGCATGGCCTTTGCTTACAACAAACATAAAAATCAGATTTCCATCCCCGGCTTCCGGAAGGGGAAAGTACCCAGAAAGCTGATCGAGGCGCAGTATGGCGAAGGCTTCTTCTATGAGGATGCAATCAACCATATCTTCCCCGATGAATACATGGCGGCAGTAAAAGAACTTGGTCTGGACGTTGTTTCCGCACCGACGCTGGATGTGGATTACATTGAATCCGGCAAGGGCGCGAAATTCGTGATCGACGTTGTAATCAAGCCCGAGGTAACACTGGGTCAGTATAAGGGCCTGGAAGTGGAGAAAGTAAGCGCGGAGGTCACAGAGGACGAAGTGCTTGCGGAACTGAAAAACGTACAGAACAAGAATGCAAGAACGGTTGAGGTAACAGACCGCGCGGCTGAAATGGGCGATATCGCAAAGATCAGCTATGAGGGTTCTGTGGACGGCGTTCCTTTTGACGGCGGCAAGGCGGACAATCATGAGCTGGAGCTTGGTTCCCACCAGTTTATTGCCGGCTTTGAGGAACAGGTAGCGGGCCATTCTGTAGGCGAGAAATTTGATATCAACGTAACATTCCCCGAGCAGTACCATGCGCCGGAGCTGGCTGGCAAGGCGGCTGTTTTCGCGATCGAGCTGAAAGCCCTGAGCAAAAAAGAACTGCCTGAACTGAACGATGCGTTTGCGGAGGATGTTTCTGAATTTTCCACTCTGGACGAATATAAGGCAAATATTCTGGAAAAACTTGCAGCAGAAAAGACAGAACGCGCAAAACAGCTGCAGGGCGACAAGCTGCTGGATGCGGCAGTTGCGAACTGCACAATGGAAGTGCCTCAGGTTATGTATGACAACAAGATTAACAGCATGATGCGCGAGTTTGAAGAAAACATCACACGTCAGGGCCTGACGATGGATATTTATTATCAGTACATGGGTACAGATGAGGCTGGCATGCGCGAAAACTTTAAGGATACCAGCAAAAAGAGCGTTGACGCAAGGCTGATGCTGGAAGCCATTGCGAAGGCGGAAAACCTTGTAATCAGCGAGGAAGAACTGAAAGCTGAAATTTGCAGATACGGCGAAAGCTACGGCATTGACGAAAAGATGGCACTGGAAATCTTCCGCGATGAGGATAAGGAAATGCTGAAAGAGGACATGCTGGTACATGCCGCGATGAAGCTCATCGAGGATACGGCTGTGCTGACAGAGCCGAAAGCAGAGTAAAAAAAGATTAAGACCTTGGGGACGCCGGTCTCCGCTCTGCTCCGGTCGGCGCAAAACGAGCCTCCCCTGGAGGTTCTGCGCCCCGACATCCCTGCAAGGGCTTTCAGCCCCTGACCCATTTTCCAACCGCATATGTATGCGGTTGGGGGGACTTTGGGATTGACCCTTTCCTCTGTTTATTGGACACTGATTCATAATAGGCGGGGAAAACAGGGGTGCTTTGGTGAAACTGAAATATTTTCCAGCCGCGCTTTGCGTGGCTGCAATCCAGGTCAAGGAGTGGAACTCCTTGCAGGGGGATTGGGGGACAGAGTCCCCCAGGGTCTTAAAAATCATAGAAGCAGGCACAGGTATCTCTGGTATTCTGTGTCTGTTTTACGAAACGGGGAATTTGTAGAATAAACCGGAAAAATGTATTATGAATCACATATACGAATGGAGGGAAAACCGATGAGTTTAGTGCCTATGGTCGTGGAACAGACCAATCGTGGCGAACGTTCCTATGATATTTATTCCAGACTGCTGAAAGACAGGATTATTTTCCTCGGCGAGGAGGTCAACGATACAACGGCAAGCCTTGTTGTGGCGCAGCTGCTGTTCCTTGCGGCGGAGGACCCTGATAAAGATATCAACCTGTATATCAACAGCCCCGGCGGCGTTGTAACGGCAGGTCTTGCGATTTATGATACCATGCAGTACGTCAAGCCGGATGTTTCCACCATCTGTATCGGCATGGCTGCCAGCATGGGTGCGTTTCTTTTGGCAGGCGGCGCGAAGGGCAAACGCTTTGCTCTGCCGAACGCGGAAATTATGATCCACCAGCCAAGCGGCGGCGCAAGAGGACAGGCAACGGATATCCGCATCCATGCGGAAAATATCCTGCGCACAAAGAAACGCCTGAACGAAATTCTTGCCGCAAATACGGGCAAGCCCTACGAGGTAATCGAACAGGATACGGAACGCGACAATTTTATGACGGCGGAAGAAGCCAAGGCTTACGGTCTGATTGACGATGTTCTGACAAAGCCTCAGTCGAAGGAGTGAATTTGAATGGCGGTTAAACCGGATGATATGAATAAACTGCGCTGTTCCTTCTGCGGAAAGCCGCAGGAACAGGTAAAAAAGCTGATTGCTGGTCCCAATGTGTATATCTGTGACGAATGTATCGAGCTTTGCGCCGACATTATTGACGAGGAGTACGATGTGCTGGCGAACCGCGGCGAAGAGGTGAAAGTGCCGAAGCCTATGGAGATCAAGAGTATATTGGACGAATATGTGATTGGACAGGACAGGGCAAAACAGGCTCTTGCCGTTGCGGTCTATAATCATTACAAGCGTATTTTTATGGACGTGCGTGCGGATGATGTGGAGCTGCAAAAGAGCAATATCCTGCTGGTTGGACCAACGGGTACGGGCAAAACCCTGCTGGCGCAGACGCTGGCAAAGATGCTGAACGTGCCTTTTGCGATTGCGGACGCAACTTCCCTGACGGAAGCCGGATACGTGGGCGAGGATGTGGAAAATATCCTGCTGAAGCTGATACAGGCGGCGGATTATGATGTGGAACGCGCGGAACGTGGTATCATTTATATAGATGAAATCGACAAAATCACAAAGAAATCCGAAAACGTTTCCATCACGCGGGACGTCAGCGGGGAAGGCGTGCAGCAGGCTCTGCTGAAAATACTGGAGGGAACAGTGGCAAGCGTGCCTCCGCAGGGCGGCAGAAAGCACCCGCATCAGGAATTTATACAAATTGACACAACGAATATCCTGTTTATTTGCGGCGGGGCATTCGGTGGTCTGGAAAAGCTGATACAGAACCGTATGGGGCATAAGACAATCGGTTTCGGGGCGGAAACACACCTGCCCAAGGAGGAAGACGCGGACGCTCTTCTGCGCCACCTCATGCCGCAGGATTTACTGAAATACGGTCTGATTCCGGAATTTGTCGGCCGTCTGCCTGTTGTGGTGACGCTGGATAATCTGGATGAGGATGCCTTTGTGCATATCCTGACAGAGCCGAAAAACGCTCTGACAAAGCAGTATGAATATTTATTTGCTCTGGATGATGTGCTGCTGGAATTTACGGACGAGGCTCTGCGCGCGATTGCCCAGAAAGCGATTGAACGTGAAACCGGCGCGAGGGGACTGCGTGCGATCGTGGAGGAATTTATTAACCCGATTATGTACGAGATTCCGACAGAGCTTACTGTGGAAAAATGCATCATTACGGCTGACGTGGTGAAAGGGACTGCCGATCCGGAATACGTATACAACGAGAACCGCCAGCCGCTGAAGCGTATGCGCAAACGGAAACACACGAGGAGTATGGACGCTTCGTAAAAAGATAAAACTGTGGGACGCTGTCCTACGCCCTGTCCGCTTTCTTTTGGGGAAAG
Source organism: uncultured Anaerotignum sp. (assembly GCA_910578425.1). Lineage (GTDB taxonomy): Bacteria > Bacillota > Clostridia > Lachnospirales > Anaerotignaceae > Anaerotignum_A. The sequence goes on from CAJTQX010000015.1 coordinate 22,223, forward strand.
CGGGGCAAAGAACTTTAGAGAAAACCGCGCGGACGCGCGGTTTTTTGGTGAGGAAGGGATAAAAACGGCAAAGGTCGAATTTACAGACCTTTGCCGTTTTTTGCAGTTATTTATGCAGAGCGAGGCTGCGTTTACTGGTACAGATAGCCCGCGGTCATTTCCAGGTAGTTTTCTCCGTCATAGTCCGGAAAAGCTTCCTGCATCGCTCGGATAAAATCTGCTGCGGTGTCATTGGCTGCCGCCAGCTCCTTTGCTTTTTCTATGTAAGAGAGCTTTTCAGCAACAGCGTCCTGCCCTTCGGGCCCGCCATGAGAGGGCAGTATTCTCTCATAGCCTTTTGTCTGATAAGTTTTCAGCACCGCGGCTATTTCGTCCATATGCTCCAGACTGGTGAGGATAGAATGACTGGTTTTGCCAAGCATATGGGTATACACTGCGTTGATCGCCGGAATTTCCAAATCATATGCTTCTCCCCTTTCGATCAGGTTGAAGGAGATACCTGCTACGGTAACAGGGCCGGAAACAACCTGATTGATTTCCGCGATATCTGAGCCGCCATGAAATGCTTCTCCGAATGTTTCATACAGTCCCTGCGTGGTAGCATAGGCGGAGCCGGAGGCGATGGAATCTTTTGCGCCCTGTGTGCCGTAAACATTTATGCCGCTGATGTAGCTTGCGCCAGCCGCGTGACTGCACAGGAATACATCGTCCATCGGCTTGCCAAGTCCGTCTGCGTATGCTTTCCACGCGTCCAGCCCTTCTGTAAAGCTGGGCAGCTCAATGCCGACCAGAGCGTCTGCACCTTCCACGATGTATGCGACATCTCCCAAAGCATCTCCTGTAAAGAATACGTGCAGTTTGGTTTCGCCAAAATCGTAAACGGTTACGCTGCCTGAGGATAAATCGGTTGTGCTGACTGCGGGGGCGGTCGTTTCAGGGACAGGCTCCGGCGAAAGGGCGTCTCCGGCGGGGGCTTTGCCGCAGGCGGCCAGCAGAGATGTTGCCAAAAGGGTTGCGGATACAAAAGCTGCGGTTTTCTTTTTCATAAATATTCCTCCATTCTGTTTTTCCTGACGTGTTGCTGCTTTACGTGATTGATTATAAGTCCTCGTCTGTGGTTGGAACAAGTACGCACAAATCTATTACTGAGGCACTTTTTTGTGACCCGCAGCCCCTTTCTGTGGTCTGCATTGACAAAAAAAGCATGTTGGACTAAAATTTACATGTAACATTCAAAAAGAAACTATTGAAAAATGGATACGGAGGGATGGAAATGCTGACAAAGGAAGAACTGCCCGTCTGCCCGGTAGCAACAACGGTCGCGCTGATTGGAAGCAAATGGAAACTGCTGATCCTGCGAAATCTGCATATGCGCCCATGGCGGTTCAATGAATTGAAAAAGGATCTGGAGGGTATCAGCCAGAAGGTTTTGACGGACAGTCTGCGTTCTATGGAAAGCGATGGGATTGTTGTGCGGACTGTTTATGCGGAGGTGCCGCCTCGTGTGGAGTACGCGCTCAGTGAACTGGGCGAATCCATGCGTCCGATTCTCAACGCTATGGAGGTATGGGGAACAACGTATCAGGAACTGGTTTCCAGAAGAAATGCAGCAGAATAAAAGCACCGGGCTCCGCACAGGATTCCTGCGCGGAAAAAAGGGCAGGGAATGAAGCTCCTAGCGGGGGATTGGGGCGCGGAAGCATCGTTCTGCGCTGGTCGAAGCCCCAGGGTTTTGCTTTAACGCTCTTTCCCGTAGGAAAAATGACGGAAAGTGGGCGGGAAAGGATTGCGGTGTACGGAATATTGTACATTTACGGCGGAAATACTGACAGAACTACCAAAATCACAGACAGTGCGCGAAACTTGCCTGAAACGCATTGACGGCAAAAAAACAGGGGTCTATAATAAAAACGTATTTGAGGCGGGTACATTTATATAAAATGTCCCTAGCATAAGAACGGGAGTGATTGAATAATGTTGACTTTGGATATGATTCAGGATGCAAAAAAAGTTTTGAGCGATGTGGCAAGGGTAACGCCTTTGTTCCAGTCGAATGTGATTAACCCTGATGCTGATGTATACATCAAGTGTGAAAATATGCAGGTAACGGGTTCTTTCAAGCTGCGCGGCGCGTACTATAAAACGGCAAACCTGACAGACGAAGAAGCGAAACATGGCGTGATTGCATGCTCCGCTGGCAACCATGCTCAGGGCGTTGCTCTGGCAGCACAGAAAAAGGGCATTAAGTCCGTTATCTGTATGCCCGCAGGCGCACCCCTGGCAAAGGTTGAGGCAACAAAGAGCTACGGTGCAGAGGTTGTTCTGGTGCCCGGCGTATATGATGATGCGGCGGCAAAGGCTGAGGAATTGCAGAAGGAAAAGGGATATACGTTCCTGCATCCCTTCAACGATGAGTATGTAATGGCCGGACAGGGGACAGTAGGTCTGGAAATTCTGGATAAACTGCCTGATGCGGAAGTCGTTCTGGTACCTATCGGCGGCGGCGGCCTGATCAGCGGCGTTGCCTGCGCAATCAAAAACATTAACCCGAACTGCAAGGTTTACGGCGTGCAGGCGGCGGGCGCACCTTCCATGAAGAACTCTCTTGCAGCAGGCAAGCCTGAAAAACTGGCGGATGTCAGCACAATGGCGGACGGTATTGCTGTTAAAATGCCCGGTGACAACACATTTGCAATGTGCCAGAAATATGTGGACGGCGTTGTTACCGTAACAGAGGAAGAAATTGCGTCTGCAATTCTCATGCTGGTTGAAAAGCATAAAATGGTAGCTGAAGGCGCGGGCGCGGTTTCCGTAGCGGCGGCTATGACAAATAAGGTAGACATTAAGGGCAAAAAGGTTGTCTGTGTGGTTTCTGGCGGTAATGTTGATATCAACATTCTGGACAGGATCCTTGACAAAGGCTTGCAGGAAAACGGCCGCCTGAAAGAATTTTCCGTTACAATGGCGGATAAACCCGGTCAGTTGATCCAGCTCCTGCAGGTTATCGCGGAAACAGGCGCGAACATCTTTGAAGTAAGCCATAACCGTATCGCGAACGGCGTTGCAGTAAGCAGCGTTGTGGTTGACGTTGTTGTGGAAACAAGAAATCAGGCGCACTGCGAGGAAATGATGCAGGCACTGAAAGCAAAGGGCTATGAAGTAAAATAAGGTCCCGAACGAAGCAAAACGAATTTCCCTCAGGCTCTGCGGGTGGAGGAACTCCCTCCCCTGCGGAATGCCGGAGGGATTTTTTTGTAAAAAAGGGTTGAGGAAACAGCGCGAATAAGGTATATTATTTAGTACGGCAAATGGAAAATTTTACGGAGAAGCTTCGGAGGACAGGCGCGCTGCCGCTGTTTGCGTTCCAGATTGTATACAGAGGTGGAGAAAATGGAAGAGAACAGGGTTACGGAGAAAAAAAGCATTGGGATATTGTATACGTTGAGCGGAGGAGTCTGCTGGGGGCTTTCGGGCTGCTTCGGACAGTATCTGTTTCAGTCTAAGGGAATTACTGCCGACTGGCTGGTGACCATGAGGCTGGTGATTGCGGGCAGCATTCTGGTGTTACTGGGGCTTTTTATACAGAAAAAAACATTGTGCAATATCTGGAAAAAGCCGAAAAACCGTAAACGGCTTGTGCTGTTCGCGCTGGCTGGCGTGCTTGTCAGCCAGTTTACATATTTTTCGGCAGTACAGTATTCCAACGCGGGCACAGCAACGGTTCTGCAATCTCTGTCCTCGGTTATGATACTGGTGATTGTCTGCCTGCGGGAAAAACGTCTGCCGCGCAGACTGGAAACAGGGGCAATGATCTGCGCTCTGCTGGGCGTGTTCCTTTTAAGTACGCATGGAGATATCCACAGCATGACACTGACACAGATGGCGTTAATCTTTGGCCTGGCATCGGCGGTCGGCGCGGTGGCGTATACCATACTTTCCGGCAACCTCCTGCGGGAATACGGCGTTTACGCTGTCGTGGGCTTTGCGATGCTGGTAGCGGGGGCAGTTATGGTGACGTTTGTACGCCCCTGGCGGTTCACAATCGCGTGGGATATGCAGCTGGTGCTCGCGCTGGGCGGCGTGGCAATCCTTGGCACAGCGGTAGCATATTCCCTCTTTTTGAAAGGGGTCAGTATTGTGGGTCCTTTTCTGGGCAGCCTTTTGGGAACGGTGGAGCCGATTACAGCGGTCATTATTTCGCTTGTGTTCCTGAAAGAACCGTTTGCCTGGATGGATATGATTGGTTTTGCCCTGATTTTGGGGACGGTTTGCGTGCTTTCCCTGAAATCGAATGGGTGATATAATTTCGGATAAATGAGGTGGAAAAAGTGGCGGAACAGAACAGGGGAGGAAAAACGCCGGCAATGAAAAAAACGGCGTCAAAAGGAGCAAAAGCCTCAGCGGGAGAGCAGAAAGCCGCAACGAGAGCCCCAAAGCCCCCGGCAGGAGGGCAGAAGGCTGCGCCGAAAAGGGAAACAACGAAAATGGCGGCACCGCGCTTTGGCGATTCGATACTGGACGAAGTGATACTGATTTTGGTGATTCTTGTTTCCATTGTAGGGCTTGTCAGCCTTTGGACGGAAAAAATGGGACTTCTGGGGCAGTTGTTTGGCGGTTTTCTGAAAGGGCTTCTGGGCTTTGGCGGCCTGCTTCTGCCGATATTTGCCATCCTTTACTGCGTATGGTTTCTGGCGGACGAGGAACGGCGGTTCCCGCTGGTGCGCGCGTTCGGCGGTATATTGTTCCTGCTGGCAGCGGCTTCGGCGGCAGCCCTCATAAATCCGGTTGACCTTGCGGAGGGGACAGGCTTTTTGCAACGCTGCGGCGCGCTTTATAAGGAGGGGACGCTCGGCAACGGCGGCCTTTTGGGCGGTCTTTTGGGCGGCGGCCTGCACCGTATACTGGATACGCTGGGGAGTGTTATCGTGCTGGCGGCTCTGCTTGTCATTTCTGTCATTATGGCAACGGGGCGTTCGTTTTTTTATGCCATTGGAGATCTCATGGCGCATCGGAAGGCAAGACAGCGTGTAAAAAATGAAAAGATAAAGAATAAGGCGGAACGAATCCGCCAGCAGGAACGGCTGGAAGAGGAACGTCTGGCAAAGCGGGAGGAGGTCCGTCGCCGGAAGGTGATGCACCGCGAAGATTTCAATATTGAGTTGAAAGAGGGCGATAAGAAAGCGGACGAGCCTTATGTGAAGGAAACTGTTTTCCGGAAAAAGCCTGCCGCGGTGGAGGCGAAGAAACGCGAACCGATTTACGATTTCGGGCGGGAGGAAGAACCTGTTATCCATACACATTCTGCGCCGGAGCCGGAGGAATACAGAGAACCTTTTGCAGAGAAAGAAACGGCGGAATTGCCAGAGGAAACAGCGGCAAGGGCGGACACAGACGTAAATGTGGAAACGCCCGAGGATGTGATGGAGCATATTTTTGCGGAAGAGCCGGAGAACGGCGAAGAACTGCCGCTTGCATTTGAAATTGAGGAGGAGCCTCTTGAGGAGGACGAAATGCCCGCCGAAGAAATTCCTGTTGAGGCGATGACGGAGGATGAGATTCCAGAGGAGGAGATTCCGGAGGAACAGATAGCGGAGGAACAGATACCGGAGGAACAGAACGCGCCTGAGCCTGAGCCGGAAAAGCCTTATATTTTCCCGCCCATACAGCTGCTGGGTGAGGACCCGCAGAACGGCGGCGGGGATTCCAAGGCGGAGCTGCTCGCCAATGCCAAAAAGCTGGAAACAACGCTGAAGAGTTTTGGCGTAGAGGCGAAGGTCATTCAGATTAACAAAGGACCGACAGTTACGCGCTATGAACTTTCTCCGAGCCAGGGCGTGAAGGTCAGCAAGATTGTAAACCTTGCGGATGATATCGCGCTGAACCTTGCGGCAAGCGGTATCCGTATTGAAGCACCGATACCGGGTAAGGCGGCTGTCGGCATTGAGGTGCCAAACAAGGAAACACAGTCTGTATATCTGCGGACAGTGCTGGAAAGCGAGGCGTTCAGGGAGCATCCTTCGCGGCTGGCGTTCGCGCTGGGCGAGGATATTGCAGGGAACCCAGTTGTTACGGATATTGCGAAAATGCCGCATCTGCTGATTGCAGGGGCGACGGGCAGCGGCAAAAGCGTCTGTATCAACACACTGATTACGAGTATACTTTACAAGGCCAAGCCGGATGAGGTAAAACTTCTGCTGGTTGACCCGAAGGTCGTGGAGCTGAGTGTATATAACGGGATTCCGCATTTGTTGATTCCCGTTGTAACAGATCCGAAAAAAGCCTCTGCCGCGCTGAACTGGGCAGTGCGGGAAATGCTCCAGCGGTATAACGATTTTGCGGCGAACGGCGTGCGCGATATCAAGGGCTTCAACGCCATGATGGAAGAAAAGGGCGATCCAAAGGGAAAAATGTCCCAGATCGTTATTATCATAGACGAGCTTGCCGATCTGATGATGGCGGCCCCCGGAGAGGTGGAGGACGCAATTTGCCGTCTGGCGCAGATGGCGCGTGCGGCGGGTATGCACCTCATTATTGCGACGCAGCGGCCCTCTGTGGACGTCATTACGGGCGTAATCAAGGCGAATATTCCTTCGCGGCTGGCGTTCGCGGTTTCGTCCGGTATTGATTCCCGAACCATATTGGATACGGTTGGCGCGGAAAAGCTTTTAGGCAAGGGCGACATGCTGTTTTACCCTTCCGGACAGAGCAAGCCTGCGCGTTTGCAGGGTGCGTTTGTGACGGACAGAGAGGTAGAAGATATCGTAGATTTCCTGCGGAAAAGCGGGCGGCCGAATTATGACCAGCAAACCATCGACCAGATTACGACAACCAGCAAAGCTGGCGGTGATGACGGCGAGGCGGACGAATTTTTTGAGGCGGCTGTGGAACTTGTTCTGGAAAAGGAAAAGGCGTCTGTATCTATGTTGCAAAGACAGTTCCGCATCGGCTATAACCGCGCGGCGCGGTTGATGGACGATCTGGAACGGCGGGGTATTGTAGGGCCGGAGGAAGGCAGTAAGCCGAGAAAGGTTCTGATTACCCGCGCGGAATGGGAAGAAGATGGGGAGGAATAATCCCCGCGCCGGAAGATAGGAAATAAAACAGGATGAAACAGAAACGGTCTGGGAATCAAAATTTCCAGGCTGTTTTTTATTTTTCCGCTTGACTCTCACAGTATGGTATCCTTTATGATAAAAGGGAGCTCGGGAAGATACATTTGTATACATATGTGAGGTGAAAATAATGCTGAAAATCGGTGATTTTTCAAGGCTGTCGCAAATCAGTATCCGTATGCTCCGCCATTATGATGAGCTGGGTCTGCTGATTCCGGAAAGCACAGACCCTTTTACAGGCTACCGCTATTATGGTGAAACGCAGTTATCCGATGCGAGAAAAATCAGTATGCTGAAAGCGATGGGGTTTCCGCTGGCGGAAATTGTCGAAATACTGGCTTTTTTCGAGGACGGCGGACGGCTGCGGCCGCATCTTCTGCGGCAGAAAGAAACGCTTGCAAGGGAGGCGGAATTTTTGCGGCAGAAACAGCGTCTTTTGGAAAATGCACTGGAGAGAATCGGAAAGGATGAGTGGAATATGAAGTATGAAGTAACACGCAAAACATTGCCGCGCCGCTGCGCCGCCTGCGTGCGTCAGGTCATTCCAACGTATGCGCACGAAGGCCGCCTGTGGCACATTATGATGCAGGAAACCGTACCGCTGAATTTGCCGGCTGTATCGTCCCAAAACTGTATGGCAATCATGCATGATGAGGCATATGTGGAAAACAATCCAGATGTGGAAATTCAGATGATTGTAGACAGGCTTTACCCGTCAACAGAACACGTGGTTTTTCGCGAGCTGCCGGAATTGGACTATGTTTCCGTTACGTTTGAAGGGGATTACAGCAAAATCAGCGAGGCTTCGGAGACGCTTGCCGCCTGGATGCGTGAGGAGGGGTGTGTTTTTGCGGGAGCGATGTTCAACATTTACCATGTCGGCCCGCATGACACACAGAATCCCGATGAATGGGTGACGGAAGTCTGCGCGCCTGTCCGCCGGAAATAATGCATAAAAAACAGGGAAAACCATTTTAAGGTTGTCCCTGTCGGGGTGTCGACAAAGTCGAAATCAGGATTTCGAATTGTTTAGACAGAGGAATAAACGGACGAGTTTCACCAGCTTAAAAGCACTGAAACTCGCTGTTTTCCTCGCCGGAAATAAATTCCGGCTGCGGATTTCAGTCGGGAAACGCTTCGTTTCCCGAAGCCTTCCGCGATACAAAAGCAGGTTTTTCGACAGTCTGCCATTTTTTGGCTGTCCCTGTTTTTGTTTTGCGTCATTAAACGGTAATGATATACTGGGAAAGTTCCTGAGGAAGAAGGTCTGCCTTGCGGCTGATAATCATAACCATATCCATCTTTGCCTCTGCGGAAGTTTTATCCAGAGCCTGAATGAACTCTACAAAGTCCGTATCGCTGATTTTATCTACGATATGATTCAGACCATCGATATAAATTGTTTCAATGTCGCTATTCTGAGAAAGTATACCACATACGAAGCCTCTGAAAACCTGAGGATCCTGCATAATAAATTCCGGTGTGTCTACGAAACGAACGCTGTAGTGCAGATCGTACATATGGCTGTTGTCATCGTCGACAAATACGATGCTGCCATTTGCCGTCTTTCCAGCCTCATTTGCCATTGCAATCATTTTTTTTGTTTTACCTTCGCCTTTTTCGCCTGCGAGAATTTTAACCATTGTAATCTCCCCCTTATCATCTGGTGATATACTTTTCATAAGTTTTCTGTAACGCTAAGAAATTCTTTGAATCTTTCAGAATCCTTCTTTCTATTCTTTAATTCTATAAAAGTATGTCCAATCCTCTTTTTTCGCATACTTTTTTTCCATGTTTTATAGATTTAGCCCTTTTTCACAAAAAACAGCAGCCGTTTTCAGCATTTTTTTATGCTTCGCACAGCAATATGTTCAGGGCTTAAGCAGGAGCGCGGCTGCGCCCTGTATTCCGGCGTCGTTGCCGAGCTTCGCAAGCGCGAATTTTTTATCCCTGCTGTGCGGGAACACGTTTGCGCGGTAGACACGTTCCGTTTTTTCCAGCAGGAAATCTCCCGCCGCAGAAACGCCGCCGCCGATCACGAACAGCTCCGTATCCACAAGATACGCTGCGTTTGCAAGAGCAATGCCAAGCCTGTGGCAAACGAAATCGGTGATTTCATCAGCCGCGCGGTCGCCCGCTTTTGCGCAGTCCCAAAGGGCTTTTGCAGTAACCTCACCCTGCCGCAGAAGGGTTTCGCCCTTCCAGTCCGCCAGAAATTTCTTTGCGACACGCACCATGCCTGTTGCGGAAGCATACTGTTCCAGACAGCCCTTTTTGCCGCAGGAGCAGGGGAGCGTTTCGTAAGGGTCAACAGTCATATGTCCGATTTCTCCGGCTACGCCATGAAATCCGGTGAGGATATGCCCGTCCTGTATCACGCCGCCGCCAACGCCTGTTCCAAGCGTCACCATCAGCATGCTTTTCGAGCCCCTGCCCGCGCCGCAGGCATATTCGCCAAGGGCTGCAACGCGCGCGTCATTGCCGATACGGACTGTTCCCATCTGCAATATTTTTTCCGCTTCCTCGCCAAGCGCGACATCGCCCCAGCCGATATTGACCGTACCATGCAGAATGCCGTCCTCCGTTACGGGACCGGGGGCGGTGATGCCTGCGCCCAGCACGTCTGTCCGGCTGATGCCGCGTTCCGCAATGCAGCCTTCCAGAGCCGCTTTCACGTCCCGCAGAAGTCCATCCGGCGAGCTGCCCCTGCGCGTTGGGATTTCCCAGCGAGCCAGCATTTCGCTGCTCTCGGAAAACAATCCGATTTTTACTGTTGTTCCGCCGATGTCTATGCCAAAACAATATTTCATTGGCGTCCCTCCTCATAATGATACACGATTCTGTGAATCAGTGTTTTATAGCGTTCATAGGTTGCTTCGTCAATGGCGGCAGGGTTTGTCATCAGCATCAGCGGCAGCATATCCTGCCCTTTGCGCATGGGCGGCTGTAAATATGGGTAGGTGTTGTATACAAAATGATGCCGCTCGTAAAAGCCGATGCGCCGCCTTGTCATTTCGTCCTCCGGTACTTCCACCTCAAGCACGGCGGGCCTGCCCGTTTCGGAAATCAGCCTGTCCAAAAGCTGGCCGCCAAAACCGCCGTTGCGGCAGTCCTCCCGCACCGCGAAATGCTCAATATACAGGAAATCTTCAATTTCCCATACTGCGAACACAGCACGCATTTCATTGTCCGCCGGCACGCCGTAAAGACGGTAGCAGGGTTCCTTCAGGAGTGCTTTCTGCCTCTCCTTTTCCCGCAGTTCTGTGACGGGGAAAGCAGCTTCCAGCAGAGGATACACTGCGTCAAATGTTTCTTCTGTTATTCTCTGGAACATGATATCTCCTCCATCTTCACAGAATACTATAAACCGCGGAAAAAGGCAAGCCCGCCCCGTTAAAACTTTGCGGCGATCCGATATACCGCGAAAGCAATGCACCATGCAGTCAGAAGCCATGCGGCAGGCGCGCAGAGCCTCCATTTTCGGGAGGGTTCCTCGCTCCAATAAACGGACAAAGCCGCGGTGCAGGGCGGGTAGAGCAGATAGAACACAAGGAACGAAAGCGCGGAGGCAGGTGTGAACAGTCCGTCCAATCCGCCCAGCGTTCCCAATGCCGAAACAGCCGCCTCCTTTGCCAGAAGTCCGGAAAGCAGGGCGGCAGCGGCTTTCCAGCTCTCCCCATCGCTGCCAAAGCCCAGCGGCGTGAAAAACGGCGCGAGGAGCTTTCCGCCGTATTCCAGAATGCTGCCCTGCCCGTCAGCAGGCATGAAATCCGGCGTGACGCGGGAAAGCAGCCAGACCGCCGCCGAAGCAGCCAGTATGACGGTTGCCGCCTTATTCAGATAATCTCCGCAGCGACGGCTCAGACTGCGCCGGAGATTGCGCCAGCGCGGCAGGCGGTATGCCGGAATTTCCATGACAAACGGCTGGACCTCCTTTTCTCCTGTTATTTTGTGCAGGAAAAGCCCTGCGCATACTGCCGTCAGCACGCCGGAGACATACAGCCCTGCAATAACCCAGTCCGCCCGATTGGGGAAGAATGCCGCCGACAGCAGGGCGTAAAGCGGAAGCTTTGCCCCGCAGGAAAAAAACGGAATCAGTAACCTTGCAATTTTTCGGGAGCGTTCCGTTTCCAGCGTCCGCACGCTCAGAATCGCGGGGACGGAACAGCCGAAGCCCGTCAGAGCCGGCAGGATCGCGCGTCCGGTCAGCCCCAGACGGTGCAGGGGCGCGTCCAGCAGGAAGGCCGCGCGCGCCATACAGCCGCTGTCCTCCAAAAGCTCCATGCAGAAAAACAGGCACAATATCTGCGGAAGGAAGGAGAGCGCGGTACCAATGCCGCCGAAAATGCCTTCGGAAAGGAAGTCTTTGAAAAAACAGGGTTCCATGCCGCTGAAAAGCAGAGCCGACAGCATTTCCAGCCCCTGTTCGGCACTGCGGTGCAGAAAAACGCCAGGCGACGGCACGCCGCTGCCAAACAGGGACGCGCCAAAGGTCACATGAAATACCAGAAGCATCAGCAGAAAAAAGAGCGGTATTCCCCAGACAGGGCTGAGAAACAGCCTGTCCAAAGCAGGCGGGGCAGGCTGTCCTTCTGGGACGCGTATGGCTTTTTTTGCACAGGCGTCAATAAAGGCATAACGCCCCTCTGCAAACAGGGAGGCGTATGCTCCATTTTCCGCATCGTTTTCCAGTGTATCCACCGCGCGGAACAGGCTGTGTCGTTCTCCCTGCTGTTCCAACTCCGCCGCGCGTTCCCGCAGACATTGCGGCAGAGCTTCCCTGCTCCACGCGATTCGCCCCGTCCTGCTTTTCTGTATGGCCTGTCCTGCCGCCTGGAGCAGTTCTGCCGTTCCTTTGCCCGTCAGCGCGGAAACACCCAGAACAGGTATCCCCAGCAGTCTGGAAAGAGCAGGCTTGTCAATGGAAATCCCCTGCTTTGCCGCGATATCTTCCATGTTCCAGACCAGCAGGACGGGAATATCCAACTCCAGTAATTGCAGCGTCAGATAAAGGCTGCGCTCGGGCGTTGACGCGTCCGCAAGGTTGACGATTACATCGGGCGTTTCCTCCAGCAGAAAGCGGCGTGTTACCTGTTCTTCCGGCGTGAAGGGGGAAAGGGCGTAGACGCCAGGCAGGTCTATCCATCGCAGACGTTCCGTCCCGCCGCTGAAGCCCTCCTTTCGCTCTACTGTTACGCCCGGCCAGTTGCCGACTGCTGCATCGCTGCCCGTCAAAAGATTGAATAACGCGGATTTCCCGCAGTTCGGGTTACCCGCCAGTGCTATGGTTTTCATGCTCATCCCCCGTTTCCACAAATATCCTTTCGCTCTCGGCACGCCGCAGTGCAACGCGGAATCCGCGCAGCGACACAAGCATCGGACTGCCGAAGGGCGAGAGCTTTTCGCAAAATAATTCCGTTCCCGGGACAAAGCCCAGCGCGAAAAGTCTGCGGCTGAGCGCGCCGCCGCCCTCTGTCCGCAGGACTATGGCGCGGCTGCCCGGACGGAGCTTGCTTAATCTTGTCCGCATTTGCCATCCCTTCCATTTATATGCGCATTAAGAAAGTTTTAAGAAACTTTTCGGGCGGAATGCCTCCGGATATGGTATACTGAAAAACAGGCACACAAAGCAGAAAAGAAAAAGGACGTGATTTTATCAAACGGACATTACAGGGAATATCCCTTTTTACAGCATTATTCGCGCTTTCGGCGCAGCCCGCGTTTGCTGCGGTGAACGTTACGCTGGACGGCGCGCCTCTGGCGTTTGAAGCCGCGCCGGTGATAGAAAACGGGCGGGTGATGGTACCAATGCGCGGCATATTGCAGCCGCTGGGTTATACGGTGCAGTGGAACGAGGAGGAGCAGACCGTTCTGGCAGAAAAGAACGGCGTATCCATTTCTTTGCCGCCTGGCAGGGATACGGCAGTTGTAAACGGCAGCACTGTGCCGCTGGACGCGCCTGCGCGCATCATACAGGAGCGGACGTTTGTCCCTCTGCGGTTTCTGGCGGAGCACAGCGGCGCGCAGGTGCTTTGGGACGGCGCGACAGAAACGGTTTCCATACGTTCCGCCATTGCAGACGATCCGACAGAGCGCGTGAAGGAATCGGCGGTATATATCCAGACGAACAAAATGCAGGGCAGTGGTATCGTGCTGTCTGCGGACGGTCTGATTGCCACAAATTTCCATGTGCTGGAAAATGCTTCGACTGCGCAGTTTGTGTTTTATGACGGCTCGATTTATCAGGGAGATGCGGTTGTTGTGGGACTGTCCCCGCAGGAGGATATCGCGCTGGTGCGTATTGGCAGAACAGGGCTGACGCCCGCAACGCCCGTTACAGGTGTGCGGGAGGGGGAAGCAGTTTATGCCGTTGGTTCTCCGGACGGTAAACGGAACACTGTCACCAGCGGTATTGTGCAGGGGGTTGACAGAGATGTGATTTCCGCTACGGCAGTGATTGAGCATGGCAGCAGTGGCGGCGGGCTGTTCAACGCCTCCGGCGGGCTGATCGGCATAACCTCGTTTTTCGGGGAAGGACAGTATTTCTCCGTTCCCATTGCGCAGGTGCTGGCGGTTCCGCAGAACCTTTCCATACCTCTGAGCGAAATGAAAACGTATGCGTATACGCCGGACGCGCCGCAGAATCTGCGCTGTGAGCTGGACGAAAACGGTTATGCCAATGTTTCATGGTCGCCGGTGTATGGCGCGGAGTATTATACTGTTTACGCGTCTGCAACGCCGGACGGTACATTTCGCCTGTTGAAAAATAATACACTGGGCGGTGAAAAATGGTATTGGGGCTTCCCGCAGGCATTCGGAATTTCTTCCCGAAATGGCGAATCCATTTACGTTAAGGTTTCTGCAACCGTATACGGAAAGGAAACGCCGCAGAGCGAAACGCTGAAGGTAAGCTGAAAATTTGGAGGTGTTGGAAATGTTTCGGGAAATGAGGCGAAAAAGGCAACAGATAAGCCCTGCGGAATGTGAAGAAATTCTGCGCAGGGGGACTTTCGGCGTGCTGGCGGCGGAGGGGGACGGCGGCTATCCCTATGCTGTGCCGCTCAATTATGTTTATGAAAATGGAAGGCTTTATTTCCACTGTGCGAAAGAGGGGCATAAGCTGGACGCTGTGCGGCGGAATAAGAAGGCGTCTTTCTGCGTGATTGACAGGGACACCATTGTGCCGGAGGAATATACCAGCTATTTCCGCAGCGTTATTGTTTTTGGAGAAATGCGCATTTTGGAAGATGAAGCGGAAAAATGGAACGCGATGGAGCGGCTTTCTCAGAAATACGCGCCGGAAGACAGTCCGGAAAACCGCCGCAGGGCGATCGAAAAGGACTGGGCACCGCTTTGTGCTCTGGAACTTGCCATTGTCCATATGAGCGGCAAAGAGGCGATTGAACTGGTGCGGGAAAAGGAAAAGAATCCATAAAACTGCCCTGAACGGATGGCGGCTTGTCTTACAACTGAGGGGGTAAATTGTATTATTTCACAAACATGATGGGATTTTACTTTACGCGCCCTCTTTTTTTGTGCTAAAATACAAAGAGAAGTTGGTACTCTGTATACATAAGCGGTATTTCAGACAAATCTCCGCGGCTTGAGAAAAAGGAAAGGTGAGAGCGATGAACAAATTTCAGGAAATGTATCAGGCAAAGAAGAAAACGCCAGAAGAAGTGGCGATGTATGTAAAATCCGGCGATGTATGCGCCTGCCCGACCTGCTTGGAGGAGCCTACGGCGATTTGTGCTGCCGTTGCGGAACGCGCGCGCCGCGGCGAACTGACAGGCGTTGTCCATCATGCAACGCTGTCCGCAAAGGGCGGCGAATTTATGAATCCCGAATTGAAGGGGAAATATGATTATGTTTCCTGGTTCACAGGCGGAGCAGGCCGAAAAGCGATACAGCAGGGCCATTATACCTATATTCCCAACAGCTACAGCACGATTCCCGGCTATTGGCGTGACATTCAGCCGCGTCTGGATGTTTTCTATGCAGAGGTTTCCCCGATGGATAAACACGGCTATTTCAGCTGCGGCATGTCCGGCGCGGAAGTTCCGGCGATGAAGAGCAAGGCCGCTATTATTCTGCTTGATGTAAACGATAAAATGCCCCGCGTAATGGGGAATAACTTTATACATATTTCCGAGGTTACCGCGCTCTGCGAATCCTCCAGAGAGCTGCTGACGCTCGAGGCCGCTCCGCTGACGGAAGTGGACAAAAAAATCGGTCAGATGATTGCAGACGAAGTACCCAACGGCGCGACGCTCCAGTTGGGCATCGGCGGCATTCCCAACGCGGTAGGCGTGCTTTTGCAGGACAAACGGGATCTGGGTATCCATACGGAAATGTTCACCGACAGCATGGTTGATCTGATTACCTGCGGCGCGGTTACAAATATGAAGAAGCCTATCAACGTTGGCAAGACGATTGCCACGCTGGCATGGGGCACAAAGAAAATGTACGATTACATGGACGATAACCCCGCGTTTGAGATGCATCCGGTAGATTATACCAACGACCCGAATGTGATTGGGATGCACGACAACTTTATTTCTGTAAACGCATGTGTGGAAATCGACCTGTTCGGTCAGGTCTGCGCAGAAAGCCTCGGTACGCTGCATTACAGCGGCTCCGGCGGACAGGTGGACTTTGTGCGCGGCGCGAACCTTTCCAAAGGCGGCAAAGGCTTTATCGCAATGACTTCTACGGCGAAAAACGGCACGATTTCCAAAATCAAGCCTATCCTGACGCCCGGCTCTATTGTGACAACAAGCAAAAACGAAGTGGATTTCCTTGTTACGGAGCATAATATTGTGCGGCTGAAAGGGCAGACGGCAAGCGAACGTGCGAAAATGATTATTTCCCTTGCTGCGCCTGAGTTCCGCGAAGAACTGGAATTTGAAGCGAAGAAAATGAATTTGATTATTTAAGTCATAAAAAAGGCCCCTTTGAGCTGGATTTATCTGCTGAAAAGGGGCTTTTTTCTATGTTTTGTCTGGCGGTGCTCCGGAATGTCAGTCCATTACGACAATTTCTATTCCTGCCTCATCAAGGATGCTGCGGGAAAGCTCATCAGGGTATTCGCCCTTGTGCACGATGCGGACGATGCCTGCGTTGACGAGCATTTTGGCGCAGATGACGCAGGGCTGGAGTGTGATGTATATGGTGCAGCCTTCTGTGCTGACGCCGGTTTTTGCCGCCTGTATGATAGCGTTTTGTTCGGCGTGCAATGCGCGGCAGAGTTCATGCCTCTGGCCGGAAGGGATGCCCAGACGTTCGCGTTCACAGCTGCCGATTTCTGTACAATGGCGCAGACCGGAAGGCGCGCCGTTATAGCCTGTTGTTATGATGCGGTTTTCGCGGACGATAACCGCGCCGACCTGTCGGCGAAGACAGGTGGAGCGTGTTTTTACGATTTCCGCTATCTGCATAAAGTACTCGTCCCAGCTTACTCTCATTTTTATTCCTCCTAAAGACCTTGGGGACGCTGTCCCCAATACCCCTGCAAGCCCTTTAAAAAGGGCTTGATCCCAAACCTTAATTGCGGAAAACTGCGTTTTCCGGATGCAAAAGATAATGCAGAATGTTTTTCGCACCCACCGCAAAACGCAGTTTTGCGGCAACCCAGGGTCAAGGGGGCGGGTGCCCCCTTGCGGGAGTTTGAGGGCAGGGCCCTCAAGGTTTTTTACTCCTCTTATGGCAGAACATTCTTCAATTTAAGACCGCGGGGCTCTGCCCCGCACCCTGCAAGGGCTTTCAGCCCTTGACCCGTTTTCAGCCGCACAAATGTGCGGCTGTGGGCTTGTTTGCTTTTTTGCATATGCTGCCCGATAGCAGTTTCAGACGCATGAAATGCGGCTGGCAATAAAGTTTAGGGTCAAGCCCTTTTCAAAGGGCTTGCAGGGGGTTGGGGACGGAGTCCCCAAGGTCTTTACTCCTCTTTTGGCAGTACCTTTTTGACGTTTTTCTCGAACTTTACGCGCGGCAGCATGACCATGTGCCCGCAGCCGCAGCATTTGATGCGGAAATCAATGCCTGTACGCAGTATTTCCCACTGCACAGACCCACAGGGGTGCTTTTTCTTCATCTGCACAATATCTCCAACGGCAAAATCCATGCGTTATGCCTCCTTTTCCTGCACAATATGGATGGTACACTGCGGGAACGGGATATCAATGCCCTCTTTGTCGAACCGGTTCTTAATCCGGCGGCGCAGCTCCGCCTCTACAGCGGGGTTGGTCTTTATCTTGCATTTTGCAACGACCTTAATCGTCACAGCAGAATCATCCAGTCCTGTAACACCGGCAACAACGGGCGTTTCCAGAAGGCTTTCCATATCCGATGTTTTCTGCATTTCGTCCGTTAAAACGGCGATGGCGTGGTCGATGCTTTCGCCGTATGCAATACCCACGGTGACAACGGCGTTGATATAATCCCGGCAGAGGTTTGTGACTGTTCCGACGGAGCCATTCGGGATGATATGGACGCAGCCCTGCACATCGCGCAGCTTCGTGGAGCGCAGTGTGACGCTTTCTACTGTGCCGGTGATGCCCTGTATGGTGACGATGTCGCCGACTGCGTAATTATCTTCGAACAGGATAAAAAAGCCGCTCATCATATCCGTGGCGATCCCCTGTGCGCCCAAGCCGATGGCAACGGAGCCCGCGCTGGCAATGACGACAAGGGAGGCGTCCGCAACGCCGAGCTGCCTGAGGATGGAGAAAAGGCCGATAAAATACACGACGTATTTCAGTATGCTGGATGTGATGGAGGTGAGCGTGTTCGCCTTGCGCTCCGACATTGCCATATACTGCTTCTGCGTCTGTTTCTGGAGGATTTTTTTCACCACCGCGCTGGAAAGGCGGATCAAAATCCAGCAGAGCACGAGCGTGCCGATAATTTGCAGCAGCTTGATGCCCAAGGGCATTGCGACAGCCAGCCATTTTCCGACCGTTGGGTCTAATACGCTGACGGTTGTTTCAATCTTTTCCATATGAGAGATACCTCCTTTGTTTTACCGCCCAGCCGCCCGCACAAAGGCGGAAAACAACAGGGCCTGGTCTTGGGTTTTCATCGCTTCGGGGTGCCACTGCACGCCCAGCGCAAAGGCTGCGTTTTGCCGTTCGATGGCTTCTATGACGCCGTCCGTACTGTGCGCCGCGGCAGAAAAACCATTCCCCAGCCGCGCGACTGCCTGATGGTGGAAGGAATTGACCGCGACGTTTTTTTTGCCCCAAAGCGCGGCGAGCAGGCTGTTTTCCTCCGGCGTGACGCTGTGCGTGGCATGCGGGCGGGGAGCCTGCTGGCTGTGCTTGAGCGTTGAGCCGGTCTGCGTGGGGATATCCTGAAAAATCGTGCCGCCAGCAGCGATATTCATGACCTGCATACCCCGACAGATGCCAAACATGGGCAGACCCGATTCCAGCGCGGCGCGGCAGAGCGTAAGCTCAAAGCTGTCCCGCAGGGGCGTGATTTCGCCGTTTTGCCGGAGGGGTTCCTCGCCGAACAAAAGCGGGTCGATATCGCCGCCGCCGGACAGGAGAATGCCGTCTAAAAAATCCGGCAGGGCGTTCGGTTTTGTTTCCGGCTCTGCGGAGGGGAACAGCAGGACAGGAATGCCGCCAGCGGTTTCTATGGCGGCTGCATAATCCCGATGGAGGGAAAACAGTCCGGTTTCGTGGACGTAATTTGGCGTGATGCCTATGACTGGCTTCATGCGATGCACCTCGATGCGATTGCTTTACTAACAGTATACAAAAGGAAGGGGAATTTTGCAATGGCGGACAGTGAAACTTTTTGCGCTGTGCTTGCCCTGCTTCGCGGCGTATGGTAAGATGAAGAAAAGGTATTTGCCCTGTTGACCCGTTTGCAGCCGTATGTTCCTGCGGCTGGGGAATTTTACAAGGGCTTTGGCTCTTGAAGATGCAGGCGTAATTGGGTTTACATTTTCAGACGCATGAAATGCGGCTGGCAATAAGGCTTGAGGTCAGGCCCTTTTCAAAGGGCTTGCAGAGGTTTGGAGGCAGAGCCTCCAGGGCTTTGACTTTTAGAATTTAGGAGGCGTGACATGAAAACGATTGGCATTATTGGCGCGATGGAGGAAGAAATCGCGCATCTGAAGGAAAAACTGCACCATGTTACAACGGTAAAAGCCGCAGGTCTGGAATATTTTCACGGAAGCTACGGCGGAAATAACATTGTGTTGGTGGTGAGCGGCATTGGCAAGGTAAATGCCGCCGTCTGCACACAGGCGATGATTGACCGCTTCGGTGTAGACTGTGTGATTAACACAGGCGTGGCAGGCGGTCTGATGGATGGTCTGCACATCGGCGATATCCTGATTTCCGCAGACGCCGTACAGCATGATATGGACACTTCCGCCCTGGGCGACCCTGTCGGCACGATTCCCCGGCTGTCGGAAAGTTATTTTCCGGCGGACGCGGGGCTGATTCAGCTTGCAAAGGAGGCGGCTGCCGAATCGGGCGAGGATTATCAGGCGGTTGTGGGACGCGTTGCCAGCGGCGACCAGTTCATCGGCACAAAGGCGGGCAAGGAACGTATCCGCAGTACGGTGCAGGGCGACTGCGCCGAAATGGAGGGAGCGGCGATTGCGCACGCCTGCTGGCTGAACGGTACGCCGTTTGTCGTAATCCGCGCGATTTCCGATGATGCAAATGAAGAGGCGGAAATGGATTTCGGGCAGTTCAGCAAAATTGCCGCAAAGCGCAGCGGCGAGCTGGTGGAGAAAATGCTTGCCAGATTGTCTGCGCAGGTTGAAAATTGAACAAAAAAAAGACCGTAAATTTTCTGTTTCATTTGCGGCTATCCTCTTGTAAAGCGGCAGGCGTTACTGTATAATGCAATCAGATATATTTGTTTGCGTACAAACAAATCCATACAAGGAAAATACAGACATATCATTTATGAGGAGGAATTTCCATGACTGCAAAAACCCATGGCTACATTACAAAAGAAATTGAACTGGAGCAGATTTATCAGTTTGTGCTGAAATATTTCGACCCGGAAGCCAAGGTAAACCGTTATGAAAACCGCTTCGGCGAAAGCAATGAAATGGCGATTTATTTTACTTATAAGGGTGAGGAACGCCGGCTGTTTACCATGATTTACAAGAGCCGTAAATTCTCCAAAAACGGTGAAAAGAACCGTATGGTATTCCTTGACCTGGATTACTGGGGGCACAGCGTAGAAATCATGCGTTCTGTGATTTCTTATTTCAGCGGCTGGCTGGATGAGAACGACTGCGACAAGGAAGAGGCATATTTCATTGAGGAGCAGCCGGACGGCGTTGCGCCCAACATCATCAAGATTACAAGAAAAGAGCTGAACAGACGGCTCGGCGGCATGGTTGTTATCATTGACGATGAGGAAGAAGCGGCAGCGGAATAATGTAAAGAGCGGACAGCGTTTCCCAAAGATGGGGGACGCTGTTTTTGTGTGTAAAAGGGATTGATTGGAGTTATAGTTTTGGAGATTCGGGGGAAAGTAGGAGAAAGAGGAGCCGTTCCTCATAATCTCAGCCAATCGGCAGGGGTATTGGGGACAGAGTCCCAGAGGTCAGAAAAGAGGGAATTGCATGCTGGTCGAGCTGGCAGCCGCCCCTGCGGCGGCAGGTTTGTTTTTTATGTATGTTAAGGATAAATATGAAAAAGAGCCATGGCGTATGCTTCTGCTGGGGCTGCTGTTTGGCCTTTATACCGCGGCGGTCATTTATCCGCTGGGGCGTTGGCTGGAATGGCGTTTCCCGCATGAGGAAACCCCCCTGTATACGGCTTTCCTCAGCTCCGCCGGCGTCGAGGAGGGCGTGAAATTCCTGTTTTTGTTCTTCCTCACATGGATGAACCGCAACTTTAATGAGCCCCTTGACGGTATTGTGTATGCGGTATTCCTTTCGCTTGGATTTGCGTGGGTCGAAAATATTGTCTATGTGACGCATCCTGTGCTGGGCGGCTACGAAACGGCACTTGTACGCGCCGCGCTTTCTGTGCCGGGACATGGGCTGTTTGGTATACAGATGGGCTATCACCTCGGGCGTGCGAAATTCGGTATGGGCAGCCTTGCCGGTCAGCTTTTTCTGGCGTTTGCCGCGCCGTATCTGCTGCACGCGCTGTATAATTTCTTTCTGCTGGAGAAAGACGGGGCATATTGGCTCTGTTTCGCAGTTCTGGAGCTATGGCTCTGGGGCATGGGTATCCGGCGAATACGCCAGTTCCAGCAGGCGTCGCCCTTCCGCCGCAAATTTATTTGTTGAATTTCGCCAAAAAATGTGATATGCTTTCCAATGCGACAGAAGGGAAGGAAAGATATGAGCATGAAAAAACTGGCGGCAATTGTTTTTGCCGGTGCGATATTGATGGCAGGGGCAATGGGCATTTCCATGAAGCTGACACAGCAGCGCGAGTTGGAAATGGAGGTTGCGGACGTGCCGAAAACTGTGACGGGACAGCCGGAGGCGGGCGAAACCAAAACGCTTGGCAGTATGGAAAACATTCCGCTTTATTATGATGACGAAAAAAAGCTGCTCCTGCCCCTGCGGAATGTGACGGAAGGACTGGGCGGCTCTGTGGCATGGGAACGTGACAGCCGCAAGGCGACAGTTTCCTGCTTTGGGCGCGTGCTGACGCTGTTTCCCGGGGAAGAAGCCGGCACGTTGAACGGCTATAAAATTACCCTGCCGGAGCCGGCGGAAATGATCAACGGTTGTCTGTATATTGACAGCGGGCGGCTTTCGGAGTATTTCGGCGCAGATGTAATTTGGAATAACGAGAGCAGGCAGGTCACGCTGAAAACGGGCGACCCTGCAACGCCTTCCGCCGCGGTTTATCGTTTGGAAGGTAAAAAGGGCAGCAGAACATACGCGCTGGAAACGCCTGTGATTGTCGGGCTGAATGATGCGAATTTTGAGAAAAGTCTGAATGAGGCTCTTGCGGAAGAAACGCGCGCGCTTGGGGCGGGCTATCTGGACGCGGCGGACGCGGACGGGACGTTCTGGCTGGATGCGTGGGCTGATTTCCTGACGAAGGACTTTATTTCCCTTTGGTGGAGCGGGGAAAAGGACGGGGTACTATTCTGCTGTGCGAAAAATATCGACTTGAAGGGGCAGAAGGAGGTTTCGCTTTCCGACCTGCTGACGGCGGATTCTCTGGAGAAAATAAAGTCTGCGCTGGGGGACAGATGGCAGGACGGCGGGTTCTGCCTTTCGGATACGGAGGGGCTTGTGCTGCTGACGGAGGACGAAAACGGAGGGATACATCCGTATATCTGGACGGAGACGGGAGAACTGCGCTGGAAAGGCAGTTTTCGGGAGATTGCCGGAACGCATGGGTTTGGCTGAAAATTTTCAGGTTTGTATTTTTTTGAAAACATAAAAAGTACGGCTTGACAAATCTGAAAATTTTTAGTAGACTATCCCTACAATGAAATAAGCGCGAGTGGCTCAGTGGTAGAGCATCGCCTTGCCAAGGCGAGGGTCGCGAGTTCGAATCTCGTCTCGCGCTTGAGGGAAAGCCGGTTTTGAAGTATTCAAGACCGGTTTTTTGTTCTTTGTAAAAGTGCATGGATTTGTAAAATAGGATTTGCGGGAGAATAAAATGGATAAAATGCTTAGCTGCTGCGGCGTTGATTGCTTTGAATGCCCTTATTATCCAGCCGACTGCAGAGGCTGCGCTGCAATCAAAGGAGAAGTGTTTTGGCTGGAATATACAAAAGAAAGCATATGCGGGATATATGATTGCTGTGTAAACAGCAGGAAACTGGAACATTGCGGAAATTGTGAGAAACTTCCCTGCGATAGATTTTATGCCCTCGACCCTACAAAGACGATGGAGGAAAATGAAAAAGATTTCATGAGGCAATTAACACAACTGCATTCAATGAAAACTAATATTTCATTTTACGGATAGCTGCCTATTTTGCGGGTGGTCTGTCTGTTG
Source organism: uncultured Anaerotignum sp. (assembly GCA_910578425.1). GTDB lineage: Bacteria > Bacillota > Clostridia > Lachnospirales > Anaerotignaceae > Anaerotignum_A. Next base: position 45,291 of record CAJTQX010000015.1, read on the forward strand.
CATAAAATCATTGGAAAATGCAAAGGAGGAAATATATGGGACAGGAACGGATGGAGCGGGCAATGCGCGCGTTGGAGCAGGGCGGAACGACATTCGCGGCGGTGCTTTCCGACGGCCGGACGGTAACATCAGAAAAAAAGGGCATTGCCCCGATGATGGAGCTGCTGGAAAAGGACGCCGGAGTACTGTCAGGGGCGTTCGTTGCGGACAGAGTTATCGGCAGGGCGGCAGCTTTCCTGCTGGAAAAGGGCGGCGCGGCAGGTGTTTATGCCGGCATACTCAGCACCCATGCCAGGGAAGTTCTGGAAAAATGCGGTATCCCCTTTTCCTGTGGGGAGGAAATGCCCTATATCATTAACAGGGCAGGGACGGGCATGTGCCCGATGGAGGCCTGTGTGCTGGATCTGGCGGATGCGGCGGCAGCCTATGAAGCCCTGCGGCGGAAACTGGCGGAGCTTTCCGCGCGGTAATAATTTGGAGGCGGTAACATGGAATGTATTCCGATGGAATGCAGGACGGCATGCAGCCGCGTAAAAGGGCGTTTTCCTTACCATTGGGACCTGAACGTCTATCGGGGCTGCACGCATGACTGCAAATACTGCTTTGCGCGCTATTCCCACGCGTATTTGGAGGAAAAGGACTTCGCGGGGCGGGTATTTGTGAAAACGAATATTGCGGAAATGCTGGAAAAACAGCTGCGCAGCCCGCGCTGGGATGGAACGGTTATTAACCTTGGCGGCGTAACGGACAGCTATCAGCCCTGTGAGGCGCGTGAAAAGCATCTGCCGGAAATTCTGCGGCTGATGATAAAATACAAAAATCCGGTTATCCTTTCCACAAAGTCAGACCTGATACTGCGGGACTTTGACCTTCTGGACGAGCTGTCCCGTCTGGCGTTTGTGAATGTGGCTTCTACGGTGACGACTATGGACGAGAACATTCGCCGAAAGCTGGAGCCTGGGGCGGCGTCCTCCGCGCGGCGCATGGAGATGCTGGCGGCGTTCCGAAAAACGAAGGTACACACATCCGTACACATGATGCCCGTCATTCCGTTCCTGACGGACGGAGAGGAGAACGTGGAAGCGGTATTTGCGGCAGCAAAAGAGGCTGGTGTGGAATGGGTGCTGACTGCTCTGCTGAACCTGCGCGGACAGACGCGGGAGGTTTTTCTGGATTTTATGGAGCGGGAATACCCCGAAAAATACAGAAGGCTGCTGCCGCTCTATCTGCGGGGCGGTCTGAAGGACTACCGCGTGCCTGTTTGGGAAAGAATCGCGCGGGTGCGGCGGAAATACGGGCTGTATTCCGATTACCAGCGCGCCATCGACAGAGATCTGGCAGTGAGGCGAGGACTGGAGCCGGTTCAGCTTTCGCTGTTTGAGGAGGGATAAAAGCATGGTGATTGGCATATGCGAGGCTACCTTTCGGGCGGAATGGGTGACGAGCCTGAAAGAGAAGCGCATGGTGGTAAAAAGCCTGATTGAACGGACGAAACATAAATTCAATGCTGCTGTTGCTGAGGTAGGCAGACAAGAGGAACACAAGATGTTTGTAATCGGCTTTGCCTGTGTGACGAACGAAACGCGCCATGCGGACGAAATGCTTCGGAACATACTGGATTTTATGGAGAACAGCACAGAAGCGGAATTGGTTTCCTCTGAACGGGAGATACTGTAAAGCGGATGGACGGAAGGAAACGCTATTTCCGCCACAGTTCATCTGCTGCGCAAAGGTCCTGCAATATCTTGCGAACCTCCCTGTGGGCATACCACTGGCGGTCTGTCAGTTCATCCAGCGAAACATCAAAAATATCGGCAATACGGATGAGCGTGGAAATGTTTGGTTCATTCCGTCCGCTTTCATAGTTGGAAATGGTCGTGTAACTAAACCCCAGCTTTGCAGCCAGCGTTTTCTGCGAAATGTTATATTCCTTGCGGAGGGATCGTAATTTTTCTGCGAAACTCATTGGCAATACCTCATTTCCGGAAATCTGACAACCGATATACACCATAAAATGATTATACACTATATTTTATGTATAGTAAATAGCTTCTTTGCAAAGAAAGAAATATTTTGTAACAGAAACGTCATTTGCATTTTTGTAAAATTGTGATATACTGTTTTAGGATACGGAAAAATGCGGCAGAAAGGCGGTGGCTTGTATGGCAAAGGGCAAAGGAACAAAATTGATTGCGCAGAACAAAAAAGCATATCATGATTATTTCATAGAAGAAACCATACAGGCAGGGCTTTCGCTTGCCGGAACAGAGGTAAAAAGCCTGCGGGCAGGCAAATGCAGCCTGAAAGAGAGCTTTATCCGCATGGAAAACGGCGAAGCTTTCGTCTACAACATGCATATCAGCCCGTATGAACAGGGGAATATCTTCAATAAAGACCCTCTGCGCCCAAGGCGGCTTTTGCTGCACAAGAGCGAGATACGCAAACTGGCGCATGAAAGTCAGGCGGCAGGGTACACTGTTGTGCCGCTCAGGGTTTATTTTGACCGCAGTCTGGTAAAAATGGATATTGCACTGGCAAAGGGCAAAAAGCTCTATGACAAGCGCGATACCATTGCCAAAAACGATATGCGCCGTCAGGCGGAAAAGGATTTCAAAATCCGAAACCTTACGCTGTAACGGCGTAGGACATTCTGGGGATGTAATGGTTTCGACGGGGATCCTGAAAACAGGGACAGCCATCCGCGGGCCGGTTGACCGCGTCAACAAGCCGGAAAACTTTCTAAAAAGAAACGACAACAATAGAGAATTACTCGCTGCCTGATTAACGGCAGCCGTCGGACTCCGGCTTCCCGCAGCCGGAGAGCCCGGCGTCGACTCAGCGGGGCACTTTTCTGCTTAAGCTTTGCGGCAGGAAAAGATTCATGAAGCTACTGAGACATGCAGCCTGTCATTCGGCGGCATGACGAGGGAATGACAAAAGACTGACTGTGATGGGAGAGGTTCTTGCAGATGGGTTTTCGGACAGGGGTTCGATTCCCCTCATCTCCATACAGGCGCGTATACATGCGCCAAAAAAGCTAAGGCTGGGTGAGTCCCCGGCCTTTTTTGTGCGCAGATTCATTCTTTAAGAAAATCGTAAGGATTTTTTGCATAATTTTGTAACAAGTCTATGCTACAATAAAAAACGGAATTGTTCCGTCCGACACAGTTTTACCGGACAGGAACGCAGAGCAAAGGAAGGGAGTGTGAAGTTTGGGAGAAAATATCATTCGTATCAGGAATGTGAAGAAAATATATCAGATGGGCAGCGAAAGCATACCCGCCGTAAACGGCATTTCGCTGAATATCCGGCAGGGGGAGGTCTGCTGCCTTCTGGGCAAATCCGGCTCAGGCAAATCAACGCTGCTGAACCTTGTTGCGGGGCTGGAAAAGCCTACGGAGGGACAGATTATATTTCACAAAAAGCACATCGAACGCATGAATGAGGACCAGCTTGCCGATTTCCGGCAGAAGTATGTGGGTTTTGTATTTCAGTCCTATAACCTGCTGCCAACGCTGACGGCTCTGGAAAACGTGACGCTGCCGCTGATATTCAAGAGCGTGCCGGTAAAGGAGCGCAATGAGCGGGCGATGGAGATGCTGAAAGCCGTTGGCCTGGAGGAACGCGCGGCGCACAAGCCACAGGAGATGAGCGGCGGGCAGCAGCAAAGGGTCAGCATCGCGCGGGCGTTTGTCAACCGTCCGCCGGTGGTATTCGCGGACGAGCCTACGGGCAATCTGGATACCAAAACAACATATGAAATGATGGATTTGATTACAGGGCTGGCAAAGCAGAACAACCAGACGCTTGTGATTGTAACACATGATTTGGAGCTTTCGGAATATGCCGACCGCATTGTAATGTTACAGGACGGCAGAATCGAAAAGATAGAGGACAGAAGGAAAGAAAAAGAGGAAACAGAAACGGCGGCAAGGGAAAAGGGAACAGCAGTAAAAGCAGAAGGAGAGGACGGACATGACTAAAAAATGGTTTCAGAGGGCTGTGACGGCGGCAATGGTCTTTCTGCTGGCAGTGAGCCAGTGTGTAACAGGCTTTGCGGATGATTGGGACAACGGCACGCCCGGTCTGGTGATAGGCGGCGACGGTGTGTATGAAGTGGAAGCGGGCGAGACGACACGCTTAAGCATACAACTGAAAAATACCGGCGCGGGAACAGCGGAAAACGTCAGCGTACAGGCAAAAGGTGCGGCAGGTATTATACCCTATAAACTGAGCCTTGCGGGCGGCGGCAATGTCGGCGACATTGGCGTGAACGGCTATAAGGAGCTGAAGCTGACGGTAACGATGGACGATATTGTGGAAGAATCCAACTATCCCGTTACGCTGAATTTTTCTTATAATGGCAGCAGCGGCAGCTATTACAGCGGCAGCGGCACGATTTACCTGAAAGTGAAGGGCTATGGGCGCGAACCGGACTTCCTTCTGGATAATATGACGCTTGTTCCGGACAGCCTTTCCCCCGGCGAAACGGCGGAGCTGAGCGGGCGCGTTGTGAACCGCGGCACGCAGGACATGCACCAGGTAGAGCTTTCCCTCGATAATCTTTCGGCGGAGGGTATCAGCCTTGTTTCCGGTTTCAGCAGCAAAATGGTGGCGCAGATTCCCGTTGGCGGAGAAACGGCGTTCCGCTTCCCGCTGGCAGCCAGCGCGGATATGGCGGCAGGGAATTATCCCGTTTCCATCAAGCTGAAATATCAGGATGAATTTGGCAAGGCGTTTGAAAAAACACAGCAGTTTTATGTCAATGTCGGCGGCGTGGCAGGGAAAAAGGCGGATTTGGAAATCCGCAATATGAAAGAACCCGGCGGCACATATGGCGTCAACCAGAACTTTACGGTATCCTTTGATTTATATAACGCGGGCGAAACAACGGCAAAGAGCATTTCCGTAACGGCGGAGGCAGTGGACGCAACGGCAGTCGTACCGAAATCCGCCAGCCGGAAAACGGTTAAGGAGCTTGCGCCCGGCGCGAGCGTGCCGTTCTCCTTCCAATTCGCGGGGACATCCTCGTCCACTTCGCAGAATTATGCGATACAATTTACCGTGGAATACACTTCCGGCGGCTCGGCAACAACCTCCTTTAAGCAATATGCGGGTGTAAATGTGAGCAATCCGGATAAAGACGATGAGAACGAGAGCAAGCCCAAAATCATTGTCAGCAATTACGTCAGCGACCCGCTTATTGTGATGGCGGGCGATGAGTTTGATCTCACAATGACGCTCATGAATACACACAGGGAAAAGGCGGTCAAAAATATCAAGATGTTCCTGACGCTGGCGGAGGAAACTTCTTCTGAAACGGAGAAATCCGGCAATATTTTTACGCCGGTCAACAGCAGCAATACGTTTTATTTCGATTCCATCGGGCCGAAAAGCACTGTGGACAAATCTCTGCGGCTTTATGTTGTGCCGGACGCGCAGCCAAAGACATATACGCTGACGGTCAACTTTGAATATGAAGATGGGAACGGCAAGGAATTTACAGGGAAGGAGCTTCTGGGCATCAACGTCAAGCAGGTGACGCAGTTGCAGATTGACGAATTTACCATACCTGATATGGTGGAGGTTTTTGAGCCTGTTTCCGTATCCTTCAGCTACTATAATACAGGCAAGGTTACGCTGAACAATGTGATGGTAAAGGTCGAGGGTGATGTGGACTGTCAGAACAAGAGTACATACATCGGCAATATGGAGTCAGGCAACAGCGAATATTTTGAAACGACGTTTTCCGCGATGCAGCCTGGCGAAACACCAGTTGCAATCATTGTTTCCTATGAAGACCCCAGCGGGGAAAAGATTGAGGAGCGGCGGGAACTGGTGCTTAACGCCATGGAGCCTATGATGCCGGAGGATATGGAAGGCGAGCCGGAAAACCCGCCGCTGGATATGGGGCAGGTTGCGAAATACATCGGTATCCTGGTTATTCTGGGCGCGGGGCTGGCGTTCTTCATGAAGAAGCAGAAGGAAGAGCCGAAGCGCAACGCGGAAAGCATGAACAGCGATGACATGGAAGATGATGACGACGATTTCGATGATGATGATTTTGACGACGAAGCGGAAAACGCAGAGGATGATAAAGAGGGGATGCCCTTATGAACACAAAGGATTTGATCAGCATGGCTGTGCGCAACCTGCTCAAGCGCAAGTTGCGGACAGTCCTGACGGTGCTGGGCGTGGTAATCGGCACAGCGTCCATTGTTGTGATGATTTCCATAGGCATCGGCATGAATGAGAGCTTTGCCAGACAACTGGAAGGCTGGGGCAGCTTGCAGGTCATAGACGTTTCGCCCAGCGGCGGCATGAGCTATGATGAGGAAAGCGGCAGGATGAAGCAGGAAAAAAAGCAGGACCCGCTGGATAACAAGGCGGTGGAGACATTTAAGCAGATGGAGCATGTGGAGGCGGCTTCTCCGGTAAAAACAAGCTACTTTATGCTTGGCGCGGGAAAGTATGTTGCGGACGCGAATATCATGGGCATTGACCCTGCCGCGATGGAGGCTCTTGGCTACAAGGTCGAGGAGGGGCGCGCGCTGAATGCGGAGGACAGCAGGGCGATTGTTGTCGGCGGGGGCGTGGAATTTTACGACCCTAAGCTGAGCTGGGAAATGCGGTATACCAGCGAGCCGCCGCAGGTGGAGATTCTGGATAAAAAGATTGACGTCAGCTATGACTGGAACTATGGTTCGCGCTATGCGGACAAAAAGATAAAAGCGACTAAAATGGAGGTCGTCGGCACGCTTTCCGCGGAGGGGAATGACAGCTATTGGGTTATCATGCCCATCAAGGAACTGGAAAAGATACAAAAGGCAAGGGACGACTGGGAAAAGTCGAAATATGGCGGAAGCTCCTCATCATCGAACCGGAACCAGACAAAGGAATTTGACGAGGTACGGGTGAAGGTGGACAAAATGGACAATGTGCAGGCTGTGCAGCAGCAGATCAAGGATATGGGTTTCCGTGCGAGCAGCCTGACAGACCAGCTTGAGGCGATGAAGGAAACTACGAAAATGCTCCGCATCGTGCTGGGCGCGATTGGGGCGATTTCCATGGTCGTGGCTGCAATCAGTATTACGAATACTATGGTTATGGCGATTTATGAGCGGACGCGGGAAATCGGCATCATGAAGGTAATCGGCGCGTCCCTGCGGGATATCAAGCTGCTGTTTTTAACGGAGGCGGCGTTTATCGGACTTGCCGGAGGGCTGGTCGGGATTGTGGTCAGCTTCGGGGTGTCGCAGGTTGTAAACCTTGTGGCGATGCAGCAGGGCAGCAATATGACTTCTTCTATTCCGATATGGCTGTATGCGGGTGCGGTGGCGTTCGCGACAGGTATCGGGATACTCTCCGGTTATCTTCCGGCGCAGAGGGCGATGCGCCTGAGCGCGCTGACGGCGATCAAGACGGAGTGATGGAAAGAGTGCGGGGGCTCCGCCCCCTGCCGCCCCCCCCGCCCGCTTTTTGAAAAAAGCGGGGCAAAAGCTTTTGTTCCCCACGCAGGGCGTGGGGAAGGGGGGACGCTGGATCTGGTTGCCAGAATCCCCAGACGCATGGAATGCGGCTGGAAATAAAGTTCTTTGTTCCACTTTCTTTCAAGAAAATGGATGGGTTTGGGCAACGTCCAAGGCTTTCCGGCAGCAAAAGGAGGGGTTATATGGAAAGGTGGGTAAAGTGGTTTTGTGTGGTGGCTGCCGTTATGGTTCTCCTGAGCCTGTACCCATATCTGGCGGGGGAAACCATTGGTTTTCGTTTGTTGTGGTACGAGTTTGGCCTTCGGGCGGCGGCGGAACAGGAAACAGAAATCCTGCCGGAGCAGGCGGAGGAGATTGGGCGGCGGATAAAAGAAGCACATCCGCAGTTTAGTTTGGCGGAGCCGATACCCTGCGCGTTTGTGTACAACGGGAAAACATATATCCTTAGCCCGGAGCTGGGCATTCTGTTCCTGCCCGGCTGGGAAACGGACGAGGCGGCGTGCGTGCGGATGACGGAGCCATGGAAACGGTATGAAGGGCTTTACGCCTTTGGCGCGGTGCAGGAGGGGGACAGCGTGTATTTTGTGCAGGCGAAGGAAAGGAAACGCTTCTGCATGTTTGCGCTCCCGCTGGAAAACACGATCTTCCCGGAAACATACCAACTGGAATATCGGCGGTTTGGCCTGGACACGATGGAAACAGAGCCACTGGAAAAGGCGGAATATATGGCTGTGCAGGAAAGACACAGCCTTTGACAATTATAACAGATGAGAACCTGCTGGCAGTCAGGCGATATGTCTGACTGTCTTTTTGTGAGCTGAAAACTATGGGCTATGCTCATGGCTCAAAAAGCTTACAGCGGTGAACAGAAAAAGTAAAACCTCCTGTGATACAATAAAAAGGTCTGCTTGAATCAAATAAAATCACAGAACGTTGAGGATATAAAAATGGCCTGATTTTGTATACAGCAGCACTTTTGTCAGATCAGTTTTGCGGAAAATGGTTTGACAAAATCAGAGGGAAATGGTATGCTAAAAGCAGTTTCATATTGTTGCGGGGGGACTTGCATGGGTGTTATCCCAAAAAGTTGAGAAGGTTAAAACCTGACCCTTTGAACCTGTCAGTTAATACTGTCGTAGGGAAGCAATGGAGTCTGGTTGATGACGCTTGCCTGATTGGCAGGCGTTTTTGTTTGCCGGCGGAAGGGCAGGTGTTTGGGCAGAGGGCTTTAACGGAGAACCCCGTTTATTTTCAGAAAGGGTGAGTAATAATGCACACAAAGGAAGAAGTAAAACGCCAAATGACAGAAGCTGTGAGAAGGGTCAGGGCGGGAAACCCGATGGTGGGGTCCGTTACGAATACGGTTACGATTCAATTTGTCGCGAATGCCCAGTTGGCAGTCGGCGGTTCAGCCGCTATGGTTTACCTTCCGGAAGAAGGAGAGTTCCTTGCGGCTGCGGGAGGGGCTGCATACATCAACGTAGGGACGCTGCTGCCGGTTTATGCGGAAACGCTACCCAGAACGGCGGCAATGCTCCATAGACTGGGAAAGCCCTGGGTATTAGATCCGGTTGCCGTAGGCATTGGGGAAATGAGGAGCAGCCTGCTCAGGCAGCTTCAGGAATACAAACCCAGCATTATCCGGGGAAACGCTTCTGAAATCATTGCGCTGGCAGGGCTTTGGGGGCTGGACGGCGGCGCGGACTGCTCCAATGTTCGGGGCGTGGATTCCAGGGATTCTGTTGAAATGGCAAAACCGGCGGCGGCGGCACTTGCCCGGCATACCAATGGAGCTGTGGCGGTATCCGGAAAAACAGACCTGATCACCGATGGAAAAATTGCTGCTTATTCTTATGGGGGTTCACATTTTATGGAAAGGGTTACAGGCTGCGGCTGTTCCCTCGGCGGCGTTGCGGCTGTGTATGCCGCTGCGGCATCGCCGTTTATTGCCGCGCTTACGGCATCGGCAGTCTATAACCTGGCTGGAAAGCGGGCAGAAAGCAAAGCGCAGGGGCCAGGCAGTTTTTATACCCGGTTCCTTGATGAGCTTTACATTGCCTCTCCGGAGGAGATTGCGGAAAATCCTTTTGAGCTTGAGCGCGTATAGCAGGGATGGGGATTAAAGTGCGGAGCAGAAAAAGGGCCTGGTTTTGTATATATATGGATATATTTTCGTCTGACAAAGCGTGTATGCCCTTGTCAGGCGAAGGTAGGCGGTATGCTGGAAAAGGCTTGCGGCTTTATGGGCGTTGCCATAAGAAAATTTCACTTTTTGAAATGCCTAAAAAATCAAGATTTTTTAGGGCTATTTCCATTTTAGGAGAAATTTTCTTCGGCAACAGCCGTCGGCGTTTGACTTAAGAAATCAATAGAAAAGAAAAATTTGTTTTCTTAAGTCAAGCCGCCTTTCGGGCGGGCCTTTTTGGAAACAGCATCGAATCTATTTTTCACATTTGCCCGGACAGACGCCTGCGGCAATACGCCAACTGGCATTGCTTACGGTGACGAATGGCGTTGAAACGCGCGCAGATTTATGGTAGGATATGCCAAATGGGATAACATTGCACGATGAAAGGACGGGACGGATTTATGCTGAAAAAAATCGCGGAAAATATATACAGAAAGACCGTACCCCTGCCGCATAACCCTCTGCGGGAGTTGAACGCCTATATCATTAAAGGGGAGAAGAGCCTGCTCATTGACACAGGGTTCAACAGACCGGAGTGTGAGGAGGCGTTGCAGAGCGCGTTTGATGAACTGGGCATTGACGCGGTGGATTTATTCATCACGCATCTGCATTCTGACCATTGTGGGCTGGTGTCGAAATTCGCGAAGGAGCAGAGCCGCGTTTTTGCCAGCGAAACCGATGGTGAACTGATAAATTTCGCTTCAGGCAATCTCTATTGGAGCATGCTGGACGAGCTGTTCATTCAATTCGGCTTTCCGCGCGCGGATTTCGGGCGGAATACGGACATTCACCCTGGGCGGAAATACTGCAACGGAGAGCTGGTGAAATTCACCATTGTGGCAGAGGGCGATGTCCTTGAATACGGCGGTTACCGGCTGGAAGCAGTTGCCGCGCCGGGACATACGCCGGGGCACATGTGCCTGTATGACAGAGAAAAGAAAATATTGTTTGGCGGCGATCTGATTCTTGGCACGATTTCGCCCAACATCTGCATTGAGCTTTGCGCGAAAAACCCTCTGCGGGATTATCTGGAAAGCCTTGCGAAGGTGGGGCAGATGGACGTGCGGCTGCTTCTGGCGGCGCATGGTACGGAAATTACCGATATGAACGCCCGCATACAGGAGCTTTGCGCCCACCACGAAGCGCGGCTGGCGGAGGTGCAGAAAATACTGGGGGACAGTTGGAAAACGGCGTATATGGTCGCGCCTGAAATGAGCTGGGACATTAGCTGCCGCACGTGGGAGGAATTTCCCGCGCCGCAGAAATGGTTTGCGACAGGCGAAGCAATTTCTCATTTACAGTATCTTTATTTTGCAGGGAAAGCGCGGCGGGAAGAAAAGGACGGGGTATACTGGTTCCGGAATGTATGACGCCGGAAATATTTGCCCCCGAAGAACGGTTTTTTTGGATACAGTTTCCATGTATACAGGATACCCATAATTTTTCTGAAAAAACTGCAAAAAAGGCTTTACAAGTTTTTAGTCACAATGTATAATACATTCGTATATAGGCAGAAAAACACGAAGATGGAGAGAGTATGTGCCCCAGTCCGGCGGCAGAGAGTCGGGAACTGGTGAAATCCCGGCGTTGGCAGGGTACAGAAGATCACTCCGGAGTGGCAGCCCGAACGGTTTTCCCAGTAGGCGTTGCCGTTGCCCGCGTTAAGGGACTGCGCCATGCTTGTGGTGTGAATAAGTGGGCGGCTCATGCCGTCAAATCAGGTGGTACCGCGAACCCGTTCGTCCTGTTATGGCGAACGGGTTTTTTGATTGGTGAAAGGCGGGAATACCTCGGGACGCTGTCCCGAACCCTGCAAGCCCTTTGAAAAGGGAAGAGTGTCCTAACGAAGATTTTATAATGCCAGGAATCTGTTTCTTGATACAATTACTTTGTGCAAACTCTGCGAATAGGGTGCTCCCTTTCCGTTGAAGTTTCCCTTCGGGGAGGTACTTTTGTCGCAAAAGTACCCAAAACTGGGGGG